>CAZDLZ010000018.1:25203-47222 GCA_964506745.1 uncultured Methanotrichaceae archaeon | reverse complement strand
TGTACTCAGATGCGCGAGCTCTCGGGAAATACAGATCGCTGCCATGCTCACCTAACATCTTTTTTAGCTTTAACTGGAGCGAAAGCTGCTGAATTACTATTATTTCTGTCCAGAACGACAGAATCAGGATGCAATGATGACCCGAATAATTGCTTTATCAGACACTCATCTAGAAAGTGAGACGCTCCCACCAGCCGTTACTGCGCTTGCCAAGAATGCCGACATCATCCTTCACGCCGGAGATTTCGTTTCAGTGAAGTGCCACGCCGCCCTTGCGGCCCTGGGCCGACTGGAGGCCGTACATGGAAACTCGGACTGCATCGAGCTGAAGAGGTTATTGCCGGAAAGAAGAGTGATCGAGGTGGAGGCCATCAGAATCGGCCTGGTGCACATGGCCTCACATGGCTCCGACCTGGTAGGAGCAGAGATGATGGCCAGGGAGATGGATGTACAGGTTTTGGTCTTCGGGCACATCCACCGTCCTCTAATCGAGAAAGGAAAGCTTCTGCTCATCTGTCCGGGCAGCACAACGCTACCCCGCATGTCTGCGCCCTCTGTGGCCGAACTGGTGATCGAAGACGGCAGTGTGCAGGGCAATATCATTCCTGTGGGAAGCCCTGCCTGCAATTATCTCAAGTTTGCCGGAGAGCTGGCGAAAAGGGGCTAGATTCACTTTTTTTGGTACTGATCAGCCAGGCAGCGCCTCGCCTAGCGTAACCTTAAACCCTCTTGATGGACATCGCTTCAAGGATTGTCTTGACCGCAGATTCCTATGCCAAAGCCGTCATCGAAGCCGCCCTCTTCGCCTCGGGAAGAACCCTAACACCACGAGAGCTTGCCAATCTCTCCGGGCTATCCGAGGAGCGAGCAAGGGCCCTGGCGGAGGACCTGGCAGCGGAGTACGCCGCCCGCGACTCAGGGCTGGAGATCAAGAGCATCGGCGAGGGCTATTCCATGCAGGTTCGCTTCGGCCTGGCGGGACGGGTCCTCTCCTTTGCCCCCAAAGAGATCGAGGCTCCGCTTATCAGGACACTGGCTATCATCGCTTACAAGCAGCCCATCAAGCAGAGCGTTCTGGTTGAGATCCGGGGTAACAAGAGCTACGATCATGTGAAAGAGCTCGAGGAAAGGGGCCTCATCAAGGCTGAAAAGTTCAGCCGCACCAAGCTTCTCACCACCACGAGCGGCTTTGCTGATTACTTCGGCATCAGCTCTGCAAATCCCCAGGCCATCAGAAGAGCCCTTCTCAAGGACAAGAGGCTAGTTGGAGTCTCACCTATGTACGAGAGCCTGGCTCTCCGTCTTGCCCTGGACTACATAGTAGTAAATCCCTATAAACCCGAGGCGGAGGATCTTGAGCGCCTAAAAGAGATAGAGCTTCTCGTGCTTGCTCCGGGCTACGCAGAACGGGTCAAGCAAAAATACAGAGGCCAGATACTGGAGGCGGGAGTACGCACGCTCTCCCAGCTCAAGGAGAGCGCCGAAAGAATCTGCCAGGAGTCGGGCTGCGGGGACGTTGAGCCTCTGGCGGTAGAGGTTGATTCGCTGCTCAAAAGATTTCGGCAAAGGGCCAAAAGCGCTCGGGCAATCAACCCTCTTACACCCATGATTGAGGAGATGGCCCGCGACCTGCGCCTGACCGTGCAGGAGGACGGCCTAACGGTTGCGCCCGATTCAGCGGGAACACAGGCTGATATCCTGGTACCTGTGCACCAGTCCTATGACATGGATATTCTGGAGAGGATTGTGCAACGCTACGAAAAGATCCTGGGCGGAAAGGCTTAATCAAATCCATTCCTTCTTGCGGAAATAGGCCATCATTACCACTACTACCATCAGCATCAATATCAAAACAGCCGGGTAGCCCAAAGGAGAGTCCAGTTCCGGCATGAACCTGAAGTTCATTCCATACAGCCCCGCCAGGAAGGTGAGGGGAATGAATATTGTAGAGATGATGGTCAGGAGCTTGATCACCTCGTTAAGTTTGTTGCTCAGGCTGGAGAGGTATGTTTCCAGCAGAGAGGCAGACATATCGCGGAAGGTCTCTATGTTCTCGATCACCTGGATGGTGTGGTCGTAAACATCTCTCAGGTAGATTTTGATCGCTTCCGAGACAAGGGGCGAATCACTCCTCTGCATCTTGCTGATGGCCTCTCGCAAAGGCCAGACGGATTTTCGCAGGAAAAGCATATCTCTCTTTAGATTGTAGATGATTGGAAGAATGCCGGGCTCAGGGTCGGACACCACCGCATCTTCCAGATCCTCGAACCGTTCCCCCAGCTTCTCCATGATCAAAAAATAGTGGTCCACGATGGCGTCAATCATGGAATAGGCCAGGTAGTCTGCACCTTGCTTTCTAATTCTGCCTTTGGCTGTGCGCAGCCGGTCTCGCAGGGGATTGAAAACATCAACCTCTTTTTCTTTGAATGATATTATAAAATTTGGCCCCAGGATCATGCTGACCTGATCCACATCCAGGTTAGTATCTCCCAGGCCGTCTTCATCATCTTCATCCTCTTCGACATCTGCTTTTTTATCACTCTCTACGTCGTAGTAGAGCATCTTGAGCACTATGAATATGTAATCATCATAATCCTCAATTTTGGGACGCTGATCCGTCAAAATATCTTCCAGTACTAGCGGATGAATTCCATAGCATGAGCCGAGTTTCTCCAAGACATCCATCTGATGAAGGCCGTCAATGTTTATCCAGGTTACAGTGGGCATATCCTTGAACCTGAAACAATCCTCCACTTCTTTGGCCTCTGTCTCGAGATAATGCTTTTCATCATAATCAATTATAGTGATCTTTGGCCGTTCCAGGGGCTTTTCGCTTGCCATAGGCAGCGGGTGGGCAGCGAGTTCTAAGATATCTCTTCCAGTGCTCTGGATAGGGTTGTTTGCCCGCAGTGGACCCAACCCCTTTGCCTTCTCCGTAATGCTCCTGAATGTGGCCATTTCAACCCCTAAACCGGAGATGTCTCCTCTTTTGCCCGATCCACAACTACAATCTCATGCAGGTCTTCAATGCCTTCAATCGATCTTATGTGGTCGTTTATGAGGGTATTCAGCTCATCAAGGCTTTTGGACCAGACTTTGAGGAAGAGGTCGTACTCACCCAGAATCCCATAAACTTCAGTGATCTCCGGGATATTCACTAAAGCACTGACGGCCTGATCGTGTCTTTCATTATCGGTCTGCACTAGCATAATTGCAGTCACTGCATAGCCTGTAGCTGCCGGATTGGCCATAACTGTGAACCGCTCTATGACTCCATTGGCCTTCATGCGTTTGAGGCGGAACTGTATGGTCGCATCGGAGATGCCGGATTTTCTCGACACCTCTTGCAGGCTCATGCGTGCATTCTCCCGAAGACTGCGAAGAATTATCCGATCCACTTCGTCAAGATCCACGCTATTGCCCATATTTATCTGGTATTCTCCTCAGTAATTTGCTAATCCATTGGTATATTACCAACATTGCAATATAAAGGTTACTCATTCCTCAATACTAACTGTAGCTCACAACAAGTCATTCCGCCTATATCTTTCATCATTCCTTCCCAAACATCTCCACCAGCCTAAACTCCCTCACATTCACCAGCCCCTTATCCGTGAGCTTCAGCTCCGGGATCACCGGCAGGCAGAGAAAGGAGAGCGTCATGAAGGGGTCCTCCAGCTTGCATCCCAGCTTGTGAGCGGCATCGATGCACTCTGCTATCCCCTCCGCCACAACCCGAATGTAACCTTCCGAGAGCAGCCCGGCCACAGGCAGAGGCAGGCTTGCCAGCACCTTTCCCTTTGCCACAGCCACCAGCCCGCCGCCCATCTGCTTGACGGCTAAAACAGCAGCATGCATCTCCTCATCTGCCGCTCCGACAACGACGATATTGTGCGAGTCATGGGCCACTGAGGTGGCGATGGCACCGCGTTGCAGGCCAAAGCCCTGCACCAGGGCCCGGCCTACGTTGCCCGTGGCTTTGTGCCTCTCCACTACACATATCTTCAGGATGTCCCGGTCTGTGTCGGAGACGACCTTTCCGTCCAGAATTTTGGGCAAGAGCTGCAGGGACCTGGTGATAATCTGGTGGGGAACAACGCCAATAACCCTGGCTGGCCCCCCCTCGGCCATGATCTCATACGATCGCGGACCGATGGGACCAATCTTCATCGACTTATGCCCGGCCTTGACAGGAGCGGCAAGCCGGAAGATGAGGTCGCCTTCCTCCGCCACCACTTTTCCGTCCTTGATAACCCTGACAACGCGAGGATGCGCCAGTTCATCCAAGACGACGATGTCCGCTCTGTAGCCTGGGGCGATGGCGCCTAAATCCCGCAGGCAGAAGCACTGGGCGGCGTTGAGGCTCGCAATCTGCAGGGCGATGATGGGGTCGAGGCCCTGTTCGATGGATGTCTTCACCATGAAGTCGATATGCCCTTCACTGAGGATGTCTGCAGGATGCCGGTCGTCCGAGACGAAAAGGAACTGCCGGGCGTTTAGAGGGGTGACCAGCGGCAAGAGATCGAGCAAGTTTTTCGCAGCGCTTCCTTCCCGCAGCATGATGTACATGCCGGAGCGCAGCTTCTCTCGGGCTTCATCAATTGATGTGCACTCGTGGTCGGATCTTATGCCGGCAGAGATGTAGGCAGACAGATCGCGCCCTGTGAGGCAGGGGGCATGCCCTTCTATGATCTTTCCTTTTGCCAGAGCCAGCTTCTTCATCATTTCCGGATCGCGGAAGATGACTCCTGGATAGTTCATGACCTCGGCCAGGCCCAGGACTCTCTCTTCCTGGATCAGTCCGGCCAGCGCGTCAGCATCCAGGGATGCTCCCGCACTCTCCAGATTGGTGGCTGGAACACAAGAGGGGAGCATCATAAAGACGTTCAGGGGAAGATCTCTTGAGGACTGCAACATGTATGCAATGCCTGCCCCGCCCCAAACATTGGCAATTTCATGCGGATCGGCGACCACTGTGGTAGTGCCCCTGGGCACGACGGCACGCGCAAACTCGGGCACAGTGACCATGGCGCTCTCAATGTGAACGTGGCTGTCGATAAAACCCGGAGCGAGAATCTTGCCGCTCACATCCAGAACCTGGGCTGCGCTGCAGCAATCGAAACCTGCTATCTGGCCTTTATGAATCGCCACATCCGCCTGGTATACCTCGCCGGAGAGAACATTGGCGACATCGCCGCCCGCCAGAAGGAGATCTACCTCTATTTCACCGCGCGCAGCAGCGATCAACTCTTGCAAGGGTCCCATAGCCATGCTGCTTCCTTCTCCTGCGGCTTTATTAAGATTCTTTTTCGAAAAACGGGATTTTTTATATTTATTATTTGTAAGAAAGCGCCGAGGGTGAGATTCGAACTCACGAGACCCTTGCGGATCACCAGCTATCCAGGAGAACTCACTCCAGGCTGGCGCCCTACCGCTAGACGACCTCGGCACAGATTTTGATTTTCAGGTTTTAGCGCTTGGCAGCTATTTTCGCCGCCCTGGAAGCGTCTCTTTCGGTCAGCTTCCACGCCTTGGGATACGTGCCCGGCTCCATTATTACCCTTTCGGTCAGAACGGCAATACCCGTCTTGCCATCGAGCAATTCCCGGCTGTTCATATTGGCCCGGCCAATGCCCACTGCTTCTCCTTTCAGGGTAAAGAGGGCAACGATGTCGCCCTTGTTTATATCAGTCTCCAGGCGAAGGAGACCGGGCAGGGCCAGGGGCGCGCCATGGCAAATGGCATCCACGGCATTATCGGCTATGACCAACCTGGGCAGATGCCGCAATGCCGCCTCCACTGGCAAAATGACGCGGCGAAGGCCAGTTTCATCGCCCGTCTCCCTCCATGTCATGTAGGCGTCCATGAGTTGATGCAGCGTGACCAGCGTCTCATCCTCCCGGAAGGGACCGGCGCGGGTGCGGCGCAGCTCCTCCATGTTAGCACCCGTGCCTAAAGCGAGACCAATATCAAAGCAGAGCTTGCGAATATAGGTGCCTGCCTGGCAGCCCACGCGCATGAGCACGCGTTGCTCTTCAATCTCCAGGACATCCAGATAATAAATAGTGCGAATGCGTAGCTCCTTTACAACTGAGCTCTTCAAGGGCGGCTTTTGGAAGATGGGGCCCATGAATTCTTTGCATACATCGAAGAGGCGCTTTTTGGGTTGCGGCTTATGTACGCGCATGAGGCAGACGTACTCTTTTCCTGCCAGGAGAAGGGTATCCATAATCCTCGTCGCATCTCCCAGGAGAACGGGCAGAATACCTGTAACTTTGGGGTCCAGCGTGCCGCTGTGGCCTGCTTTCTCTACTTCTAAAATGCGTTTTACCCAGGCGGCTATCTCATGGCTGGTCGGCCCTGAGGTCTTGTCGAGATTGATGGCTCCCAAAGACATGTGCATCTTGAGACTGCGCTTTTCAGGCGGGATGCCATAGGCAGCATTGGTCTTGCCGCTTCGCTTTACCAGCACGGACCGAACAGTGTCGGATGGAAGAATTTGAGGATAAGTTGTTGATGAAGACTGGATAGCAGGCAAGCTGGCAAAAGCAGGCGCAGATCTGCGATCAGATTTCTTCAGAGAAGCCTCAGGCCTCTCAGCACGATGAATTACAGGCACGTACAGCCTCTCACTGCCGCCAGCACAATTGCCTGCGTGGCTGCTTCATCAAATTTACCGCTATCCACTACCAGATCATAAGCAGATAAGTCGTTGATATCAATGTTGTAGTACATCTTATACCGCCGCCCCTCACTCTCCTCCCGAGCACGTGTTTCATGCATGGCATCCTCGGTCAGCTTTGATTCACGTTTAGCGATGCGCTCGGCCCTTGTGCGCAAATCAGCCTTTAAAATGACCTTCAAATCAGCAGGCAGCAGATGCCCGGAGAGCCTACCCTCAAAGATGCCGCCTCCATCTTTTGCCAGAACCTTCTGAGCATCGTCAATGAGATAATCGATCTCAGGTCCCTTCTCGGCAAGACGGTTCAACTCCCGAACGGAGATATTCTTCTCGCCTGCTATCTTGCGAAACAGATCCCCCGAGTTAACCCATCGTAGTTTGAGCTGCAAGGAGAGGGCGCGAGCAAGAGTTGAAGTGCCCGTTCCCGGAGCACCGCTGATGGTTACTATCATCTCTAGCTCATGCTCCCAATGTCCAGAGCCTTACGGATGATCTGCGATACAGGCAATGAGCAGACAAAGTACCAGTAGAACCAGTAAAGGATCGGCCCCAAGACGGTGGCATTGATGGGATGCGTCCCCCAGAAAGGAAAGGTCATGGTCAATTCTGGGTTAGCAGATATGAAACTGTATGCCCACATGAAGAGCGGTATGGAGACAATACCGATATAGAGCATGGGCTTAAACTGCATCTGCATCATCTTGCCCTGATCTGAGACCATCTTCATCTGCTCGTTTTGCATGGCTTGAATTTTAGACTGATCTCCAGATAGCTGCGCTTCTTTCATTCTTCTTTGCAGCGTCTTCATCTTCTCTTGGGAACTGCGCAAATACTCCCAGTCCATGGTATACTTCTGAATCAGGCTGGCGTACAGGCCTGTGATGGCCGCCAAAATGAAGAGCACCACATGGAAAGGCAAAATGTCGGGAAGCCATCCCAGCAGATAACCGGCAGCCTCTCCCAGGCCGGTTCTCAGTTCAGTGCTGATCATTACCCCAAAAAAGAGGACAAAGCCCACCGCCATGGCGGCTTTGTCCAGGGACTTGGTCAGCTTTTCATTCATGCCGACGCTCCGAAGAACTTCTGCATCATGGGGTACATCTCCTGAATCTGCTCGCTGGCTACCTGCTCATAGAGCCGATAGACGATGCTCACAGCCAGAAGCAGCCCCGTGCCGCCAGCTCCTCCCAGTGTGCCCAAAAGGCTGGCGATCAAAGTTAAAACGCCAATGATCACACCGCCAATCACAGTCACCTTGGGGATATACCTCTCCATCAGCCTCTCAATGGAGGCCGGGTTTCTTCTATAGCCCGGAACCTGCAGGCCGGAGTTATGAATCTTGGCAGCCACGCTCTTGGGGCCCATGCCCGTGGTCTCAATCCAGAAGATGGCGAAGATAATGCCGCCAATGATCAGGAAGGAAGCGTCCACAATCACATGCAGAAATAACTGCCAGCCAGCCAGAGCTGTGAATCCCAATTCCGTCATACCGGGTGTGGTCTGCACCATTCCCGGCATCCAGTCACTGGGGCCTCGCAGAGCTGATAGATAGTACATCAGGCCTGATATCGGTTGAGGCGATGAGCCGCTCATGGCAGCGCCCGTAGCGGAATTTATTTTAGCTTCTGAGATAAAGTTTCCCAGAATGCTGGAGTAGCCGGTATAAATAGTGGTCACTCCCTGACCGGTTACTGTTGCCGTTGTTACTGTCCCGATCTTACCCGCCAGCAATGCGCCTATCATCTCGATGTTGGCCTGAATGGCCCGCACCAGGATCATGGGAAGAACTGAGGCATAGACCAGCTTGACAGGGAAACGTCCCCGTGCACCCCTAACGCGGCTATGGGCCAGAGGGATCTCTATTCTTGTGGATTCAACCAAAACGACCAGCAAGATGATCGCTATAGTAGATATGAGCGCCAGAATTCCGCCCGTGACCAGGATGAATCTCATCCCTTCCGAAGTGAAGAGAGTATCGAAACCGATCAGCTGCAGCCGGATGATATCGATCCATTTGGGTATGATGCCCACCGGAAGCCCAGCATCACCGGTTGCCGGATTGATTATGCCCGTAACCAACTGCTGGCTTATTCCTGCTACGATAAAGAGCCCCACACCCGAGCCGACGCCCCATTTTGAGACTACCTCATCCATATAAACGATGAGCGATCCGCCTATGAAGACCTGAATAAAGATCAATAATGATATCATGCCCAGGGAGGTGCCCAGCGTACTGGCCAAGCCAGCATCCGGAAGCAGATAGCCGCCCAGCACCTGCGGCAGAGCTTCAACTGCGACCATCACAAATACCAGGGCCTTCTGTGTGCCTTGATAAATAGCCTGATCACGAGGTTCGCTCAGATTGAGCTTGATGATCTGAGCACCCACGAGAAGCTGCAATACGATGGATGCAGTGACGATTGGACCTATGCCAAGGAGCATCAGCGTGCCGAAGGATCCGGCAAAGAAGGCACGATAAGAACTGAATATATCAATGGATGCTGCGGAAAGCCCGAAGAGGGGTATGTTTCCCAGGACAAAGTAGAGAATCAGTATGGCTAAAGTCCAGCTTAGCTTTCTCTTAAAATGGACGTGCCCGGTGGGCCGCTCCACCGCAGGGAGCCGGCGCACAAAGGGCTCTATCGCATAAAAGAAACTCTGCTGGTTCATACTACTACTGCCTGACCACCAGCAGCCTCGATTTTGCTCTTCGCCGTCGCAGTGAAGCCAGCCGCGCTAACGTTAAGCGTTCTGGTTACTTTGCCGCGACCCAGCACCTTCATCTCGGAAAGCTCAATCTTGCCATCCGGGCCTGCCATCTGGTCCAGCACGTCCACGTTGACCACCTCGAGCTCCACGGAGAGAGGCAGCTTAACGAATCCGTGCTTGCCCATCTCTGTTCCGAGAAGCATAGAGCGCATGAAGTGGTGTTTGCACTTCCCAGAATCTCCACGGCCGCCGCGAGACCCGCCTCCGCGCGCATTCTTGTGCTTACCGTGATAGGTTCTATGCCCCCTCTTATCTTTCGTATTTGGTCTAACCATGGTTTCTTACCTCATCCTCTTGATAAGATCCGCCAAATCCGTGCGAAAGCCCAGATCTCCGCCTTGTTGCGCGGTCTTCTTGATGGTCTTTAAACCCTTGCGGGCCGGATGGAGCCTGAATATGGGCTTGATTTCCAGATCCTTCAGGCTTGCTCTACCGGAAGTGACGGCGCTGGCCAATTCCTTGAAGGAGCTATAGGGTGTATTCTCCTTCAAGAACTGCTCTGTCAGCCGCCGGTTAGCACTCAGCCGTCCCCGCTTCTCAAGAAGCAGGGCCAGCGTGTCATCGTCTATCTTGCCCCAGGCCACATAGTCCTTTACCTTCTGGATCATGCCCCGGTAATGCGCATCTTCTTTGACGACGATGCAATGGTTGACTCTGTTGATATGCAGCATCGCTAGTGTGGACTTGATCCCTGGCCGAAGGTTCAACTCGCCTCTCAATCTCACTATGGCAAACATCTTCAAGCCCTCACAGTTACGGTATTAATGAGTGCATTGTAGGTGGCCTTGGCGAAATTGATAGTCGTCCTGGTCGAGCCTGCCGTTCTTGTCCACACATCCTTGATGCCTGCCATGTCCATAACCTTCTTGGATGTGTCGCCTGCTGCGATGCCTAATCCACGAGGCGCAGGAATAAGTACTACCCTGACACTTCCTGATTCGCCTATTACCTGATAAGGCACCGTGTGCGCCTGGCCGCAGCCGCATTCCCAGCTACCGCAGCCCCGGTTCACCTTCATGATATTTCGTTTGGCACTATCGATGCCCTTCTTGATGGCTTTGCCCACCTGGACATCCTTTCCTTCGCCAAGTCCAATGAAGCCGTCTCTGTTTCCCACAATTACCGTGGTTCTGAATTTGACTCTCCTTCCGGAGTCCGTCATCCTCTGAACCATGTTGATATCCAGAACTTCATCCTCAAGTCCCGGTATCAGTACGTCTATCAGGCCTGCTTCCTTAATGGGCAGACCTGAGGCAATTGCCTCATCGAAAGAGGTTACCTGGCCCTCAAAGACGAGCTTGCCCAGCCTTGTCCTGGGGACCCACTCTTCCTGGTAAAAATCACGCTTCTTTTTCCGATCCATAAGTTCACCCCAGTATCTTCTCTCGAACCTGCTCGAATTGGGCCACGATATCTGCACCCGTGTGTTTCTTTATGTGCTCGCCGCAAATCCTCTTCTCATCGGGGAAGATCTCCGCGCCGTGGGGCACATTTACACCTGCATCTACGATGCCTTTAATGGCAGCATAGATTCTGTTTCCTTTAGTGGAGGCATGCAGACCAATATCTGCAATACCTTCATCAATGCCCAGTGCCAGCATCTTCTTGCCGAAAAGAAGGCCGGTAAGATAGGCCGCAGGTATATTGCTCTTGCTAAAGGTATATCCATAGTCCGGCAGCTCTCTAGAGTTAACCGTCAGGAGTGTTTTATCGCCTTTCTGCTCCGCGACCACCAATTGCAGCAACATGTTAGAATTGCTCTTCCTGACAACAACGCGGGGTTTCTTCGATAGTATCAGCTTATATCTGACATGATAGTTGGTCTTGCCCTCTCTTCTTCTTCGGAAGGGGACTCTATATCTCGGTCCAGTAGCCAAGTTATTCACTCCTGGCAAGGCCCTTAGCCTTGATGAAAGAGTTCATGTGCGCCAGACTTCTGTACTCGCCGCCCTTGGATTTGCGATAAAGCAAACGGTAGGCATGGCGATCTATCTGGCCGCCTTCACGAAGCTCCTTAAGCTTCTTTCGCAGAGCCCGGATCTTTGTCATCCACTGCTCTTTTCTCGGGCATCGGGCACCCTTAGCGCCCCTTCTATGCCCCGCTCCTTTGCAGTGACCATAGGCACGCTTTATTGCTCGGGCATTGATTCTACCCCGGCTGTTTCCCTTCTTGGGCTTGGCCTTGATATTTCCTGCCTCTATTTGAGTGCGGATATCCTCTCGAGTAATGGCATCGGAAAGCTCGCTTGCCACCTCTGGATCGGGATTAATCCAGACCCGGCTCTGGCCGATTTTAAGCTCTGCTGCGGCAAGACGCCGCTGCGTTGTTAAGCCCGGCATTTCTAGGCACCACCTTTGGGATTTAGCACCCTGAGGCCAGACTCAGCCGCTTTTGCCTGCATCTCCAGGCGCTTCTTCATGCCAACACCCGATGCTATGCGTACCACAGAGCCCTGCACTTTTTGCAGCTCGGCCACGTTATTAACCAGCACCTCAGGAAGGCCACAGGGATGAAATCCCTTAACTGCCTTGGGGCTACCATAGCCGACCCTAACCAGCTTGCCTTTAGCAGCAATCTGCTGCCGGAGTTTGTTGTGCAGGCCGCGAGGCTTTCGCCAGCTGGTGGGCAGCCGCTTCTTTTTATGTGAATCATGAAAGTTGAACTCAGGCTTTTTTGACTTCTGCCGGGTTCTAACTCTCAGCAACCTCTCTGCCATCCTACGTCACCTCTTGTCCACCAGGTATATTCCGTCTTGGAATATCCTGATATCGAAACCATGCACCCTGGTAGCCTGCTCAATATTGGCCATAGTCTGGCCAACCTGCTCCTTGTCGATGCCTGTGATCGTTACTTCATCTTTGCCTATCTCGACCTTAGCGCCCGGTAGGATCTTGGCAGACCGAGACTTCCTTTCGCCCAGGAAATTGTTTATGATGAGCTCGTTGGAAGCTTCCTTGAGCTGTATGGGAAAGTGAGAGTACACGACCTTCATCTTGTACTCATAACCACGGCTTACACCTGCAATCATATTGCTGATGTGTGCGGCCAGTGTCCCCACCATTGCTCGGTGCTGCTTTCTATCGAGCCTGGAATTCACGATCAGTTGAGATTCCTCTTTGGTGATATCTATCATAGGATAGCAAAGCTGCCTGCGGACCTCACCTTTCGGTCCCTTAACCGTGACAGTATTTCCGTCTACGGTTACAGCAACTCCTTCAGGAATCTCTACCTGTCGTGCAATCTCTTTGACCATTGCGACCACCTAATATACGTAAGCCAGGAGCTGACCGCCCAGGGTTTGGGACCTGGCATCAGAATGTGCCATGACTCCCTTACTGGTGCTCAGTATCAGAACACCGAAGTTCCTGGCAGGGAGGAATCGCTTCTCCCATTTCTCCATATCGGTCACCTTGGTTGAAAACCGGGGCTTAATTACGCCACATCGGTTGATCCTTCCCAGGAGCTTCACTCGGAACATTCCCGACTTTCCGTCGTCAACAAATTCGAACTCGCCTATGTATCCTCTATCCGCCATAACCTTCAAAGCTCTTCCTATGAGCTTGGAGGCGGGATGAATGATGCATTCAGGCTTGCCTACGCTCTCCGCATTCTTTATTACGGACAGGGCATCGGCCAGTGGATCCAATAACATAGTAGCCACCTATGAATATTTTTCAAAACCCATCTCAGGGGCGATCTCTCGGAAGCACTGCCGGCAAATATATATCCCGTACTTTCTTATAAGGCCGTTTTTATTTCCACAGCGCTTGCACGGGTTTGAACCTCTTCCGAAGACCTTTTTTCCTTTTTTCATGCTGCCTCCAAGATCTCAATGCCGAACTTCTTTGAGACGAACTCTACAGAGTCATCTTTATTCAGCCTCTGCCGGCCGGGAAGTTTCTTTTGCGCCACGCGCCGCATTGCAATCCTATAGCCGGCCCTCTTCAAGGCAACGGACACGTCCATGCCGAATATACCTATATCCGGATCGTATCGCATTCCTGGAAAGTCGGTGTGCTCCTCAATGCCGAAAGAGAAGTTACCTTGCAAGTCAAACTGGCTCTTTTTCAAGGTATTTCCAGCAGCCTTCAGGGCTATGACAAGGAAATCCTCAGCCGCTTTTCCTCGCAGGGTAAGCTTTGCACCGATGGGCTCATTCTTTTTGATGCCGAAGGTAGGCAGAGTCTTTTTGGCAATGGAACGAACGGGCTGTTGTTTGGTAATGGCCTTCATGATGGTTTCGGCATTTACCAGCCTCTGACCGCTCTCTCCTACGCCCACATGCACGACAACCTTGTCAACGCGGGGAATTAAATTGGCATTCATCTAACTGCCCCCAGCTTGATGACAGGCTGATCTATTCCTATCATGTAAACGTAATCCTTGATGGTCTCAAACTCCTTGTCGCCCGAGATGATGATGCGATTATTCTGGGAACTCTTCACGGTTATGATCTCTTTGATCTTCCCCGTTTGTCCTGAGTGCTTTCCGCCCACAACCATGGCCAGATTGCCTATCTCAAAGCCGATCTTATCCTCAATATTCTTATCGGGCAGTGAGAGGACCAGTGAATCGCCAACCTTAAACTCACCTTCTGCCAGCTTATTTGAGCCATCGGAGAGGTTAAGCTGCTGCTTTTTGCCCTTAATGAAGGTTTTATTCTCAATTCGGGCCAGCTTTCTCACTTTGCCCTCTTCAAGAGAGCTGAGATAGAACATTCCCTTCTCATCTTTGAGCATTCTATATTGCTGGTTACTAGAGGGAATGGATATGACATCGAATATGCCAATAGGCAGCTTGTAATCCTTCTGGATTTTTCCATCCACCAGTACCTTGCCCTCGTTTAGAGCCCTCTTCGCCTCGCGGGCATTATCTACCAGCTTGAGCATGTCCCGGATTACCATCACGAGAGGCATGCTGTTCCCTGCAGAATGAGGCCCGGGACTGGTCTTGGCAACCCACGCGTGGCTCTTTCTTGCAATAGGCCAGCTTACGGGAACCGTTATTCTCTTTTGATGTCTGCTCATTCGGATCGCCTCGCGAAGATCTTTTCCCTCTCAGCGTCTTCAAGAATGAGCTTGATTATCATGACGTTGGAGGGATGGATCGTTCTCGGCACTTCAGTTCCGTCGGCCCGGTAGTTGCTCACGCCTGCCACTTTGATGGTGCACCTCTTAAGGTCCACATCTTCGACCTCTCCTTCGGTGCCGGCGTGATCGCCACGCATAACCTTGACGGTGTCACCCTTGCGAAGCTGTGCATTGCGCTTCTTCAGCTCCTCACGCAAAGCTTTGCTCAAGGGAGCGTGCATGTACTTTTGACGCTTATGCAGCGGTGCGGTATACCTCGCTTTCCGCTGCTTCCTTGGCTGTTTTGTAATCATAATCATCACACAATCATGGATGCCGCGGAAGCGATCTTGCTAAATCTTTCCGCTACCTCGCGGGCCACTGGTCCCTTAACCTCAGAGCCCTTGGGAACGCCCTCGTCGTCGACTATAACGGCGGCATTATCCTCGAATTTTACCCTGAGGCCATCAGGCCTTCGAAACTCTTTTCTCTGGCGGATGATGACAGCTTTAAAGATTTGCTTTCTCATCTCCGGGCTTCCCTTTTTCACAGATACTACTACTACGTCCCCAATCCCTGCGCAGGGCTGTCTATTTTTCACGCCTCGATAATTCTTGACGGCGATGACGTGTAGCGTCCGCGCACCTGTATTGTCTACACAATCCAGGTATGCGCCAGTGTTGATCGCCCTTGGGATCTTGGCCTTTTGTCCTTTCATTTCAAGACCTCCACTACTACGTAGGATTTGGTCTTGGAAAGGGGCCTACACTCCGCTATCTTGACACGATCCCCTGCCTTGGCATCAATGCAAGGGGGATTGTGCGCATGGATCTTGGACTGCCTCTTCTCGAATCGTTCATACTTCGTTGCTTTCTTCTCGAACTTACGCATGACTACCACGGTACTGTCCATCTTGTCGCTGACCACGGTGCAACTGAAGACCTGGCCACGTACAGGCAGGCTACCATGGAAGGGACACTTCGGATCATTGCACTCCTTTTCCGGCGCGCTAACGTCCAGTCCGATATCCCTCATAACTTCCACCTCGTTCTCTGCATTCTCTTGCTTATTCTGTTCTCAGGCTGTGAAATCAAGATTGAGCCGTAGACATTCACGTTTTGCCCATCGGGCAGCGTAAAGATCAGGTTCGTATTCTTTTTGGCAAGACGCAAAACACGGCTTCGCGTCTCCAAAAGGAGCGTATTCCTGGTCTCGTCTACAACCATGGCCTTAAGCCCGATCTGGTTCGGGTTGCTGCTTGCTGCAACTCGCACCTCAAGGCCGATCAACTCGTGCCTTGCCAGGCTTTCAGGATTCAGGTTCACGTGACTTCGCTCCGTTTGGAGCGTCTTGATCCCCGTCGCTCGGTTTGGACCGTCATGATCCTGGCCACCGTTCTGCGGATGTCTCTGATTCTCCCTGGCTTTTCAGGGGCGCCACCAGCAGTAACGATGCCTCTCTCTCGGATGAGTTCGCTTTGAAGCTTTCTTAGCTCCTCAGTAATCTCCTCCGCGTTCATGTTTCTGATCTCATCAATCTTAAAGATCGCCATATTGGATCACTCTTCCTTGGCGCAAGGCGCACTATCTGCATTCTCTTCGGGGAGAATAGCATCTTCGGTCACGCCCTCATTCACCTTCACGGATGACTCATCCAGGGGAGACGGCGCAGCCGTGGGCTCTGACTCTAAGAGCTGATCCAGATCGCTCTTCTTTTCGGGAGCGGGCGTTGCCACGGGCATTGGCGTAGCAGGGCCTTTTGCGGGCTTCGTTTCCACAGCCGGCTCAGCGACTGGCGGTTTTTCTATCCGGAAATCGTCGGGAAGTCGCACATCGGGCGGGATGATCCGGACCTGGCAGCCAATTACACCCAGCTTCTTTACGGCTACGGAGTAGCCTCTATCCACCAGATCGATGGCAGGTTTTCCAGAGTGTTTGATATATCCGGAGATGAATTTCTCGGTTCGAGAGCGCGGGCCGGTTAGCTTGCCGCTGATTACAATCTCGCAGCCCAGCGCGCCCGCATCCATCACTCTTCTCATCATGGACTGGCCTGCCTTTCGGAAGTACCAGCCGCGCTCCAGAGAGGACGCGAGACGGTTGGCCACAACTCTACCGTTCAAGTCGCCGCGACCCACATCCTGTACATCAATCTGGGGATTGTCCAGACGGAATTTGCGATCCAGGTCGCGGGTGATCTTCCTGATCAATTTGCCGCCTTTTCCGATGACCATGCCCGGCTTTTCCGCATAGACGGTTATCTGAGTGCCCATGGGTGTACGATTCATGACCATGCCGCCGTATCCTGCGCGTTCCAGTTCTTCCGCCAGATACTCATTGACGAGAGCTTTGGATAGGCCCTCGGCCACGAACTTCTTTTCTACGGACATCAGCTCTTCACCTCGGTGAGGACCATCTCCACAGAGACCGTCTCTGTGTTCTTGGGGGTGGCTCTTCCCATGGCGCGAGGCATCCATCCCTGGATGGTTCTGCCCTTCTTTGTACCGGCATGGAAGATCCTCATCTTTTCAGACTCCATTCCCTTATACTCGGCATTGGCAAGTGCATTATCCAGGACGACCAGGACCGCCCTTGCGGCCTTTTCCGGATATCTGCCGGCATCCCATCCCACCATGCCATGCCTGTGGGCTACATTTTCTCTGTAGCGCTTGAAGGGAATAGCCCTCTTAAGAGCTATTACATCTTCCAAATAGGCACGGGCGAGGTTAGCCCTCATGCCTTTTAGCGTCCTGCAAATCTCGTGGGCGTGCTTAGGTGAGATGTGAAGCTCCATCCCCATGGCCCTTGAAGAGCGTCCTGCAGGCGTAAGCGAATAATTCAATCTGCCCAATCTCACACCTCACTTCAGCGGCACATACTTGCTTGATCTGGTAGCGCCCACGCCTGCGGCGCCGTGCTGCACGCGACCGCGTGTCAACGCGAACTCACCGAAGAAGTGCCCGATCATCTCGGGCATGACCTCTACCTTTTCGAAGCTCTTGCCGTTGTAGATCTCCAGATTCTTGCCCACCATATCCGGCATAATTATCATATTCCTGATGTGGGTTCGAACCGAGTCCTTGTTCTTCAGGCTTGTCATGAGATTCTTGTTCTCCTTGACAAGGCCTCTCTTGATCGATCTGCGTTGCCGCGCTGGTAAGAGCCCGGCAAGCTCATCTATACTCATCTTGGCGAGGTCGGCAACCTTCCGGCCCCGATACAAGAATTCTTCCTTTCTCTTAGGAAGCTTGGATCCTGCTTTTTTAGCCAAAACCTTTCACCTAGCGCTTACCGGTTTTCCTTGCGGCAATTGAACCTACCTTTCGGCCTGGGGGTGCATTCCTGCTGACAGTCTTTGGCCGCCCTGGATGCTGGCGTCCGCCGCCACCGAAGGGGTGGTCTACGGCGTTCATTGCAACGCCTCTGACGATGGGCCATTTCTTGGCCTTGGACTGGAACTTAAAGAAGCTCTTGCCTGCTTTGACCAGAGGCTTGTCCAGACGGCCTCCACCGGCAACGACCCCGATGGTCGCCATGCATTTCGGGGAGAGCCACTTCATCTCACCACTGGGCAACTGGACAACGGTTTGACCGGCATCGTGAGCCACGAGAATGGCGCACACTCCGGAAGCTCGGGCAAACTGGCCGCCGTGTCCCGGTTGGGATTCGACGTTACAGATTGGTATGCCTTCGGGAATCTCCGCCAGATGCAGGGTGTTTCCCGGCTCGATGGGGGCCGATATGCCGCATGAGACTTCCTGACCAACATACATGCCCTCGGGAACCAGGATGTATCTCATCTCACCGTTGTTCAAGGCCACGAGTGCCACAGGAGCGGTTCTCGCGGGGTCACGCACTATTTCCTGGACCACGCCTGTTATGGTTTCATCGCTATCGACTTTTATGTGCTTGATGTCTGCCCTGTACCGGTGGGAGGGTGCCCTGTACGTAGGACCTCCTGCACCTCTATTCTGAGATATGATTCGATGTCCCATATTTTACCCACCTACAGCAGCCCTAGCCTTGTGGCCAATTCGTTCGCGCTCCCTTCTCCAGCCAGCTTCACGACGGCCTTCTTCTGCCCCTGGGAGGTTATCATGGTCCTGACTGCCAGGACATCGATATCATAAAGCTCTTCCAGGGCTTTTTTGATCTCCGGCTTGGTGGATCTCATATTCACCAGAAACTCCAGGGTATCATTGGAGTCGATCATGCCGGTGACCTTTTCTGTGACGTAGGGACTCTTGATAATCATTGTACTGCCTCCGCTCTGCCCTTTTCGGCCAGCTTTTCCAGAGATGACTCAGTCCAGACGGTCAGCCTTCCGGCTTTGGTTCCGGGGGCAAGCAGCTCAGCGTTCAGCTTCTCCACGGTGACGAAGTCCACGCCGGGAAGATTTCGAGCCGCTTTTCCTAAGCCAGAATCGTTTCCGGCGACAATGAGCAGGCTCTTTCTGCTCTTATATTTCCTTCCACGCAGTTTGCCTTTGCCGGCACGAATATGCTTTCCATCCTTTGCTCTCTGAACGTCGTCCCAGAGGCCCGCTGCCACCAGGAACTTGATGACGTCTGTGGTCTTGCTCAAGGATTCGAGGTCGTTATTGGCCACAACAGGCAGCTCTCTTGTGAACCGGTGGCCTCTTGCCTCGACCAATCCTGAAGAGGCCGTAGCGGCAATCGCTGAGCGGATGGCTTTGCGCCTCTCCTTTTTGTTGACCTTTTCGGTGTAGTCTGCATTGGGCTGAGGCGCATGTGAGCGGCGGCCGCCTACGGCCATGGGTACGCCGGCAGCCTTCCTGCCGTTCTTCAATCTGGGAACTCTGGAGACGCCGTGTCCCGGACCCCAGGACAGGGCAGAGGTATTCATGCCCGCATAGAAATGAGGTCCATATGCCTGGAGCCTGTTGGCCTGTGCCGCTAAGACGGCCCTCTTGATGATATCCGGCCGGTATTCCTCCTCGAAGACGGGAGGCAGCTGTATCTGGCCGCTTGCATTTCCTGATAGATCAATGATATTTGCCAACATCATCTAGACCCCCTGCTTGGACTCTTGGCTCACATAGAGAAACTCGGGCACTTTCACGAAGTTCTTTCCGGGTCTTATGGCGTGTCTTATTCTGACCATCCTCTTGATGGGACCGGGAACGCTTCCCTTGATCAGGACATATTGATTTCTAACCAAGCCGTAGCCGGGAAATCCGCCCTTCGGATTTATTTGTGCGCCGTCGGTTCCTATGAACATGAGTCTTTTATTGAACTCCGTCCTCTGGTGGTAGCCCATCTGGCCGAGTTGTGGAACGCGCCAGCTGATATGAGATGGGTGCCAGGGACCGAGGTTGCCCACATGCCGCAATTTGCCGGTGCGGGCGTGCTTTCTCTTGGCCATAGCAATTCCCCAGCGTCGCACTGGACCCTGAGTGCCCTTGCCTTTGGTGACTGCAGAGGCATCCAGAAGATCTCCCAACTCAAAGACGCTGGAGACGGGGACCTGCTGGCCCAGCAACTTGTGCGCAAAAGCGAGACGATCCAGCATGGAGCCGCCGTTCACCGGCATCTCCATAAGCTCGGGAGTCTTCTTGGGAATTCCAGTTATGAGCATGGGATTGGTGTGCACCAGTACTCTAACATCTACGATATCCTCGCCCAGAGCCCGCAGGTCCTCGGCAGAAGTTCCGTGGGTCTTCTTGGGGACAGTTAAAGCTCTGGCCAAATCGGGGCTCAGGTTCTCGGACCAGGCCTCGCCTGCAGGCCGAAGGCCGCCGTTGTAGTTCTCGTAGGCGCGAACAGCCACCACGTTCATGGGGGGAACCTCCAGAACGGTTACGGGCATGGAGATCTCCACGCCCTCGGTGAGGCTACGCGGCCTATCGTCAATCATCATGATGTGGGTCATGCCGACCTTATAACCGGCAAACCCTGCCATCCTGGCCTTGTCCTCCTCGGGCCAGCTTCGAATTCTTGGGACCTCGCTCTTGGCCCTCTTTCTCGGGCTGTAGGCCAGCGAGCCTCGTCTTGGTCGGTGTATTGTTGCCATTTAGTCCTCCAAACGCACAAGGTTGAGCAGGGCTAAAGTGGCAAAGACAGCCTCTTCCACGCGAACCGTCTCAGTTCCTTGATGCGGAATGGTGTTGATCATTTCATATCTGTCCATTGATTCCTTACTCAAGAAGGCATCTACGCCCCGTGCCGGTGAGCCGAAGACCACCGCAAGGTCGCGCTTGTGGCCTATGTGTCCCATGTTTGAGAGGATTTCGGGCGTTATGCCTTTTCCGTACCGCGAAGCGAGAACCACGCGGCCACCTCGCTCATGCAATGCTGCAAGGTAGCCCTCCAGGCTCTCCACTATCTCGGTCTCGTATCCCCAGTAATGGGGAATATCCTTAGGGTCCACAGGCTCAGCGGCGAGCGGCTGCTGCGAAAAGATTCTGACATTCAGGCGCTGCCCCACCGGGATTCTTTCCTCGGTACGAAGGGGAATTGGGCGATTGATTCCGATTTCCACCCAGACGCCGCTATCAGATCCGACGCTTTCAACGACTGCTCCGACGCGTAGCTCGCCAATCTTGAGCGATTCTGATTTTGAGTTTATGGGATGATGGGCCGTACGTAGCGGCGGCAGCATTCCGACATGGCGTAGCTCCTCCCGACGGGGGATGAGCATTCGTCGCAGGTACTGCGGCGTATCCATGTAGCGCAGTACCATGGCCATGAACCGCGAGTCATTGTGCTCTGGATCGCGATAGATCACGATGCGGTTATATTGGAAGACTGCTGCTGCCCGGGCGATTTGGCCAACTTTGAGCGTGCTCTCACGCCGATCCCTACTCTCCATGTTGAGAGAGGACGGGATAAGGATGGCTCTCTCGCGCTGTCCGGTCATCAGGTTTCCCTTCTCAGAAGAGAGAGGAGATATAAAAAGGTTTGGAGAAGGAGAGAAGCGATCTCGATGGCAGGAAGACAGGCAGAGGTCAGGCTTTGGGGAAGGCGGCGGCGAGAAGGCTTTGGCCCCGGTCCTTGGCGTAGGATTCGGACACTTCTTTGATAAGAGCGTCCAATTGCTCAAGGCCATATTTCAATATAGAGGCCATGCCTGAGAGAGACTTAAAATCACTCTTTGTATCACCGTGGCCAATGGAGGCATCAATCAAGCAACAAAGAGCCACCAGCCTTAAACCTTCTTGCGCTCGGCCTTGAGAATTTGCCAGAAATCCAAGCTGATAGAATGTAGCTGCCTCGCCTGCCCGGTCGCCGATCTGCTGCATGATTTTCATGGCCTTCTCGAAGTTCTCACGGGCCGCTTCGTAGTCGCCCTTCCTCAGGTCGATCGAGGCCAGAGCATGCCAGGTCGCTGCCTCGCCTGCCCGGTCGCCGATCTGCTGCCTGATTTTCATGGCCTTCTCGAAGTTCTCACGGGCCGCTTCGTAGTCGCCCTTCCTCAGGTCGATCGAGGCCAGAGCATGCCAGGTCGCTGCCTCGCCTGCCCGGTCGCCGATCTGCTGC
>CAZDLZ010000018.1:0-25103 GCA_964506745.1 uncultured Methanotrichaceae archaeon | reverse complement strand
GCCTGATTTTCATGGCCTTCTCGAAGTTCTCACGGGCCGCTTCGTAGTCGCCCTTGTTCAGGTCGATCGAGGCCATGCCATGCAAGGCGACTCCGACTTCTTTTTGATTCGAGCCCGCCGAAGCATCGATGCAGCGTTGATACCAGATTCGTGCGAAATCATATTCCCCTTGATCTATGTAGGTTCTAGCTATCCAGCTCATCGGAGAGGGATCTGTCTCATAGTTCAGCAACTCAGCATTGAGCTGTCTAACGCCATCATAAAATCCGCTTCGCACGAGGAAGCCAGACAGACGATCCGTCACACTTCTGGCAGGCACAAGCTCCTTCGCCAGCAAGTACTGGGACCGCGCTTCCATCAGACAGTCCGCCCAGGATAGACCAAGCTCGCCCAATCGATTTTGCCGATCCATCTCGATCAGGAAATCGCCTGCTGCTTTGTGGGCAGCCGTTCGCTCTTCAGGAGAGAGCTTGTCCAGGAGCCAGCCCCGCAGAAGGCCATAGACAATCCAGAGATGCTCCTTGGATTTTCCGATCTCCTGGTAGGCAAAGGCCCGGTCCTGCCAGCTTCGAGCGAAAGCGCGGACTTCATCCACAGGCGCCCCGGCGACGGCTGCCAGGCCCTCCACGGATACAGTGACACCGTAGACTGCCGACCGGCAGAGAGCCTTTTGCGACTCAGGGCTGAGGTAGTCGTAAAGCCGCTCGGTGAAGATGTCTCCAAAATATTTGTCCCTTAATTTCTGAAACTCGCCCGGCTCCATGCCAGCGGGCAGCTCCACACGGGCCAGCTCCGCCTCCAATAATTCTGCATCCATCTCCTTGATGGCCTCACGGATCTGAAGGAGAAAACGAGGCGTTCCACCAAATTTTTCGTATAGCTCGCTCAAAAGCGCCACGGGAAGCTCACCTGACCGAATGCGGCGCTCTACCTCAGGATCACGCTGCAGAATCTTAAGGAAAGAGGATTCTGGGAAGTCACCAAGATCCTCTTTATGAACCTTGGGCGGAAGGACTGGCACATCCGATGGTGGATATCTGGTAGTAATAATAGCCCTAGAGCTTCCCGATAAGTAGTCGAGCAGGTACTGATAGAATCCAGATATCTCAGAGTCCAGGATGTGCCGGTCATCCTCGTCCAGGTTGGACTCAAAATTGTCAAGGAGCAGGAGGAAGCGCCCTTCATTCAGAGCGGCTACAACGTCATGCAATCTGCTTTCCACCGAGATCTTGGGGTTATTCAGATCCTCAGCCAGGGCCACAAGCTCATCGGCCTTTGATGCGTTCACCTTTCTTGTCTTTCTGGCCACTTTCCTGATGGCATCGCCAAAGGCCTGCAAAAGACGCGCCGAGTTCAAAGGATTCTCTTTGGAGCTGGAGACAGGGATGAGATTGAAGCCGCTGGTTTCCAGCTTGCGAGCCAGCCTGGTGGCCAGAGTACTCTTGCCGCTGCCTCCCAAGCCGGTGATGATCACGACCTGCAAATCACCACTGCGCAAAGCGGGCAGGAGCCGCTGCTGCTCGCGCCTGCGACCGACAAAGTGCTCGGCGTAGCCCTCCTTCATGCCGGGCAGAGCGTCCAGCATATTGTTTTGCCGAGTCAAAACTTCCGGCATCTTGTTGGGATCGAAGATCTGGGTCTGATTCGTGGCTGCATAGATAACGGGCAGGGTCCAGGACGGATCGCCCCGCTCTTCGCAAGCCTTCCAGGCTTCCTGGCGAGCCAGGAGAAGAGCCCGGTCCACCGGCTGGCCGTCTTTAAGCGTTTTGTAAAATGTGCGGGCGAAGTTGGTGGCCAGGTCGTCGGCGATGGAGGCGGCCCAGCCCACGGCCAGGGGCACCTCTGCGCCTACCAGGCTCTGGCAGATGCCGGCCAATGCCTCCCGCGGGGCCTTACCTGACTGGCAGCCGCTCACAAAAACGCACTGCACGCCCGAACCGGCCAAAAACCGGTGCAGATCTTGCGAAGGGACAAGATCAGCCGTGCCATCCTCTTTCTCAAAAGCAAACCGGCCCTGGCCATCCAGGACAGCGCCGTGGCCGGTGAGGTGGACGATGTGGGGCTTGAATTCGCTCACCTTTTCCTTCAGCTCCTCAAAGGTGCCCAGGTCGCAGGAATCAAAGGCGACATCCTGACCGTAAATGGCCCGAAATAATGCTTCCTCCTCCTTTTCGTAGTCCAGAGTAGGCTGATCTGATGGAGAGCAGGCCATAAAGAGCAGGCGCAAAGGCCGAGCTCGCAGCTCTCCTGTAAAGGGGGCCATCTGCCTGGCAGAGGAAGGGAAGCGGCGGATGCGGAAGAGCGGATTGATGCCGAGAAAGTCACTGTCTGGAGGAAGCAAGAGCTCCCAGGGGAGGTTGAGAATCTCAGGGATCTCGGAGGCGATGACCAGGAACCGCAGAGAGCCCACGGGAACCGCTGCCTTGATCTTTTCCCAGGACGATGCCAGCCAGATGTCGAAGAGCTGCCTGCCCATGGCTCGCTGGGCGTCAGCGTCTTTTTCCGGAATGCATCCCAGCTCGAAAAGTGCGCCAAAGCTGCGGGAGATCTCACGCACTGCCAGGGAGTCCGGAAAGGAAAGGCCCTGGTTGCTGGTGAGAGCTTTTCCATCGAGCTGGACATGAAAGAGATAAGTGGTGTTGGGACGCTCTCCTGATTCCTTTATGGATAATGTGATGGTTGGCTCCTGGCCCATGGACTTGCCTCCTACGGTGATGATTCCAGAAGAGACATTTCAGGATAGCTAGATAAGTCTCACGATCGTTTTCTGAAACTACGCAACCTGGTACGAGACTCCTATCGCCCTGAATTCTTCGGTTTCCTGGCGCTCCAGCTTGGCCTTGATCTGCTCGAATCTCCTCACAATCTCCTGCGAATACAGCCTCTCTCCGCAGCGCAGGCAGACCTCAGCGCAGACCTTCAGAACTGCGGTATTGGCACCACCACGCAAGATCTTCTCAACTTCTTTATGAGCCAAGTCGCCTCCGCAGACCGGGCATTTTTCAAAAGGCATCGAATTCATTTCTTCCTCACTTTGCAGCCGATCCAAAGATTTGGGTCAGGTCGATAGACTGTGATCAGGACTGCCCACCTTTTTTCCTCATTGTAGGCCCAAACACTGTGAACTGGATCGCCACCGAAGGTTTGACCAAATACCAGGGACGCTTGGATATGGTGAATCATCCTGATATTCCTCGATCACAGATTCATGCAGAGCCGAAAAATAGATCTCATCGAACTTAAGCAGGTCCGCATTTGCTTCTTCATAAGCGTGATCGGTTATTCTGATTTGACCTGATTGAATGGCCATTATTATGTCGGTGAGATCCACACGGCCTCTTGTATCCACAAAATTATAATTCCTATTATGACTATTAAAGATTATGTCAGCCCATTATCTAAAAGTACAAAAGTCGCAAAGATCACGATCTTGGAGAGATAATTCATATCATTGGCTCAAACGTCCTCGCATCCAGCTGAATCCTGTTCTGGCAGTAGCTGAACATCGTCTCCAAAAAAGTGCCCTTTGCCAGCGCCTCCTTCACCTCCTCCTGTCGCGTGAGATACTAGCGCAGGATTAAATACATCCGATGATATGTATTACCTGGATGAGAACACTTCGTTATAAAATTCGGATCAGGCCGGAGACGGACGGAACGTACACGGTGATCGTCCCATCCCTTCCCGGATGCTTGACCTTTGGGAATACCATCGAGGAGGCCTTAGAGATGGCAAAAGAGGCCATCGATGTGTACATCGAAAGCCTCATTTCAAGAGGCAAAGAGATTCCCATCGAAGAAGATCAAATCGAGGCAACAGTCACGGTCGAAGCGAATGCCTAAGTTACCGATCCTTCCACCTGAGAAGCTTGCCAGAGTTCTCGAAAAGAAGGGCTTTGTCTTAGACCGGATTAAGGGTAGCCATCATGCCTATTGCCATCCGGATCTCGATGTCACGGTTACAATTCCTTTCCATAAAAGAGAGGTAGGCAAGGGCCTGCTTATTGAAATCATGAAACAGGCCGACATAACTCGAGAGGAGTTATTGGAACTTTTATAAAAGCATGCGAATTTCGGGCCTTTGGTAGATCGAGGCTTGGCCCTGATTTGCTCGAAATCTCCTCGTGACCTCCTGCGTAGTACGGTCATTCTTTGCAGCGTAGGCAGACCCCGGCACAGGAAAATCAGATATACACGTAAATACACGTACATTGCTGATGTCCACCAAGACCATCACCATAACAAAGGAAGCATACGAGCGCCTGAAGGCTCGAAAGGGCGAGTCGCAGAGCTTCTCCGAGGTCATCCTCCATAATTTCCCTGCCAAAAGAAAGCTCTCAGAGATCCTGGACGAGATCGGCAGAGATGACGAGCTGGCGAACAGAATTGAGGCCGCCTCCAAAGAGATGCGCCGATCAAAAATGCGCGATGTAGAGGTGTAATGATAGTAATCGACACCTCTGTCTTGATAGATGCGCTTCACAGAAAGCAAGCCGCCTTGAGAAAGATCATAGAGCTGGAGGAAACGGGCGAGACGCTATGCACGACGCAGGTAAATGTGCTGGAGCTTTACAAGGGTGTTTACAGCCCCACCAGGTCTGAGGCGGGATTGGAAAAAGTAAGGATGCTGCTCAAGGCTTTCGTCATCCTCAACATAGATGAAGACGCCTACGAGATGTTCGGAGAACTGTCTGCCGAGCTGAAAAGACGAGGTGAGACGATTGGTGACTTTGATGAACTTATTGCATCCATTGCATTGGCCAGTGGGGCAGCAATTGTCTCAGGAGACGGCCATTTCCGGCGCGTTCCAGGGCTAAAGGCTATTTCGCCCTGAGTCCTTCTGCACGGGAAATGAGGAAAGGCAGCGTTACGCCCTCCTCCGGTAGGGGAATGATGAGCAGATCCAGGCCCCGGGCCAGGCCGATCTCCTAATCAATGGCTCCCCAAAAATTGGGCATATTCGGGCCGCCAGCAATAGCCGCCTTCCATGTATGCATGTGCCAAAACATGCGACTGGAATCGTGCGACTGAGGGATCTCTCATAAAAGCTCCAAGAATTCTTCGACGGTCAATCCGGCCAGCCCGATTAGTCCTCTCAGTGTTCCTCTTTTGCTGAAGGCCTTGACTGCTTTCTTCCCAGATATGTTCGGCAGTCTGGACATCAGACGACTACTTCCATCATTTGCTTGCCATCAATTGCCTTGACCCTTTCTTCCATCACTTCCAGACAGCCTTCTATGGCCTCTTTGATATTGTCAAGGGCTTCTTCCAGGGTCTTTCCCTGAGAGATACAGCCTGGAATAGACGGACATTCCACGACAAGCCATCCATCTTCTCCTTCACTGATCAGAACCTTTAGCCTCATCTGAATCCTCAATTAACAGATGATTTATTGGATAATAAGCCTTCTGCAATTAGTTCCAGCAGCCTGAATTTGGCAACGATGCTGCAGACGATAGAATTAGTCACTGCCTCGGCCCAAAAGGGCAGCCTGAGCTTTCGGCGCTGCGGTCATTGGATCGCTTTTCCGAAACTACGCCACCGGGTATGAGACTCCGAAAGACCGAAACTCCCCGGTTTCCTGGACGCCCAGCTTGGCCCTGCTCTGCAGTCATCAGATTTTTCTATAATGATGAGATATATCTGCCATCAAATCCGCTGGAGGGGTTTTTCCAAATGCAGTCCCTTTACACGAGCCTCATACAATCCATGGCCGTCATAATAGGCCTGATTCTTGTCGTCCTTCTTCTAAGATATAAATCGGTGATCACCGTCCAGCAAAAGCCGGTTTTCGGGCGGCTGGTCACCGACTTTGCGCTGCCCGCCTTAATATTCACCAGCCTCTCCCGGCAACCTCTGGAGAGAGGCGAGCTTCTAGCAGTGGGAGCCATGATGATATCCCTTCTAAGCTGCATGGTGCTGGCCTGGGTTGTGGGCAGAGCCATGAAACTGGAATCAAAGAAGCTTGGTGCCTTCATCCTGGTGGCCTCCTTCGGCAGCTCCTCTACTCTGGGATATGCCCTGATCAGCCAGATATTCTCCAGCCAGCCGTCAGCTCTGGCCGAGGCAGTGATCATAAGCGAGATTGGTGTAGGCATTTTGATATTCACGGTAGGTGTGGCTGTGGCCATGTACTTCGGTCGGCAGGAAGGCAGCTCTCTCACATCGGGACTGAGGGCGTTCCTCATTTCCCCCATATTTATCGCGCTTATACTGGGCCTTGCCACCGCTCAACTCAACCTGACGATGTCCGGCCCTGCCATAGCCATAATCTTCCGGATTTTAGATCTGATCGGACAGTCTCTGCCCATCTTCGTGGCCCTGACCATCGGCCTCATGCTCAGGCCCATACCACTGCAAAGTTTGAGCTACCTCATAATAGCCGTGGCTGCGATAAAGCTGATTGTCAAACCGCTCATATCTCTAGCCATCGCTCACACGGAGCTTCTCCCCTCCCTGGAAACCGAAATACTCCTGATAGAAACAGCCATGCCTTCCGGCACCGTGGCGGCAGTCCTGGCCGATAGATACGGCTGTGACGGGGCTATAGCCTCGGCACTGGTAGTGGCTACTTTTGCCCTGGGCCTGCTGACTATACCGCTCATCATGTTGCTGGTAACTTGATTGCAGACATGAGATGAGATACAAGTATTTCCACAAGGAGAGAAGTGCCATGACCATCGAAGACCACGCCCGGAAGGATTTCGAATCCTTCCGTCTCATCCTGTTCGTCGTCTGTGCATCGATCTTTATGGCCAATTTAGACACAACAATAGTCAACATCTCACTGCCCACCATCTCCCGGAACTTCGGTGTGGGTACAGGAGAGGTATCCTGGATAGCACTCTCCTATTTTCTTGCGGTAACCAGCCTCCTTCTGGCCTTCGGACGACTGGGAGACCTCCTGGGATTTCGAAAGCTCTTCCTCTGGGGAATCTCGATCTTTGCTACGGGCTCATTTCTCTGTGCCCTGGCCCCTGGGATCAACGAAATAGTCCTCTTTCGCATCCTTCAGGGGATCGGCGGAGGTATAATGGTAGCATTGGGTCCCGCGATAATATCTGCATTTCTTCCCCGGGCAATAAGGGGCCGGGCGCTGGGATATGTAATGGCCTCTGCCTCCATCGGCATTGCGCTAGGTCCGGTGATTGGCGGTCTTCTCACAGTCTACCTTGGATGGCGCTGGATATTCTTAGTGAACGTTCCTTTGGGAATTGTGGCCACACTTATGGGCTTTAAGGCATTGCCCAGGGATCAGCCGCACACGACAGGTCGCTTCGATCTTCTGGGTGCTGTCCTCATCTTCTCTTGCCTGGCCATGATTATCTACGGCCTGAATCAGGGAACGAAGCTTGGTTGGGGGTCCGATAAAATATTGGGATCTTTCTCGTTGGGCATTCTTTGCGCTGCTGGATTTATCATAAGAGAGAAACGATATTCAGAACCACTGGTTGACCTGAAGCTTTTCAATAATCTCAACTTCGTCCTGCCTAATCTGGGGGCCCTTTTTATGCTGCTGGCCTTTGCCGGGGCTCTATTCTCTCTGCCTTTTTTTATGGAACTGGGCCTGGGATATTCCACAGTCTTGGCCAGCCTATTCTTGACAATCACATCATTGGCAGCCGCCGTATCAGCACCCATAGGTGGGGCCATATATGACCGGCGCGGTCCAAGACTCGCCTGCCTGGCCGCCTCCGCCAGCACTCTCCTGGCATTCCTGCTGTTCTTCTTGCTGGATTCAGGCGGACTGCAGAAGATTATCCTTCCTTTTGCCCTTGCACTCATGGGAATAGGCTACGGCATGTATGCTCCGCCCACTCTAAGCACAGTTGTAAGCCAGTGTCCCCAAAAGAGAGGGCTGGCTTCAAGCATTATGATGACCTCCAGGGATATGGGGGTGATAGCAGGAATTGCCCTCTTCGAGACGGTCTTCAGCGCTGCCACTCAGGGCGAGGCTTCTATACATCAGGCATCCTCCCAGATAGTCGCCCTGGGCTTTCACCACGCTGCTGCACTTGGAATTGCGGCCTCTCTCATGGCTTTGATCATTTCCTTGAAGATCAAAGATAAGATGAGTCTCGATGAAATCTATGAACCTGGCTGAATTATATACCCACTGAGTACCACATAAATCTGCAAAAAAGACCAAAAGGCAAAGAGCCACCTCTTTGCCCCCATGGTGCCGCTAGCGCTTTGAGCCACCCAGGCAAAAAGCGCAATTGTCGTAGCCTTCGTTATGGGCGTAATCTAGCTTCCGGTACCCAACTTTGTTGTGGGATGACATCTTTCCAATCCACTTGCATCCCTTCTTGTGAACCTCGGTGGTATTCAGATTGCCGATAAAGGGAAAATCCTTCTCATCGAGCACATTGAAGATCGAAGTGACCCTTCCTACCCTCTGGCCATTCACATATTGAGATACAGCCACCTCATAAGTAGCATTGGGAATGTCGGGCATCTTCAGGTATACATTAACCGTGGAGGTGTCGTTGTTCTGGAAAGCGGCATGACGAACTGTGCAAATCCTTCCAGAAGTCAGCTTGTAGTAGCGGTAGCGCGTGTTCACCCTGTCAAACTGCATATTGATGAACTCCGCTCCTTCGCAAAGCCTGGCCAGAACCCTGACGCTGGCATCCATTCCTTCAGGCAGACGGTCCAGTTCAATGACGATATCCGAATTCTCCCCAGCATTGCCATGAATATCAAACTCAATGCCGGTGAGTCCGGCAGGCATCAAGTCGACCACATTGATATTCTTCCAGGCATAGTTGTTGCTCTCGGCAATGAACTTGCTGTACATCGACCCGCTGTTGATGAGGGCCTTATCGGGTGCAGGGTCAAGAGGATCATCCAGCTCGCAGACCAGACAGAAATGGCCTACAGGAGGTAGCTTGTTCGCAGGCCAGGGAAACTCTACGAAAGTGACCGCACCCGGCATGACATTATATACCTGGCTTTGGCCTATCTCAGTCCACTGAGACGGATCGCCAAAGGTGGTTGATGCCGACCAGTACAGGGTGACATTAACATCGCCGTTTACTGCACCACGATTCTGCAAGCGAACGTAAACGTAGTTGATCTGGCCGTGTTCGACATCTTCAGAGAGGTTGGCATTGTTCATGTCCCCCAGGGTGCTGGCCGGGTTTGTCACCTGGGCATTGCGAACAATGATGTCCGGGCTCTGGCAGAGGCTGCCAAGGGAAGGCACAGCTCCGGAATCGTTCAGGCTGTCTCTTACATAAATGTCAGGGCCAATGCCAACGGCTGTAAAGGCATTCTTAACCGAATCCAGAATGCGCAGATAGTCGGCATCATTCTTGTAGAGCGAATCAACTGCATTTAGCGCCGCTTCCCTGCACTCCAGGAATGTGGCGCTGGAGTTGCTGTTCAATCCAATCTTCTGCGCGTGCCAGAAGATCTGAGCGGTCTTGGCATAGCCTACCGCTTCCACAGAGATGCCGCTGGTAGGATGAGTCCCGCCCATGAGCATAAGATATCCTGCATAGATGACCGGGCCGCAGTTCACATGCGGATCTCCCTCTTTTATGCTCCAGTCTGGATTGTAAACAGTGTCTTTGTATCCGATTCCCAGGGAGTCGAGAGCAGCTACACAGTGATTGGGAATGCGAAAGTCAGCACCAAGTGCCGGATCAGCAGGATTGTTCAGGCGGCGCAGGCAGTCCCCGGGAATAGAGGGAGTTGTTACCTCTTCGCCCATGTCCGTATCATCACTATCTATGAACATGGCAAAGATATCCGAGAATGCTTCATTGAGAGCGCCGGCCTGATCGTCCGGATAGCCGAGGCGGGATGTATGGGCTGTGACCCCGTGGGTGAACTCGTGAGCAATGATATCTTTAGCGGTTAGGTACCCAAAGAGACTGTTATCGCCGTCACCGAAGTAAAACTTCTTCTCAGAGGGGCGATAAAAAGCGTTGTTGTAATTGCTCTTATGATGTACCCCCGAGAAGATGGTCGATCCGCTGCCATCGAAGCTATTCCAGTTAAAATTATTCTTGTAGTAATCTACAATTATGGCCATGTAGCGATGCACATCCACCTCTGCACCCTGGTGGTTTTTCCGAGGTGAGCTGGTGGAGGTGTTCCAGTTATCGTTGCTGTCTTTGCTGATGAAAGAGTCCCCGCAAGTGCTGGATGTGCCATCCATATCACAGGTCTTGATGGCTGGACCGCCGGTGGCAGTTCTGCCGTTATCGATGAGCTTGTAATCAGTTCCATCGCTTACGGATACCAGTGCGCCGCTTGCGGAATAAACACCGGAGCCCTGACCCAGCATCAATGCATTGTAGCGATGGATGATCTTCCCGTTCTTGGCATCGATGAAATAATGCAGTTCCCTGTCGTTTTCGAAATCATCCACGTGTATGCGCCAGGCTAAGAACTGCTTTCCTTTCCGTTGATAGACGATCAATGCGGGAACAAAGCCCTCCTCCAGCTTTCCCTCTTTTGCATCCTGTAGGGCTTTTTTGGTCGCTTGATCGGCAGTGATCTTGGGGGTGGTATCTATGTCTAGATCGGGCAGAAACTTATTGGCAACCCTTGAAATGGATTTCTCGGCATCAAATTGCACCCGCATGCTGGCGCCTTCCACGGGAAGTCCTTTGTAGATTTGCTGGAAGGCTACACAGCTATTTCCCTGTGCATCAACTACTTGGTCAACCGTTTTAAGTTCTGCATTGGGGCTTACCATGCGAAAAAGACTTCGATTATCTTCTATAAATTCAAGAGCAGCGTCCGGCAGCAAGCGGTCTGAGCCATGGACCGGATCGGCAAGCCTTCCTGTGATTTGAGCTGGTGCTTTGTTTACGTGATCCCACCTTATTCGAATCTTGCTGTCACGCATGCGCATTCTTCTAAGAATTGCATTTTGAGATAACGTCATCACCGGTTTTGCATCTTCGCTCATTTCAGCCACCTACCTACATAATTATACATTACTTTACTTTTTTGTTATAAATAATTTAGCGTTCTGCGTTTAAAAATTAGATTAATATATATATATCTGTTATTTGGCAATAATGCGCTGAATAATATTGAATATGTTAATTAAAATTTTATAATTATTTCTTCAAATTTATCTAAAAAATTAAGATTACTGAGAATGTGCTGTCCGGCGCTATTCCGGGATAGACTCAAACGTCCTTGCATCCAGCCGAATCCTGTTTTGGCAGTAGCTGCAGATCGTCACCAAAAAAGTGCCCTTCTCCCGCGCATCTTCCACGTCTTCCTGGGGTGTGAGATACTGAGTCATCTCCTCTTTGCATTTGGGACAGGTCACCTTGAGCCACTCCAGCCGGGACAGCTCTCGCAGGGTCTTGATCAGCATGCAGATGGCATCTGCATACTTCTCCTTCGAAAAGAGCAAAGGCCTCAGGTGCTCGATGAGGAAGGGAAGCTTTGCCCCTTTCTCTATTAGGGGGATGATGAGCAGATCCAGCCCCCGGGCCATGCCGATCTCCTGGCAGACCTCTGAAGAAGTGGAGCCTTCAACGGTGAGCAACGCCACCAGGCACTCGGAGCTGCGAAGGCCAAAAGAAGCGCGCTCGGCTAGAGAGATGGCCGGTGACAGATTATAAAGAGCCACGTAGCTTTCCAGACCCACCCGCCAGAGGGCACGCGAGAGCCGCAGGGCCAGATCCTCATCAGACGGGCAGTGGGAGATATAGACTTTGGAGATCATCCTGATATTATTAGTGTGCATTCTTCAAAAGGCTGACTATCGGCCTTTATGACTCCAGGAAGATATTCCAGACTGCCCAGAGGATGGAAAGGGTGGCTATGAAGAATATCATATAAAGAGTATCTTCAGATATATTCAAAGCCAGAAGATTTGCCAGATCATAGATCACGTAGAGTACAAAGGTGACGGCTATGCACCAGCCGTACATTTTCTTCCTGCGGATGGCCAGCATTATGCCCAGGGCCGCCACGACCACCTCCAGCAAGATGGAGAGCAAATGAAGCAGGATCATTTTGATAACCTAAATAATAATTAAAATTAGTAAGATATAAACTTATGGGAACGATCCGAGAAAATAAGGGTAAAATAGACTTAGTTCCTGACCAAAAACCCGTGTGAATTGAGCAAATTTATCACCTCAGTCCTTTCAAAGTCATAACGATGCTGTCCACCTGGGTGGCCAGGAGATGGATGGTGCTGGCTGAGGCGGTAGGAACTGCCACGATTATCCGGGAGGGCTTATGCCTGCACACGGCGCGAACGGCTGCTTCAAGCGAGAGAAGACTGTCAGACTTGTTGGCACTCTTCCCGATGATAATTGCAGCATGCTAGCGTCCACCGATCTGGTTTAAAAAGTCCAATAGAGAGCGTATGACATTCAAGATCGGAGCTCCAAGACCAGTCAAACCCAGCAGCGGTATGGCTTGAGAAGAGATAAAGGATAAAAGAAGGCGATAGTTAAAAGGCCACACAGGATAATCTATATTTTCAGCATAGACGTTTTTCATTTTTTCGATATCATTTGCTGCATTGTTTGGCTCTTGTCCACCTTTAAGGGCCCAATCAAGTCTTTTCTGGGTCAATTCATTTATTTTCAGAGCTATTTGATCCAGCTTTTCGTTCAGATCAACCTTTTTCTTGGCCATTGCACAGTGAACACCCCATAGCGGGATGAAGAGGCTTATTGCTCAGCATCATTGGTATATAATAATTAATATAAATATAAAATGTCCAAAATCGCGTCCAGATATTGTCTCTTGACACTCCCCGCAATTTTTATAATTTTTATTAGTGCGCGAGTTCGCATAGACTGTAAAAGAATTCTTTGCTGAAATATTTCGCGGCCAAAGCAGATGACAAGATAACAATCATAATGGCATAACTTTAAGTGACTTAAGGCGATCATATCTATGAAGTCTCATGCCAACAGGTGTTTACGTCTGTCACTGCGGCCTGAATATCGCCGGCGTCTTGAACATGGAAGACCTGAAGAGCTTTGCCGAGAAGCTGCCCGATGTTGCCGTAGCCCGCGATCTGCAGTTCTCCTGCTCCGACATCGGCCAGGAACAGATCCAGAAAGATATTGCCGAGTTCAAGCTTGATCGTGTGGTAGTGGCCGCCTGCTCGCCCCGCCTGCACGAGCCGACCTTTCGCCGGGCCATCAGCAAAGCAGGTCTGAATCCTTACATGCTGGAGATGGCCAACGTCCGGGAGCAGTGCTCCTGGGTGCATATGGAGCAGCCGGCCATGGCCACGGAGAAGGCCAAGGATCTTATCCGCATGGCCGTAGCCAAAGCTGCGCTGCTGCAGCCGCTGGAGCCGGAGAGCATACCGGTCAGCAAGGATGTGCTGGTAGTAGGGGGAGGCGTAGCAGGCATTACCGCTGCTCTGGATCTGGCCGACTCCGGAATGCATGTGTTCTTAGTGGAGCGGCGGCCCACCATAGGCGGCTACATGGCTCTTCTCACCGACGTCTTTCCTACAAACGACTGCTCCATCTGTGTGTTGGGACCCAAGATGTCCGAGCTCTACAATCATCCTAATATTATTCTCTACACTTACGCCGAGGTTCTGGGCGTGGAGGGCAGCGTTGGCAATTTCACTGTCTCCGGGGTTCGCCAGGCTCGTTATGTGGACGAGAAGCTGTGTAAGGGCTGCATCAATGAGTGCGCCAGCGTCTGCCCGGTAGAGGTTCCCAGCGAGTACGACTTTGGCATCGGCAAGAGGAAAGCCATTTATGTTCCCTACCCACAGGCCGTGCCTCTGGTGGCCTGCGTCGATCCCAAGGCCTGCATAGGCTGCGCCCGATGTGAGGAAGCCTGTCCTGTCCAGGCGGTCAAGCTGGATCAGGAGCCCCAGGACTTCAAGCTGAATGTAGGCGCGATTATCGTGGCCACCGGATGGCAGCCCTTCGATGCTACGCGAAAAGAAGAGTACGGCTTTGGTAGGTACAGAGATGTGATCACCACTTTGCAGATGGAGAGGATGCTCAATGCCTCCGGGCCGACCAAGGGCGAGGTGGTGCGCCCCAGCACAGGAGAGATTGCCGGGTCCATCGCCTTCCTGCAGTGCGTCGGATCACGCGATTCCAGCGTGGGAAACATCTACTGCTCTCGCGTCTGCTGCATGGCCTCGCTCAAAAACGCGCAACTGGTCAAAGAAAAGTATCCGGATACCGATATCACCATCTATTATATCGATATCAGAGCCTGCGGAGAAGGATACGAAGAGTTCTATGTGAGGGCCCAGAAGCTGGGAATTAATTTTGTGCGAGCCCGCGTCTCTTGCATCGAAGAGGAGGAGAGCGAGCTATTCCTGATCTTTGAGGATACCCAGACGGGCGAGATGAAGAGGGTCAGGCATGATCTGGCGGTCCTATCCGTGGGGCTGGAGCCTGATGAGAAAGCAGACGTTATAGGCAATCTTCTGGGACTCTCCCGAAGACCGGACAGATTCTTTGAGATCGCCCACCCCAAGATGAGGCCCGTGGAAGCGCATATCGATGGAGTATTCATCGCCGGTTGCGCCTCCGGTCCCAAGGAGATTCCCATCTCCATCGCCCAAGGCAGCGCAGCCGCGGCAAAGGCGGTCAGGCTCCTGCATAAAGGCGTGCTGGAGCTGGAGCCCACCTCGGCTTATGTCGATCCGGAAAAGTGCATCAGGTGCAAGCTGTGCGTCGATGTCTGCCCACAGAATGCCATATCGGTGAAAAGCCCGGCCTATGTGGACGAGGCTGCCTGCAAAGGGTGCGGCTCCTGTGCTGCCGCCTGTCCGGTTGACGCCATCAACATGCGCTTCTTCTCTGACGAGCAAATCATGGCCCAGGTGCGGGCCGCTACAGAGGTTAAGAGAGAGTTTCCCCTCATTGTGGCCTTTCTTTGCAACTGGTGCAGCTACGGAGCAGCGGATCTGGCCGGAACCTCGCGTATCCAGTACCCGACCAATGCTCGCAATATCCGGGTGATGTGCTCGGCGCGCGTGGACCCGAGCTTCGTACTGGAGGCCTTACGGCGTGGCGCGGATGGTGTGCTCATCGCCGGCTGCCGCCTGGGCGAATGCCACTATCGGGATGGCAATGATCAGGCCCTGCAGAGGGTGAATGTGCTCAAAGGCGTTCTGGAGAAGATAGGCCTTGATCCGGGAAGAGTCAAGATCGTCTGGTGTGCTGCCAGCGAAGGAGAGATTTACGCCCAGGATCTAAAGGATTTCATAGGCGAGCTGAAAGCCATGGGCCCTATCGGAACGGAGCTGAAGAGCAAGAACGGCAATAACCATCCAGGGGGCCAGTAGTCTTGATGGAGATTGAAAAGGAGATGGATGTAGAGGACTCCCATATCCTCGCCAAACAGAAGACCAAAGAGAGAGATATTGTCCTCGATTACGATTACAAGAAGTGCGTCGGATGCTCCATCTGTGTGGCTCTCTGCCCGAAAAAAGCATTAGAAGAGGGTCCCTTGCAGGAGATAGCCAAGGGCCTGGACGCACCGCCCGTGCTTATCGATCTGGATGCCTGCGCCTTTTGCGGCATGTGCGTTAATTTCTGTCCAATGAAGGCCTTTAAGATGACTGTGCATGAACGACGACCCGCTACGCAGGCGGCAGAAGCGACTGAGGCCCGGACATGACCGATACAAAAGTGAATCAAAAAGTGGTGGATTTCATCAAGCAGGTGCAGTATCCACGGCTGCTGGCTGATGCCACGCCAAACGAAAAGTGCCTTCCCTGCCTGCTCTGCGAGCCTGTCTGCCCGACGAAAGCCATAAAAGTCACATTCAATAAGACTCGTGAAGATTTTGGCCCCCTGCGTTCGGAAATAAAAGGCAGTATTGCCGTCGATGCGAATAAATGCAATCTTTGCGGTCGGTGCGCTAAATTCTGTAAGGCATTCTTGCTGTTGGACAGGGACGCATCAGAGAGAGCTAAAGATCCTCGCAATCTGGTGCCCTATGAGCAGCTCCTGGTGGATGAGGAGCTTTGCGACTACTGTGGCCTGTGCGTACCCCTCTGTCCCGAGGAAGCGATAACGGTAGAGGGTGAACCCTTAGACGTATCAGGGGTACCGGAGGCCGAAAGAGAGTTCACGGGCAAGATTGAGATCGACCAGGACCTGTGCATCGGATGTGGCCGGTGCGCTCAGGTATGTCCCTACGAGGCCATGGATATTGAAAAGCCTTTCCAGGGAGAGATCAAGCTGGTCGAAAAGAACCTGGTTCGTTGCGATCCACTGGGCTGCCAGGCCTGCTTTAATGTCTGTCCTGCCAAATGCTGGTATGTTGACGATAGGGGAAAGGCGGCACCGGTCAAGGATCAATGCATCTTTTGCGGGGCATGCGAGAAAGCCTGTCCCGTCTCGGCCATCCAGGTCGAGCGGTCCGATGTCAGGCACACGGAGATAAAGGTGACACCCTGGGCCGAGGAGTGGAAGCAGGCCATCTCCGCCATAAAGACCGGAGAGCGGCTGCGTCCGGATGTGAGCGGGGCCGTCTCTCCGCCGGAGATCGAGCGCCAGCCTCTGCCCGCGCCTGAGAAGCCGGAGATAGATCCTGAGCTGCTGCGTCTGGTAAATGATGCCCTAAATCCCCTGGAAGCGTTGCTGAGAAAGCCGAAAGTTCGGCAAATTTTAGAAAAAGATCCCGTCAAAGTAGCCTGCCGAAAGATTGTAGAGCGGCTGCACAAAGACGAGGCCAGGAAGGCTGATGTGGCTGCAAGGGCGGCTGCGGCGGATACCACCGACGCTGCTACCGAGGAGGCGCAACAAGAATGACTGGAGATGAACAGTTTAAGCAAGAGGTCCTGCGCCTGGCCGGACAGGAGGTATTAACCTGCATTCAGTGCGGCACCTGCTCCGCCAGTTGCCCGACGGCGCATCTCATGAACCCCAGCATCCGAAAGCTGATCAAGCTCTGCCTGGAGGGAAAAAAGGAGGAAGCCCTGCACAATGAGACGCTATGGCTGTGCACCTCCTGCCTTCTTTGCACTGTGCGCTGCCCGCGCAGCATCCGACCAAAGGCCGTGGTATCGGCTCTTAAAGACATAGCCGAGCGGGAGGGCCTGCCAGGCAAAGATGCCGCTTATGAGAAATTCTTCTTAAAGCAGATCGAGGACTACGGACGAATAGCCGAGCTGGCTCTTACGGCTCAGTTCCTGCTTGTCTTTCCCCAGGGAGCAGTGCAGTCCATGCAGATGGGCCTGGAGCTGGTGACCAAGGGCAAGATCGGCCTGGAAATTGAGAGGATCAAAGGCCAGGATGAGGTCAAGAGGATCATTGAGGAGCTGAGAAAGGAATGAAGCTGGCTTACTATCCGGGCTGCGTCTCGAAATCGACGGGAAAGGAGATGGACGCCTCCACCAGGGCGGTCTGCAGCGCTCTGGGAATTGAGCTGGAAGAGATTGATGACTGGAATTGCTGCGGAGCGACCCATGTCTCCAATGAGCTGGTGGCCAGCGGCCTGGCTGCCCGCAACATGGCCCGAACCGATCTGGAGATCATGACTGGCTGCTCCATCTGCTACAGCAACCTGCGTGCCGCTGCGCAGAGGCTGGAGGAGACTGAGCTCCGGGAAAAGGTGAACGCAGTCCTGGACATAAAGTACAGCAGCTCCAAGATCCGGCATGCTCTTGATGTCATTTTAGAGGCCCTGGCCGAGGACGACGAGAGGATCGTGGTGCCCCTCAATGGACTGTTGGTCGCCCCCTACTACGGCTGCCTGCTCACCCGCCCTGCGGGGTTGTACAGCCCGCAGTTTCCCGTCATCCTGGATAAGCTGATAAAGAGGCTGCAAGCGGAGCCTGTCGATTTCCGGCTCAAGACCTTCTGCTGTGGCGGGCCCATCTTCATGCCCCAGGAGAAGGCGGCGGAAGATACCGCCTTTAAGATTCTGTCGGATGCCAAAAAAGCAGGGGCACAGGTCATCGTCACGGTGTGCCCACTCTGCCATCTCATGCTAGATGCCAAGCAAAAAGTGCTGGAGCAAAAGCACGGGGAGAAGATAGGCATTCCTGTGCTCTATGTGACCCAGCTGGCAGGGATAGCGCTGGGCCTGGGGCCGGAGGAGCTGGGGCTTTTCATGAACTGCGTGTCACCCATGGCGATGATGGAGAGGGTGTACGAGAGGATGGGGGAAGGGATTTAGCCTTCTTTTGGCTAAATTAGAGGCTTCGGCCAGAACTTGAGGCGTGACGTAGACCATTTTAAAGCTGGATAGATGCCTATAGGAGCCAACCAGATAGAGCAGAAGCGGCCCGGTATCGATGACGATTTTTCTAAACCGGGATAATCTTGGATTCATCCCGCTTGACCTCTTTCAGTTCCCCAGACAAATCCAGTTTTACCGTGTACCTGCGCTTATTTTGAGAAAAGATACCATCCTTCACATCACAGGTTATGAGGAAATATCCTTCCTTTTCCAGAGCCTCCGCCAGGCCAAATCCAATGAGGTTTGTGGGGGGCACTCCGGCTGCCCTGGCAAAGTCGTCCTCGCCATTATAGCTTGCTGAAATAGCTCTTTACAGTCTCAATGGCATCCTTTGTCGTAATCTTTGGCATCATATCATCCATCTTCTTTTGCCATAAAAATTTTTTCATTTTCCCTGTCTCGTCCATTGCAGCGGCGATATCTCAAGTTGCCTGCTGACTTAATTATCACTGAAACCGCCTCCAATCGCTTAGCTTAATAATGAAAAACAAAGAGATAACAGTCATGTCGGCATCGAAGAAAAGGCAGACAAAAGAGACAAGCATTGAGGTCTTCCTGGACACTGAGGGCAAAGGCGCTATCCAGGTCGATACGCAAATCGAGCTTCTGGATGAGATCCTCTCGGCCATTACCAGAGGCGCGGGATTTGATCTGACCGTCAAGGCCAGGGGCGATCTGGAGACAGGCGACCACCACACCACAGAAGACACAGCCATCACCCTGGGCAGCACCATCGCCCAGGAGATCAAGAGCGGCATAGGAAGCTCTATGGTTCCATCCGGCCTGGCTCTTGCCTCGGCTGCCGTGCGCTTCGGTGAGCCTGGCTACCGGGGCGATTTCGCTTTGCATTCCATGGACCTGGGCGGCATGTGCCTGGAGAACTTCAGCCACTTCCTGCGCGCTCTGGCCTACAATGGCCGGTTCAATCTGTTCATCTCCGCAGAAGGAGGCGACGATAGGAGCAAGATTGAGGCCATGAGCACGGCGCTGGGAAGGGCGATAAAGAAGGCGGCACGGGACTCTGCATGATGATTTCTTCCGGGGTTCCGCGAGTCGGCCCTGCGGGCCTCCCGCGAGGTGGTTTGGGCGCCGCTCCAGGCCGCGGCCGGCCAAGGCCGTTGACCGTTGTGCACAGCAACTCTCCCTTATCGCGAAATAGAGACTATCTCCTGCGCCGGAAATAGGCTCCTGCTGCCAGGGCGATAAGGCCGGCCAGAATGCTCGGGGCGGGACTCTTCTTTGCCCCTTTATCGCTTTCATTGATGGTTATGGTGCCGTTGGTGATAGTCTCGGGCCTAAAGCCGCTCGTGCCTGTAACATTCAACTCAATTGTATAATTGGCCTGGCTCTTCCTGTCAACTGCAAAGGTGAGATTGGCAGCGGTACAGCCTGCCGGCATAAAGACGTCGATTCTTCCCTGCTTGGCGTCCACCTGCCAGGAGGCATTGCACTCACCAGTGATGTCCGCGGCCTTTAGCCTGGCGGCATCATAAGAGATGTAAATACTCTTCTCGCCATTGGACTTAGGGACCCGGAGAGGAATGGATACGTCCCCACCGGCAAATGCCTTTGCATTGCCCAGGGATACGCCGCGCATTTCGGCTGGAGTGACATTGATAAACTCGTTTATTGCCCAAATGGCATTGATGGCATTTTCCACCCTCACCCGCAACTCGTACCGTCCGGGCCTGGCCCCCACCACAACAACATGAGGTTCTATTGCCTCCAGATTGCCTTGCAGAGTATGATTTATGCCGCTGGGAACCAATCTGCCATTGATAACATCGAAAAGCTGCAGAATGCTCTTTCCCGGCTCAATCTTGATGAACTGCATTCGAGCCGTGTTGTTGGCCATCATGGCATCATAATCAAGCGAATTATTAAGCCGCTTATATTCGTCGCGAGAGACGTAATATAGGGACGCGCTATCCGATATTGCGCCGATTCTTCCATCTGTTTGAAATACCACGCGAACCTGCAAAGGAGGGGCAGATGGGCTCAGATACAGCAATCCCGGCACAGGACTGCCGCTCGCATCCAGGACAGGGCTCCTGTCATCTGTCATCTGCATGGTCGTCGCATTCCATCTCCAGGCAAAGCCCCATAAATCGCCCGAACCCTGGGCGAGGCTCGTGATATCTCTGGAGAAGACCGTTTTGTTGCTCGAATCCAATATGTCAGCGGTAACCATGCGAATCTCGGCCGCTTTGACAATCATTGAGAAGTTGGCGGACGATGCAGAGGTAACATTTGAGGGAAGTGATATTTTAGGGGGTGCGGGCCTCGGAACCACATATTTTTTGGAATAGAGATAGTACCGAAGAGTATCGTTATCTGCAACCCGAATGTCCATATTCGGAGCCAGAGAGGCTGTAGAGTCGCTATTTAAATTGACGGTTTCGTCGTTGGCCATGATGATTACGTAGGGGATAGATGTAGACATGATCTGAAGCTTTCCGATACCAAGCCCAGCTTCCACAGGCAGCAAAAATTGATCCGAGATCTGGAAGATCCCGTCGATGGTCGCAAATCGAATGCTTCCATTGCTAAAAATATTATTTATATGCAGCATGATTATGGGCATGTCATTTACATCATCCAAATCCTTCTTGTAAACGTAAGTTTCGTTTGATTTTACGATAGAACTATCCTGCAAGACACCGTTCTTTGTGAGCTGGACGAAGATCTTATCCGTTTCGACATCCCTGATCCGGACTTCATAACCTTCTTGCAATGAATAGTTGCCTGCAGCAACATTTCCCTGAACTACTTCGCTATCAATCAGCACCCGTCCAATCTTTTCATGATCAAAAAGATTTAATGACGCTCGCTTGCCCTCCGTTGAACGGTCGTATCCCGCAAACCACATATCGCCAAGGAAGGGCACGACATAATAAGACCCCCATGGCTTGAAATCAAACTCTTTAGACCTCATGGTTGCAGTATACTGAAATCCATCCAAAATTACAGTTCCATTCAAAAGTTTAGGAGAAGTAGGAGGCAGAACCGTTCTTGCATTAACATTGTGAAGCGTAAGAGTCTCTGAGCCGAATATATCTTCTGAGCCGAATTGATTCTCGGAACCAAGCTGTTTCTCCGGGTCCATGAAAAAGTTAGTATAATTTCCGGAGTTCCATCTTGCTGCCAGAGGTGAAGGATATTGACCATACATGCCGGAAATTACTCGACTGCCGTTGAACAGCGGGCCCCTGATTTCATGTATACCGTAATCGTAGATGCCCCCTTCCGGATAGTAAATCAAATAGGGATTGTCTGTAACCCTCAACACAAGTCCAGTCGCCAAGAGAACCTGGCTGTTCTTTATCAGAGTTAGAGACATGTCATTATGAAATTCAAAACCATCATCTGAGAAGGATGATAGCTTCATATTACCAAAACGGCCCCCCTCAAAAAACGTGACAACCGGTTTATCACTGATCTGAAAGATCCCATCCACCTCGGCAAATCCGGAATTCTGTCCGTTCATGGAATTGGCCAGATGCACTAAAATTACGGGAACGTCGTCGATTTTATAAACATAGGTTGCGCCCAGGCTGACTAGTGCAGCATGAACCGGTTTGCCATCCTTCAAGAGAACGAAATTAACAACATTGCTTTTCTCAGAGACCGCCGCCATGGCCAGAACATAACCATCCATAAGAGGCAGTGTTCTATTATTGGTCAAAGTGTACACATCTCTCGAATCTACGAGCACCTTTCTAAGTTCTCCTTTTTCAAGAGAGCCAACCTCTTTCGTGAAGTTGCTTTCAGGATAGCCGGCAAAATAAGGCTTGCCCATAAATGCCACTGCCTGAAAGCTGCCCCAGGGTTTATACTCAAATTGCTGCGACCATGTCTTTGAGGAATAGACAATATGCCCTTTCTCTGCCGTCCTTCCCTGTAGATCAACGCGTAGCTCCTCGCCGCCCAGATCCTTGTCAATGTCGTAGTAGAACCAACCGAAGTCATTGGCCCGCCAGACACCACTGCCTTCACTGAAATGGCCCCTCACAAAGGCCGCTTCCTCCGGCATTTGTGCAAATGCGCCCGAAACCAGCACTAGAAACAAAGCCAGCATTGCAGCCACGGCTATAAACCAGACTGTCCTGATCTTCATCTACCTCTTAAGAATCATTCCTGGATAAGCTGTATATCCTATGGAGGACCTACAAGCGGAGCGGAGTTAGATGTCATCTATTAAACACGTTGCGATATACGGCAAAGGCGGTATCGGCAAGTCGTGCACAGCCTCGAACATAGCCGCTGCCTGTGCTGAAGAGGGCCACAGGGTCCTCATGGTGGGTTGCGATCCCAAGAGCGATTCGAGCATTACGTTGGTTGGCAAAAGGATTCCCACCATGATGGACCTCATCCTGGCGGGTGGAGAGATCCAGGAGAAAGATGTCGTTTTTCCGGGATACAAGGGCGTCCTTTGCATTGAGGTAGGCGGCCCGGAGCCAGGAGTAGGCTGCGCCGGACGGGGCATAATTGTCGCCATCGATTTCCTGCGTAAGGTATCAAAAGCCATGGAACAGGTAGACCTGGTGCTGTACGATGTGCCGGGAGACATTGTTTGCGGCGGATTTTCCGCGCCTATCCGAAAGGGTTTGGTAAGCCAGGCTTACATCATAACCTCCGGAGAGTACATGCCGCTTTACGCCGCTAACAACATCAGCAAAGGCCTGCTGCGCTTAAAAACGCCTCTTGCAGGCGTCATCTGCAACTCGCGTGAGGCCGCTGCCGGACGAGAGAAGGAGATTGCAGAGAGATTCGCTGCTGAGCTGAACAGCCGTCTGGTGGCCTTCATCCCCAAGGACCCCATTGTGCAGCAGTGCGAGAGGAGAGCGGTAACGGTGATCGAGGGCGCGCCGGACTCAAAGATAGCAGAGGTCTACCGGGCCCTGGCCAGGGAGATCATGTCGGAAGCAAAGCCAACGATACCCGCACCCCTCAGCGATGAGAGACTTCGGGAACTCTCCATGGAGTGAGCGATGTATGAGTGAGCGATGTATGGATCTGGGTACGATAAGATGCGAGCCGACTGTCCGCGCATACTCATAGCTGGCGATCGGAGCTCCAGCGGCAAGACCACCATCGTAGCTGGTCTGCTCTCAGCCCTGCGGGGCCGAAGCCTGCAGGTTCAGCCCTTCAAGGTGGCCATGGATTATATCGACCCCAGTTACCACACCTGGATTACCGGCAGAAGTTGCCGCAATCTGGACGGCTACCTGATGACAGAGGCAGCCGTTTTGGAGATCTACGCTCATGCGGCAGAGGGCGCAAACATCGCTGTAATCGAGGGTGTGCGCGGCCTTTACGAGGGGTACGACGGTGATCTGGGCAGCACAGCGCAGATCGCCAAGCTCCTGCGGACACCTGTGATCTTTGTGGTTGACGCCAGAAGCATCACGCGAAGCTGCGCGGCCATTGTCAAAGGCTACATGGACTTTGATCCCCTGGTCGATTTCAAGGGAGTAATTCTCAACAAGGTCGGATCGGAGAGGCACGCCCAGAAAGCGATCAAAGAGATAGAGCGCTACGCAGGTGTGGAAGTGGTGGGCGTCATCCGCCGAAATGAGGATATGCACCTGGCCATGCGCCACCTGGGTCTGGTTCCCGTGCTGGAGGGAAAGACCAGGCACGAGGGCTTCGCCGAGCGGGTGGATAGAATCCGTAGAATCGTGGAGGACGGCCTGAACCTGGATCGCATTTTGGAGATTGCAAAGGAGGCAGAGCCGCTGCCCGAGGTCGAGCCGGATCTCTACCGACAAAGCGCCCTGGGACAGGGTCTTCGCATCGGCGTGGCTCGGGATGAGGCCTTCAACTTCTATTATCGGGATAACCTGGAGCTGATGGAACTGGCCGGGGCGAAGGTGGTGCCATTCAGCCCGGTGCACGATGCCGCCCTGCCCGACGTGGACGGCATCTACATCGGGGGAGGCTATCCGGAGCTTTATGCCCGGGAGCTGTCCGAGAATGCAGGCATGCGGCGGGCGCTGGAAAAGGCGCATGAGAAAGACCTGCCCATCTTTGCAGAGTGCGGCGGGCTGATGTACCTGGGCCGTGAGATCGAGTGGGACGGCGAGCGGCAGGAAATGGTCGGGCTGGTGCCGGGAAAAGCACGGCGGGGCAGCACGCGCGTCGTCAGCTACGTGCACGGGGCTTTCGCCCGCAATTGCGCTCTGGGAAAAGCGGGCGAGGCGATCATGGGGCACGAGTTTCACCACTCCGAGATGCTGATGGATGAGAATGTGAAGTACGCCATCCGCCTGGAGAGGGGCACGGGAATTAAGAACGGCTGGGACGGCATGTGTGAGGGGAATTTAGTGGCCAGCTACACCCACATCCATAGTGCATCCTTCCTGGGATTTCCTGCCAATTTCCTGCGGGCCTGCAAAGAAAGATAGGGCTTGAAAAACGGCGCGCCGATTCAAGAAGGATTCGAGGAGATGTATTTCGCAAGGCATCGGGAACTACATTATTCCTATTTTGTTCTTGATGACACGGATATCCTTTTCCATCCTCTTTAGTCGATCCGTGTTGCTGTGATATACCAGGTCGTCACGCAGATCGCGGATCTCGCCGGTGGTCTCATCTTGCTTCACCAACATTTTATCTTGCCTATCCAGCATCTGATCCTGCTTGCCAAGCATTTGATCCATCTTTATATTTATTCCCCTGACTTCAGCGATGGTTCCATCTTGCTTCTCCAGCATCCGATCCATTTTGTTGTTCATTCCTAATAGTAGGGGAATCGCCTTGTTCAACTGCGCTGAAGTATTTATTGCTGCATACTTTTCCAGAGAGATGACTTTTCCTGAGAACTCCGATACCTCAATAGTATCTATCATGGCCAGCTCGGGCTTATTCGATCTGGTAGTGTCCCGATCTTGATGTAAAATAGTAGTAATAATCTTGGCGATGTAC
>CAZDLZ010000017.1:9515-49149 GCA_964506745.1 uncultured Methanotrichaceae archaeon | reverse complement strand
CGTTGCGACTGGCGTCGCAACTCCCGCAAACTCTGCAAAGTTAGCGAGATCACCCGGAAGGAGGGGGACTTACCGATGTTTCGACTTCTCGTCGAAACTCTCGCTGACCCGCAGTCAGCGAAATCCGTCCTTCGCGATCCTACAAGTTAAAATAGGATCTTAGCCGTGCCGGCTGGTTGAGTTGTAGTTTTCCCTGGTCCTTCGTCTTTGTGCTCTTTGTGAGACTTTCCGAAAGGCTCACAAAGCAGGCACAAAGACAAAATATGAGTCTACACAGAAATGATGGGATCCTTGCAGGCACAGGAGAGTGAACGGGACATTACAATATCCGTATCCATATTTCTCCGCACCAGGGCTTTTTGATAGGATGGATTGATCTGAGTGGCTTTTTTGTATGCCTGGACGGCTGTGTAGTAGTATCCCTTAAAGTCATAAATCACTCCCATGTTGTACCAGGCCTCGGCATAGGACTCGTTGAGAGCTACTGCATTTCCAAAAGACTGGAGCGCATCATCGTACCTTCCTAAGAGACCCTCGTCAATTCCTTTATTGTTCCAGGCCTCATAGTCATTCGGGTCCAGCTCAAGAGCCCTATTGTACGCCTGCAGAGATTCATTGAATTTATCCTGGTTGTAAAGATCAAGACCTTTTATAAACCAGTAGCTAGAAGACTCATTTGCTCCGGCACAGGCTGGCGCCGTGAAAGCCAAAATCAGCGCTAAGGTGATCAGCACCAAGAAGACATATCGCGAACTGCAATTCGTTTTTTCTTCCTCCTGTCAAGCTTATTTAAAATCTTGTGATGATAAAGCTTCTGCATAAAAATCTATGATCCCGGCAAACGCCTGCAAGACCTTCTCCAGCTCCTCTTTAGCAAGACCGTAAGTGGAGAGCTTGAACTGGCGGGTGAGGCCCGGTTTGATGCCGCAGATGCCGCGCTCCTTCAGGTCACGATAGAGGAAATAGCGCCCTTTCTTTGCTGTCTGAGAGATCTCATAGAGGTTTTCTGCCAAAAAAAACATCAGATCATGGTTATGGGGTCGATCCCCCTGCTGGTTCATACCCAGCTTCTCCATCCCCGCCGAAAACCAGCGGGCATTTTCGACTTCCTCTGGCCAGCGACGCACACGCTCTACGACTGCAGGAAAAGATGCCATCAGCGTTATTAGAGGAGCGCCGCGCACAGTGCATCCCAAGAGCTCAACCTCTTTGTTCTTCTTGGCGGAAGAGAGCCTGAAGATGAGCCTGGCATACTCCTCTGAGGCTCCCAGAATACCCACAGGCCCGGAGGCTGCCATGGACTTGTGACCGCTGGCTACGATTATGTCCGCCCCCAGATCATGTGCGTTCACGGGCATTCGGCCGACAGAGTAGGCTCCGTTGAGAAGCAAAGGCACGCTGTAGTCATGGCAGGCCTCTGCTATGGCCCTTGCATCAGGAAGGTTTCCGTAATTTCCGTCTGGATAGGTCAGGACTGCCAGGCTCACATTTCCTTTCTGCTCATAAGCCCGCTCGATGGCCTCTATGTAGCCTTCTGCGGAAATGGCATAACCGGGCTCTTTGCTGGGAGTAGCATACTCTATCTTCAGGCCCGATCTCTCTGCCGCCAGAACGGAGGTATAATGGGCATTACCGTCCATTACTACCCAGTCGCCTTTCTCGCAAAGGGCATGCATGGCTGCAAACTTTCCCTCGCGTGCCCCGTGGGTGACGCGCACCTCATCCGTGCCCAGGAATTCAGGAAGAACGTCATGCACGAACTCTTCGACCGGTGGATTCTTGATGTGGTCCAGCCTTCCCGCGCAAAAGTCGCAGACTGAGTAACCGTCTCCCCATTCTATCAGAGCTGCACGCGCCTGCTCTGTCAGAATCCCGCCCCTCTGCAGGGGATCTATATTGATCTGTGCGATATCCCTCTTAAGGCTACAAAACCTATCCAGATTATCCAGCATTAGTGTTCACTCCTGTCCTTCTAGAAGTATAATCCTTTGCCAGCTTTATGCAAAAAGTCATATATTTTCCAATCGTTTCCTGGCTAATGGCTTTAGTCATAGGTCACCGGGCGGCTGCGGCCAAGGCCCCGGAGAACACCCTGGCGGGCATCAGGGCTGCCGCTTTATGCAAAGCAGACTACGTGGAGCTGGATGTGAGGCTCTCTCGCGACGGCGAACTGGTCTTGATGCATGATGAACGGGTGGACAGAACCACCAATGGCAAAGGCCTGGTCGAAGATTTCAGCCTGGAGGAGCTTAGAGCCCTCGATGTGATAGGGCACACCGGTTCGTGCATAGAAAGCCATAGGATTGCAACGCTAAAAGAGGCCGTAATCCTGGCAAAGGAGCTTGGCCTGGGCCTGGTGGTGGAGATGAAGGAAGAGGGCCTGGAGGGACTGGTGGCCGAAAATCTTTCCGGCAAGAAATGCATGGTGACCTCCTTTTACCATACCAGTCTGCGCGAACTATCGGACATTTCGGATCTGAAGACTGGCATCATCATCTCATCTTTGCCCATAGATCCGGTCCAATTGGCTGTTTTGGCAAAAGCTGCGGCCATTTTTCCCAGGCGGGTTAATGCCAGGCTTTTCAAGGAAGCACATAGGCAGGAAATATCTGTCTTTCCCTGGACCGTCAATAGCAAAGAAGAGGCGAGCTGGCTCCTCCGCCTGGGGGCTGACGGTCTGGTAACCGATGACCCATGCCTGATCCGGGAGGTAGCCGACCAGCCGGTGCAGGCTACAGGAAAAGAAAATTGCCAGTATTATCCCTGCCACCACTTTCCTGATCAGGACTGTACACACTGCTTCTGCCCCCTGTATCCATGCAAGGATGAAGAGCTTGGCAAGTATGTGAGAACCAAAAAAGGAAAGAGGTTTTGGAGCTGCGTGAGCTGTCGCCTGGTGCACCGCAAAGCTGTGGCCTCATACCTGATGCAGCACCCAGATGCGACCACATCCGAGCTCAAAGCCCTGGGTGACTGAAAATAAATATCCAATGCCGATTATCCATTGTCCGGAACCGGCCCCACCGACGGAAAGCTTTATGGGTACCTGAGGAATAATGAAGGCCCCATGAAACATATTACACTTGTGCTAATTGCTCTGGTAGCTCTAGCTGGGATAATGCCCGCTACAATAGCCGCACCAGTAGGACCAAGTTTATTAGATAAACCAGCAGCTACGCCTGAACCGGCTGAAACGTCGCTGTTGACCACGCCTTCAATGGCTGCTTTCCTCAATGATAGCTGGACGCCGAGCACCTTCGTAGCTCCACTGGCCAGCCAAGCATCTGGCGTGTTGAGAAACATGACCCGCAACAACACCACCCTGAATAGCTCCAACTATGCTATTTACGATTTCCTGAATGATAATTACACCTCTCCTGCACCCGAGTCTCCGGTTTACACTGCCAGTGCCGCAGGAAAGGACAAGACAATTGCCTGGACGGGTGAGAGCATCTATCAGTTCTTGAATGATGCATGGACACCTACAACAGAAGTCGAGACATACGAGCAGTCTCCCTTTAAGCAGCACCAGATGAATTAAAACCATTTTTTTGTCCGGCAAGCTACTTGTCTAAGCTGACTGCCAGACGAATCTAATCTTACATTTTTTTGCCTGTATATCTCTTGAGATAAAGGCTTACCACATCATAAGGAATGTTATGCTTCTCTAATCGAAGGTGATTGGCCAGGCCCTCCGCTTCTTTGCTGTAAGAGGCTGCCACCTTTTCGGCGTACTTTATGCCTTCGGCAGTCAGCATGTACTCGTATCGTTGCCGCCACTGGCAATCCAGCTCGTAGTGCCGCGCGTCCTGATAGATCATACCGTTGGCCACCAGGATCTGAATGTCTTCAAAGAGCCTCTCGCTGTAGGGAAAACCATAGTCGGAATGAAAAGAATAGTCGAAAAGGCCAGAGAGGCTGGCAGTCCCCAGATCCTTAATCCTGGCCACTGTCCGATAGAGCCAGGTTATGTTTCTGATCCTGGGAACGAGGATCTTCTGGCCGTAAGTCTCGGAGAGCATCCGGTGCAGGATATAAAACAGCAGCAGTAACCCGTCAATGGGAAGGTAGCTTTCGGAGCGAATAAAGGTGAGGAGCCGCTCTGCCTGGCTTCTCACCTCTTCTTTCGATATCTCCGGCATATCATCCGAGAAGAATGAGATAGCGATCTGGCGGGTCAGAGATTTGACCAGACCCGCAGCCAGGGCCGACTCATCATAAAAGAATCCATTCGCCTCCGTTCTCATGGAACGGGGCACTCCGCTGCCCACAGTGACATCCACCAATGCACCATATTTTTTGCCGAGTGCGTCCTCGAAGAGCTTTCTCATGCGCCCGTGGCGGGAAACCGTGGAGAGAGCCATTCTGATATCCGGTGACAGAGACCTGTGGTCAAACCTGGCCGCCAGTGGAAACTCCCTGCCATATTTTATGCGCGCCAGGAGATCTCGAGAGGTGTTGTCTCCCCTCAGCCGTATGAAATCCAGAAGATCGGGGTCCGTATATTCCCGGAAGAACAAAACAATGCTGCTCTTAGCCTCATCAGCATCCACCAGGCTCAAGGCGCGTTCCAATGCGGCCAGCAGCATAGCCCGGATGGACTGAACGGTTGGATGATAGATGAGTGCATTGTAGTGATGGGCCCGGGCAATGAGCATCGATTCAGCCGCTGTCTGGGACATCTCGGCTCGATAGTCGCCTACTCCTGCCAGCACAATGCGGCCGTTGCTGATGGTCAGAGCCTGTAGTATCTGGTCGGTATCCACGAGACCCAGGGAAACGCCAGAGTGGTGCGAATCGCGCAGAAGAAAGTCAATTCTGTCTGCATCCAGATCGCCCACAATGATCTGGCCCAGAGGAGGCCTGGAGCCGGAAGCTATGTCCGCGATCTCCTGAAATAAACTATCGACGTTGCCGAAATCTCTCTTCGCGATCTGTAAAGTCTCTTCTCCGAAGGGATGAGCTGCTATGATCTGGTGGGTGAACTCTTCATGTCTGGAAACACGCCTGCCTGCCAGGGTGGGCTGTATGTCCGGGTTTCGGCGAAGAACCCCTTCCACGGCATGAGAAAGAGCCGAGTGGCCCAGATCATGCAACAGTCCGGCGAGGCGTACCTTTCGCACCTCGTCTCCAGAGAAGCCCAGGTGCCCGGCCATCCGTCCGGCCATGTACATGGTTCCCAGAGAATGCTCAAATCTGCTATGGCTCGCACCGGGATAGACGGTCTCCACAAGACCCAGCTGTTTAATTCCTTTCAGTCGCTGCACCGGCCAGGACAAGATGAGATGTCGCTCCAGCTCATCTATCTGGATGGCCCCATGAACGGGATCGCGAAGTGTGTCTGTCATACTTGCCAAGTGGAAAGGCCCCGATTTGAAAATCCTGCAAGCGACAAAGAGAGGCTTTGCCCCTCCTGTCCTGCAATTTCTGCATCATTTATTGCTGCATCATTTTGAAGCCAGCTTCATTATGGCGGCAGCCAGATCCCCTCCAGCCTCCTGCAGAGCAGATCTCGCCTGTGCCAAGTTCGCGCCGGTTTGAGTTGCAACAAGCTGCACGTCCGAGTCGGGAATCTCAAGGGGAGTCTCCTGTGCAGTCACCTGATCGGCGCCGAACGGCGCGCGCTCAGAGGCATCACCTGATATCTGGTAGCTGCGTGTGCCGTGGGAATCCATGATCGCGACAGAAGGGTTGGTTATGACAATCTCCTTGTCGGGCATGCGAATGACAACCTCGGAGACGTTTTCAAGCTCATTGATATCAATGCCCATGTTCTTCAACATGCCCTTCATCTTCTTGGGGCTCATGCCGCCCCTTCCGCCTAATCCTCCAAGTCCTGGAAACATATAATCACCTTTTTCTCAGAAGCGACTATTCTAGGTAAAGATATCGATACTCTTTTAGCCATTGATCAAGAATTAGTAGCTTTGGCTTTGGAGATGAGCAACAAAAATGAAGCTTAGCTGGGAAGCGCGCCTTGGCATTTGCTTGATCTTCCTGTCTATTATCATTTACTGCATAAAGTACCTGATTACAGATGATGCTGAAAATATCTTCAACTACATCTTCAACTCTTTGGGCTATCTGCCATTGAATGTACTGCTCGTGACTCTGATTCTCAATCGGTTGCTTGCCAATAGAGCCAAGCAGAATAAGCTGGAGAAAATGAATATCGTAGTGGGAGTATTTTTTAGCGAGGCTGGAATCTGGCTGTTAACCAATCTTTCCGGTGGTGACACAAACCTCTGCCGACTTAGTGGGGATCTGGTGAAAATAAACCAGTGGTCCGACGAGGAATTTGTAAGAGTGCAAAACAAATTTGGGAATCACAATTACTGCATCGATCTCAAGAGGATCGATATCAAGGCACTAACCAATTATTTGAGCTCTAAAAGGGGTTTTTTCCTGAGACTGCTGGAAAACCCCTTATTGCTGGAAAATGAGAGCTTTACCAATCTGCTTCGATCAGTATTCCACCTGACTGAGGAACTGGAGCACCGTAAGGAATTTCATCAGTTGCCTGATTCCGATTACCAGCATCTTGCCGGTGACATTGAAAGAGCGTGTCACCTGCTGGTCATGGAGTGGATGTCCTACATGAGATATCTTAATTCCAACTATCCGTATTTGTTCTCCCTGGCTATGAGAACAAATCCTTTCGATGAGAATGCCTGCATTGTGGTGAAGTAGCCGATAACCTCAATAATCTTCATCGAAAATCAAGTCTTGGCCAGCACAATCTCCATCGAAGAGACATTCACCGTCTTGCCATCCTCGCTCTGTATGGCCTCCGTGTCGATGGTTATGTTTTTGACAATGATATTGAGCATAAATCGATTCCTTGTGATCTCAGCCGTATCCACTGCCCGGGAGATGGCACGTCCCCTGGCCTTCAGCGTTACTGTGGAGACCGGCTTGTTAAACTGGGTCATTACGGCAAGAACATAGTTCATGACTGGTTTGTCTCCGACAAAAATTACGGCATTGTCTTCCATAGCATCGCCTTCTCTTCTGTTTTTCTTGGATTGGTTATTAACCCTTTCTCTCCAGTATTTCGGCGAAGGCAAAATTGGGCTTGACAGCATCGATCTTCACCTTCAGCGTCTCACCTTGCTGGGCTTTCCTTACTATGATCGCGAAGCCCTCTACCAAGGCTACACCGTCTCCTGATTTGCCCAAATACTCTATCTGCACGTCCAGAATATCGCCTCTTCTAACCGGACCTGTGAGCATCTTTTTGGCCACGACATAAGTCTCCGCGCTCTCCTTTCTGGATGCAAGCGGTGAATGAGCATGAACGGATGAGAATTCCTTGCGGACATCGTTTAAATAGTCCAGAAACAGGTCACCCTGGAATACCTTGACCAGAAAATTTCCCCGCGGCTTCAAGAGCTTCTTGGCCATTTTAAGAGCCGATCGAGCCAGGTCGACGGAGACTGCATGGTCCCTGTGCCAGGCACCCGTAAGGTTAGGTGCGGCATCGCAGATCACCACATCCGCATCCCCGCCCAGGGCTTCCTTTACCAGATCTACGGTGCTTTCACTGGTTATGTCCGCCTGAAAAGTTCTGACGCCCGGGATGGGAGATATGCCCTCCAGGTCCACGCCCACGATTTTGCCCCCAGAAAGCTTGACCGCCACCTGTAGCCAGCCGCCTGGCGCAGCCCCCAGATCAACCACATTGTCTCCTCGCTTGATGATGTTAAACTTCTCATTGATCTGCAGCAGCTTATAGGCAGAGCGGGCTCTATAGCCCTCTTGCTTTGCCAGCCGGTAGTAGTAATCTTTCTGATCTCGGGCCATTGTGATAAACAAAATCGCTGTGGGATATAAGTGTATTTGGAGAAGTTTAAGTATCCAGAAATAGATACCATAATTTGACGCTGCAAAGAGAGTCCCATGAACAAGAACCTTTTCCTGGCTGCAAATGCCGGCAAAGAGACCTCTGTTATCAGTGAAGTGGCTGAAAAAGAAGGATTGAAGGCCGATTTTCTGCGCAAACAGATCGCATCCGGACGCATCGTAATAATGCAGCGGGATAAAAAGGCCTCTTTGGGGATAGGCGAAGGTCTGAAGACAAAGATAAATGCCAACATTGGGACTTCTGCGGATGTTTTTGATCCGGATATTGAGGTTGAGAAGGCAAGGGTCGCAGAAAAATACGGAGCGGATACGATATCCGACCTATCAATGGCCGGAGATATCGATGCAATAAGACAGAGAATATTGGATGAGACAAATCTTCCTTTGACGACTGTGCCGATATACCAAACCGTTGTCGAGAAGGGCTCTTTTCAGGAAGTAGCAGATCAAGATCTTATCCGGATGATCAATAAGCATGTCCGCATGGGGATTTCATCTGTCGTTGTTCATGCGGGATTCACCCTTGAGATGTTGGAGCAGCTTAGGTATTCGAAGAGGATAATGGGCATGGTATCCAAAGGCGGGTCCTTTACATCGGCATGGATGCTGCAAAACCGCATGGAAAATCCTTTCCGATCCCATTTTGACGAAATATGCAAGATTCTATCTGAGAAGGATGTGGTACTTTCCCTGGGAAACACCATGAGAAGCGGGTGTATTCACGACCAGATGGACGGCCCTCAAGAGATGGAGATGGAGATGAATGCCAGGCTGGCCAGGAGAGCGAACGAGCTGGGTGTTCAGGTCATTATCGAGGGAATGGGCGGGCATGTCAGCCCTGAGAAGATCGCGGCTTACGTCGCCCATTATAAGAAGATGACCGATCACCGGCCTCTGTTCGTCGCGGGCCCACTGCCCATCGACATCGGCGTAGGTTATGACCATATCTCGGGCTCTGTGGGCGGGTCTCTTGCTGCCGGGGCAGGAGCCGATTACCTCTGCTATATCACACCATCCGAGCACCTGGCTCTTCCCAATGTGCACCAGGTGAGGGAAGGGGTTGTAGCCTTCAAAATAGCAGCTCACGTGGGAGACAACCTGAAATACGGTCCAAGACCAGAAGACCAAATCCTGGCAGGGCACCGAAGGGCGAGGGATTGGGAAGGGCAGTTTACAGCCGCCATCGATGGCGATAGGGCCAGGGAGATTCATCATCAAGATAAGGCGGAGACCTGCACCATGTGCGGAAAGTACTGTGCATTGCTCCTCATGGAAGAATACTTGAAGTAATTCGCAATAATGATTTTGCATTCATTCGAGCAATGGCATTCGAGCATAGCCTTATATATTGTTCACCAAATCAGCAATAGCGAGAGAGGAAGGGCGGCTGCCGCTGGCCAACTCTGGCCGGTGTGGAAAGTCCCCCCACCACTGGACACACAGACATCCCCCCAAAGGATGTGGGGCGAGAGCTCCGGCTCTGGCACAGAAACGAGACCGCTCCGCGTTAAAGCGATGATGCCGCAAGGTTGAGGTCGCGCGGGAAGCGGATGAAACGGCGAAACCCTGTGGGTGCAAGCCAAAATAGAGCTGAAATCACGGACGTCCAGCCAAGCTCGGGTATGGCGCTAAGCCGAATGCCGTCATGAACAGAAGGGGGCTTACTCTCCTCACTCGCAACTATTGTCTTATTTTTCCGGTTTATATCCGCTGTGACATGATGCAAACAAGTGCATCCGGCCAGGGCTCTCACATGCCTGACCGGGCCGCTCTTGCTCAAATGTCCAGGCTTCTTGACAGTAGATGCCTTACAGCTCCACCATCTTGGCGCTGGATACTCCTGGCACAGAACACAGCTTCTTCATGATCTCGTCAGTTGCCAGATGATCCACACTCAGCACCATGAGCTGGGGCTTACCTTCCGCTATGCGTCCCACATGCATTCCACCGATGTTGATCTTGCCTTCACCCAGAACCACGCAGCACGGGCCGATGATGTTGGGCCGATCCTCGATAATGGCTATCACCATATCTCCTTCTGAGGGAATGTAGGTATGGTATTCATTGAGCTGAACGATGCGCTTCTCCTTGTTTCCGGAAACCGTGCCCTGCACGACGCTCTCCGAGCCGTTCTTGGTAAGCTTCAGGGTAATGGCATTGCTGTATCCGTTGGCAGATTCAGTCTTGCTCTCCAGGAGCTTGACTCCCATCTCCTTGAGTGTCCTCTGGGCATTAACGAAATTGACGGAGCCGTCTCCCATGAGGCAGCCGAGCAGACCTATGATGGCTGATATGCTCACCGGCCTTGTGTCCTTCTCGGCCAGCGTTCCGCTATAAATCAGCTCCAGTGTATCAAAGCCGGTTCCCACAAGCTGTCCAAGCAAAGAGCCCATCTTCTCGGCCAATTTCATAAACGGCTCCATGACGGCCAGAGTCTCCGGTGAGATGGCCGGCATGTTGATGGCATTGGTGGGCAGGCCGCCTCTGGCTATGGCCAGGATCTGGTTGGCCACAGCCAGGGCCACATTGACCTGCGCCTCGGCGGTGGAGGCTCCCAGATGGGGCGTAACTATGATCTTCTCCTGATCCAGCATGGGATTTCCGGTGGGCGGCTCCTTGGTAAAGACATCGATGGCAGCTCCTGCCACCTTTCCATCCGCTACGGCTTTGGCCAGAGCCGCTTCGTTGATGATCCCGCCCCGGGCGCAGTTGACTATGCGAACGCCAGGCTTCATGATATTGAACTCATCCTCATCGATGAGGTTTCTCGTCTCATTGGTGAGGGGCGTATGCACGGTGATGAAGTCGCCGCCACGCAGCACAGTCTCCAGATCACCCATAGTGATGCCCATCTGCTTGGCCCTCTCTTCTGTGACAAAAGGATCATAAGCCAGAATTTGCATGCCAAAGGACTTCATGCGCGCCGCCACCTCTGCGCCCACCCGGCCAAGACCCACCACGCCCAGGGTCTTGTTGAAGAACTCGACACCTGTGTACTTCTTGCGGTTCCACTCGCCCTTATGCAATGCAGCATTGGCCTGGGGGATGTTTCGGGCCAGGGCCATCATCATGGCGATGGTGTGCTCGGCAGCAGATATGGTGTTTCCGCCAGGGGTATTGAGCACGATGATGCCTCTTTTTGTAGCGGCCTCCACATCTACATTGTCAATGCCCACACCGGCACGGCCGATAACCTTGAGCCTGTCTGCTGCCTTAATGACATCAGCGGTGACCTTGGTCCCACTACGGATAACCAGAGCATCATAATCCTTTATTTTCTCGATTAGCTCCTCAGGGGAAAGATTGGTGATGACATCAACGTCCGCTCCCGACAAAAGCCTCTCTACGCCTTCCTCGGCCAATGAATCACTGACAAGAACCTTCATGAGCATTCCTTCTGGACGCTTAAAGATGTTCAAGGATTTGATTCTTTCGAGAGCGAAAAGGAATCTAACTGCAGGGCAGCCAGTCCAGGCTCACGGAGCCAAGAGTGCTGTTGGACCAGAGCTGGATGAACTTCTCGATGCTAAATACGCCTGTCAGATCCTCGGTGGCGCGGCTGTAGACGGCATGGCGGCCCATGTAGTCCGCCATCATATCTTTGGACTGCCAGGCGATGTGGGCCTTTCCGATGACATTGGAATTTAAGTTGACCTCCAGGGAGGCATTGCCCCGCGTGTAGTCCTTTTCGTTGTTGGATGTGTTGTAGGAGCGGCTGACTACCTCGGTCTCCTTGTCCAGGTGCTCGAAATCCTTGTAAGACTCGGTGACGCTCGCCCCGGCATCATAGTTCTTGACACAAAGAGTATCTTCGGTCTTGACACTCTCCATGGCCTGATAGAATGAGGCAGGCATATCTGCGGCGGCGAGGCTGAATAGGAAGAAGATTGAAAACAAAATCTGCATCATTCTGAGCGCCATAATCGGCTGGTTGGATTATCCAGCTTCTATTTAAGGTGTTTGCGTGGTGGCAAAAAGAAAAAATCTTTTCGCATTATGCATTGACCATCCCTTGGTGTCAATCGCCCTCCTTGCAAGATAGCCTGCAAGATATCATAATTATTGTTAGATAAATATTATATTATTATTTTTTACACTTATTGAAAACTGATACAGATCTCGTTTTTTGAGATTTATTACTGAATTTATTTGAATCTTCTTTGGTGAGATCTTCTTCTGAATCCATAAACCATGAGGCTAATCTGAAAAGTGCTGCCATTGCAGGGGCTGTTAGCAGCATCGTAGTCTCGAAGATGAATACAGCGCTGCTGCTTGCGATGGTGTCCATTTTGCCGACGACATCTAGAAGAGGAATCCTCTCAAGTGCTAATCCGCATAATGATAAAAGAATAACAGACATATAAAGAAACATGAAGTCTTTGATTCGTTTAATAATTTGATCTTTATTTTCTTTTAAAATGTTTCTATCTTGCATATACCATATAGTAAACATGGCTACGATAGACAGGATTGTGCCAAATAGCTGTACTACTGCACTATAATAGTAAAAAACGTAGCTATAATGAGTATCTATTTCAGTATTAGCAAAACTAAAAGGTAAGCTAAAGCCAACTATTAATACCGCGATTGTCATGCAGAAAATAACTGAAAGAGTTAAAATACATTTTGTTAAGCACTCTCGGATTATTCTAGAAAAATCCTTCTTAGGCAAGCTGCATTCTTTGGACGTAGAAATGGATGTTGAAAAATTGATTTCTATAAGGCCAATAGCAAAAATTGATAAGAAAAAGTAAATCACTATGACAAAGGTCAAAAAATTAATTTCTAATAAAAAAATATTTTTAAATATTTCAGGAGCTACTATCCAAAATAGTAAAAATGAAATTAAAATATATTTTACTACAGGCCAATGATTGAATATTTTGGTACATATATTTTCATTTAATTTGAATCCAAATAAACATATAAGTAGTAATACCAAAAAAATAATAATTAGTGGTAAAAATTTATCTGCAAAATCTTGTTTGTATGTCTCTTCCTTGATTATGAGAGTTCTTTGGCATACATATTCTCCACCATCGTTGTCTCTTGCGGATATATTAATTGAATAATTACCTGTTGCGATATTTCCATATTCAATATTTGATGAATAAGCATTAAGGCTTCTATTCCAAAATTGAGGGTCGTTTATTGAAATATTAAATGTAATTCCATTTCTCTCCTCATCTACAATTCCATACTTAAAAGCGATGTTCGATTCTGCAAAACAAGTTGTAGTATTTTTTTTAGAAACTATGTAATTTGGATTGCTTATTATATTAAATTCAAGTTCTTTTGGCAAATTATTTTGAATCTCTAAAATAGCACTTGCTGTACAGGCTTTTTTTTCGTACTTGAATTGCTCACTCATGTTGTATGTTTTTAATGACGCATCAAATGGAACTTTGGCTGTGTACATAAGTTTTAAAGGATTCTTGTGATCTAATTTTCCTGTCAAAAAGATTTGGTGAGGATTTTTCTTAAATTCGCTTTTATCCACATGATCCATATTAACGATTGCGATATCTTCAAAATCCGTAGGGACATTAATTAAAATACCTGAAATAGCAGCTTCTGAACGCGGACTTTCTATAATATATGTAACTTCGACATAGTTGCCCCTATATATTTTGATAGGATTGGCATTAGATATTACATTCAAAATAGGTTTTTTCTTGATTGAGGATTCTTTATCATCACTATCTGAAAAATGACCTATTGTTTTTGATAATTCTGAAGACACACCCTTTTTAATTCCATTAGTTATTTTATTTATTGATTTTGATAACTCTGAATGGCCGTCTTCTCCATAACAAATATTTGCAAATAATAACGCAAGTATCGAATATAGAAAAATGATTTTGATAAATTTTAGTTTATTTATCATTTTTCTCCGAATACACATGAGTTATTATTTTTATAAAACATACAAATATGTTCTTTTCCATCAATTTTTTTTGTGCAATTTGCATATCCATTCGGATATTCATTTAATGACGAATCTATGCAAAGAAAAGTACAATTAATTAAACTAAATTTATTATTCTCTTTAAAAATATTTTCTTTAGATGAATAAACAGCAATCCCTGCAAGACAATTTTTAATTATATTAAGATCTAGGAGATTATTGTCGGAGAAGTCTATTGCGATTCCAGATACCTTACAATCATTTATTAAATTATCACTTATATTGTTTTCATTTGAATACTTTAATAACAACCCGGTTTCAACCGAGTTTTCTATCACGTTGTGTATTATCGTGCAGTTGCTAACATGTTCGAGATATATCGCATTAGTATATCCTTTAATCGTTAGATTTTCTATAGTTACATCATTTTCTTGGACCAAAATTGTAGAATTATTCCTTATGTCATTTAATATAACATTTTCTTTTCTAGATCCTTTTATCGTCAAAGGCTTATTTATAATTACTTGCTCTTTGTAATTACTTTCTTCTAATTCAATCGTACCATAATCATCCACGGCTTGTATTGCGTTATTTATATTTTTAAAAATATATTTATCTTCATTGTAATTTAAGGGGTCGACTTTGACATACGTCGAGTTGAACATATCTTTGTACACTTCTTTTGGTTTGAAATTTTCGGTTTCATTAAGCCTGCCGGATGGCGTATCAGTTGGTCCTGTATTGGTTACATCTCGCTCTGAATAAATTTTATCGCAGGAGTCGTTTAGATAAACTATGCTCAAATTGTCAAGATATCCAAACCCTGTTCCAAGAATTTGCCATTCAATGTTTCCTGGACTTAAAAAATGACTAACTGGAGGGCATGAGTCTCCTTTGCACTGATCTCCGGACCCTTTGAATATAAATGTGCCACCTTCTTTTCCTAAGTCTGATTTCCAATCAAAGGAAATATACGCTGGTTGATTTAACATAAATCCAAAATTACTATTGAGACCCCCACCGACTTTCAGCATTCCGTTTTCAGGATGCCAGTTTCCATAGAAAGGACCTGCGTGCAGAAACTTTGATGAACTTAAATTGCTAAAATCACAATACTCAGGACAAAGTGAGCAAGATGGCAACACAAATTGTAGACCTATTATGATAAGAGATAAAAATATTATAAAAAAATAATTAAATGAGATTTTTCTCAAAGCTATCATTCCTGCCTTCATTTCTAATATTCTACACCTATGATAGTTTCCGTGCTATTACGTTGAAGTATTAATAAGTTTTGGCAATAAGTAAAAGAACCCTCTATAAAAAAGTATTAAAAATTTTTATATTTTCAATATCGAGGAATTTTTTTATTGTAATACAACGATAACATCCTTAGGAAAAAGAGAAGAACTATTCGAGCATATATATTCAAATTGAGCTCGGATCAGCTTAGCCGGATTCTTTTTTACAAAGCGGGGCCTAAGATGCTTTTTTAACTTGGTTCGGGGTGCCCCGCCGCAGATACTCATTTCGTCGACACTATCTTGATGACGTCCCCGTCCTTCAGCTCGTGCTTCTCGCCCAGCCTCATCTTGCTCTTGCCGTCGATGGCAAAGAGGAAGCTCTCTCCGATATCCGAATGGACCCGGAAGGCCAGATCCCGAGCCGTGCTGCCCCGTTTCATGAGGAAAGCATCGGGCAGGATTACGCCCTTTCTGTCGCAATATTTATTCTCATCCTCCACCGGATAGAGCACGATGTAGTCCAAAAGCTCGAAGACTGCCCGGTTGATGCACTGCTGCACCCCAGTTCCGCCATACTGCTTCATAAGTGCCCGGATCTTCTCCAGGCCCGCTGTCTGGGCGTTATTGAGCTGGCCCACAATCTCAAAGTCGGGATCTCCCGGCATGTATTTGATAAGCCCCGCCTTCTCGGCCATGCGTAGCGCAATCTCCGCAGACCCGCTCACCGGTATTACCAGCTCATCTTTCAGGGCCAGAAGCTTCTTGACGTTCTCGGGAGGCGCTATATCCATCTTGTTGGCAGCAAGTATCATGGGCTTGCTGTAAGCACGAAGGAGGCTGGCAAAGCGGAGCACATCCTCATCCTTCCAGAATCCCAGATCTTTCTTAATCTCCCCTACGGCACGGCGGACCTGGCTATCCGAGACACCAGCGCCGGCCATCTGTTCAATGAGAACCTGCTCAGGTTTGCCTCCAATGCCCTTGTAGTTACGCATCAGCCTGTCCCAGTTGCGTTTGAGAATGCCGTTCAGCCACATGCTGATCTCATACTCCAGGAACTTGACATCAGTGATAGGATCATGGTTGGCGATCCCGACAGGATTTCCCTCCAGGTCTGTTCCACCCGAGGCGTCCAGCACATGAATTACAGCTTCCGCTACGCGCAGAGCATCCAAAAACTCATTTCCCAGGCCCTTTCCTAGATGGGCGTCCGGCACCAGGCCGGCCACGTCAATCAGCTCGATGGCTATGAAACGCTGACCGTCTTTGCACCGGCCACAGCCGTCCTTGATGCCCAATTCCTTGCAGGGACAGGGCACGCGCACATAGGAAACGCCGTGGTTGGCGTCGATAGTCGTGAACGGATAGTTGGCAATATCCACTTCTACCAGGGTTGCTGCCTTGAAAAAGGTGGATTTGCCGGAATTAGGCTTTCCAGCCAGCCCAACGGAGAGCATATGAGATCAGCAGTCCTTTATTTAACGGATGATGCCACTCACATTCATCTCAATGCATTTGCTCTCAAAGCGGCTGACCTTTCCCGCAGCCAGCTTTTTGGCAAGAGCCAGACCCTTATCGGATACTGTCTTCTGCGCCACCGCGCCTGCCGCCAGAGTGGCAGCGTAAAGTTTCTCTCCAACATCCGTGCGGGTTAGGACGGTAGACCAACCTTCGCCCGAGCCCACACTGCCCACAGAGATGTCGGCCAGCTCGCTGGCAAAGTCAAAGCATGGACCGCATCCAGTGAATGTGAAGGCATCCGTCTCCTCGATCTTGACCTCATGGGCCTTGCCGGTCTTATCAATCACCCGGAACATACCCTTCTTGATCTCAAAACGGCCCACATCCCTGGGATTGAGCCCGAATTTGCCTTTAACCAGGCCGTTCATGAGTGCATCGTAGTCGAAGTTCTCCATGCAGAAGAGGCCGACCAGGAGCGCTATCTTGTCCTGACCGAACTGGTAGGGCTCATCCAAAAGCATGACCTTTCGTAGCCCCTGAATCTGGCAGGGAGTGCCCACAAATCCGATCTTCTTGTAGCCCTTCTCCAGAGCATCCTTCACAGCCAGGACACTGTTGGAGATGGTGTACTTGGTACCGGCGCAGGCGACTATCTCCCCGGCAGTGGTGGCGACACTGGCCACAGTTCTCCACTCTTCATCCCTGCCTGTAACAATGGCGCAGTCAATCATGCCCGACTGCAGAGCTGATAGCAGCAAGGCAGTGACCACACCGCCATCCTGGGCCTGGGCCTTCGCGGGCAACGCCTGAGCTGAAAAGGCATTCTTGTAGATTCCCAGGGCCTCATCCGCATTTCGTGCCCGGCTGAATAGCTTGGACTCCATTGCTGCCATGTCCAGGAATGTCCTGGGGCAGTATGTAAAGCACAGGCCACAGAGGGGATCGTAATTTACCAGAGCGGGTTTGTTCTCCACGTGCTCAATTCTGGGGCAGAAGGCTTCGCAGGTGCCGCAACGGCAGCATATCTCCGACTTTATGACCTTATACTCCAGCTCTCCGAATCCACATTCCAGATAAGTGGGCTCAGCAAACTTCTCCTTGGCAGCCATGATCATGATCTCCGAAAGTTGGTGGCTTAAAGATATCTTCCGACCTAAAGCTTTTATGGTTCAAAGAGCCTCAAGCCAACCCATGATCCTGGGCCTGGATATCGGAGGAGCCAACACCAAAGCCGCAAGCTCGGATGGGTTATTCGCAAAAAGCGTCTACCTGCCTCTCTGGAAGCATGCTCCATTGGATGAGGTTTTGGGCTGCTTTGCTGCGCGCCGGCCGCAGGCTGTGGCTGTGGTCATCACGGGCGAGCTGGCCGACTGCTTCTCAACCAAGAGAGAGGGCATTTCAAGCCTTGCGACAACAGTGAAGCGAGCTTTTTCCTGCCCGGTCTACTTCTGGGGCGTGAATGGCTTTGCCTGGACGGACTGCATGGATCTGGCCGCAGCCAACTGGGCAGCGTCTGCGGCCTTACTGGCACGCGAGGCGGGAGACTGCCTCTTTGTGGATATGGGCAGCACCACCACAGACCTCATACCTCTCCGAGGAGGAAAGGCGCTGGCAGCGAAGACGGACTTTTTGCGCCTGGCCGGGGGCGATTTGGTCTACACGGGCCTTTTGAGAACGCGGCTGGATGCCCTGCTGCCCGCGGCCAGGATCGGAGGAAAGAAGGTGCCCCTTGCGCCAGAGCTTTTCGCGATCATGGCCGACGCCCGCCTGGGCCTGGACCGGATCTCCGCAGAGCGCTATTCCTGCGAAACTCCGGACGGAGCCGGAAAAGACAGGGATGCAGTGCTTCGCCGGCTGGCGCGCTGTGTGTGCGCCGACCTCGAGGAGATTGGCGAGGCTGCAGCCCTGGCCATAGCGAAGCAGGCTTGCCAGAGGCAAAAAAATATTCTCGTCGCGGCCATGGAAAGAAAAGCGAAAGAGCACGGCCTGACACGCGTGGCTGCCGCGGGAATCGGCGAAAGGCTGATCGCTGAGGCGGCGGCATTCCTGGGGCTGGATTGCCTGCGGCTGTCGCAGAGGTATGGGGCAGAAATATCAGATGTGTTCCCGGCATACGCAGTGGCCAGGCTGGCAGAGATGGAGCCTGCAGGAATTTCTGGGACCTAAAAGGTCCTGCTATTACTATCAAGAATAGGGATATTACTATGATGACTATTTTCAGGGCAGAATGTGCCGACGCACATTTAATTAAACTTAAATAGTTAAAAATACACGTAATATCTTGGAGCCTTCCCCCTGAATTACTCCCTTTCGCTACGAAGGCTCATACTCCCTTTCTATTCTAATATAATCAAGTTATAAATCCCAATTTGTAAGATCAACAAATTTCGAATTTTATGGACCTACCCGGGAGATGTGGGAAAACTATTCAAAGCATGCAGTCGACTAATTGCCTTGTGGACCGCTCTAAGCTCTTAACTCTTTTCATTCAGTTGGAGCTAGGAGACCTTCCTGCCAACAGATGGCAGACAACCTATATTCAACCACTTTGCAACTAACGGGTGTCGATAATTGATTCTAAGTCAAAATCAAGTTCAAAGGAGCATAAACCGCCTTAAGGCGCGCTTCGACAGTAATGCCTTCCCACACCAGTACAGCTATGAGCAGCCGCTGCGATCAGATCTGCTTAGCACCGACCAACTGGAGCGGCATGCAAAGGCGCTGGCAGAACGCCATCAGGTTGATCTAATGCCCGGCAAGGACCTACTTTTGCCCAGGCTGGCTGAGAACGAGGCGATCTTGCTGAAGGCAAACGAGCTGCTGACAGAAGCTGCGGCATCAAATCAAAGGATTGCGCCGGCTTCTGAGTGGCTACTCGACAACTTTTATAAGATAGAAGAGCAGATTCTCATGGTCAAACGGCATCTACCGAAAGGTTACAGCAAAGAGTTGCCGCATATCCTCAGGGGGCCACTGGCCGGCTACCCTCGCATTTATGACCTTGTCAGGGAGCTGATTCTTCATTCCGATGGCCGGGCAGATGCAGAAAGCCTGAAACGCTTCGTGGATGCGTATCAGATGATCTCAGTGCTTAACCTTGGCGAACTGTGGGCCGTAGCAATCATGCTCCGCCTGGCACTGATAGAGAACCTGAGGCGCATCTCTTTGCGAATCGCCAAGGGAAGGATCGACCGCAACTTGGCAGGCCATTGGGCAGATCAGATAATTCTGATAGCAGAGACTGATCCAAAGAACATGATCGTTCTGGTGGCTGATCTGGCCAGATCGGATCCTCCAATGTCCAGTGCCTTTGTAGCTGAATTTGCCCGAAAGTTGGAAGGACAGAGCCAGGCTCTCACCCTCCCGCTAATATGGATTGAAGAGCGTCTATCTGAGATCGGAAAGACCATCGGCCAGTTGGTCCAGGAGGATATACAGCAAGAGGCTGCTGATAAAGTTTCCATAGGCAACAGCATTGGAAGCTTTCGTTTTCTTGATTCCATGGACTGGAGGACGTTTGTAGAGGGGACGAGCGTTGTCGAGAAGACGCTGCACATTGACCCCGGAGGCACATATAGCCGGATGGACTTTGCCACCCGAGATCGTTACCGCCATACCGTTGAGAGGATCGCAAGGTGCAGCTTGCATTCTGAGGAAGAGGTAGCACTTCGCGCTATAAAACTGGCCCGGGAGAGTGCAGAGATCAGGGGCAGCGAAGATCGAAGTGCACACGTTGGATTCTACCTGATAGATAAGGGGGTACCGAAGCTTGAGAAGGCTGCCGGGATGAGCTGGCCGCAAATGGAGTCACTTAACAGGACTATTCACCGGTCTCCTCTGCTCTGCTATCTCGGTGCGATAACGCTGATCACTGCACTCTTCACTGCTGCAATACTGACCCAGGCATATATGCTTGAATCAGGCGAATGGATGCTGGTCTTGGCTTCCATCTTCCTGGTGATCTGCATAAGCAGTCCTGCGGTCGGCCTGGTGAATTGGCTGGCAACTCTGATGGTCAGGCCACATGCTCTCCCCAGAATGGACTTCTCTTCAGGCATTCCAGAAGAACTGCGAACGCTGGTGGTGGTACCATCAGTTCTGACGAACCCTGAAAAAGTTAAGGATCTGCTGGAGGGGATCGAGGTTCGATACCTGGCAAACCGGGATAACAATCTTCACTTCGGCCTTCTGACGGACCTGGGCGACGCACAGCAGGAGGTCGTGCCCGAGGATGAGCATCTTTTACTTATGGCCAGTCAGGGAATTGAGGCACTGAATGAAAAGTACCGTGATGGTATCTTCTTTCTCTTTCCCCGCCAGCGCAAGTGGGACTCTAAGGAGGAGATCTGGAGGGGGTATGAGCGAAAGAGGGGCATACTTGGGGAACTCAACTCTCTATTGCGAGGTGGATCCGAAAATAGTTTCTCCTTGATTGTGGGCGACGTATCGATCCTGACCGGGATAAAGTACGTCATCACAGTTGACGAAGATACCAAGATGCCCTATGACTCTGCCAGGATGCTTGTGGAAACCATGGCTCATCCACTCAACCATCCCAGGTTCGATGAGAAGAAGCAATATGTCGCTGAGGGCTACAGCATACTCCATCCCCGCCTGAGCTCAGGCATGCCTGAGGCAGACCGATCGAGGTTTGTGAGGCTCTTCGGAGGCGAGCCGGGAATTGATCCATACACGCGGGAGGTCTCGGACGTCTACCAGGATATTTTCGGTGAAGGCTCTTTTACCGGAAAGGGGATCTACGACGTGGATGCCTTCTCGCAGTCTCTGGGTGGACGCTTTCCAGATAACCTGATCCTGAGTCATGATCTTCTGGAAGGAAGCTATGCCAGAGCGGCATTGGTCAGTGATGTGCAGTTCTATGAGGACTATCCTTACCGCTACACTTCAGACGTTAGCCGGAGGCATAGATGGATAAGGGGAGACTGGCAGATTGCCAGCTGGCTGCTCATGCGCGTGCCAGGCCCGGGAGGCCTGGTCATGGACAATCCGATCTCAGGGCTATCCAGATGGAAGATCTTCGACAACCTCAGGCGTAGCCTCGTAACCCCTGCCCAGATTTTACTGTTGTTCCTGGCATGGTTGATGCTGCTACAGCCAACGTTTTGGACCTCCATGATAGTAGGAACGGTTCTGGTTTTGCCGGTAATGGCTTGCATCCGGACCATCCTGAATAATTCAGCCGAGCTGCCTTTGGATAAACACCTGCATTATGTCGGGTGAGCAATTGTCAGATACCTGGCTCAGGCTGGACTCAGCCTGATCTTCCTGCCTTATGAGGCCTACTTCAGCCTGGATGCAGTTGTGCGCACCGGTGGTCGATTGCTATTCACCCATAAGCGGTTGCTCGAATGGAACTCTTCAAGCAGCTCCAGGAGTCGCGGGCGAAGTGATCTGGCAGGATTCTACAAGTCGATGTGGATAGCCCCGGCAGTAGCTATTGCCATGTCCACCTATCTGATGTTTTGGAGGCCTGATGTGCTGAACATCGTCTGGATGCTGCTGGTCTCCTGGAGCCTCGCGCCTGCTGTTGCCTGGTGGATCAGCCTGCCCCTTGACACACCCAAGGCAAAACTGAGCGAGGATCAGACGATCTTCCTGCGCAAGCTTTCAAGGAAGACATGGAAGTTCTTCGAGACATTCGTGGGGCCTGAAAGTCACTGGCTTCCTCCGGACAACTATCAGGAGAAACCACGCTCAGTGGTTGCCAACGGCACATCGCCTACGAATATTGGATTGGCACTGCTCGCGAACCTGGCCGCATACGACTTCGGTTACATCTCTGCAGGAAAGTTGATAGAGCGGAACGCTTGTGCTCTTCAGACAATGAAAAATCTGGAACGGTTCCAGGGCCACTTTTATAATTGGTACGATATAAATTCACTGAAACCATTGCAACCCAGGTATATCTCGACTGTTGATAGCGGCAATCTGGTAGGTCATCTGTTGACTCTGCAGCAAGGGCAAATCGAACTCTTAGACAGGAAGATCCTGCCAGAACAGGCGTTTAACGGTCTTCAGGATACCCTGCAGATCATAAGGGATGTTGTGAACGGAGAACGTGTTCCTACAGGCAGCGTGCCTGTAGATCAGGATCAAGAGAGAATGAGACCCTCACAGGTGCTCGATCAGATCGATCGATTTCTTACTGAGCTTCAGTCGCCTCCCTGCAACCTCTCGGCGGCATGGCAATTAATGGACCGGCAGGCAAAAGCAGCAGCTTTGATGATGGACCGCCTGGTATTTGAAGCTGATGAAGATTTATTGGAGTGGATACGAGCTTATGAGCTGCAGCTCCTGGATCATTCCGACGAACTGGTCCTCATGGCACCATGGCTCAAATTGCCAATGTGGATTATGGAGCATCCTCTCCCAGAGAAATTTCTGGCACAAGACTCGACAGAGCAGGCGGAAAGCAAAAGCGAGCTACAAGCTGAGCTGCTCAGACTTGACGACATTCCACTGCTAAGAGAGGTTTCGGATATCGCCCGAAAGCTGATGCCCATCATAGATCAAATCAGCAGCTACTTCCAAGGTTTTGACCGCCAAACTGAAAAGATGTGGCTGCAAGAACTCGGTCAGAAGGTAATGGATGCAGAAAAACGTGCTGGAGAGAGGCTCGCATCCATTGATCGGCTTGCACTCGACTGCAGCGAACTGGCAGATTTAAAATACGATTTCCTCTTCAATGAGTCGCGTAGACTTCTTGCTATTGGCTACAACGTCGATGACTCCAAACGCGATGAGAGTTGCTATGATCTCTTAGCATCTGAGGCAAGGCTATGCAGCTACGTGGCGATAGCTCAGGGGCGGCTTAAGCAGGAGCACTGGTTTGCTTTAGGTCGTATGCTCACAACCGCCAGCGGAGAGCTGGCTTTGCTCTCCTGGGGTGGGACCATGTTCGAGTACCTCATGCCACTATTGATTATGCCGACTTATGAGAACACCCTTCTCAATCAGACCTACATTTCGATAGTCAAGCGGCAAATCGAATATGGGCAACAACGAGATGTTCCCTGGGGCATCTCAGAGTCTGGCTATAATATCGTAGATGTCAATCAGATCTATCAGTACCGGGCTTTCGGCGTGCCAGGCATTGGATTTAAGCGTGGGCTGGCCAAAGACCTGGTGATTGCACCTTATGCCTCGGCTCTGGCCTTGATGGTCTCTCCGGCAGAAGGTTGCATCAATCTGCAGCGAATGGCAGGCGAGGGCTATCTGGGAAATTATGGCTTCTACGAGGCCATAGATTACACTCCTTCACGTTTGATCCAAGATCAAAGAAGCGCAACTGTGCAATCCTTCATGGCCCACCACCAGGGCATGAGCTTTCTCTCAATGGCTTATGTTTTGTTAGACCGACCTATGCAAAGAAGATTCATGGCCAATCCCATCTTCCAGGCTGCTGATCTGCTTCTCCAAGAACGAGTTCCCAAGGCTAAGCCCTTCTATCCTCATGCAGCAGAGGCATCGCGATCAATCTGGAGAGCTGGCATGCTGGCGCGTGATAGGTCCATGCGGGTCTTTAATGATCCAAGCAGTACCTCACCTAATGTGCATCTTCTCTCCAACGGTGATTATAGAGTGATGATCTCCGTTTCCGGTGCAGGCTATAGCCAGTGGAAGGATATTGCAGTCACTCGCTGGCATGGCGACATTACCCGTGACAATGAGGGACAGTTTTTGTATATCCGCGACCTGGACAGCAATGATGTCTGGTCGGCAGGATATCAGCCTGTGTGCAAAGATACAAAGACTTATCAGGTCAAATTCGAGGGATCGAAGGCGGAGCTTCGGTCAAGGGTTTTTGGGATTGATGCCTATACAGAAGTTGTCGTCTCGCCTGAGGACGACGTCGAGTTACGGCGCATCAGTCTCACCAATCGCTCATCGATAAGGCGGACGATTGAGCTGACAAGCTATGCAGAGGTCGTTCTGACGACCTTTGCTGCAGACGCAACCCATCCCGCTTTTAGCAACCTCTTCGTGGAGACAAAGATCCTGCGCAAAAGATCTGCTATCCTATGCACTCGCCGACCAAGGTCCGAGGAGGAGAAGACGCCCTGGATGCTGCATCTGATAGCATCGGAGAATGTCGAGGAGGATCTGGTTTCTTTTGAGACGGATCGATCCAAGTTCATAGGTAGAGGAAGAAATGTCACCAATCCAGTGGCAATGACTGAAGTAATCGGGCTAACAGATAGCGAGGGCTCCGTCTTGGATCCGATAGTCTCCATCAGGTGCATTGTCACGATAGATCCAGGAGAGACGTCACGGGTGAACTTCATCACAGGAATGGCAGAGACGCAGGATCTGGCCATTGAACTGATTGACAAATACCACGACATGGGCATGGCGGAGCGCGTCCACAACCTGGCCTGGACTCACAACCAGATGATCATGCAACAGCTCAACATCACAAATGTCGATATTAACCTTTATATGCGCCTGGTTAGCGCAATAATCTATCCCTGCTCAAACTGGCGGGCCAGTCCTCGTGTTCTCTTGAAGAACCAGCAAGGTCAGTCAGGCCTGTGGGTTTATGGCATATCGGGCGATATCCCAATTGTGCTCCTTCGCATTGGAAATCGGTCTTATATTGATCTGGCGCATCAGCTCCTGAGGGCTCACGCCTACTGGCATATGATGGGACTTGCAGTGGATCTGGTGATCTGGAATGAAGATAGCTCAGGCTATCGGCAGGAGCTTCAGGATGAAATTATGGGCCTGATCTCCATCAGCACCGATAACGGTACCAAGGAGCGATCTGGTGGAGTCTTCGTAATAAATGCTGACCAGATCTCAGAGGAGGCGGGAGTCCTGATACAGGCCGCAGCTCGTGCCATCTTCACCGATGACCGGGGTACATTTGAGGAGCAGCTCGAACGAGAGAGTAGACACTTAGCAGCAATTCCTCTTTTAAAGCCAGAAAAGAGAGTGCAGGTCGAGAACTACAAGCCGACTGAATCTTTAGGTCAAGACCTGATCTTCTTCAATGGTCTTGGTGGATTCACAACGGATGGACACGAATATATAATTCGGATCGCTCCGGGACAGGTTACCCCGGCTCCATGGTCGAACGTGATAGCAAATCCCTATTTCGGCACGGTGATCTCTGAATGTGGCAGCGCCTATACCTGGGGCGAAAACTCCCAGCAGTTTCGCTTGACCCCCTGGTATAACGATCCAGTTAGCGATACCAGTGGCGAGGCAGTGTACATTCGAGATGAAGAGAGTGGAGCATTCTGGTCTCCAGCCGCGCTGCCCGCCCCTGGCAAGACGCCTTACACCTGCAGGCATGGATTCGGCTACAGTGTCTTTGAGCACCAAGAGAGTGGGATTTCCTCCGAGCTGTGGGTATATGTGGCAGTGGACGCGCCGATAAAGTTTTGCGTGCTCAAGATCCGCAATGATTCCGGCGTGTCCCGTCGATTTTCTGTGACCAGTTACATCGAGCTGGTGCTGGGAGAGATGCGTTCCAAGACCGAGATGCATGTAGTCACAGAGATCGATTCAAAGACGGGGGCCCTCTTTGCCAGAAATCCGTACAATATGGATTTTCCTGGAAGGATAGTCTTCCTGGATATGAATGCGGAAATGAGCAGCTTCACTGGTGATCGAACTGAGTTCCTGGGGCGAAACGGCAGTATGGTCAAACCTCTTGCTTTAGTGAAAGAACGGCTCTCCAACAGAGTGGGCTCGGCCATGGACCCGTGTGCGGCCCTGCAAGTCAAAATCGATCTGGCAGAAGGCCAGGAGAGAGAGATCGTCTTTACTTGCGGAACTGGGCGGAATGTGGAAGATGCACGCAGCCTGATCAAACGTTTTCGCGGGTCGTCTCCTGCCCAGACCGCCCTGGAGCAGGTTTGGAGCTACTGGAATCGTACCCTTGGCGCTGTGCATGTGGAGACTGCGGATAAGGCCCTCGATGTGCTCACTAACGGCTGGCTCCTCTACCAGACGCTGGCCTCCCGCATGTGGGCGCGCAGCGGATACTACCAATCGAGCGGAGCCTATGGCTTCCGGGATCAGTTGCAGGATGTAATGGCGCTTATTTACGCAGAGCCGGGACTTTTCCGAGAGCACCTCCTCCGCTGTGCAGCTCATCAGTTTCCTGAAGGAGATGTTTTGCACTGGTGGCACCCGCCATCCGGACGCGGGGTGCGCACGCATAGTTCCGATGATCGCCTCTGGCTGCCTCTGGCGTCTCATCGTTACGTAACTGCTACTGGAGACGTCGGCGTACTTGACGAGCGCGTTAGCTTCATCCAGGGCCGGCCACTGAAGCCCGAAGAGGAGGCTTGCTATGACCTGCCCACCAGGTCGGAGGAGTCTGGCACCCTTTACGAGCACTGTGTCAGAGCCATCCAAAGCAGCTTGCAGTTTGGTCGATACGGCCTGCCGCTCATGGGTACAGGAGACTGGAATGACGCTATGAACCGAGTCGGCTACCGGGGATTAGGCGAAAGCATTTGGATGGCCTTCTTCCTGTACCATGTGCTCGATAAATTCGAAGAAATTGCTCTAATGCGAGGCGACGATACCTTTGCAAATCTATGCAGCAGCGAGTCCTCCAATTTGCAAAGGAAGATCGAAGAGTCCGGTTGGGATGGCCATTGGTACCTGCGCGCCTACTTCGATAACGGACTAACACTCGGGTCCGCTGCCAATGAGGAGTGCCGGATCGATTCCGTCTCTCAAAGCTGGTCGGTTCTATCGGGGGCAGGAGATTTTGAGAGATCAAAAGAGGCAATGGCGGAAGTGGATCGCCTGCTGGTCAATAGAGACGCCTCACTGATACAGCTCCTGGGGCCGCCCTTCGATAAGTCTGACTCCGATCCCGGCTATATCAAAGGCTACATCCCGGGGGTTAGAGAGAACGGAGGGCAGTATACTCATGCTGCTATTTGGGTGATTATGGCATTTGCTGCCTTGGGCGAAAGCAACAGGGCCTGGGAGCTATTGTCTATGATCAATCCTGTAAACCATAGCTCGACCCCGAAAGAGGTTGCGATCTACAAGGCAGAGCCATATGTGGTTGCAGCAGATGTCTATGCACTCCTGCCGCATGCTGGACGCGGCGGATGGACATGGTACACCGGAGCTGCAGGCTGGATGTACCGCCTCATTGTAGAATCGCTACTTGGACTGAGGCTGGACGTTGATAAGCTGAGCTTTTCCCCCTGTCTTCCTGATGAGTGGAAGTCATTTCGCCTGCATTACCGCTACCGTGAGACTTTCTATCACATCATGGTTACACAGGCGAATCAGGACGGCGAGGTGGTTAGCTTGACAGTTGATGGTATGGTGCACAACAACGGGTCGCTTCACCTGGTAGATGATCGGGTGGAGCATTTCGTAGAGGTAAATATAGGCTAGCACGTGACCGCTTTATCTGGCCTGTTTCACTGAGGTACTGGGTGCTTATCTTCGAGCAGCTCGACTGCCAATGCCGCTAGCTCCTGGTGGGCTGGTAGAAAAAATCAAAAAATTTAAATTCTATGAAGGCGTAATCGGAGTTTGAAGTACAAAAGGATGGTTTTAAAAAATGGCAAATGAAACTTTGGAGAAGGCAAAGACTGAGATAGAGAAGAAGCTGGCTTATGCAAAAGCTGATGTGGATAAAGCAAAAGCCGATGCAAAGGCTGAACAACAGACTAATTAATAGAAAAAATAAATCGGACAGAAATTTTCAGGATGTTTCCTTATTCATTCTGATTTTTTGCCTTAGGCAGTGTCTTATACCTGCAGAGATGAATGTGGTTGAGGAAAAAAATGGTACAATGCGTTTTTTGTGGCAGTTTGAAAACTGCGGGACGGTTTGTAGTCCCTGGTAAATGGATATGTAGTTCGTGTGTAACTCGTTTTGAAGAGCCATTGGACTGGAATCCGGGGGGCTGCTCTGTTTAGAGCGTTGCGGCGAAATAGTCACATCAATACTACTATCACCTTTATGATTATGCAGATGCAATAGAGCTATATGTCGATATTAAAGATAATTGGCCGCGACGGTCGCCTGGTATGGGATAATTCTCCCCTCTCTCTGAAATATTGGATGATAGAGTGGGACAAACCGGATGGCGGAAAAGAGAGCTGGCATGGCAAAGCGATTCTCTCTCAGAGGGACCTATGTGCCATGATGGAAGTGCGGGCAAAAGTCGGGCCCATTCCCATAAACGAGCCAATACTAGCAGAGTTTCACAAGGGCAAAAAGGTCTACAGCGGCCAGTTCATTATTTCCTCATTTCCTGATCCCATCGACTCCAATCCAGTAGTCGATTTCTCAGGCACCGGCGAACTGGTGCTAAAAGAGGATTGATCGACTGTTCCGGACCGATTTTTTTCTCAGCCCAACAGGCTAACCCTCAAGATCTCGAAACGTCATGCACATTTCGTAGACTCCGTCCTCACTTCTCTTTTCCGTATCAAATCCTATATTTTTAAAGAGATTGAGCATCGGCTTATTCTCAACTAATACCTCAGCCGTAAAACCCAGCAGGCCCCGCCGCCTGGCCAGGCGGGTGAGATAGGCGAGCAGATCGTGGCCTACGCCCATATTTTGATACTCATCCTTTACCACCAGCGCAACCTCTGCTGTATGCATTTTCTCATTTATCTCATACTGTCCAATGGCGGCGATGGTTTCTTTACTGTCACCCTCAACAATAGCCAGGATCATCATACTATTAGCATAATCCACTACTCCGAACTCCTGCAATCTCTTATGGGGCATGTCCATTCGAACGGACATGAACCTGCGATACATGCTTTCACTGGAAAGGGCATAGAAAAAGTCCTTCATCAGGGGCTCGTCTCCGATCTTCACCGGCCTGAGGAGAAGATGTAGCCCGCTCCGAGTTGTCTTGAATGTCTCTAACGCTACCGGATACACTCCATTCAGCCCGGATACGAATGCTTGATCTTTGTAGATGAGCAAAAGCTTTCTGGCTTCTTCAATCAGCCACGGCCTGAACTTGGGATGGGCGATAGCAATAAGATCCATGGCGCGTTCCCTGATATTTTTGCCGTGGAGATATGCTATGCCGTACTCAGTTACTACATAGTGGACATCCCCTCTGGTAAAAGTTACTCCAGTCCCTTCCCGGAGGGAGGGCACGATCCTGGAAATGGTATCGTTGATAGCGGTTGAGGGAAGGGCCAGGATACTCTTGCCACCCGGTGCAAGCGCAGCACCTCTCATGAAATCTGCCTGGCCGCCGATGCCGAAGTAAAATGTCCCGGCCAGTGATTCTGCAGTAGCCTGACCGGTTAAATCAATCTCCATGGCGCTGTTAATGGCGGTCATCAGCTTATTCTTGGCAATAATCAATGGATTGTTAACATAGTCGATGGTCTTGAAAGAGAAGGTGGGATTCTCATCCAGGAACTCGTAAGTCTCTTTCTTGCCCATACAATAGGATGCCACCGTCTTTCCCGTATCGATGGACTTCTTGCTGTTATCAATCACACCTTTTTGCATCAAATCAATAATGCCGTCGCCTAAGAGTTCTGTGTGTACCCCAAGATGTTTTTTCTCACCCAGGTATGAGACCACGGCATTGGGTATGATGCCATATCCAACCTGCAGAGTAGATTCATCTTCGATGATACGGGCAACATACCTGCCTATTGCGTTGATGATGCCTCCCGGGTATTCTACATTATACTCTAGCAGTGGTTCATCGTGAGGAATAATAAAATCTATATTTTTTATATTTATGAATCCATCACCCTGAGTGCGAGGCATATTGGTGTTTATCTGGGCCACGATCAACGATGCCTTTTGGGTGGCAGCTTTTACAATATCCACGCTTATCCCCAGGCTCATGTATCCGTGCTTATCGGGAGGAGATGTCTGTATTAACGCAACGTCAATTGGTATGATCTCCCTTCGGAATAGGCCGGGGACAGATGACAGAGATATGGGTGTGTAGTCTGCGGTGCCCCGGTTGATCGCATTTCTCGTTCCTTCGCTTATGAAGAATGAGTTGATCCGGAAGTTATCCTGGAATTTGTCGTCCATATAGGGAGCAGCGCCCACTGTCCATACATGTATGAGCTCGATGCCGAAAAAGGCTTTGGGATTGGCGCTGATGAAGTTAACCAGAGCCTGGACTAGGTATTGAGGTTCGCCGCAGCCCGTGCCTATGAAGATCTTATCACCAGCATGTATATGGCTGAATATCTCTTCGTCCGATGCGAACTTCTCTGGCCAGGTCTTTTCTAAATCCCCCATCTGATTGCTTCTTTCCATTTCTTTCATTATTATGTATGCGACCTACTTTTGAATTAACTACTTCCATTCCGGTTTCAATATGCCGCTAGTTACACCTGGTTTTCCTGTCTCTAAGAGGCGATCAATAAAAGGGACCGTGTATTCCACATCTATTTTAGACTACTCGTCCCCCACCTTAAGACCTTCAAGGATGTTTTTCAGCCGATTGATCACGAAGTCGATAACCGTCCTGCCATGTAGATCTATACTCCCCTCCTCATCGAGAAGCTCTTCATAGAACTCCTTGGTCACTTCCGCGTAATCATCATCAGTGTACTCCAAATCATTACTATCTCGTATCTGCTTTTGAAGCATGGTTATAGCATCTCGCATAAGTGTGTAGTTTTCCTGCACAGGAGAGCCTAACCTTAGTTCAGTGAACCGGTTATCTAGTGCTTGCATTTGGTCGTGATAGTCTGCACCCAAGGCATCGTTGATATCTCTCTTCATGGAAGCGATTTCAGCTTCATCCATTGCATTTTCTTGCATTTTCCATTACCTTCCTGCTTCTTCCCAAAGACCCAATCAAAGAGAATCATAACCATAGCTCCTCACGAGCCAGTTATGAGGGCGTGTCTTGGCTTCGAACTGCGTCTTATCAACTGTTCAGTCTTCTATTAACATCGGAGATAATTCTTTCCTTTTATCTCGTTGGGGGTACGGTGGTAGAGAAGACCCCAGACTTCAGGCTGGGTATGAATCGTACCCCTGTCATAATTACTTTCTCTCGTCGAAACTCTCGCTGACCCGCAATCAGCGAAATCCATCTTTCGCAATCCTACAAGTTAAAAAAAGATTTAGGCCTTTACGACAATTGTCTTGGCGATGTTATCCCCCAGTCTCTGCTTCTTATCGGAACGCCAGATCAGGATAGCTCCGATTAAATAGGCAAATAGTCCGTCGATGATCCTTAGGATATTTCTTATCAGAGCCTGGTTCATGTCGATCGGCTCTCCATCTTCCTTGACTACCTTAATCTTGGTTATCATCTTGCCGATAGTCTGTCCTTTTGATCCCTCAAGAAGGGCGAAATAACCCATGTAAATCACGAAATAAAGCAAGCCAATCCACCAGGGGACCATTCTCTGCGTCATCATACCAAAGCCCATAATGCTTCCGATGACTCCTATAATGATGCCGATGATTATGTTGTCAATGATGAGCGATACAAGCCGAATTCCAATTCCCTGGTACTCTTTTCCCTCAATGGGTTTTCCCAAATTTGCCTGGATCTCACTTGTCATAAATCCACCTACCATATTTATAAATAATTTCAAAGGTATTGATGCTATTTATTTTTTTCTTAGAAGTATAGTTTTATAAAGTGATACTGTTTTTTAGCTGGGGTGATCAGGTTCTCATCCCTCCTTCCTGAAACCCCAGTCATTTTCATCGCATTATTCGTATGATTAACTCTATAAGCTATAATCCGATTGATAAAGGGGGCTTTGGAATGAAGATTAAATCATCATTGTGGCGATTTCGATATGTTGGGATGGATTGTGCAGTGGATCTGAGATTTGCTTGGGATGCATCGGAAAAAGAGGCGAGGGCTGCGCTCACGAAGAAATTGAAAGTCAGGAAATTGCCCCAAGGAACGGAGCTTTGGCCAGAAGATGATCATTAATTGATTATTGAGCTGTGCCAAAAAAAGGAGATTTGGTATTAACTACAATTACACGCACGGTAGCCAGTCTACGCTTATGGCTCCGCAAGTGGAATTACCCCATAGCTGGATGAACTTCTCGATGGAGAAGACGCCAGTCAGATCTTCGACAGATCTTCCGTATTCGGCATGGCGGCCTTTTGCAGGTGCTCGGCATGGGTGTACATCTCAGTGAGCACAGCGCCGATTCTGTAGTTTTGTACGCAGAGTTTCTCCACCCATTTCTGGTCGTATGTACCAGTCTGGTAGGATACGGGCATGTACTCAAACTCAGCTTCCTTGGTGAAGTTTATGTAAGTCCATAGGGCATTGAGTGCCGGTTGGCCAATTGCAGCTTATTAATGGCCAGCCAATAGGAACCCAGGCTCCCAAAGGTGGAAATGATCATCTCAACGTTCTTGTAGCCTAAACCTTTGACCGATGCCTTTTCATACATATGGTTCGCGCCGACGGCCATGCCAATTAGCGCAATCGCTAGTACCATCAAAATTAGAAGTCTTATCCTATTTTACTCTCCGTCTCTCCACCTCTCCCTCCGGAAAACTTAAATCCCATCTCCCGCCCCATCTCAATCGTGAAGTGCGATGTTCTGGTAGTGGGCGCTTCGCCCGCCGGCCTGATGGCTGCGATATCTGCCGCAAAAGGTGGTGCAGAGGTAATATTATTGGACAGGGATCTGGCCGGTCTGGATCATGCCGCAAATACCCTCTTTGAGGGAATGGCCTGCGTCTCAGGTGTCAAAGTAGAGGACTGCTACCTGAAAAAAGAACTGGAGGGCATGCATATCCTATCACCCTGCGGCCTGGGCGTCGCCATCCCCTCCAGGGGCTATTTCATTGACAGAAAAAAGTTCGATGAGCACTACCTCAGCCTCGCGCAAAGCTCCGGGGTGACTCTGCTGGCGGCGGCCGCCAAGAAAACCAGGCCGGAGGGCAGCCGCAGAACTGTATTCTTTAATGAGGACGAGATCGAGGCCAGAGTGGTCGTGGACGCCTCTGGAGTCTCGTCCGGCCTGGCCCGGCAGGCGGGCCTAGAGCCCATGCGCCATGTCGAGGACATTGCCTGGGCTATGGAAGCCGATGTCGAGCATCCGGCCCTGGGTGAGGAGATGTTCTTTCAATACTGGATCGGCAGCATGGCGCCCGGCTGGAAGGCCACATTTTCACCGGCAGGCGGCGACCGGGCAACACTGGGCGTCTTCGTTCGCGGCCACGGCCAGAATGTGCAGCCCTTTTTCCGGGATTTCTTGAAGCGGTTTAAGGCCTACAAAGCCCCTCAGTACAGGGATATTGAGGAGATGAAGATACTGTCCGTGCGGCGGGGGGGCGATCCCATATGCGTTATGCCTGGGGAGATCGTGGCCGATTCCATGATGGTCACGGGTGGGGCCGCCGGGCAGAGTGGTCTGGCCTACAGCATGCGTGCCGGCACCATCTGCGGCAGCGTGGCTGCAGAGGCCCTGGCGGCGGGGGACGTATCCCGTCAGGGTCTTTCCCATTATGAAAAGCTCTGGAATAGGGAATTTTACTGGCAGTACCGTATGGGCAGAGCATCTTTGCAGACGCTCTCCATGATGAAGGATGAGGAGATCGACCGGCTCTTGCATGGCCTCTCCGGGAAACGGCTCATCTCGGAAGGATCGTTTGCCAAGAAGGCCGGATATGCCGCTGCAATCGTCCTGCTCCACCGGCCCAGGACGGTGCTAGATCTGGCTGTAAATCTGATGCGAGGCTAGGCTGAGATTGTTTGACTTTTTTGAAAGGATGAAAACATAATACCTGTGAATACATTCACCACAAAGACACAAAGGCACAAAGACGATCTATTTTCGTTTGTGTGGCGGGAAAAGTCCATTTATCTGAAAAGAGAAACGAACTGCTCATGATCGAACTGTCCAGCGACCCTTATGTTCTGAAGCCCAGGAACACGCCCATGACGGAAGCCGACTTTCGGCTTCACCTCAACATAAGCTGGTGTCGCGGCGTTCTCTTTAATGTAGTGGCACTAAAAAACGCCATCGCCGTGGTGGAGTATGACGCCCTGCTCTGGTCCGATGATTCCATCATGTTTGTGGAATACAAAGATTCAGTTGCCGCCTACAAGGACCTCTCCTCTCGAAGGGTGCAGCAGATGAACAGCTTCGCCAAGAACATTTCACGGGGACTGGGCTACAGGAGTTTCACATTCATAGTAGTGGTAAAAGGGCTGGAAGAAAGGACTAGCAAAGGTGGTGTGGAGGTCTTGCCCCTCTTTGAATTGGGCTGTTATCAGCCAATCTTTGTCTCATCCATAACTGAAATGGAATACCTGAATAAGATGATTGCAAAATATACTCGCGAGGGTAAAGATGAGTTTGTGAAGGAACTGGACAAGCTCAAGAAGATCTTTGAGATGGAGCAGGCATAAGGGCAGAATACCTGAGATATTCATGAAAGGATACGCATGGGCAAACGGCGCGGCCACAGTTCTCAATGCAGTGGCCACCTGGAAGGGAGCGGCCTTTGGAATCGAGCTCAAAACAAGGGCTGAAGTGGAGCTGAACAACTCCGGCAACATTTTGGGAGACGTTGTCGGCGTGGACACCCGCCTCATCGAGGCCTGTGTGCGCATGGTTCTGGAGCGACTGGGCTACAGCTACGGCGCAGTAGTGCGAACCAGTAGCGAGATTCCTGTGGCCGGTGGCCTGAAGAGCAGCAGCACCGCGGCCAACGCTGCCGTCCTGGCAACTCTCGATGCTCTGCAGGAAGATATGGACCGTGTAGAGGCGGCCAAGATCGGTGTGGCCGCTGCAAGGGAGGTAGGAGTGACCATTACCGGTGCTCTGGACGATGCTCTGGCCTCAATGCTGGGCGGCATTGTGGTCACCGATAACCGCCGCATGCTTTTGCTCAAGCGAGAGGAGTTCTCCTGTCATGTCATGCTCCTGGTTCCACAGCGAAAGCTCTTCTCCATTGATACTGATATTTCCCGTTCCCGGCTCATTGCGCCCATAGCGGATGTGGTCTACGAGCTGGCCATGCGCGGCGATTATGGCAGGGCCATGACCCTTAACGGCCTGGCTTATTGCGCGGCGTTGGATCTGCCTGCAAAGCCCATGCTCCTGGCGCTGGAGGCAGGCAGCAAAGGCGTGAGCCTGTCGGGAACAGGACCCTCTTATGCGGCAATAATTGATGAAAATAAGATGGACGCTCTTGAAGCGGCCTGGAGACCTCTGGGCGGAAGAGTGATAAGAACGAAAGCAAATAATAAGTGCGCATCCAAGGGCCGGGGAATTTGATGGGGCTACAAGAACATCGCAGAGAAATAGAGAGAATTGATGAGCAGATCATCAAGCTCATCTATCAGCGCATAGGCATTTCTAAAAAGATCTTTGATGCTAAAAGGACGGAAGGAAAGCCGATCAGCGATCCACTGCGCGAGAAGCATGTTCTATCTCGGGCCATGGATCTGGCCACGGAGTTGAACCTGGACACAGGAGCTGTGAAAAGCATCTTCGAGACCCTGATTATGATGAGCGTGAATAAGCAACATGAGCTGCAGGGCAGAAATCAAGGTTAATTGAAGGATGAAGTATTAAAGGATAAAGTCGGCTATGATAGATATTGCAGTAATCTCCGGGTCCAGATCAGATAAGGCAATTGTGGACAGGGTTGCAGCCAAACTGGAAGAGAAAGGAGCGTCATTTGAATGTAAGGTGATCTCTGCACATCGCAATCCTCAGGAGCTGGAAGACTACATATCCAAGACGCAGGCTCGCGTCTTTATCGGCATTGCCGGCCTTTCCGCAGCGCTGCCCGGCGTTATCGCCTCAAAAACGACGCGTCCGGTCATTGGAGTGCCGGTAAGCGCGAAACTGGGCGGCCTGGATGCACTTTTATCAATTGTTCAAATGCCGCCCGGAGTTCCTGTGGCATGCGTCGGCATCGATAATGGAGAAAATGCGGCGCTATTAGCCCTTAGAATTCTTGGATCGGGAAGATAGCTATTTATACAATGTCAGTGAGATAAACGCACCAAAGGTGGGATAGGATGTACAAGCGGATATTGATTGCCACAGATGGCTCAGAAAAATCTATGACAGCCGCTGAGGAGGGCATGGAGCTCGCTAAGTCACTCGGCGCACAAGTCACAGCACTCTACGTTGTTAATGAGGTTATTATTGCCAGCGCAGTTAGACAGCTTGGGGCCGATAGAAAGGACGTTGAGGCCAGGCTGGAAGCGGCAGGCACAAAAGCAGTTGATGCTCTAAAGGCCATGGGTGCCAAAATGGGTGTTGCAGTAGACACAATCGTCAGAATTGGCGCTCCCGCAAATGCGGTTATAGATACCGCTGGAGCTGAGAAGGCTGACCTGATTGTCATGGGAAGCCATGGAGAGTCCGGTGCCTCCAAACTATTGATCGGCAGCGTAGTGCAAAAGGTCCTCTACTGGGCAACGATCCCGGTACTGGTAGTGAGATGAGAATATGGAAGCCTTTGTATTTGCTGAATCCCTGATCTACACCTCGTTTGCAATTGTCTTCGTAGTAGGTGTGGTCCTGGGTTTCTTTGTGATCAGCCTCATCGGTTCTAGCTGAATTCTGCATAGAGGGGACTGCCGGAAGAGTCCGGGCAGGCCTATGTATTTTTATTTTTTTGGCCCTAAATTAGCAAGCATCCACTTTGCCTTCCCTGTTGAATTCTGTATTTTTAATAAAATTATCTATAATTTTAGATAGAATATTTGCAAAGAAATTGGATTTAGAAGTATCTCCCTGCCGTCTCCAGGCATCTGGCCACGAGGTCCGCTGCTTTTTCGATATCGCTGATGGAGAGCACCTCTACAGGCGAGTGAATGTAGCGCGTTGCCACACTTATAACGCCCGTGGGAATACCCGACTTAGTGAGGTAGATGGATGTGCCATCCGTGGTGCCCCCTTCCGATGCCTCCAGTTGCACTGGAATCTCAAACTCGCGGGCCGTGCCCGCCATCCACTCGATGATCTGAGGAGTAGCCATCAGGCCGCGCCCTGATGCATCAGCCACCACAATCACAGGACCCTTGCCCATCTCTATGGGAGCGTCCTTCTTCTCGATGCCGGGATGGTCTCCTGGAATGGTCACATCGGTAGCTATGGCAAGATCGGGGTCCAGGCTGTAGGCGGCAACCTTGGCACCTTTCAGGCCCACTTCCTCTTGCACCGCGGCCACAGCATAAATGGTGGACTTGGATTTGGTTCTTTTCAGGGCCTCAATCATGATAATAAGTCCGGCCCGGTTATCGAAGGCCTTGCCGGTGACTCTGTCGCCCTGCAAAGTGGCAAAAGTCCGGTCTATGGACACCGGCGTGCCGGAGAGTATGCCTAAGGCTTCCACCTCCTTTTGGCTGGTGCAGCCTATATCTATGAACATATCTCTGGCCTCTATGACCTTCTTCCTGTCCTCATCCTTCATGACATGGGGTGGCTTGCATCCGATCACACCTATAATGGGCCCGGATCTGGTATGGATGACTACTCTCTGGTTGAGCAGTGTCTGGTCGAACCAGCCACCTATTCGAATAAAACGGAGGAATCCCTTCTCGTCCACATGTTTTACCATGAGGCCGATCTCATCGGCATGGGCATCAATCATGATTGAAGGAGCCACTCCTTTCTTGGTGGCGATGAGATTTCCCAATTTGTCCAAACGGATCTCATCAACGTAAGGCGCAATCTCCTCTTTTACTATCTGCTGGATAGACCCTTCCCAGCCCGATATGCCATGTGCATTGCTCAGTTTTTCCAATAATGATTTGATATCGCTCATTTAATCATCTCTTAAAATGTAATATGAAACAGCTAAGCCATCCTTACCCTTGCGCCCTCATTTCTGGCGCGGGTGATGAGAACCTCTCCACCCACTTCTCTCATGGCCTCTCGGGCAGCAGCTTCGATATCCCTACTTCCAGTATCGGTTATGGCGTACACCGTTGGCCCAAAGGAGCTGAGGCCCGTGCAGGCAGCTCCAGCTTCTCGCATCTGTGCCATCAGAGCGTGCACTACGGGATGCTGCAGCATTACTTCAATCTTCTTAAAGCCTATCTCCTGCACTCTGTTAACAGCCGCTCCGAAGTCATCCAGGTTCTCTTCTACGATTGATGGCACCATGCCCACCAGAATCTGGTAGCATAGCTCGTGCACCTCGGCCAAAGGCAGGGGGCAGTACTTCCGGAATATGTCAACTTCCCTATTTCCATGAGCGCCCGCTGCGATATCGGGCAGGGCCAGGATGATCTTCCAGTCACGAGGAAAGTCGTGGCGCATAGTGACCGCCGCTGGCCGCACGCCCGCTGATGCGCAGCTGGGCGAAAAGCTCATCTTGTCTTTTCCCGGTCCATAGCTGTGCCCGCCGTCTATCAAGAAACCGCCCGCCTCAAAGGCAGCCGTGCCGATGCCGCTGGTTCCACCCCTATGGATGATGCGGGCGATCTCGCGCACAGAGAGCCGCCGGTTATAAAGCTCACACAAAGCCTTTCCTGCGGCAATTGCAAGCTGCGTTCCCCCGCCCAGACCCACATGCATTCTGTATCCTCTGCGAATTTGCAGGCGTGCGCCGCCCAGATCCAGGTGCTTTTGCACGGCTCGGGCCGCAGCCAGAGCACGATTCGCATTCTCTTCATCCGCTCCCACGGCCACCAGATCCTCAGATCTCTCCGCTTCCAGCAATATGTTCGGCTCATCTAAAGAGACGCCCACGCCTCCGTCCACCCGCCCGCTGCTACCCGTTAAATCGGTCAGGGTAAGATGCAGTCGGGAAGGCGTCTGGATCAGAACTCTCTCTTCATCTCTGAAGCTGTTGTAAGGAAAAGTCTCCTTGATGGCGATGAGCGGCTGGCCGTGGCGAATTATCTTATAGCTTCTCGTGAGCATGATCTCGCGAGCAAAGACGCCAAAGGCCCGGCAATGCTCCTGCCCGGCAGACAAAAATGCTGTGCTTGTTATATCCCGCCGCGATTCGATACGGTGTTTTTTAAGGATTACCCCTATGGGAATATCTGCCTTGGTAAGGTCATCCTTAAAGCTCGCATCGAGCCTTTTTAGGGGCGTATGTGAGATCGCATAGACCAGTGCCTCCTGGCTGTCTGCCTTCTTTAGGAGCACTACCCTGAAATTAACATCCTCGCCCGGGCTCACCTGAAGCTCTTTTGCCACGGCCTCATCAGCCGGCACAACCTTTTGC
>CAZDLZ010000017.1:3139-9505 GCA_964506745.1 uncultured Methanotrichaceae archaeon | reverse complement strand
AGCAGGTTCGTTACGGATCCATCAGTTCCCAGCAGCATCTTTTGCACGGGACTGAGCCTTCCCACAATGCTTTCCAGTTTTTGAATCTCTCCGGCCAGGGAATAGGTGGATTGGACCATAAAAATAAATCCTCCGGATGGAATAAAGTTTTTCCCCTTCCAAAGGAACTGATATCCATGACTTCCAGAATAACGGGATTTTACAAGCTTCCTCCTTCTGAGAGGCTTAATGCTGTGGCAGAGCAGGCCGCTATTGGAGCAGAAGAGATCGCTCAGGTAAAGACCGGCCTTCTTCTTGACCAGGCCGACAAGATGACAGAGAATGTGATCGGCATGTTCCAGGTGCCGCTGGGAATCGCTACCAACTTTATTATCGATGGCAGAGAGGTGCTCATACCCATGGCCACCGAGGAGCCGTCCGTCATCGCCGCCGCCAGCAACGGCGCGAGAATGGCGCGGGAAGCGGGCGGCTTTTTGACCTCTTGCACGGGTCCTGTCATGCGCGCCCTGATTCAGGCCACGGGAATTGGAGATCCCTTTGCGGCCCGCCAGGCGATTCTGCTGCAAAAAGACGACCTGATGAGAATGGCCAACGAGAAAGATCCCATGCTGGTCAAGTACGGCGGAGGTGTCAAGGACATCGAGGTCCATGTTATCGACTCCAAGATGGGAATGATGGTGGTGACACATCTCATTGTGGACTGCCGGGATGCCATGGGGGCCAACGCCGTCAATACCATGGCCGAAGCCCTCGCTCCACGGATCGAGCAGATCACTGGCGGGCGGGTGTATCTGCGCATCATCTCCAATCTGGCCGATCTTCGACTGGCCCGGGCAAAGGCAGTCTTCAAGGCAGAAGAGATCGGCGGTCATGAAGTTGTGGACGGAATACTTCTGGCGGCAGAGCTTGCAAATGTCGATCCCTACCGCGCCGCGACTCACAATAAGGGCATTATGAATGGAGTGACGGCCGTGGTGCTGGCCACAGGAAACGATACCAGGGCAGTGGAGGCCGGAGCGCATGCCTTTGCCTCGGTCGCCGGACACTACAAATCTCTAACCCATTTTGAGAAGAACAGGGATGGCGATCTGGTGGGAACCATTGAGATGCCCGTTGCGGTGGGCCTGGTGGGCGGAGCTACGCGCGTTCATCCTGTCGCCAAGACGGCCGTGAAAATTTTGGGCGTGAAGAGCGCGGATGATCTCTCCCGTATCATTGTCTCGGTGGGCCTGTGCCAGAACTTTGCCGCTTTGCGGGCACTGGCTTCAGAGGGCATTCAGAGGGGGCACATGTCCTTGCACGCCAAGAACGTGGCTGTGCAGGCGGGGGCTAAGTGCGATCTTATTGAGATCATTGCTGCGCGCATGGCTGCCGAGCGCAGGATAAGCGTGGATCGAGCTGTGGTGCTGATGGCCGAGCTGGACGAAAAAACAAAGGAGAATGCTTGACCTTGAGCTACAGGATTGGTACTCTGGGGCCGGAGGGGACTTATTCGGAAAAGGCAGCTCTTCTCTGGTCAAAGGGCTGGCCAGAGGCTACCCTTGTCTATTTCAATGATTTTGAGGGGGTGCTGGAGGCGGCCGCAGCAGGCAGGCTTGAAGCTGGCATCGTCCCCGTGGAAAACAGCCTGGAGGGAGCAGTAACCACCGTCATGGATCTGCTCTTGAGACTGGATGTTGTGATTGTGGGAGAGGTGAACGTTCCCATCAGACACTGCCTGGTGGGCCGGGGTGAGGGCAGCGTCAAGGTCATCCTCTCCCATCCCCAGGCGCTGGCCCAGTGCCGGCAGTATTTGCACGACCACTATCCAGAGGCTGAGATCAGGACCACCGGTTCCACCAGTCATGCCGCCCGCCTGGCCCAGGAGTTTCCGGATATGGCAGCGGTAGCAGGAGCGGACACGGCTGAAAAATATGGATTGAAGATCCTGGCCAGGGAGATACAGGATGCAAGCGATAATGTAACCCGTTTTATTGTGACGGCAAGGAAGATGACCGCTGCCACCGGCCGGGACAGGACTTCGCTGATCATTTACCTGGATAAAGACCGCCCAGGTGCGCTCTTCTCCATTTTAGAGGAGTTTGCCAGGCGTGGCATCAATTTGACCCGAATAGAGTCTCGCCCCAGTCGCAAGGGCCTTGGAGATTACTTTTTTTACATCGACCTGGAAGGTCATATTGATGACAGCGCAGTCTTGCAGGCAATAGACGCCATAAAAGAGAAGGCTGCCATGATTCGGGTACTGGGATCGTATCCTCGGGCATAAGCCTTGGATGGAGCAGATTTGATGCAGATAGGAATTATCCTTGCTCCCTATGGAACTCTTTTTCCTCCAGCTCTTGCCACCTATGAGCGGATCAGAAAGGCTTATGAGCACATATTCCCCGGCTCTGCAGTCCGGCTGGCCTACACCTCATTTCTCATGAAGAAAAGGCTGCAGGAGAAAGAAGGCATCAGCGTCCAGAGCCTTCCAGAGGCGCTGGGGGAGATGTGCGACCTGGGATTCGAGAGCCTGGTCATCCAGTCCCTGCAGATCGTGCCGGGAAGGGAGTTTCACCAGATGGCAGCGATGGTGCAGGAATGGAAGGGCGGAAAACCGGCCATCTCCCGGCTGGAGATAGGTTTACCTCTGCTCTCGGACCTGTCGGATTGCCGAAAGGTCTCATGTCTTCTGACCGCCCTTAGCAGCGGTTCTCCATATCGCGGGGATGCGGATGCTGATAAAGAGGCGGTGCTTCTGGTGGGCCACGGCACAGGCCACCCTGCCGATGCTCTCTACTGCCTCATGTCTCAGGTCTTGAAAAAAGAGCACAAAAATGTGTTCCTGGGCACCATGGAAGGTTTTTCCGATCTTGCCGGGATTTTAGCGGAGCTAGAGAGCAGCGGGGCAAGGGTTGTGCGTCTTCTGCCCTTTTTGCTCGTGGCGGGAGGTCACGCACAAAACGATGTCTTTGGCCAAAGCCCGCAATCCTGGAAGAGCACCCTGGAAAGGTTTGGCTATGAGGTTGTGGCTGATTTGCGCGGCCTGGGCGAGAGAGCGGAGATAGTTTCTCTATTCATGGAGCACACAGGAAAAGCCCTGAAAAGAATGGAAAAAGGGTAGCATGCAGAGCAGAGAATGCTCTTTGAACAGTTGAAGGTAAAATGACTTTTGACCAACAGGTATATAGATTAGTGCAGGAATGTAAAGAGGGTTGCAATGGCATCGATTCAAGGTACATTTCCTGAGATGTTTTTGTGGCATAAGTCGATTCTTTGAGTCGATAAAACGGTAAGTGAGTTAAAATGGAAAGATATGGAAGCGGCAGCAGAGGCGGCTTTAGCAGCGGCCCCAGAGAGATGCACGATGCCACCTGCGCAGAGTGCGGAAAGACATGTCAAGTTCCCTTCAAGCCAGATGGATCAAGGCCCGTATATTGCAGCGATTGCTACCAGAAGCACAAGCCTGCAAGATCCGGTTCCTCCAGGCCACCCAGAAGATACTAACTATTTGATTATTATTTGATCAGATAAAAGCAGGGCCCGGGAAAAGGCTCCTGCATTTTTTTGATTCCCAAAAGCCTTGCGCGTTGGATTGGTTAATCTCTCTTCAGGATTTTTCGCGCAAAATGGTTATTACAGGATAATAATTTAATATTTGAAAGAAACAGTGATAGCAATGAAACTTGTAGAAAAATTAGTAGATGATAATGTCATGGATGATATTCTCAAAGAGGCAGCAGACGGATACGGTGACCTGATAGCTGCAGCCTTAGTTCATAAAGTGAGTGTGAAATGCCTGCAGACCAGAGTTACACAACTTCGTGATTTGAGGGCGGCATGGATTTCTTAGATGAAAAGAGGGTGCACTATTCGTCAGGTTCGTGCGCCAATTGTGGCAGCTCCTCTCTGGCCTCAAATGCAGAAGCCTGCCATGACGAGATGAAGCTGTGCGCTTCCTGCCTGGAAGAGCGGTATGTCTCTTTACATGATCTGAGGACCAATGTGAGAAAGCAATTCGATTTGATCCGGTCACCCAACCTGCGCAGTTGCTTTTTGAGGCTGCTCCTCTCTAGAGAGGTAGACCTAGCCCCTTCCGGCTGGAGAACCGGAATGGCACTGGGATTTGAACTGAAGGACGCAGGTTTTGCCCTGCAAGAATCACGGCAAATCCTGCTCCAGGCAAAAGCGAACTCAAATGCGGTGGACAGGCTGCTGGATAATATCTACAAAAGAAAGGGTCAGTGCTCTTTAGCCTGCGAGCAGATCCGGGGGCTGAATGTGAAATGCGACCAGTGCCCTGGTCAATATAAGATAGCGCATCATGAGCATAAGACTGAGGTATGCTGATCGTCGAGTATATTTACCAGTATGGACATTCTTCCAGATCTGATGGCTGAAAAGAAGAACTACTGGGAGATGCAAAAGTCGTTCTGGAAAACACCGGCGGGAATTGCGATCTGGTTTTTGCTTCTGGCGGCAATGCTTGGCGGGGGCCTGCTGGCTCTCAACTTTGTCGTCTCTCCCTATCCGGTGATTGAGTCATTTCATGCTGATCGCGTGGCTGTGAGCCCTGGCGGTGCCTCCAACTTAAGCTGGAGCGTGATTGGCGCCGGTCTGGTAGAGATAGACCAGGGAGTCGGAGAGGTGGCGCTCAAAGGCTCTAGGCAGGTGAAGCCATTGGAGACCACTACTTACACGCTGACGGTTATTAACGGCTCGATAAATAGATCCACGACTCTCAAAATAATTGTACAGCAGCCCTGAGTCGTTGCTCTCTTTCGGCTGGAGGGCTTAGGTAAAAATAAATAGCATAGGTTCATTTCAGCATTCAGAGAAGATCAAAGTGGTGTGGGCATGATTTCCATCTCGATTTGCAGAGCAGGGACCATAGCTAAGTTATTGTATATATTATTACTATTATCATTTATTATATCCTGTTCGCTCATTATCTTTCCCGCTATTGCAAAGGCCACCCAGGATGAGGCCTACGGAATAGTGACAAACGTTGTGGATGGTGACACCTTCGACGTGACCATAGAGAAAGCGTGTGCAAAAGTGATCTACAGCGTGGAGAGAATCCGTCTGGCAGATGTCGACTCTCCCGAGATGGAATCGGAAAAAGGGCCGCTGGCAAGGGATTTTACCTATGCAGTCCTCATGAACAAAAGGGTCTACCTGGACATCGACGACCTTTCGGCAAACGGCCGGGATAGCTACGGCAGGCTGATATGCGTGGCCTACCTCACCGGATTCTACGGCCAGCCGATAGCATCTCCCAATTTCAACCGCCTTTTGCAAGACAGCGGGCATGCCAGGTTAGATGACTTCACCAACAACGAGTTCGATCCTCAGGATTGGAGGTCCAGTCCAGGGCAGATTCTTCAGACGGAGGACGGGACGCTACTGCAAAGTATGGGGCAGGATTTGCAGAAGAATCTCACGGATGATCTGCTTCCCCGTTTGCAGGAGTCGGCTGGAAAGGAGATCGACCGGGCGGCAAAAGAGGGCTGGGATTGGCTGAAAGGGCAGATTGGTTTGAGTTTATAAGCTTTCAGTTCTTTAACATTGCTTACTCATTTACATCCATGGGTGAAATATCGCATACACCTGGCGCGTTTCCATTAGGGACCAGCTTATAGCGCTCTCCATCAAGCTGCAGCTCTACAAAGCCATCTCCCGGTCTCGCATCATAATTATGGGTAACAAGATAAAAAGCCAGGTCTTGGACGGTTATTTTGGGGTCATCAAATGAGAATAGGCGCTCTCTTAATTCTGAAATACCATCCCCCGATGCAAAGGCGGCATGAAGCAACCCGGTAAGAATAAAGACCGGGATGATTAATCTCATCCAGATCCTTATGTTTATCAAGTGAGCCATTTATCTCTCCCGGGTCTGTCCAATCATTTGGCCCCGTAGCCTCTCCAAATCATTCTCTAAATCCTCACTCATGCTGATTTTGTTCAGTTGGGAATTTAGGAGATTTTGCAAGGTGAATTCGTCATATTTTATGTGCTCAAGGTTAGCTCCGCTAAAGTCCACATTCATCATCATTATCATGGTAAGGTCAGCATTTCTTAGATCAGCTTCTGCAAGACTCACATTCTTGAGCAGTATCAGCTCCATGCGAGAACCATTGAGGTAGGTCCTGCTCATATTGACATCCTGAATGAGCATTGGTCCCTGCAGATTGGCTTTTTCCAGCTTGGCACGGCAGAAATTGGTGCCAACAAGGTTCAAACCCTGTAGATTGGCTCCTGTAAGAGAAGATTTGCTCAGGTCGGCATCGTTAAGACTGGTACCGTAAATCTCTGCAAAATCCAAATTGGCATTCATGAGTTTGGCACCAGTCATGTCCGTATAAGTCAGATCGGCCTTCTCAAGGA
>CAZDLZ010000017.1:0-3129 GCA_964506745.1 uncultured Methanotrichaceae archaeon | reverse complement strand
CACCGGTCAGATTTGCTCTCATCATGTAAGCCCTGGCAAGATCCGCCTTGCTCAAATCAGCACCACAGAGGTTAGTGCCATAGAATTCTACGCGTGATAGCTGGCTTTCCGATAGATTGCTGCCACTCATATCAGCCCAGCTCATCTTAGCGCTCATGGCATTTGCACGGGGCATGTTCAATCCCTTCATATTGCAGCCTGTCAAATCGGTTCCCACGAGCCTTGTTCCGGTCAGATCTGCCCTCCTTAGATCTGCATCTTTCATGCTGGCTTGTGTGACATCCGCTCCGTTTAGCCTGGCTTGCACAAGCTTCGTCCCATCCATCTTTGCGTTCTCAAGAAGTGCATCCGAAAGATCGGCTCGGGTGAGGTCAGCTTCTTCCATACAGATTCCCGGAGCATTTACCCGATTCAGTTTAGCTTCTACAAGCCTCGCAAATTCCATCTTTGCATCTTCAAGAACCGCATCCGAAAGATCGGCCCGGGTAAGGTCTGCTTTTTTCATACATATTCCCGAGGCATTTACTCGATTCAGTTTGGCATCCACAAGCTTAGCCTCGTGCATCTCGGAATCAAAAAGAACCGCATCCGAAAGATCGACTCGGGTGAGGTCTGCCTTTTCCATATTGATTCCCGAAGCATTTACCCGATTCAGTTTGGCATTCACAAGCCTTGCCTCGTGCATCTCAGCTCCCTCCATATCGACATCGCGAAAGTCGGCATATGATAGATTGGAATGCGAAAAATAGGATCCTGCAATAACCGAACCGGAAAGATCCGATCCGCTCAGATTGGTCCCGGTCATATTGGCAAAGACCATAATTGATTTGACCAGTCGCGAGCCAACGAAATTAGCTCCCGAACAGCGCGATTCGGAGAGATCTGCCCCGAAGAGGTCTGCATTGGGCAAAGCGGCATTAATAAGGCTCGCCCCGACAAGGCTGGCTCCTGTCATATTTGCGCCTTCCAGGTGAGAATTACGAAGGGTGGAACGGTCCATGAACGCTCCGATGAAGCTGGCTTCGCGAAGGTCTGAGTCGCTCATTTTTATGCCCCCCAAGCTGGCTTTATTCAGGTTAGCGCGAACCAGAGTTGAACGATCTACAAAAGATTGATCCATGAAGGTGCTTGATAGGTCCGCGCCATCCAGATTTGAGCATTCCAGGTAGCTGCCTGCCATAAAAGCACCTGTTAGATTCGCTTGGGTCAGGTTTGAGCCAAGCAAATTGCAGATGGGCATATAGGCACCACAAAGGTCAGCCTGGGAGATATCACAGCCATGCAGATCTCCCTGTACCATAATTGCTCCGCGAAGATCTGTTCCGACAAGATTGGCTTCAAAAAGACAAGATTGGTTCAAGTAGGAACGGCTGAGGTCCGTTTCGCGAAGATCTGATCCTTGTAGATTTGAATAATTCAGGCTGGCTCCAGACAAATTCATGCCGCTCAGGTTCATGCCCATGAGCTGAGCATGATCTTTGAACGTCCTGCTAAAGTTCATATCTTGAAGCTGCTGGCTACTTAACGAAACTTGGCTGGATGGATTTTCATCGGTTGCATATGAAAACGTAGATAGCATGACAAGAAGCAAACATACCCCCAAAGCCAATCGTATCGCAGACTCACTCATAATAAGATTATGTGTTCTGCTACTATAAAATAAATACCAAAGGATGTGTTCATCTTGGTTTTTGCCTGGCGTGGTTTTATGAGATGAAATTGACGGATATGTCCAGAATTGGAGGCGACTATGTAGAGCAGTCTATCTGCTTTGAAAAAGACGGTTGGATAGAAGAGTGGAGATATTACCAAAGTGGCGAGTTCGCTCAATACTTGGGACCAAAGGATATCTTGGCGATATGTGTCAAATAAAAATAATATTGCATGACAATATGGATCGAAGCATTGTGAATTATTATGGATTCTCAGAGGGTCAGTGTTGAAGGAATTAAGCCAATACAGGATAAGATCCTTGCTGAGTCATGATGATGTCATAATCAGAAATGAGAAAGGGCTGGTTGTGGTTTACAGTCATAATGAATCACATGCTGGGCGCGTGCGCCCCTGGCGGAAGCTGGCGACGGCTTGCTGTTACCTGTGGTTCTATTCCTTTAATGCGGCAATGAATTCTTTTCGATCCAGCTTCGCCTGCTTCATAATCGAGATCAATGTGCCCTTCGCCAGTTCCGGGTGATTTGGCATGGTAACAACAAGATTTCTTTCCTCATTCCAGAGGTGAATATGATTTCCGGTCTGGCGATATACCTTAAATCCAAACTGATCCAGAGCCTTGATGGCCGCTCTAGCCGAGATTGCCGGAAGCCTGGGCAAGTGCTTCTACCTCGATGTCCAGGAAAGAGAGCTTTCGTCCTTTGGGTGCCAGCTCTAAAAGAACCTGGTAGTGCTCCTCAAGTCCCTTTTTCAAATTAGAAACGGCATCACTTTCGGTCAATCCTTGATCGGCCACGTTTGTTATCAAGTCTATTGCTACGAAATATTTCCCGTCCTTATGGATTTGAATTAGGGTTTTCATATAGCCTCTATTTGTGCATATTTATTGATAAAGCTAATTCCAATTCGAGCATCCATTTCCTCAGCCCCCTTTGCCCCCCGGTAGTGTGCGATATATTACTATAATAGTGCTGTTGAGCAGGGGGTGCTTTTTGGGCCCAGACAGGCCCCAGGCAGATGAGGGCAAAAGGTTAACTGAGGATCACAAGTCAGCAACTTCCACTCTGACTTTTCCTATGAAAAGGCTCTTTTCGATTGGGTCCGCCACCAGGTCATCTCTTAAGGCCATCAGGTAGGATTCAATTGCTTCCTATGTATTATGCAAGGTTTCATACCACAATCAATGTTCACCGAGGAACAAATGGATGCTCTTCAAAGGCACCTTGAATGGCATCGATTACAGAAATGGAGTTCTTTTTTTACCGTAGAGATAAACCCTCTAATGTGGCAAAAGATTCTCGCCTCTTCCCTGTTTCTAAAGGTGCCTGAGATTTTCTGCTGGCCTTTCATCATTCATGCTATGTGATTTGATTTATATATCAACATTATTTGCGAAAATAGGTTTAGGTGAGCATGGCAGCGATCTGTATTTCCCGAGAGCTCGCGCATCTGAGTACA
>CAZDLZ010000016.1:25846-49239 GCA_964506745.1 uncultured Methanotrichaceae archaeon | reverse complement strand
TGTGCGATGCAAAAGCCGTAAGTTATGAACGGCGTCAGGTATTCGACTTGCCGCCGATCAAAGTGGAAGTATTCGAACATCAAGCGGAGAGAAAGATTTGCCCCAATTGCCACTGCCTCAATAAAGCTACTTTTCCTAAGGAAGTTGTGCATCCTGTTCAATATGGAACTCGTTTAAAATCTGTTGCTACCTATCTGAATCAATATCAGCTCGTGCCCTTTGATCGATTGAGTGAGGCTTTCGTTGATCTCTTTGGCCATCGATTAAGCCAGAGTACTCTGATTGACATAAATCGTGCCTGTTACGACATCCTCGAATCGGTCGAAGAAGAAATCAAACAACAGTTGATTGCATCGCCTGTTATTTGTCTTGATGAAACCGGCATGCGTATCGAAGGAAAGAGAAAATGGTGTCATGTGGTCTCAACCGAGAACCTGGCTTATTATGCCGCACATCCCAATCGCGGATCTAAGGCCAACGAGGATATGGGAATACTACCTGTCTATCGCGGTTTAGCTATGCACGATGGTTGGTTCTCCTATTTCAAATTCAAATGCGAGCACGCTCTCTGCAATGCACATCATATCAGAGATCTCGCCTTCATTCATGAAGAGGATAAACAGAATTGGGCCAAAGATTTGATCGATCATCTGATTAACATTAAGGCTACTGTGGATCGCAGAAAGTCAATTGATTCCAAATTGGATCTCGCCGAGATAAAGCATTTCGAAGACAAATACAATCACATTATTGAAATGGCTAAGCTCGAAAATCCTCCACCGATAATCTCCGATTCAGAAGGGCAGATTAAAAAACGCGGAAAAAAGAAAAAGACGAAGGCCCAAAATCTGTTGGAAAGGTTGGACAAGTGTCGAAGAGAGGCTTTGGCCTTTTTGCATGACTTTGAAGTCCCATTCGACAATAATCTGGCGGAAAGAGATATAATAATGATGAAAGTCCAGCAGAAAATCTCAGGCACCTTTAGAAGCTGGGAAGGAACGAGAATTTTTTGCCGCATTAGTGGGTATATCTCTACGGTAAAAAAGAACTCCATTTCTGTAATCGATGCCATTCAAGGTGCCTTTGAAGGGCATATATTTATTCCTGGGTGAACATTGATTGTGGTATGAATTCATAATGATTTAGTGGGTGGGGCTGAATAGTTACAAAATAGTTACCTATAAACATAACTCTGTAATTTAATTAATTTAAATTTTTTAAAGATCTCACCAGATGTCTAACTAAATGCATCAGAGAAAACCGGAGTTCATCGCGAAGATGATTCTGTGTGTCTTATGACCACATGTCATAGATTATGAGAAGGCAAGAAGGAACTGGAGCGAATGATATCCTGTGATAAGAATAAGGCTCGTTTGCTTTCAGAACCCGGACGGATCCGCCAAGGTCGTATCCATGGACTAATGGGAAATGGCATCTCGCCAAGTATTACTATGGAAAAGATCGGGAAGGTTACATTGCCTCCAATGAGATGGCATGCCAAAGCATCTCATAAGTTCATGATTGAAAACCATTTAAGCCTCACTTTTGTCATAGATGCAAGCACCATCTAAAAAAATAATCAATAATGTATAATTTATAATAAATTACTAGATAATAACGTAAAAATAAGTAGTAACTATATTGTAAAGTTAATAAAAAATAAATGTTATAAGTAAGTTAAAAAAATTTGTATTTTAAATAAGTGGTGTAGTAAATGTAATAATAATTATAAATATATAAACTAGTACAATTATATTTTAAAATGTGTAAATAATATTGTATAATGTTTTATAGATACTATATATTAAATTATGTTAAAAATTAAAAAAATCTCGTTATATGATTGTACATTTAATCCGCTTGAATTATCTGCTGGATATGGCCGAGAATACCCGTTCATATACTCTATATGTTCAAGACTGTGTATCCTCTTGAAAATGTCAGTTTTGATAGAACACCTATTTCAAACACTATGTGAATATGCCTATCTCCTCGCCCATCCTCATGCTTTGTGACATGAAAACCTGGCTTAACAATCAAAGAGATTCCTAGGTCCAATTCATACTGATAGACTAGCAGAATAAAGCGTTTATCTAAAATAAATAGCATTAATTTTATAAATAATAATCGGGGCCGATACATTAATAGTTATGGTGCCAGATATCTATTTATAAAATTATACATATTTAAAGTACAGATCAAGATACATACCCACCCTAATTAATAACATATTATTATTATAATCAATTAATATAGTTTTACTTTTAAAAATATTATATTAAGCATATTATTTTATTATATTATTATAGTACTTTTGAATTGGTTATAATTGATTATAATCTTTAAATGAGGTAGTATATAACTATAAAAATGATATATAATAGATTGTTATTTTTTTTTAAAAATATTTTAAAATAACTAAAAATAAAAAGTTAATAATTATAATAAATCTCAGATAAGAATATATTCATAATAATTTTGCATGAACGTATTGACAAAAAGTTAGTGTTCAAGAATAACGGAGATTCCGGGAACAAAATCTTCCGTTTTTTGAATAGCGAATCTTTATATCGAAATGATGTGCTTCACAAAAGAAGAAAAAGACCTGCCTGGATCGTTATGAAGGATATTTTGCAAGAGCTAAAGGAGATTGTTGGAGATAAGGTATCTGCCTCTCCTGGCGAAAGGTGCTGCTATGCAAGCGACGCATCTCAAATTGTTGGCATGCCCGATTTTGTTGTGCGCCCGGAGAACACAAGCCAGGTTTCCCGTATACTCCGGCTATGCAGCGAACAGCTTATCCCCGTCACAGCACGGGGAGCGGGCACAGGGCTTGCCGGCGGCTGCTCTCCGGTTAGAGGCGGCATTGTCCTCGACATGTCGGAAATGAACAGGATCCAGGAAATAGATATAAAAAACCAGCAGGCAATTGTTGAGCCGGGCGTGGTGGCGGAAAAGCTCAATTCGGCCCTGAAGCCTTATGGTTTCTTTTTCCCACCAGATCCAGGAAGCCTGGCCATGTGCACCATCGGCGGAATGATTTCCTATAACAGCAGTGGCATGCGCTCAGTCAAATATGGAACCGTGAGAAATTATGTCCTTGATTTAGAGGTCGTGCTGGCAGATGGACGGATCATTCATACTGGTAAAAAGGTGCTCAAATCATCAGCTGGATACGATCTGACCCGCCTTATTGTGGGGTCAGAAGGAACTCTGGGAATCATCACCCGCGCCGGACTGAAAATATCTCCCCTGCCCATGACAAGAAAACTCGTAATAGCATGCTTTGAAGAGGCCGAGATCGCCGGCCAGGCAGTGATACGGATATTTTCAAACGGCATCACCCCCTCCGCCTGCGAGATACTGGACAGAACAACTTTGCAGGTCCTGAAGCTTTGCGATCCACGGCTTGCTATATCTGAAGATGGAGATGTAATTTTATTCGAAGTCGATGGGACGGAAAGTTCAACTTCCGAAATGGCCAGGCAGATCTCGGAGATATGCCAGCTCACGGCCAGGAGCGTGAGGATTGCTATCGGGACGGAGATGGACAGCATCTGGACAGCCAGAAGACTGGTAGGCGCGGCCATATCCCGGCTTGATCCCACGAAAACTCGCATCTATATGGGCGAGGATGTAGGCGTACCTATCAAAGAGATTCCCGCTCTGATTAAAAAGGTGCAACAGATTGCAATCAAACTTGATATTCCTGCCATGAAATACGGCCATATTGGAGACGGTAACCTGCATGTTGCCCTCTTTATTGATGTATCGAATAAAGAGCAATGGGATAAGCTGCGTCTCGCCGCGGACAGGATTCACAGAGCGGCTATGGAGCTGGGTGGTACGGTCAGCTCTGAGCACGGCATTGGCCTGGCTCGAGCGGAGTATTTACCAGAGCAAATGGGAACGGAGGCATTTTCGGTGATGCAATCCATCAAAAGGGCTCTGGACCCCAGGGGAATCTTAAATCCAGGGAAGATGGGGCTCTGAATGAATCTCGATCAGAACGCAATCAATAAATGCGTGCGATGTGGAACCTGTCGCACCTTCTGTCCCGTTTTCGAGGAGTCCGGCTGGGAGTCGGCCAATACCCGAGGTCGCATTATGATCATGAAGGGACTTACTTGCGGCCTGCAGCCCGACTCGCAGGTTCTCAGCAGCCTGAATACCTGCACCACTTGCGGGATATGCACAGAAAACTGTCCGGCCGGTGTCAATCCACCGGAAATGATTGAGAACGCCAGAAGACAGCTTGTATCCATTGGAGTGATGACACGCCAACAAGCAGATCTGAGCAGAAATATCCTCACGAGCGGCAACACATTTGGCGATACAAGAGACAGGTTATCCTGGCTTACCGACAGAAGCCTTATGAAAAAAAAAGCAGACTATGTCTATTTTGCTGGGTGCATGAACTCCTATCGTTACACCAAGACTGCGGCCAATACCTTTGCACTTTTGCATCGCTTTGGGGCAACCATGCTACCCGCAGAGCAATGCTGCGGCTCGCCGTTGATGCGCACCGGATTTGATGCCAGCCGATTTGTTGATGAGAACTGCAGGCAGATCGCCGAGATAGGAGCGCGAACCGTAATCACAGGCTGCGCAGGCTGCTATACCACACTCAAGAATAACTATCCACAGGATTTTCGCGTGCTAAGCGTTCCAGAGTTCCTGGCAAAAAGGATTTCAAAAATTGGCATAAAGCCGCTGAACCTTACTGTAACTTATCATGATCCCTGCCACATGGGCCGACATAACCAGATCTATGATCAGCCGCGCCAGGTAATCGATGCCATCTGCCGCCTAAAAGAGATGAAAACATCGGGAAAAGCTGCCAGATGCTGCGGAGGCGGGGGCGGGGTTCGAGCCGGTTACAGAGATCTATCCTTACGGATGGCCAGAAAAAGGCTGGAAGACGTTCCAGCGGGTGTGGACTACATCGTCACCTCCTGTCCTCTTTGCATCAGAAATCTGAGTGATGCGGGTGCCGGTGAGAAGGTAATCGATCTGGTGGATCTGGTAGCAATGGCAATGAGATAAGATCAGAACTTTGCATAAAATACTTCGGCACCTTCAGGAAGATATGCTATCTTGAAGCCCTTAAAGCCTCTTTTTAAGAGATCTAATTGGCCTGCTATGTCCGAGATGTTTATTCTTATTTCTTTTCTTCTTACTCCCATATCAATTAAATTTGCACGCAAATATTTTTGTGCAAAATATATCTCCACCAGCCCTGCATTTTTGGGCGAAGCCCCTCAATCATCATTCCAAAGGAGAGGAAATTGGCGAGGCTCACTGGATTCTTTGGAGACACTGTGCAGCAGACATGCTCATAGCCCATTTCTTCTATCACACTCAGATGCGCATAAGTGAGCTTTCGCTGCAGACCATTGCCGCGATAGGCAGGATGGACAGCCACCGCCTGGAGATGGGCGATCTTTGCCATATCCTCTTCCGGCAGGCTTATGTCCCTGCCCAGGTTGTTATCCGAGATGCCAGGAAAGTGAATCATGCTGTAGGCAATCAGTTCTTTGTCATTTATCATTCCGATAACCGAGCGCTCAAGTTGCAGGATCTCCTGGAAATACCTATCATCATGCAGCATGAAGATCTCCGGGCAGGGAAGATTTGCGGCAATGACATTTTGCAGCCTCACTAAATCCAGCAAGCAATCATCTTGCAGGAATTTCATCTCGAATTGAATGGTCATCCTAGCTTTCTGATGCATCGCTTTATAAGATAAGAAAAAGCAGATTTAAAGGCAATGGACAGAGATGATTGGCTTAAGGTCCAAAAGGAGCTGAATCGGCTTTATGAGCTTCATGAGAATGGAATTTCCGATCCAGGAAGATGCCGGGAATTCAACTCGCAGGCCTCACTTTTTCTTCAAAAGCTGGAGGATCTGCAGATTTATGATTTAGCCGACAGGGTCATGGAACTCTTAGCAGGCTGTAGCCCCAAGGATTTTTCTCCCTGCGAGAATCGCCAGTGCACCAAAGGCTCATTAGAACGGCTACAGCACCGGATCAAAGAAAAATTGAAAAATAGCTGATCTATTAACCTATTTTTTCCCGGTATTTTAGAAATAATCCTATGGCCACTATCAAGCTGAAAAATGATACGGTATTGGCTACGATAAGAATATTATCATGAATGTGCAAGCCGTAGAGCAGCCAGAGGAACATTCCCAGGCAGAATTGCAGCAGCATAACCAGGCTCACATCCGCTACAGACTTCGTCTTGTAGATCTTGAGGATTTGGGGCACGAAACCAAACATGGTCAAAACGGCGGCACTTGAGCCGACCAATTCCCATAGCATCAAAGCCAATGTTGATGTGATGGTATATTAGTTTATTAGCTGATATGCATCCGGAAAAAAGATTTAGGTAATATTAGTCCAGCAGTATCAGACCAAAGAGTTCCACCATTTCCTTGCAGTCCTTGAGAACCCGCGGCTTAAAGCCGGCGTTTTTCAACGTTTTGAAGACATCGATGCCGCAGGCCTCCATGGACGGGCGCATAAGCTCCTTGTTCTTGCATTTTACGCCATCCAGATCGAAGACCGCCTGATCCTTTTTTTGCATCTCTTCGATGACGCATGTATCGCAGAGAGAGCAGGGCATGGCGTTCATGCCGAATGCCTTATAGTAGCCAGCCAAAAAGGCAGCCCTCTCCAGCTCTGCCACCGTCTTTTGCATCTTGACTGCTGAGTTGCAAAGCGCCCTGCCGGCATGTTTGGATGCCACCTTGGGGTCAGGCTTAGCCTCAAAGCGGACCAGAACGGCATTTCTGTATGCAGAGAGAACAGCTCGGGTCTCTGAAGGGGTAGGGGTAAAGGGTGGACATGCGAGATGATTTCCATAATTATCACATCCATATTTGCACTTGAGCCGCACCCAATCAGAGACTACTATTATCTCCGTTGGTATGAGTCGCAGATCTTCATGAATTGCCTTTAATTCGGAGAGGAGGCTTTCGAGGTCTTTATTCATTATCACCATCTTCCATAATAGTTCATTAACATATGCGGTTCGAAAATATATCATTTTCTCATTGCCGAAGATCTTACCGTCTCCTGGATAGTTCGATCCAAATATTGACAACAGAGATGCTGATCAGGTTTAATGTGGTAGCTGCATACCAAAAATAGGATTCCTCCAGGCTGAGTCGCACAATCCATCCAGACCAAAGAACGAAACATATGATGGAAAAGGAGACCATGGTGTCTATTGCTAAAAAGAGCCCTGGCCTTTTAAAGAGCCTTCCTGCCTGGGCTATGGTGCAGTACTCGATGGGCGCCGCCCGGCCGGCAATATGAAAGAAGACTCGTGCCAGGTTCATGGACAAATCAGCCAGGGCCCAGGCCATGACCAGCCAGCCGAAGTCAATAAGTGAGGCAGAAGCCTGCTGCATGCCGATACGCAGAGCAAGCAGGCCGAAGAGCATCTTGAAGATACAAAAGGGAACGCCGATGGTCAGAACTTGAAAGGTGGGTGTCAAAAAGAAGCTATTTTCAACATCTTCCGCCTGCGTCCTGGTTTTCTCTTTCATGTTGGCAATAGTGGTGCGTCTTTACCGAAAAAAGTTTGCATCGCGAAGGGCAATTGATATATTATATTTTAGAATTAATGAATAGAAAAACCAAATCGCATAGCTGAAATCACTCTGTATTATTGGGAGAGATAACATCAATTTAATGTTTGCCAATTAATGATATTATTAATTAAATTAATTTAAGGTTATCAGTGATTGTATCCAATTATCGAATTATAGATCTTTGTAAATAGACATATGGAGATCATCTAAACAATTTGTTAACTCTGCTCCATAATTAATTACTAAAGAAAAATTCTTATACTAAAAGCTCTATACTACTGGTCTGAGGACTATGCTGGCCAGACCTAATTTGAACATTCTTCTTGCCGAGGATAACCCGGTAAATCGGAAGATGGCTCTGATTGCACTCAAGAAACTGGGCCTAAAGGCCGATACGGCCTTGAACGGGCGGGAGGTCCTGGCGGCTCTGGAGGAGCATCCTTATGATCTGGTGCTCATGGATATACAGATGCCGGAAATGGATGGAATTGAAGCCACCAAAATTATTCGCAAGCGATGGTCGCAAGGTCCCAAGATAATTGTTGTCACCTCATTTGAGGCGGAGGTATGCCGCGATCTTTGCTATGATGCGGGTGCTGATGATTATCTCAATAAGCCTGTAAAGATAGATGAGCTTGGTGCAGCGATTGATCGCAATTTAGGCGTTATTGGTTTGCAAAACACTGCGGATGCTCAAGCTATTTTCGTTTAATGTTATGTTATGTTACGTTATGTACCTATTTTTTGGCCATCTGCCTGATCTTGTCCCAACCAGTTCCCCCTACCCGAAGAGGATGGTCCAAAACCACATCGATGAAGCTGAAGATAACTGGAGCATAGACGGCATAAAAGTCGCGAGCAAAAGACATAGCCTCTTCTAGATCCTGGAAATGGCGGATCTCCATCTCCTCACCAGTTCCGGCAATTACAGTGCTTATACTGCTCTTGGCGACAAAGCTGGACATGCCGCAGGAGGCTTTGGAAGGTTGCACGGCATCGATGTTCACGGGAACACCGCCATAGCATTCGTAGACATAGCGCAAAATCTCCTCTCGCGTCTCCAGACCGTCCAATCTCGCGTCTCCCAAAATTTCCTGGTCTAAAAAATCGAACTGGGGAATGACTGTGGCATCGATGACATAAGAGAAGCCCTCCTCATCACTTAGAGACAGGTCCACAGCCTCCAGGACCAGGCCCAGTTTCATAGGCTCGCCATAGCCATAGCTACATTGCCAGCGGTCGCTCTCCACATAAAGCTGCCAATCACTTAGGGTTGTTAAATTAAGCATTGAAGGCAATATTATCACTATTACATAATAAGTCTTTTCGATTGATACTAATGCTGTGTAGTCCTGAAACCTTAGACTTTATATACCAATCAATTTCAATGCTTCCCTCAAGAACAATTTTGCGCGTCTCACTTTTTCAGGATAGTCTGCATCAGACATCAACGCATCTTCCTTGACCGCATCTATCGCCTCTTTGAGGATCTTCATGGTATCGACCGATCCCGGACAGGATTCGTTCACCACGACTCGATCCTCCGATCCATAAATTCCCAGGAAGGGAAAGATGCGACATGACCAGGGCCGGACGCTATAAATCTTGCAGCCCTTCGCTGATAGGTCGTAAAATTTGCAGGGGAGAATATGCTTGAATTTCAGCACTCCCGGTTTTTCCGGATCCTTAATCGTATATTTCTTGAGAGCCTTGCTGATAGGGATTTTGAGGCTCCTGGCTATGGCAGCTAAGTCCTCCGGCTTCAGTCTGATCGGGTCGCCAGCAGTGCAACAGTGTCCACACCTCCGGCACGTAAAGATCATGTGGCAGGCCATGCGATAGTAATCGACAGTTGTGTAGCAAGGAGCGCAAAGGTCTTTGAAGACCTGCCCGTCCGGCAAAGAGGTAGCAAATAGGAGCTGCAAAGCGATATTTTTTGGATCTCTATCCAATTCAATCTTTGTTGTCATTTATGCCATAATCTATCGTATAGACATCCTTTTCAATCTTGCCCTTCTCAATGATAATCATGGCCAGGGAGATCGTCCTCATCGGCAGGTCCAACGTCGGGAAGTCCACCCTATTTTGGGAGCTTACGGGAAAGAAGGTGCGGATAGGAAAACGTCCCGGAATCACTCAGTACCCCTTCAAGACAAAGGTAGGTGACATATTTTATGTGGATATGCCGGGATACGGTTTCATGCTCAAAGCTTCCCGGGCAGACCAGGAGAAGACCAAGGATCTAATAGTGCAATACTTCGAGCAGAAAGCACAGGAGATCATCATGGCCATACAGGTGATCGATGCCGCCTCGTTCCTGGATATCGCCGACCGCTGGGAAGGGCGAGGGGAGGTGCCTTTTGAGATCGAGCTATGGGAGTTTTTAGCCGATATGGGGCTGGATGTGGTCCTGGCGGCGAACAAGATGGATCGCATAGCCAAGGTGGACGTGGATGGAGCACTGGATCTTATTTGCGAGCGGCTGGGAATGATGCCTCCCTGGACGCAGTGGACGGATCGGATCGCTCCTATAAGCGCAAAACGCGGCCAGATCCAGCCGCTTCGGGATATTATCGGGGAAAAACTGTCCGGGAGGAAAGCTGACTGAGAATGAGAAGGATTGGCATCAGTCGCACTCACTAAGTACTGCCCCTTTGTTCAATTATATGATTAGAAAGGCAAGCAAACCCTAAATACTTTTCGCGCCTAACAATTTTTTTCACATCCCCAGGCTCTTCTTGCGGGTCAGCACGCCCTCCAACCACCGCCGCTCCTCGCTTCCCGCCGGATAGAGGGCGGAGAGCGACTGGCCGCAGACTTCCAGCCCAGGCTGTCGCAGGTCTGGACAACGACCCCTGTGAGGTGTGCCGTCCAGTCTGCCAGCCGTTCATCCTGCGCTGCTGCCCGGAGCAGTCTGGCATTCTCTTAATGCTGGACCGTCCGCAGAAATTCTTCTTTCCACTGATCAGCGATCATGCAAAGTTAATCCTGAGTAACAGAAGGATTGAGGAGGAGTGAAGCCAGGAATTTGTTCCTTTGGATCCAAGGGCGCATCGAATATCTCCACATTTTTAATTTCTATCGCGAAGCCGATTTTAATATCTTCGAAATAATCAAAAAACTCAGCTTCATTCATCCCAGAAAGATGCCCTAATTGATCCCATAGATCTTGAGGGCTATCTCTAATAATATTGCCGATATTAAATACGCCAATAATCTTTTTTATTGGAGAAGTTTCATAAATATAAGCTTCTTCAACATGTTTATTACTAAATATTGATTTGCGAAACTCATATCTCTTTGCTCCGCTCAAGATTAACTGCGCGTATTTCGGCCTAATGGACAGTATAACGTTCATCTATACCGCCCATATTCTTTATTTGTAGGTATTTTTCGCTGGATATCTCCATCACCGACTGTGGAGCTGCTTTGATCACTTGCCCATCGATTAGCCTCTCTAGGTTCACGGACCTCATTAAATGGAAGTGATGTCTGAACAGGAAAATTGATACAGGACTTCTTTCTACCCACTTATCCATTTCTTCACGGGTGAAAACGGTCCTCTTTCCAACGAGTTGAAGTATTTGTCCCGCATCTTCTACGCCCGTGTAAACTGCTTCGACAACACCGAGGGATGTTATGGCTTGCTCATCTTCCGATCTATAAAATAGTATAAGATCTCCCCTCCCCATTCTTTTGATATTTGAATGTGAGAGATAAGCTTTCTTTATAGTATTTCCTTCAACAACGAATTCATCGGCATATTCCGGCAGTGTAATTTGTCTTCTGGAAAAATCGGTAAACAGCTTGTTATGATACTCAGGAAGAATAGGAACAACGAATTTCTTTACGTGATCTCCATCATAAAAACTAGGATAAAATATTTTGGATATTTCGATTGGAATAAATCTCTTTGACTCAACAACCTCGGCCATTAGCCTTTTAGCAAAGATATCTTCCCCATTATTCTTTACTGCGATTTTATTAAAGCCATATTCTGATATCAATTTGACTAACGGGTCATTAGGTTTAGTAAAATGAGGCAAATAGATCTCATCGATGTCATTTTTGACAGAGACATCCACCGCCATTTTAAGAAATAGCTCTCCAATTTTGTGCTCAATATACGTAACCTTTAACATCGCTACTTTGAGCCTCTTTCTCTCCGGTAGAGGCGGCTCTGAATCCCCTATTGACTCAGTCTCCAATTTATAAATAAGAATTGCACCGATAGTGCCATCTTTCCTATAGTACACCCAGCTTTTTCGACCCTCCTTTGAGATCTTTTTAAACCAGCCTTCAAACTTCGGCTTGTATTCTTCTTTTAACGTGTCGAAAATATGATCATTATAATTCAAATTCCGAACGAACTCACGCTTCAAAGGAATGGGCACTATTTTGGTGTCTTTATTTATATAACTATTAAAAATCTGTAGCGCTTCTTCGACCAGAAGGACTCTGTCGTCTAAGTCTTTTATGCTAGCTTCTTTATGAAGGTCTCTATCCTCTGTTACCAAGAAGTCGGTTACGAAGTCAGTTCTCCCCAAGTCATTCAAAGATAACTGTCCGGTAATTACCTCTGCTCCGATTCCCTTCAAAACGTCTAAGAGATCTTGCAGATTGTTTGAAAGAACGCGATCTGCCGTTATCTCATTGATTTTGCTATCCAGCAGAATCCTCATTGTCTTTTTCCCCTCCAGATCGCTCTTTCATTTCCTAAATGCCCATATAGATCTGATGCTAGCACCCCGAAAGTAATCCAATTGCATCACATCCCCAGGCTCTTCTTGCGGGTCAGCACGCCCTCCAACCACCGCCGCTCCTCGCTTCCCGCCGGATAGAGGGCGGAGAGCGACTGAGCCAGGCTCCACAGCCCCTGGTCCTGGCCGATATCCTCCTGAACGAACCTTTTCAGGGCATCGCTTTGGCCACTGGAGAACAGCAGCATGGCCTGGTGCAGCCGGTCCAGCACTGTTGCACCGGGAGCGGGCCGGGCAAGTTCGCCCGCCGGGCCGCCCGTCTCAGCCTGAGCAGGGACCGCAAGGCCCCCGGAGAGCGTGGTATGCTCCTCTTTTTTCTTCGATACGGGAAGAAGCCGGGCCTTGTCGCCCTTCACCTCTACCAGAGCCGTCAGGCTCTCCATGCGTGCGCCGAGGCCCTGGGCGATCTTTCGGGCCGCATCATACTCCAGGACGAAGCCCTTCAGAGTGCTCTTGGGCGATTTATCCTCAACCGTCTCGCCACCATCGGCGTTACTACTATCACTACTATTACTACTATCTCCATAATAATGGCCCTCGCAGGATCACGTTTGGCTTGATATCTGAGTAGTTCATGATTGCCGTCATATGCTCCCTATCGCCTCCACCGGGTCCATGCGGGAAGCCTTCCAGGCAGGATACATCCCGGCCACGAAGTTCACAGACAGGGCGAAGACAATCGCATAAATGAAGAACTCCGGGTTCATGGTGATGGTCATCCTGGACACCATGTAGATCTCGGAAGGAAGCTGGATGTCGTAGGACATAATGAGCTGGGCTGTAAGAAAGGCCAGGATGCTGCCTAAAAGGGCAGCCGGCGGGGCCAGGATGAGGCTCTCCAGCATGAATATCTTTAGAATCGACCAGCGAGTGGCTCCCATAGCCATGAGAATACCTATCTCCTTCGTCCTCCTGCTTATTATCATTATCATGGTGTTGGCTATGCCAAAGCCGGCTATCACGAATATGAGTATGTAGAATATCCAGGAGAAGATGGACTGAGTCTGAATCAGCTTGAGGATGTCGGCATTCATATCCTGCCAGGATTTGGATTGGTAGCGGAATCTTGAGTTGAGATCGGAGACGATGTAAGGCGCTTGATAGATGTCTTTTATCCGAACGTCCACCTCGGAGACCACATCTCCTTTATCCACCAGATCCTGGGCAGTGGTAAGAGGTATGTAGACCAGAGATTTGTCAATAGCCGAGCCGGTCTCAAAAAGGCCGGCGACTCTCAGCCGCATAGATGTGTTTCCTCTCGCCAGAATAAAATCATCTTCAGGCTTTAGCTTCAACTCTTGTGCAAGCTTGGTTCCCATAAAAGCAGAAAGCTTCCTGGATTGTAGATCCTGAAAGTCGCCGACGACAATATCCTTGGAAACCTTCATCAGACCGTCCTCATTGATCGGATCGATGCCCAGGAATTCGACTCCTCTTACCTTATCCTTGTACCTGGCCGCAGCCTTTCCAATCAGCCTTGCCGAGACCGCTTCCACTTCCGGATAATCCCACAAACCGGCGGAGACCGTCCTGTAGAGAGAGATGTACTTCTCGTCCGACTTGGGCTGGACATAAATGTGAGGATTGTTCTCGACAGTTGTAGTGATGATCTCTTCCTCAAAGCCGCCTAAGAGGCCCATGAAGACAACGATTATCGCCACGGCCAGCGTCACTGCCGCTATTGTGAAGAATGCCTGCTTGGGGTTTCTTAATATGTGACTCTGGGCTACAGTAAACTCGTACATTTAATCCTCATCACTCAACCGTTGATAGCCAGAGCAGGATCAAGCCGGGACGCCTTCCAGGCGGGATACATGCCTGCAATCACGCTGAGCGCCGCCGCCACCAGAACTATTGCCAGGAAGCTGCCTGGATTGATAACAACAGGCAGAGTGATCTCCTGGCCGCCGGGCGCATCCAATTTGATCTCCAGGCTCTTCAGATAAAGAGCAACGACAAGCCCCAGGATGCCCCCCAGAATACCACCCATCAAGCCCAAAATTCCGCTCTCCATGAGGAATATATTTCTTATGTTCTTACCGCTAGCTCCCATGGCCATGAACATGCCAATCTCGCTGGTCTTCTCATTGACCAGCATGTACATTACGCTGCCAATTCCAAAGGCGGCTATTATCATTATCAATAGCATAATCAACCGGTTCTGGAACTGTTCGATGGCCAGCGTCTTCAAGATCTCAGGGTAAAGCGTCTGCCAGCTTTCCGCTTTGTATCCCTGCTCTTGCAAATTTGCGGCAACGCCATCCGCTAAATAGACATCCTCCAGCTTTACATCGACCGATGAGACCACATCTCCTTTGTCGGAGAAGTCTCTGGCTGTGGCGAGGGAGACGAAGGCAATATTTTCGGGCCATCCTGTGGGCAGTCTGAATATACCGGAGACCACCAGGCTGCTGCCTCCTTCATCGGGAATGCCGGCATAGACAGTCTGTCCCAGCTTGACCTTCAGCCTATCGGCCAGCTTTTCCCCCATGACCACCTTCTTGCCATCCTGGATAGAAGAGAGGTCCCCCCGGAAGACATACTTTCCTATGTGATAGATTTTGTCCACATCAGCCGGATTTGCGCCCGAAAGGGCTACGCTTTCTACGTTGTCCTTGTAGGTGAATGTCACCTCTGCGCCAAGGCTTGGCGAGACTGCAATCACGCCGGGAATGGACCATATCCTGTCCATGAGGCTCTTGTAAAGGTAAATGTAGTCATCGCCTTCTTTGGGTGTGATTGTGACGTGGGGAAGATCCTCGACGATTATATCAAAAAGCATACCCTGAAATCCATCTTGCATGGACACGGATATCAGAGATATGGCTACAGCTAAAGCAATAGCTGCCACAGAGAGGATTGTGCCCCTCTTTCGGTAGGCGATATGCCGCATGACCACAGAGGTCTCGAAGTCGGGTATTATGTTGGACAGGGCCAAAGCCTCAGCGAGCCTTTATGCTACGTTATGGGTTATCAACTTAGTGGATTGATGTGCCATAATGCTTGCGTCTTAATCTGGATGAATTGCGGCAAATGAAATTTTTTTGTGTCGCGCATGTTTGAGATCACTCATCGCGTGAAGCATGATAACCGATCTAATAATCTATCATAAAATGTACATAGTATCATTTTGCTTACCTGATAATAGTAACCTTTAATTACTAGGTGAGCCATAAATATTATAGTTCTAATAACATCAGTATTCAATTCAGAAACGAGGGAATATACATGTGTCAGATGGAAACGCCGATGGGAACTCGTATGGGAATGGGAATGAAGCACATGGAAATGATGCATCAAATGTGTGGAAGCGGGGGCGATTTTCCGCTTATTGGGGACAAGATGCCCAGGATGGAAGTTAAGACCACCCATGGCATGATGACATTGCCTGATGCCTTTGCAGGAAAGTGGTTTGTGTTATTCAGCCATCCTGCAGACTTTACGCCGGTATGCACAACGGAGTTCGTGGCCTTTGAAAAGAGACGAGAAGAGTTTGATAAGCTCAATTGCGAACTCATCGGCCTGTCAATTGACCAGGTCTTCTCCCATATGAAGTGGACAGAGTGGATCAAAGAGAATCTAAAGGTAGAGATCACGTTCCCCATTATCGCCGACGATCAGGGAAAGATTGCACAGAAGATGGGCATGATTCATCCAGGAAAAGGTAGCAACACCGTGCGAGCTGTGTTCGTCGTTGATCCAGAGGCAACCGTCCGACTGATACTCTTCTATCCACAGGAAGTGGGCAGAAATATGGATGAGGTCGTAAGGGCGGTAAAGGCTTTGCAGGTTGTGGACAAAAACAAGGTAGCAGCTCCAGCTAACTGGCCCAACAATGAGCTTATCGGCGATCAGGTGATCATTTCACCTCCTGGCGACGAAAAGACCGCGGCTACCAGGAAGACGGGTGGGGATATAGTCTGCGAGGACTGGTGGTTCTGCCACAAGAAGCTTTAATTTTACCGGGATAATTACATAAATTTTTTGCGTGCATTATGCCATCGTAATCTAATCACTTCCATCAGTGAGCAAATTCCCCGACATATCAGATGCCATAGCAAGTAAGCTAACATATTGCATCATGGCTTCGCTGACTTCGTTCAAGGCCTCATTAAACTCCTCATATCTGGCCCACTTTTTCTCATGGTCCTGGGGGGAATCGGACCCATCCTTGGTCCGTTCATACTCTGCAAGCAGAGGATGCCATTTCATCATGAAGGGCCTCAATATTAGATCCAGGACTTTAATGGATAGATATCCAAAGGATAACTGTCCTTCGGCTCTAGGGCGCGCTAATGTAGGACCATACTCTCGCAGGATTTCCCTTGTTACATCGAAGAGCTTGTAAAGAGATGACAGGCAGATCCTCAGCATGCCCATATCTGGTTTCACATAGGCCACAGGAATACGTGTCACTATCTCGACGTACATGTCCCAGGCTGCCTTCCGCTCATTTTCTGTAGGATACCAAACTCCTTCGATGGTTTTCTTCAGGCCATCTTGAGAATAAGGTATTGATACACTGTAAGCCGATTCAATCATTTTTATGCATCCGCTGTAACATCTGCAATTTTGGTAAATTAACTTTTTCCCGAAAAAATTTTTAGATCAATCTGATCATCGTTCGCATGTTGATCAGGACGGACTATTCGCGAAGATGTACCAAGCATCGGCTGTGATGGCACAACCTGAATGAATGAGAATAGACCAATTTGACCCAAAGGTTAAATGCCTTAAGCAGCAATTTGAAGTCGAAAGAAGGGATGCCAAACAGAAGGTTCAGGCAAATGGGACACAGGGGCATCAATTCATGGCCGGGTTGGAGTGAATATATGATGAAATGTATTGCAGCGTTATGCTCTTGCATCGCTCTATTGATCGTGGCTGGTGGCGCTAATCCTGCACCCATTCATATCGGCCATGGCCTTATCGGAAACCAAAACCCTCATGAAACAGGTGCTATCGTTTTGGGCTCGTATTTCGACCCAAATCAGGGAACCTATAATAACTATTGGAGCTATGAACCTCGGATATTCGACTACTGGCGTTTTATGCCTCCAAGATTCTGGTATCTGGATAAAATCAAAAATATGAATAACAAATACTCGTATAAATGCTAATAATAATATCTTGCGGATATATCTCCGAAACCTCTTTATAATATTCATGACAATATGCCCCTCATGAAAAAATTCGTCTCTATTCTATTAATTCTCCTTCTCTTGTTCCTGGTGGGCCAGGCCGGTTCATCCTTTTGGTTCCAGGTGATTGATGTAACCCCCATCGAGATGGCGCCAGGCAGCGAAGCCAACTTCACTGTCTCTGTCAAGGGCATGGGCAGCGAGAGGGCCTATGTAGAGCTGGTCTTCAAAAACAAATCCGAAGGATTCGATTTCTCCTGCCCTAAGATGATCAAAAACGTCTTTCCGGCGGGCGTAACCAAATACAACTGCACAGTCAGGGCAGGAGATGCACAACCGGGCAACTACTCCTTTGTGGTCGATGTTGCTGCCACGGGATCGCCTTCCGGCAAGAAGACCGCCTTCATTAATGTGTTAGCTGCAAAGAGAGATGCGGCAATTGAGCAGGAGGTCGTATCCATGCCAACTGGACCGGTGCTGCAAACATATAATGCATCTGAGGCACACGAAGGCAATCAAACCACTGCAAAGGAGCCCCTGTCCCAGAAAACTCCTGCCCCAGGGACAATTGTGGCAATTCTTGCCATTTTGCTTGTCTTGCAAAAGATGAAGAGGTAGATAATTGCCATGCTTATCTTATGGCCATCAGTTCTTCCTCCAGCTCCCAGCCTAGCTGCTCCCTGATGATCAGATAGCTCATCTCCGGCGCTATGGCCCCCACCTCGGTGCAGATCAGGTCGATGTAATTGTGCGGCGTGAAATCAAAGGCCGGATTTCTTACCCGAACGTGGCTGTAATTGGAAATGTCGGGCAAGACCTCTCTAGCCTCACGCACCTCGATGGTGACCAGTTCACCCAGGATTGATTGGGGACTGAACTTATAGGTCTCGGCCGCTACCATAAAGCTGGTCCTGGACTCATGGGCACAGAGGGCTATCTGGGCTGTGCCGATCTTGTTTACCAGTGTTCCGTTGGCCGTTATCACGTCTGCCCCTACTACCACCAGATCTACCTCATTCATGACGGTTCTCGCCGCCGAATCGACAATCAGCTCCGTCTCGATGCCAAGCCGATCCAGCATGCCAATGGTAGTGATGCCTTGAAATCTGGGTCGCGACTCGGTGGCTATCACCTTGATCTTCTTTCCTGACTTATGGGCGGTACTGATGACAGAGAGCGCTGCCAGAGAGTTACAATGGGTGAGCACAGTATCGCCATCCTTTATCCGATGGCTGCCGATCTGGCCGATTCTTTCCAGAGCCTTCCCGGAATTCTCGATGAAGCGATTAGCATTAAGAACTACAGCCACGCGAGCCGAATGCAGGTCTTCTGCCCTGTACTTCATCACCATGCGTATGGCGTTGGAAAGAGAGACCGCCGTGGGCCTGGTCTTGAGAAGGATTTCGGCAGCCATTCTCATCTGATGGTTGAAATCTTCAAGGCTTTGCGTTTGCATAGCCTCTGAGAAATCGCGCAAAGATGTTGCTGCGGCAGTGGCAATTCTGCCCGCTCCTCGAATCTCCATGCTGCGAATCTTTGCAGAAGTTTCCAATACCCGATCCATCGGTTTCATCCGGTCTTTATTGAACGGATTTAGGATAAATTCATTTCCCATATCTTTAGTAAATAACATACAAAAATTATTAATAGAATCGATTCATCTATATACAGGGAGTAGTAAGTTGATGGAAGAGAACGATCAGGAGTTTTTGCGCGCGCTTCATGAGGAGAAGATCAGAACGCAAAATGAACGCACGCAACTCGTCACTATGAAGCTGGCATTTATTACCGTTCTCTTCGGGCTTAGCTCCGTGAATGTAGGAATCGATATATCTGACATTTTCTGGCTGCTTTACTTCGTTCCACTGGTTGCCATAAGCTACGATCTCTATATCATGTCAGCCGACTCTCGTATCAAACGGATAGGCATCTTTCTGGGCAGAAATCCTATCTCCCTGGCAGGCAAGGCGGAAAGGGAATGGGAGCGCTTTTGCTCCTCTTATCGGGATGGTATGGCACCTTCTGCCAATTTGTTCTTCTCAACCATTGTAACCTCAGGCGCGGCGGCCTTTATCTATACTCAGGGGGGCTGGACAGAGAGATTCATGCGACTGTGGTTTGCCGTCTGGCTGGTCGTCTCTCTAACCGCCATCATAGTCCTGTGGTTAAGGCATCAGATGCTCATTAAGAACATCGGCGACTACAAGCCGTTTGAAAGAGAGAGTGATAGACGATCCGGGCCAATGAACTGATCAAGGAAACCTTAATAAAAGCCTATGATCAAGATGATGAGATACAATTTACGCAGTTGAACTGCAACCCTAAAAAAATCATATCGGTGGAGTTTCCAATGACAATTAAGGAAAGAGAGATCAAGAGAGCTGTAAAAGAAGGCTATGCCAGAATTGCAAAGCAGGCTACATCATATTATTCGTCCCGAAGCTGCTGCGGCTGTGGCGATATTCCTGAAGAGATCAGCAAGAGGATGGGCTATTCTGATGAGGAGATCTCTGCCGTCCCTCCAGAATCGAACATGGGGCTGGGCTGTGGCAACCCCGTTGCTCTGGCATCCTTGAAAGAGGGAGAGGTCGTTTTGGACATGGGCGCAGGAGGAGGATTCGATTGCTTCCTGGCCTCTTCTCGAGTGGGTACCTCAGGCATGGTCATTGGCGTGGATATCACGTCGGAGATGGTCGATCGTGCCAGGGCCAATGCCCGCAAAGGCGGATATACCAATATCGATTTTAGGCAAGGGGACCTGGAAAATATGCCAGTAGCAGACATATATGTGGATGTGGTCATCTCCAACTGCGCCATCAATCTCATTCCCAACAAGAACATGGTCTTTAGAGAAGCCTTTCGGGTGCTCAAACCCGGCGGAAGGCTGGCGATTTCAGATGTGGTATTGACCAGAGAACTGCCGGAGTTCGTGAAGACGTCCAGCAAAGCCTACATCGGCTGCCTTGCCGGAGCCATCATGAAGGAGGAGTATCTGCAAACCTTAAAAAGCGTGGGCTTTTCAGAGATCGATGTGGTGGCCGAATCGAGCTTTCCCGTAGAATCGCTCCTCTGTGAGACAGCCGGATCGTCAGTCATTGAGATGCCCAGTATCTCCGCAGAGCAACTGAAAGAAGTGGCCGACTCGGTATTGAGCATAAAGGTCAGGGCAGTCAAGCCCAAGTAGCTGTTCATTGTGAATATTTAGGATTGATATCAGATAAAAGGGCGGCAGGAGATAATTTACGATGAAGGTCAGTTCGCTATTAATTCCTGCAATTATCATAGCAGCGTCTTCATTGGTCCCATGGGCACAGGGTGGCTGTTCTGTGGGCGGCTGTGGTGGTGGCGAGGAATCCTGGACGGCATCGGCTCAGGCTTTCATTAACTCTGATGTCCCCCTTGTTGGCGCAACCGGAAATCAGAACTCAAACGGCTATGGTTCTGGAAGCTTCCAGGCCGGCCAGCCTGTAGGCAAAGCTGTAAACAAAACCGTCAACAGCACAGTTTCCACTTCCGACGCACTTGTTCGTGAGGCGTATGTGGCGACCGGCAGCAGGGCAGGTTCATTCCCGGCACCTGCAATGCTCAAATCCCTGGATGCCATATCGGAGAAGGATGTGGTTGTGGATGTATCAAATCATCGTTCCCCCGACGCATCTCATATCAGAGGCAGCGTTAACATACCTTCTAAGAGCTTTTTTTATGAGAATGGAACACTGCGTAGCATTTCAGATCTGGTCGAGATTTTGGGCAAAGGCGGCATCTCTCAAGATGACGCGGTGATGGTCTACAGTGACTCTTTTGGGTCGGGAGAAGCAACGGCTGCACTCTGGGCTTTGCGCTACCTGGGGCACGATGATGTCAGGGCACTGGATGGCGGACTGGACAACTGGATTGCGGCCAGCCTTCCTTTGGAGACGAAGGAGAACGTGCGCCCTCCGGTAAGCTATGCTGCCCGCCCTCGAGTGGAGCTTCTGGCAGATTTTGATTTTATCAAGACCGGCCAGGCCCAGATGGTGGACGCCAGGAGCTTTCAGGACTACGGCAAGTCAAGAATAGGCAACGCCACCTTCATCAGCCCCGAAAATTTGCTGGAAGAGGGCAGGTTGGAGGCGGGGGCTGTACTCAAGGATACTTTTGCCCGGTTGAACACTAGCGGAACGGTGGTGGTTTACTCGGACGATATTTATGGGGCATCTGTAGTATGGTTTGCCCTGCAGCTCATGGGATTTGATGCCAGGATTTACACCTGGCAGGATTGGCAGGCCCATGAAGAGGTGGAGATCTAGAGCTGCAAAGCCTGGCGGACGGGAGGCGCGAGTTAAATTTTCCCCTTTTTACGATCACTATTAATTCGTATACTCTTTCAAAAATACTATAATATAAATTTAACTGCAGATTAATCTTACTGTTATTTGGATTTATTCCATTATTTTCCGACAAAAAGATGTATAATTTCAAAAAGAATTTATACTAAAAGTTCACTATTACAGTATATCAAAATAAATTAAGTTGTAATACTGGCCAAGTGGTAATAATGTCAAAAAATTCAGTGAACATCCCTGTGAGTAGCTCCTCCTCCTTGCAGGAGAGAGCCCTTGATCTCATCGGCTCACGAGCAAACGGCCTGTTTCAGTCGGAGCTGCGGCGTCTCATGTCCATCGACAGAAGCAAATGCTCGAAGATTGTATGCAAGATGCAAAGCACAGGTCTCATTTATCGGGAGAAGGTTCCCGCCAGCAGCACCTATCTGTTAAAGCTCACCCGTCCCGTCCAGAAGATCTCTTTTGACAAACCTGCTCGCCGCAACATCGATAGCTACTTAACTGAGTTCTATCTGCTCTATCTGTTGCGCGGCATCTCTGGCTGAGGTGCGCAGGGGCTTTTCCAATTGAGGGCATACTGGGAGATATTGCGGCCGTTCAATTGCGTGATGGCGTCAGTTGCCGCTATGATAGGTCTTGCCATCGCCGGCGGCTTAGAGCCTGGTGGGGCAGCACTAATTTTCTTTACGGTTTTTATCATTACTGGCGCAGGAAACGCCATCAACGATTACTATGATCGAGATATCGATGCTATAAACAGACCCGAGCGTCCTATTCCCAGCGGCTGCATGAGCGCGAAAGCGGCTTTTTATTATTCAATGGCCCTCTTTGCCGTGGGCTGTCTTTTTGCCGGACAGGTGAACCAGATCTGCCTGGCCGTGGCCGCCTTCAACTCTGCGCTTCTGTTTCTTTATGCCAGGAACCTCAAGGCCATGCCGCTGGCTGGCAACATCACTGTCGCCTTTCTCACCGGCTCCACCTTTCTCTTCGGCGGAGCTGCCGCGGGCAGCGCTGGACTTTTGGCTAACAAGGTTCCCTTTTTGCTCTCCTTTCTGGTCAGCATGAGCCGGGAGATCGCTAAAGATATCGAGGACATGGACGGCGACCGGCAAGGCGGGGCGCGGACGCTGCCCATCCTGGCGGGCGAGCGGCTCTCGGCGGCGCTGGCAGCGGCCTTTGCCCTGGCGGCGGTGGTGCTGGGATTCTTTGCGCCCTTCGGGCGGCTGTACCTGATGATAGTAGTAGTAGCAGACCTGTTCTTCATGCTCTCGGTGCGGATGATCGTGAAGGGCGACGCCAGCGGGGCGCAGAAGGCGCTCAAGAAGGGGATGGCAGTGGCGCTGGGGGCGTTTTTGGCGGCGGCTGTGGCTGCGGGGGAGATGCTGGGGATTTAGCAGGTTTTGGGATCTATCTTAACCTCTGTGCCTCTGTATTTTACAAAAATGCCATCTTTGTGAGTTCTTTGTGCTCTTTGTGGTTATTAGTTATAAGCAAATTGTTAATCAAAATCCAAAAAGCTTCACCACAAAGATCACAAAGGACGCACAAAGAACGGAGGTTTATT
>CAZDLZ010000016.1:1503-25836 GCA_964506745.1 uncultured Methanotrichaceae archaeon | reverse complement strand
TCTTGGATATGGGTGACGGGAAGTCATGATCTCTTCTCTGTGGCCATGTTCCATGTGCTTATGGCCAGATTATGCAAGCATTTTCAAACGAACCACAGAGGCACAGAGGCACAGAGGACGCACAGAGACGAACTAAAAAGATTTATCAATCATATTCACATACAACCATGAAGCAATTCAATTTGGGATGTGGTGGCGATGGACATTCTCAGTATTGCTGCTGTTGCAGCTCCTTATGTGGCGAAAGGCGCGGAAGCTCTGGTCAAGACTGCCGGAGAGAAGCTTGGCGCAGTTGTGGGCGATCTCTGCCAATCTGTCGCGGACAAATTCAAAGGCGACTCCTATGCCGAGCAGACGCTGGCCCGCGCTCAGGAGAAGCCGGAGTCGAAGGCCAGGCAGGCTGCTCTGCAGGAGGTGCTGGCAGAGAAGATGGAAGTAGACCCTGATTTTGCGAAGACGATACTGGGGCTGGTGGAAGCTGTGCAGAAAGAGAAATCTGAGTCGGCCTTTAATCAGACGGGCCAGATTGTTCATGGACCGCAGACAAACATCGTCGAAGCAAATGCCCCTGTGTTCTCGGGCACATTCAGCGGGCCGGTAAATGCCGGCGACGCCCAGAAGCGGTAAAGGCAATGACAGGTGGAAAAGGCTTCGGGCAGTCCGGGCAGAATGTCCAGGGTCCGCAGACAAATATTCAAGAGGCAAACGCTCCTGTGATTTCAGGAGATGTGGATACTGTTAACATAAACTATTCAGAAAAGCCTGAAGAACACCCTATTCCCCACCAGATTCCGCTGCCTCCCTTGGATTTCATCGGCAGGGAGCAAGATCTACAGGAGCTGTTGGGCTTCTTTGAGCACGGCTCAGTTATCATCGGCCTGCGGGGCATTGGCGGCGTGGGCAAAAGCGCCCTGGCCTTTGCTCTGGCGCAAAAGCTGAAAGGCCGATTTCCCGATGGCCAGCTTTTCATCAGCATGATGGGAACCAGCCCAAAGCCGCTCACACCAGCAGAGGCCATGGCCCGGGTCATTCGCTCCTACAAGCCCGCCCTTCGACTGCCGGAGAGCGAGGCGGAGATTGGCAATCTCTACCGCTCCCTGCTCTACGGCAAGAAGGCCCTATTGCTCCTGGACAACGCTCTTGATGATCACCAGGTTAGGCCGCTCCTGCCGCCGCCAGCCGGATGCTGCTTGATTATCACATCTCGGCGAAAGTTCGTCCTTCCAGGAATGGCTGCAAAAGACCTTGATGTCTTGAAGCTTGGTGCAGCCGCAGGTCTCTTGCAAAAGACAGCGGAAGCGGTCTTATCCAGCGGGCAGGCTCAGAAGGAAGAGGCATGGAAAGGACTGGCCCGACTCTGCGGCTGCCTGCCTGTGGCTCTCAAAGCCGCGGGCAGTTTTCTGGCGAACACACCTGATTCAAGCCCTGAGAAATATGCAATAGAACTGCAAGACGAAAAGAAGAGACTGCAGCGCATAGGCAGAGAGGGAGTTGATGAGGATGTGGAATTGAAATTGAGCCTTAGCTACAGCCGCCTTGAGGACGAAACGGCGCGCGTCTTCAGAGAGCTTTCAGCCTTTCCTTTTGACTTCGATGCTCAGGCAGAGGAGGTGGTCTGCAGGGACGAAGGCCACCGTCACTTGATTGATCTGATGCGCTGGAGCCTGGTTGAGTATCAGAGACCGTTGGAAGGCGAGGGAAGATATCATCTGCACGATTTGGTGCGAATCTATGCCTCCGCCGAATTAGGAAGAGACGGAGAGGCAGATCCGGGCATGACCCATCAACTCCATTCTGCCTATTATCTGGCTGTCCTGCAAAAGGCAAATGGACTATTGATTGAAGGCAGACAGTCTACAGGTTCTGGATTGAAGCTATTCGATTTGGAGTGGCCGAATATTCGAGCAGGCCAAGCCTGGGCCAACTCCCAGTCAACTGAAAATTCTGAGTGCTCAGAAATATGCAGCAGTTATGCCTGGCAGGGCAGTATTTTGAATTTGAGGCTTCATCCAGTTGAGAGTGTTCGATGGCTTGAGGCTGCTCTGACCTGTGCCAGGCAATCAGGAAATAAAGAGGCTGAAGGCGCGCACCTGGGCAACCTGGGCAATGCCTACGCCGCCCTGGGCGATGCCAGGAAGGCAATCGGCTACTACGAGCAGGCGCTGGCCATCGATCGTGAGATCGGGGACAGGAGGGGCGAGGGCAACGCGCTGGGCAACCTGGGCATCGCTTACAAGAACCTGGGCGACGCCCGGAAGGCAATCGAATACCACGAGCAGGCGCTGGCCATCACCCGCGAGATCGGAGATCGAAGGGCCGAAGGGGCTATTCTGGGCAACCTGGGCAATGCCTACTATCGCCTGGGCGATGCCAGCAAAGCCATCGGCTACTACGAGCAGGCGCTGGCCATCGCCCGCGAGATCGGGAACAGGAGGGGCGAGGGGAATGCTATGTTTAACTCAAGTCTGGCCCTTTTCAAACTAGGAAAGCACTCCGAGGCCATCAAGAACGCAGAGAGCGCACTGCAAATCTACGAGCAGATCGAAAGCCCTTATGCAGAGAAAGTGCGGCACCAATTGGCTCTGTGGAGTGCATAGCCTCCTAAAAAATTAATCCTCAAGTTCGAACGGCTCAAAGATGCCTGCCAAGCGCTTCCTTGAAACGGCGAAAATAGCAGAGCCTTTCCTCAAGTCGTCTGGCATCCAGTTCAGCCAAAATCTGGAATGACCGCTTCCCTTTTTCATACCCTTTGTCCTTCCCGCAGTCGCTGGTAGCAGATCTGAGCGCCCCAAGAAGCTCTTGTCTGGACCTCTCCTCCAAACCATTTGCAGGGAAGAGATTTCCCTCACGCAGGCATGAGCCGAATACCTTATGCAAAGCCTCATGGTCCGCCATTATCCAGGTCTCCATGCAGGTTGCCATCATCTGAGCCTGTTCATCCTCCGCCCCGACAGGCCGATCCCAGCCGTCGCGGGCATGGAGATGATCCCAGGGGCCTTCTTCAACAGGATCTTCACTGTCGACGAGCAGATGCTGAATCCTTCGCGGCACCGGCTTCGAAGCTCTTTGCTTTCGCCTCCACCCTCGACAAATATGGTTGTTTTCACCATCTCGTCCCCCCCAGCGCCCCGCGGGTCCACAGCTCGCCCAGACGGTAGTCCTTCAGCCACCTCTCAAGCTCTTCGGTGTCGAGTCTTTTGATTTCCGTCCGGCCATCGTGCTTCTCGCAGATCAGGACCGCATCTGGCCGCTCAGTCATGGCATCAACCAGTATGTCCGAATGAGTGGTTACAATCAACTGAGTGCGTTCTGAGGCGGCGATGAGCAGGTCAGCCAATTTGGGCAGGATGTCGGGATGAAGGCCGAGTTCAGGCTCCTCGATGCAGATGAGAGGAGGCGGCGAAGGATCGCATAGCACGGCCAGCAAGCAGAGATACCGCAAAGTTCCATCCTAGAGCCTGGTGGCAGGGATCGTAAAATCACCCTCGGTAAAAAATACCTGGACGGCTCCTCCCTCGATGCTGACATCGAAGTCGTCAATCCCCTCGTAGAGGTCGCTGAGAGCTTCCAGAATCATGTTCTTCGCCCTGGGCACCCGGCGCAGCCTGTTCAGGAAGAGGCCAAGGTTGGAGAAGTCCTCTTCAAGGCGATCATTGCGCATGTCGGCCTTCTGCGGCTCGCGGAAGACTGCGCTTCTCCCAAAGCGCCAATCTCGATATATTCTAATCCTTTCATAGATGTCTGCAAGATAGGATGTTGATGACCGGATTTCCATTCCTATAATCGTAGTAGAAATATGGTTTATCATAACCTTGTGAAGATTTGAAGTCCTCGATCCGCTCTTTCACCAGGCGGAACGATTGATTGTCATTCCGGAAGGCCAGGACGTGACGCAGCGGCATGTTTCCTTTCGGATTTCTGACAACGACATCAATGCAGGCAAATCCTAAAAAATTCCCTTTCCAGATCCAATCGCCAACTCCCCCGCCCCGGCGGATGACAGCACGCATATCGCCCGGAGCGGAGCGCAGCAGGGATATCGCCTCTATGAAGTTGGACTTTCCTGATCCATTGGGGCCTATGAGCACGTTCAGACTTTTTAGAGCAATGGGCTGTATGTCCGGTCCGAAAGATAGCAGATTGCGAAGTGAAATCCCTTCAATCGTTCGCACTTCTTCCTCTTTGACGCTCATAATTCCACTAATCCCAATGTAATCATTCGATCTATTCGGTACGCTTACTTAAAGCATTTTCCTTCGGTTTGTTTGCTCGTCTCTGTGCCTCTGCGTCTCTGTGGTTTTGTTCAGTAACAGTAGGCTTAATTGTCGGCAACTCTCTAACTGAAACACAGAGGCACAGAGGCGCAGAGACAAAGAATCATTTCTCTACCCACATCAAATAGCGAAAAGACAAAAAAGATAATTGATCACCTGTGCGCAAAGTTTGCCACTATCGTCTCGCCCACCGAGTTGACCCGCACAAACCCGTATCTCTCGAACTGCACCACTTTGCCCAGCTCCTCGGCAATGCCCGCTTCGCCGACGCCCTCGTCCATTCCGTCCGGTTTCATGACTGTAACCTTCGGCCCGTCCGGGGGCGCCCACTGAATGATCCTGGTCCTCTTGCCCATATCCTTGCCCAGGAAGCGCGCCCTGGCCGGATCAAGGCCTGTAATTTCTATGTTGCACAGATCCTTGAGCCGGATATTATCCCCTAGCTGGAAGGCTTCTAGATCGCTCTTGCAGATGAACAGCTTATTCCCAGCGGGAATCTCCCGCAAGCCTCGATCTGCTGTGGGATGCAGGGGTGCGTGCGCCTGCGCAGGCACATCGCCCTCGATCGTCAACTCAATTGGCTCCCAGACAAAGAAGCGGCGGTTGGCCTCGGAGTCGATGATCTTGCGGTTCTCGGCATAAATGGAGTCCATGCTGATGGAGATGTCCGTCTCGCCCACGCCCAGGTCGATCATGAACTTTCGCAGCGCTTCAGGCCGGATGCCACGGCTTCGCATGGCCCGCACCGTAGGTACCCGCGGGTCATCCCAGCCCGTATACTCGCCGGCTTCGATGGCTTTGCGAAGCTTGCTGGTGCTGAAAGAGCCGAACTGATGAATCTTGATCCTGCCCCAGTGAATGACCTGGGGGTACTGCCAGCCCAAATAGCCGTAGAGATATCTCTGCCGGCTGCCGCTATCGGCCAGATCCTTGCCCCGAATGATATGCGTGGTTCCCAGCAGGTGGTCCTCCACTGCTGACTCAAAATCCAACAGCGGCCAGACGCGATACTTTGTTCCTACCAGCGGATGAGGGGCGGTGACGATGCGAAAAGCGGGCCAGTCGCGTATGGCCGGGTCTTTATGGTGCATGTCAGTCTTAACCCGCAGGACTCCTGCTCCCTCCGCCATCCGGCCATCGAGCATTTGCCTCCAGAGATCCAGGTTCTGCTCAACGCTCTGATCCCTGTGCTCGCACTCTATTCCTTTGTCTTTGTGCTCCTTGAAGACGGCCTGCGCACAACTGCAAACATAGGCTCCGCCCCGGCGGATCAACTCTTCTGCTATGGGGTAGTACCGGTCAACCCGCTCGCTGGCCGTGATCACCAGATCGGGCAGGGCGCCTAGCCACTTGCAGTCCTCCAGGTACCAGCCATAAGCCTCAGGCATGGGCCGCTTCTTGACGGGATCTGTGTCATCGAAGCGAATGATGAACTTGCCGCCATACTTTTTCACATACTCAGAGTTGACGATGATGCCGCGCGCACTGCCCAGCGTTGGCGGCCCATTGGGATTGGGAGCAAAGCGCATGACTACGCCCTTTTCCGCCCCACGCAGAGCGGGCAGGCCCTTGTCGGGCTCCTTCTTTTCCGAGAGCTCTGCCAGCAGCTCTGGGGCTATGGTCTGCAGCCTCTTTTGCCATTCCTCCGGGCTGGTCTTCTCCACGCCTGCCAGCACCTCTTTTACCAGAGGCGACAGCTCTTTGGCCCTGGAGCGAAGCTCCACGTGCTCGCCCAGGAGCTTGCCCATGACCGCCCCGGCATTGGGTGCGGCTTTGTGCTTCACAGCATTTTGCAGCGCATATTTTTCTACGAGCTCTCTGATCTCTTCCATGAAACATCTCCCAAAGGCCCGAAAGATCGAGGGGAAAGTGATGCCCTTCGATCTTCCCTTTCAGGTGAAGAGCTAATTTCGATCACTCTACTTTAATTTGATTGTTCGAGAAAGTGCATCACTTATGATCATATCGTGATCAAATGCCAGAGGCGGCAAGGCCGTCAGTGGAAAGACCCGGGCCATTCTGGCGTCCGTTCCGGCCAGTAGCTCGCCACTGCCCCGGGAGAGAAAGGCGGCGGAGACCACGTGGCCGCGGGGATCGCGGGCAGGGTTTGAGTAGATGCCCACCAGCCCCAGAAGTTCTATGATCAGGCCCGTCTCCTCGCGCGCTTCCCTGCAAGCAGCCGTCTCAACCGTCTCGCCTACCTCTACAAAGCCGCCGGGCAGGGCATAGCAGCCTGCAAAGGGAGGGTTATCTCTCTTGATGAGCACAATTCCCCCTGCAAAGAGTATGACGGCGTCTACTGCCAGAAGAGGAGTCACAATCCTTTTCGTCTCGTTCATTGTGCCGAATTTCCTGCATCACTACAGCAAAAGGCTTATCTACGACCGAAGCCGGATGTTTTTACGGCAAAGGTCGATTATTCACAGATCCCTCCCTACCCTACATCCAATCGGCCTTTGGCTACCTTTTTCTGGTAAAGAGATATGATGAAGCTCTAATAGCAGGACACGATTACTATCATTCAATGCCATTTTATGTTCTTAAGATGGGAGGAAGCCTCATGGCCACAGCCAGGGGCCTCATGCGCGCCCTGCTGGCCCTCACAAAAGAGGGCTACAGCTTCCTGGTGGTTCCGGGCGGTGGTCCCATGGCCGACCTGGTACGAGATATCTACTCTCGCGGCGACCTTAGCCAGGAGGCCGCGCACTGGATGGCCATCTTAGCCATGGAGCAGTATGCCTATTTTCTGGCGGATGGAAGCGGGGCAGCCCTCACCAGGGAAATTCGCCGCCCGAAAGACGACTCTGGCGTGCAGATTCTCTTGCCTTACCAGGCCCTTATGAAGAACGACCGCGGTCTACTGCATAACTGGGACTACACCTCGGACGCGGTGGCAGCGCTGGTCGCAGCACAGCTATCCGCTCCGCAGATCAAGGCTACTGATGTGGATGGGGTGATACTTGATGGAAAAGTAGTTTTAGAGGTGCCGGCAAAACGCATGCTGGGGCTCAAAAGCTGCATCGATCAGGGCACAATTAAGCTTCTCTGTGGCCCTCTTAAAGGAAACAGCATCTGGGTGCTCAATGGCACCGATCTGCTGCAATTCACCAAAACCCTGAAGAGCGGAGAAGGCGGCACGATTATCAGGGGCTAAATTCAGTCGATCTATGGGAAGGTTTATACAGAGAAATACATCAATCAGGGAGGAGATAACATGAAGGAAGAAATACCCGAGAAATGCATATCATGTGGCACTGCGCTGACCGGCGTGGGTGGGACGAGGTTCCCCTGCCCCAGCTGCGGAACCGTGATTGCCAGATGTAACAAATGTAAAAAGCAGAGCAATGTTTATTCTTGCAAAGCCTGTGGCTTCTCAGGACCGTGAGGTGTAATAGATGGGAGACGCGGCAGTAAGAATGAAGGTTATGCCGGAGAGCATGGATGTGGATCTGAAAATGCTCGCCGAGGAGATCAAGAAGGTAGTGCCATCCTTTGCCAGGCTGCATGCTATCCAGGAGATGCCCATCGCCTTTGGTTTAAAGGCCTTGATCGTCGTAACAATAATGGACGATAAGGGAGGCAGAAGCCCGGATGAAATCGAGGAAGCGGTCCGCAAGTTACCCGGCGTAGAATCGGCAGAGGTGGAAGAGGTAGGACTCCTCTAAACCACTCTCTTTACAATTGGGCTTGTAGATCAGTGGTAGATCGCCGCCTTCGCAAGGCGGAGGCCACGGGTTCGAATCCCGTCAAGTCCATAAGTTAAAAAGGATATATGCCGGATTTTTAGCCAGCTTATCTATCGGTTCTCAGCCCATATTTTGCGACGCTAAGGCGGCCTATGTAGAATTGCCGGAGCTGGCTATCTCAATTTGCAGAACGTCTTTGAAGTTTCCAGAGCTTTGCAGAGACGATGCGGCAATATCCACGCTGTAGACGCCTGCCGGGACATTGGCGTTCCATTCTCTGGAGTACTCATTTCCGGACCTCTTGATCAGACTGAGCTTTTGCACCTCTTTGCCGGTCGAGTCTTTGATGGAAGCGGTGGCTGTGAGAGGTATTTCCGTCTCGTTTTCCGCCTGCAGAGAACCATTCAGGGTAAAGACGGCTGTGATCTTTACCGTGCTTGCAGAGCTTGCCAAAGCAGGAGTGGCATTGATGCTCTTTAGAATCAGTTCAGAGATCGGTGACTGATTGGGTTTGTTTTCGAATTGTGACTCGGTCTTTCTCACTGCTTTTGGGCCGAATTCGGCAGGCACGTCGCTTGTGGGCTTGCCTTCAATAAAATTGCTGGCGCTCTCACTCCAGTCGCCTTCTTTCTGGCAGGATGAACATCCTGCTGATGCAAAGGAAGCTAAAGCGACAATGCTCGCCAGTAATGCCATGCAGATCAGAAATAATCTAGCGTTTTTCATTGTCTATCCTCTTTTTCTATTTTGATGATGCTCGCGCATGCGAGTTGGTCTGTCTTCCTGCGGCCTGTTCGTATTCTATTTATATCATCCTGGCGCTTAAAAATATCTGGAAGGAATATGGCAGGAGCAAAGGAACCTCTGCGGATATTAGGGCTGGCTGATCTGCATGACCGTGTCGAGATGCTGGATCGGCTAAAGGGCATTGATGCCGATCTCATTGTTTTTTGTGGCGATCTGCACAATGGAGGCAGCAGAGAGACGGCCTGCCCTGCTGCTTTCGCTCTGGCCGGCCTGGGTCCGCCCGTTCTTATCGTACCTGGAAACATGGACCACAAAGACGTCGTGCCCGATCTATGGGAGTCGGCAGGCCTGAGAATGCTGCATCGCTCCTCCTTCTGCTTTGCAGGCCTGGGCTTTATTGGCATGGGCGGAATTGTGGCGAGAGATCCCCGGCGGCTGGGAGACCCAGCTCGCTACTATCACCGAGATGATGAGGTTTATGAGACACTTGTAGAAGCCCATCAGGATATACCTGGCGAAAGCATCAAGATAATAGTTATGCATCAGCCGCCTCGGGGAGCACAGGATACTCTGTATAACGGGAAAAGCTCGGGATCAGTCAGCCTGCGCCGCTTCGTGGAGGAGTATCAGCCCGACCTACTGCTCTGCGGTCATATTCATGAAGCTCGGGGAGAGTGCTTCATCGGCACCAGCAGGATCGTCAATGTGGGAGAGCTGCGCCAGGGATTTGCATCGATCATCGAAATAGGCGAGGAGATAACGGTAAATTGGATCTAAGAATGGAAGAAATCGAGCACGCTGCAAATGCCATGCAGGCTCTGAGCAAGCATGTGCCACAGGGCGGTCTGAAAAATCTCGATTTGGTCGGCGAAGAGATGGATGAGTTTATCTCCCCGGAATTTGAGCCCTATTTCTCGGCAAATGCAGCGCTGCATCTGCTGGCCGTCTGCGAGAGATGCGGCCGGTGCTGCCTTGAGGAGAGGGGCATTGCCGTCTGCATCGATGACTGCCGCAGGATAACTCGCCATCTGGGCCTCTCCCTGAAGAGGTTCATGATGGACTACACCAGGCCTCATGAGCTGAAGGGCGAAATGGTGGGATCGGCCAGGATGCTCGGCAAGAAAGAGGGCGATTCCTGTCCCTTCTTCGATTCCAGCCTGCCCGGCTGCCGCATCTATTCCGTCAAGCCGCAGGTGTGCACGGCTGCCCTTTACCTCTCCAAAATGAATCTGCTCACATGTGAAGATAAGCATGAGATCGAAAAATTTCCAATATGCTCTGCTGATGAAAAGCTGAGAGCCAGGATAGCGGATTTTTCCTCGCGACTCAATGAATATCCCGAAGCAAAAGGCGAACTGGAGAGGCTCTTTGATTCCACCAGGCCTGAGGTTAAGCTATTTCACCTTCTTCTTCGCTTGAAGGGCCTGGAGATCTACTTCGGTCCGGAGAAGGCTGCACTCCTGGCACGGAGGTTGGGGCTTGCGAGGGTACCGGAGGATGAGGTGCTGAGGAATATGGCGTTTGTTTATGTGGTAGGGTTGCTACGAAGCGAGGAGCTGACAGATGAGGGCCTTCTGCCCATCATCCCAATGCCTCTATCCGGCAGGCTGCCATCTTGTACTCCGGGATCTTGGCCTGCGGGTCCAGGGCGTCCGAAGTTATGATGTTGGTCCCCTGCCAGTGGAAGGGCATGAAGGCCATGCCTGGTTTTACCTTCTCCGTCACCCTTGCCCGAGCCTGTGTCTCTCCCCGAATTGTCTTCACCTTAACCATATCTCCATGGTGCACCTTCAGCTCCGTCGCATCTTTCGAATTGACCTCGATGTAGAGCTCATTGTCCCTTTCCAGCAGTGAAGGACAGCGACGCGTCATGGAGCCGCTGTTGTAGTGAACCACGATCCTGCCGGTGCTGAGCAATATGGGATACTCCGGGCTGGTCTGCTCGCCGGCCGGACTGTTCTCCACGAAGGCGATCCTTGCCTTTCCGCTCGGAGTGGAAAAACTCTCCTTGTGCAAAATGTCCGTTCCGGGATGGCTTTCGTCCGGGCAGGGCCAGAGAAGGCCTCCCACTCGGGAGATCCTCTCTCGGGTCATGCCTCCATACTGAGGCACAGTTTTGTTGATCTCCTCCAGCACATCTGAGGCGCTGCCCCCCTTGAGATCGAGTCCCATTCTTTTGCCGATCTCATTGATGATCCAGAGGCCCTCTTTGGCCTCGCCCACTGGAGCTACAGCCCGGTCGGTCCACTGTACCCGCCGCTCCATGGATGTGTAGCTGCCGTCCTTCTCGGCCCAGGCGGCAGCCGGCAGGACGAGATCAGCCATTCTGGCCGTGGCGGTCATGAAGATCTCTTGCACCACCAGAAAGTCCAGGCTGTCCAGGGCAGCTCTTGTTTTATTAGAATTGGCATCGCAGATGACGGGATCTTCTCCTATGATGTACATGGCCTTGATGCTGCCTTCCAGCGCCGCCTGCGTCATCTCCGTGGAGGTCAAGCCCGGACCTAGCGGCAGATCGTCTGCATTCCAGGCTGCTCTAAAATAATCTACCGACTTGGGGTCCGAGGACCTCCTGTAGCCGGGATAAAACTCTGCAATGCCACCCATATCGCAATTTCCCTGGACGTTGTTCTGTCCACGCATGGGCCACACCCCCGCCCCAGGTCTGCCGATTTGGCCGCAGATCAAAGCCATGGTGGCGCAGGCCAACACATTATCTGTGCCGCAGACATGCTGAGTTATGCCCATGGAATAAAGCAGAGAGGAAGCGGGAGACCGAGCAAAAAGACGGGCCGCCTTGATGATCTGCCCCGCCGCCACCCCCGTCAGCTCGGCTGCTTCCTTCAGGGAAAAGTCCCGGAGGTTTTGCAAAAGCTCTGAAAATCCCTCGGTCCTTTCCTCTATGAACTTTCTGTCTGCCAGGCCTTCTTCTACTATTACCTTCATCATGCCCCTAAGAAGATCTATGTCGCTGCCGGGATTGATGCGCAGGTGCAGATCCGCCATCCAGGTGGTGGGGGTGATGCGTGGATCGGCTACTATGACCGTTGCCCCGTTGTCTTTGGCCTTTTGCACCCAGCGGGAGACGATGGGGTGAGCCTCGGCGAAGTTTGTGCCTATGGCAAATATGCACCGGGAGTTTTGCAGGTCGATGAGATTGTTGGTCATGGCTCCCGTTCCCAGAACCGCACCGAGACCCACAACGGTAGGCGAATGGCAGAGGCGAGCGCAGTTGTCCACATGGGGCGAGCCTAAAAGGCGGGAGAGCTTTTGCATCAGGTAGTTCTCTTCATTATTGCTGCGGGATGAGGCCAGAAAGCCAAGGGATTTAGGCCCGTGCTCCTTGATATTGCAGGCCAGGCCACTGGCCGCTAAATCCAGGGCCTCTTCCCAGGAGATTCTCACAAAATCCTCGCCCACCCTCTTCATAGGATACTTGAGCCTCTCTTCATGATTCAAGACCTCCAGGACGGCATTGCCTTTGGGGCAGAGGGCACCCTCACAGGCGGGGTGGTCGGTCATATACTCAATACCGGTAGCCTTGCCTTTCTCTACTGCGAGGTACATACCACAACCAACGCCACAGTAGGGGCAAAGAGAGGGCACTAATTTTTTTGACAATTCAAATCCTCCATGAGTAAGCAACGAGTCTTTATCCCATCGCTTGACGCTTAAAAGTTTGCATTTTCATAGCTGGCCTCCGACTGGCCGATCGGGCTCGCGCCACCCGTCTTCAGGGACATAAGTTGATGGCAACGGCAGCGAAATACACCCAAAGCTTTAATCACACCTCTTCCTTTTTAACTTACCATGAACTTCGGTCGCCTCTTCAAGTCCAAACCAAAGCCTCGCATTGCCAGCAGCCCGCCTTTCAATTACCTTGAGCTTCGCACTAAACCATTTTATATCGTGGCCTCGGTAGAAGTTGGCAATACCACTACCAAATGCGTTCTTACCGCTACGGACATGAACACCGGCAAGACCTATATTGTGAACAAGACAGTGAAGATGACCAGAGATGTACGAAGGCCTAAAGCCGGAGAGGATGTATTTGCCCACACCATCAACTCCACCCCGCTCACCAGAGAGTCCGTTGCCGAGCTGGTGAAAGACACTCTCATCGAGAGTCACGAGAGAGCCCGCCTGAACATCAAGACCGATCTGCACTTCGTGGTGCGCTCCACGGGCGTGGTGGCCGAGCTGGACTCGCCCGACCAGGTGGGCGCCTTTATTCAGGCTCTGGCCAAGGGCTGCCTCGATGCCGGCGTTCCGCCCCGGCTCATGACTCCTGCGATGAGCATCCACAACATCCTGGAAGGTTTTAAGCGCTACACCATGATTGAAAAAGTGATATTCATGGGAGCCGTAGCATCCTGTTTTCCGCCGCAGGGCTCTACCGGCGTAGAGGTAGTGGCCAACGAGATGGAAGGGGAATTGGCCACAGCCGGCATAAAGGAAGGCAGCCGCTGGACTGATGTGGATTTTCGCAATCCGTGCCTATCCATGGACTTCGGCACAACGCTGGACGGCAGGGTGACGAGCGACGATCTTCCCTATGCCTACACCATCGGAAATCTTCTCGGCCTGGCCGGGGCCATTCCCGATGCCGTTGTCCAGGGAACGGGGCTGGTAGACAAGATGACCGGAGCCACACTGGATATATTTAACGAAAAGGTCAAACCTGATTACGGTAAAGAGGCGCAGCAGTACGCGGATCAGATAGACGGGCTGGTAGTAGTAGAGAAGGTTCCGGCAAGCCGCACCAAATACGGTCTTGTGCCCGTCTGCCCGCAGGCTGCAGCCCAGAATAACGTCGTTCTCATCGGCTGCGATGTGGGAGTGAACGGCAGCGATCTTCCCAAGCTCTCCAAGATTGGCGGAGATATTTACCAATCCAGGAACTTGAAGACACTTTTCGGCACTCTGGACATTGCCATGGCCCGCGTGGCCAGACGGCTGGTTCAGGTAGGTGTCGAAGAAGGAGTCGTCACCAGGAATACGGCCCTGGGAGTGACCGGGCGGGCAGGAATAAGTGGCGGCAAGCCTGCGCTTATTCTGGAGGAGATAGAGAAGCTGGGGCTGTACGATCAGGTGGAGAAGAATGTGGTCTTCGTGGATGATGGTCTGGCACGGGGCGCGGCGGTCATGGCCCGCTGCATGAACTCCATGGGTACTCCCAAAAACCCGCTGGGAGGCCTGCGAGGTGGCAGGTGCATCCTCAAAGAGAGAATGGTCTATGAGTCTTCCAAGGGCGCAGCTCCCGTGCCCCAGCAGGCGCGACCTGATAAAGACACAACAGCCTATTTCGTGGGAGGCCACAAGAGAGCATAAAGATGCCCTCTAAAAGACAAAGCCCTCCGCCTGAGGAAGGAACGGAGACGATAATATCGGTTCAGGCCGTTGAACGAAGGGAGGAGATGCTCTGGATTGCCCATGAGCCGCCACTGCCCTGCGCCTTTCCGCCATGCATCCAGGGCATAATGGCCGGATCGGCAGGCGAGAGAGGCAAGCACCGAATCGCCGCCATCCTGGCTGCATTTCTGGGACAGGCAGGCTACCCTCGAGAGGAGGCTATGAAGCTTTGGTCAGGTGTAGCCGCTGTGGAAGAGCGGATCTTTGAAGAGTGGTTTAGGAAGATGCATTGCCCCAAATGCCAGGCTATGCAGCGGCATAGCAAAGGCTACCCCGATCTGGGAATAGCCGACCTGGGACTGTGCCGGCCTGACGATGAATGCCAAAAGATTGAAAGTCCAGTGGCGTATGCTTGCGGCATACACACGTTAGAGGATCCTGAAAAGGGCTCTCTCCTGCATATCAAAACCCAGTACAGGGTAAGGATCTTTGATTGGTCGACCGGCAAAGAGAGCGAGATTGAGATATCTGAAAGAGAAAATGAGACTCTGAAGGCTCTGCTGGAGGAAAAGTCAAGGCAAAAAGACAAGACCCTCGTCTATGCAAGAGTTCGGGTCAGGGGAAAGCTGAAACCCAGATTCTTCCTGCGGGACTTGGAAGGCATGCGCCGGCAGATGCTCTCGGATGTTCTTTGACGAATGTTTTTGCGATTAGCCGGAGAAATGTGGTTTTGCTCGCCATTCTTCCGGATCACTTTCCCAATCCTTCCACCAGCACCTCTCCTTCTTCCGTTACAAAGATCAGGGCGTCTCTCTCCAGCGCTCTTTTCTTGAAGAGAAGAGGGGCTTTTCGCCGCAGTTGCACCACAATATCCAGAGAAGTGATGGGGAGGCGCATCTGTTTTTCGTCAGCGGCGGCAAATATCATCCTGGGCAGCTCGAAGACATCCGTTCCCGCCTTGGCCTGCAAGGATATGGGAGCGCGCAGCATCATCCACTGCTGCAGCGTTCGCTCTGCCCGGGCGATGTTCTGATGGGCCCGCTTCTCCAGGATGCTGATGTTGGAACGAGTGGTGCCCAGGCTATCGGCTACATCCTGCTGGGACAGGCCGCAAAGACGCATCTTCAGCACCTTGATCTGCCTTTGCGTAAGAAAAGAATCCAGGGATTCCTCGTCTGCTGATTTGTTCGCATCATTTGCTATTTCAGGCATAATTTCGTCGCATAATAAAATGGTCTTTTAAGATGATAAAAGCATCCTTACCCTGCAATCACCAGGGCAGAATTATCTCTTCGCTATTGCCCAGGGCCACCAGCTTGCCTGATTGCAGCACGGCCACCCTGCCGGCCAGCTTGCGGCACTGCTCCATGTTATGCGTGGCTAGTAATACCGCCGTCCTGCTCTTGGCCAGGCTTTGCAAGAGGCCGTCGATGGAGGCGGCGCTCCCGGGGTCCAGATTGGCGGTCGGCTCGTCCAGCAAGAGAAGCTCCGGCTCCAGGACCAGAGCCCTGGCCAGAGCAATTCTCTGGGTCTCCCCTCCGGATAGAGTATTGGCATCACGGCCTTCATAGCCCGAGAGCCCAACGGCTGCCAGGGCTTCTTCTACCTTTTCACTAATACTCATTTTCCTTGCGCATACATCAGATGCATCAGTAGCGTCAACACTTCCACGCATCCTCAAGCCATAAGAGACATTCTCCTCCACGCTGGCCTTGAACATGACCGGCTTTTGAAAGACCATGGCCATTTTGCGGCGCGCGCGAAGTTGCTCCTTCTCCGGCCTTCCAGTAACCTCTCTGCCCTCGAAGAGAATGCGTCCCGATGACGGCTCATCGAGCAAATTGACGAGGCGCAGCAATGTCGTCTTTCCTGAACCGGTAGGCCCGATGAGGCCCAGTATCTCGCCCCGCTCTACCGTCAGGTTGATTCCCCGCAGAATCTCCACCGGGCCGATGCTTTTGCTTAGAGAGCGCACATCGAGCAGAGCCAAACTCATCGCTCCTGAAATCTATTGAGCAGCAGATTGATGGCAAGAGAAATGGATATAAGAATTATTCCCAGAGCTATGGATAGCTCCAGATTGCCCATGGAGGTCTCCAATGCAATGGCTGTGGTGAGAACACGCGTGTAGCCCCGGATGTTCCCGCCGATCATCATGGCCACGCCTACCTCAGAGAGGGCCCGGCCAAATCCCAGCAACACTGCTGCTATGACCGCCATGCGGGCCTCTTTTATTACAGTTATTATTATCTGCCTCTCCGTTGCGCCCAATGACCTGGCCGTGTCCCTGATCTGGGGGCTGACGCCCGCCAGAGCGGTAATGGTCAGCCCGATCATGATGGGGCTGACGAGAATGGCCTGACCGATGATCATACCGCTCGGGCTGAAGAGCAGATTGAGCGCTCCTAGAGGGCCGGAACGGGAGATGAGCAAAAAGACCAGCAGACCAACGGTCACCGTTGGCAAGCTGTAAAAAGTCTGAATTAAATTTATCAGCGCTCTTTTTCCCCAAAATTGGCGAAACTCGATGATGCCCCCCAGAGGTATGCAGACGATGCCTGCCAAAGCGGCGGAAGAGAGCGAGATAAAGATGGACCTCAAGGTGATCTCGACCACCTGGGGGTCTCTCGCAGCAATCAGTTCAAGGGCCCGCAGCAGGCCGCTATAGATCTCTTCCAACCAATTTCACCTAATCGACTTTAAGCGGCAGCGCAAGAAGCACTGGTGGGCACGGCGCACTCGGCGGCTGAGCAGCCGATCAGATCGCAGTTTCCTCTAGCTGGTGAGAAGAGAGGCCTGCCGAATTTCTCAGTGCCATAGCTAGCTATCAGATCCTGGCATTCATCTGAGACCAGATAGTTAATGAATTCATTGGCCATCCTGCAATTTACATCCGGATGCTTCTTGGGGTTCACGGCCATGGCCACATAGACATTGAGCAGTTCGTCTCCCCCTTCAATCAGTGGAACCAGCGTCAGATCTCCCTGGTATGCCATAAAAGTGGACATATCAGAAAGAGTGTAAGCCTGCTTTTCATTAGCAATGTTCAAGGTTGCGCCCATGCCCTGTCCGGCTTCAATGTACCAGGGACCGGAGGAGTTGACGGCAGAATAGTCGTATCCCGCCCTCTTCCAGAGCAGCTTCTCGCGGGCATGTGTGCCGGAGTCGTCGCCCCGCGAGATGAACATCACCTTAGCAGGGTCAGCTAAGCCGTCCTCCATGATCTTGGCCATAGCCATGGATACATTCATACCTTTGACGCCTGCTGGATCATCCTCGGGTCCAACCAGGTAGAAGTAGTTGTAGGCAATGCACCTTCTCTCCAGGCCCTGCCCGTCCTCGATGAATTTCAGTTCCCTCGCCTTGTCATGAACGATAAGGACATCCACATCGCCGCGCTCGCCATACTGGAGGGCGATGCCGGTTCCGCCGGAGACCACGTCCAATGATACATTGTACTTCTCATCGAATTTGTCTTTTATAACGTCCAAAAGGCCGGTATCTTGCAGGCTGGTAGTAGTAGCCAGCCTCAGCCTCTCTCCCTCTGCTGCAAGGACGCTGCTGCATAAAACAGATAGCGCCATCAGCACAAGAGCCATTTTCAGAAAATTTCTTGCCATCTAAATCCCTGGTTTAAGTCATAATCGCTTACAATAAAAAGGTTATGTCAGCTAATTGATTCACATGCCCAACGATAAGTTATATCTTCCCTAACTTCAAAAACCTAAAACACAATGCCAGGAGATATGATAAAGCTCAAAGACAGATCGATCCTTGTTACCGGCGGCGCCGGTTTCATCGGCAGTCATCTTGTGGAGGCTCTGCTCGCTGATAACCATGTCACAGTCCTCGACAACTTCAGCTCTGGAAAGAGAGAGTTTCTCGCATTGCACCACAATAACCCCAATTTCCGTCTTATTGAAGCGGACCTGCTTTTGCCCAAAGCACTGGAAGAGGCCCTGGATGGCGTGGATATGGTCTTTCACCTGGCCGCAAATCCCGATGTGAAGCTGGGCGCACAAAACACTCACGTGCACCTGGAGCAAAATTTGCTGGCCACCTACAATTTGCTGGAGGCCATGAGAAGATGCGACGTCAAGAAAATAGCCTTCACCTCCACATCCACCGTTTACGGCGAGGCGACAGAGATCCCGACGCCCGAGGACTACGGACCGCTCCTGCCCATATCCCTTTATGGTGCATCCAAGCTGGCCTCTGAGGCTCTGATCTCCTCATACTGCCATACCTTTGAGATGCAGTCCTGGATCTATCGCTTTGCCAATATCGTGGGAGAGCGGGGTACGCACGGCGTCCTGGTGGACTTCATCAGAAAGCTGCGAGAAAATCCAGTCGAGCTGGAGATCCTGGGGTCAGGCAAGCAGAAGAAGTCCTATCTGGAAGTCAAAGACTGCGTGCGAGCTATGCTGCACTGCGTAGAGCACTCGAACGGGCAGATCAACGTCTTCAATATCGGATCCGAAGACTGCGTGGATGTAACAGAGATCGCAAATATCGTATCCCGGCAGATGGGCCTCACTGATGTTTTGTATCGCTTCACGGGCGGCATGGATGGCCGGGGCTGGAAGGGTGACGTCAAGGTTATGCAGCTTTCTATTGAGAAGATCAAAAAGCTGGGCTGGAAGCCCCAGGGCGGATCCGTTCAGGCGGTTGAGACGGCGGTAAGAGCGCTGCTTAAGGATATTTAGGGACGGCTCAAAAACAAAAATAGTGCGAGAAGGGCTTATCTCACATTGCTGATCGCCCATTTCGTCTCTTTCCACCAGTCGCCTTCCAGCAGAGTGGCATTGTAGCCCATGAGCCTGAGGCTATAGAAGAGAGAGTAGGCCTGCGGTGTGCCGTAGACGATGGCAGTTCCCGACTTCTCCAGGCGGCGGTCGAAGAGATCTTCCAGCGTGGCGGCATCTTTGATCCTGGAATTGTCATAGAGCTTATCCTGGCTCAGACAAATCGACAAATTGCCCAGCCTGCTCTGGCCATACTCGAAAAAGTCTCTTGCATCCAGTACCCGGACATCAGATAGTCCAAGCATGCCTTCCAGGTTATCGGGCGTCACCAGGAGCCAGGGCACGACGCTGGCGGTATAGTTGGATGGCAGGCGAGACGGTGCATTTGTGGTGAAGTCAACCCCTGCTTCCCGGGCCGCACCTGTGCCTCCGTCCAGCAGGCTGACATCCTTTTGCCCCAAATAACAAAGTGCCCAGAAAACGAAATAAGCTTCCTCGCCGGGATCACCGTAGACGAGGAGCCGGTCGCTCTCATTTACTCCGGCGCGCCCCAGCGCCTCCCTTGCCAGAGCAGAATCAAGAATACCATTTTTTTGCAGATCCTTCCAGTACAGGCTTCTCGCTTGGGGAATATGGCCGGAAAGATAATCCGCTCCAGGCCTCACATCCAGAATAACCTGAACGCTATTGATGGATGAATGGCTGGTGATGAGATCTGGCTTAACATAGCTTTTTTGAGGAGGATCGACCTTTGTCGTGGCCACTGTGCTACTTGCCATGCCAGCCTGGCCGCTGCCCTGCTGGCCATTTAGTTGGGCCCGCTCATAGGCATCTTTTTTGGCCAGCCAGCCGTCCAGATTGGTCCAGTCCGGACAGGTAGGACAGAACTCCCCGGTCTCTGTGCCGGCCAACGCCGGGATTGTCAGAAGGCTCAGGAAAAAGAGAGCCAGCAGGGAGAAGATCAATGCCGCTGCGCTCGCCTTTCTCAGCCGAATCGATTGGAATAAACCGCCACCCATGGTTGAATTCACTCTCTGGGTAGGGCACCTTGCCACTATTTCAGGCTTGCTGAGGAAGGCAAACTATAAATACACCGGATATGTTCATTGACGTAGTAATAAGTACTTTGATGTACTAACTAATACATCAGAATTGAGAACGAATCTCATACATGGATCATACACAAAAAGGAGAGGGCTGATTTGAGAGGAACATCGATTCGCATGGAGAGGATATTCAACCGCAGTACTGGAAATGCCGTCATAATTCCCATGGACCATGGGGTGACCGTCGGTCCCATCAAGGGCATTAGAAGCGTCAAGGCCATTGCCGACGCCGTAGCCTCCGGCGGGGCTGACGCCGCAATAGTGCACAAGGGTGCAGCCATATTCGGCCACCGCGGCTATGGCCGGGATTTGGGCCTGATCATCCATCTCTCCGCGTCCACAGCTCTGGGGCCTGACCCCAACAACAAGGTGCTGGTGGCAACAGTAGAGGAGGCACTGAAGATCGGTGCGGATGGCGTGAGCATTCATGTCAATGTCGGCGCAGAGGACGAGAGCCACATGCTCTCCACCTTGGGCGAGGTCTCCAGGAGCTGTCAGGAATGGGGCATGCCGCTCCTGGCCATGATGTATCCGCGGGGAAAGAAGATCAAGGACGAATACTCTGAGGAGTGCATCGCCCACGCCGCCCGGGTGGGAGCGGAGCTTGGAGCGGATATTGTCAAGACCAACTACACCGGAGACCCGGACAGCTTCGCCCGGGTCGTGGAGTGCTGCCCTATTCCCGTAGTGATTGCCGGTGGGCCGAGAGTGGAATCAGAGCTGGATCTGCTCGCAATGGTCGAGGGAGCGATATCAGCAGGGGCGCGGGGCGTGGCCATCGGCAGGAACGTCTTCCAGCATGAAGACCCAGCACTCATAACCCGCCGCATCTGCGGTGTGGTGCACAAGGGGCTTTCCGCCAGAGAGGCTCTGCAAATCGCCGTGGCAGAATAAACATTCAAAGACTTGCGGCAATAAAATCCGATAGACCGGGACTTCAGGCAGCAGAGATAAAAAGGTACAGTTGCTCTACAAAGCTATTATGAAAGCATCAATCCTCTTGCCTCTCGTTCTCCTTCTTTTTCTGCCGGTCGGTTTTTCTTTTGGAGCAGACGAGCAGGCAAAAGGCCCTCATCTGCAGATCTCATCGGTCTACGGCAATTTGGAGGATGGTCGGCCCTCCAGCGTTTATGTTGTGCTGCAAAACAACGCCTCACCCTTAATAGATCCGGTCGAGCCGGGATTCGATAAAGAAAATGCCCGTAGCATCGTGGCCGAGCTTTCCAGTTCCGATGACCGGATCAAAATATTCTCAGGGCCGCAGAATGCCGGCCTTCTTGCCGCCGGGGAGAATGCAACTGTGCAGTTCATGGCCCAGGCAGAAGGAGCCGCGCTGGGCATTTATCCTCTGATGCTACGAATCAACTATTCCTGGCTAAACGAGGTGACGGCCTCAGAAGACGGGGGAATTGTTTTTGCTCATGAAAAAGCCTCGATAGAGCTGCCATTGCAGACGAGAGTGGTAATCGGACCTTCGATTGGGCTGGAGGAATTGGTGGGGGAGACTGCGCCAGGCGCACAGTCTAGCCTGGATCTTTTTCTGGCCAACCGGGGAGACGAGCCTGCTTTGGATCTTCAGATGCAGGCCCGCCCCAGCCCGCCTTTTCTTATGGTTGAGAACGGTCAGGAACAGACGAACATTGCTCCGGGCGAGAGGGCTTCACTGAGCCTGTCGGTATTCACTGATGAAAATGCCACACCAGGGTACTATGCTCTGCCCTTCATAGTATCCTACCGGAACGGGCCGGAGGCAGAGAGAAGAGGAGAGGATCTTGTCGCAATAGTTTACGTGGGAGAAGCAGGACACTCTTTGTGGCTATACCTGGGAGCAGCAGGGCTGATTATGATCCTTTTGGCGGGCGGTTTTTTGGCTTTGAGAAGATTGATGAGCGGACAAAGGAGGCTACGCATAATCAAGAGTTGATTGTTGGCGAAAAAGGAGGTTAAGAGGTCAGGCGAAGGAAGCGCTCCTGAGCCTTTTCCAAAATTTCCTCCTCGCCCGGTATGACGCCCTCACGCATTAGCACCTTACCGTTCACAATGGTTGTGTCCACGCCTCCGGACATGCTGTAGACCAGATGGGAGATGATGTTGCTCTGGGGGCAGAACCAGGGTTTTTTCAGGTCGATGAGAGCCAGGTCGGCCAGAGCGCCGGGGCGAAGCCCCAGGTTGAGGCCAAAGGCTCGAGCAGCGTTCTCTGTGGCCATGTGCCAGATCTGCTCTGCCGAAAAGTCGGCGGGGGTGTGGTAGGCGTTCTTCTGAGTGATGGCGGTGGTCTTCATCTCCTCGAAGAGACTGAGGTTGTTGTTGCTGGAAGCGCCATCCGTGCCCAGGCAGACGTTTATGTCCGCTTCCATCATGGTGTTAAGGGGGGCAATGCCCGAGGTCAGCTTGAGATTGCTCTGTGTGCAGCTCACCACATTGGCCTTCCTCTCCGCCAGAAGGTAGCAGTCCTCCGGGGAGATCCAGACGCAGTGCACCGCTGCCAGGCGGGAGTTTAGCAGGCCCAGGCTGTCCAGGTACTCCACAGGGCTCTTGCCCTTGGAGAGCAGAAATCCATCCACCTCCTCGCGGGTTTCTGAGAGATGGATGTGAATCATGCAGTCATGCCTGTCAGCGATCTCTTTTGCCCTGAGCAGCGTCTCCTCAGAGCAGGTGTAAGCAGCATGCGGGCCCACCGCTGGAGTGATCAGCTCGTCGCCCTTCCAGCGGCGGATGAATGGCTCCACCTGGGCGAGCATCTCTGGCTTCATATCGAAGACCACTCCGGAGAGGAAGGCACGCAGGCCCATCTCGCGGGTTGCTTCGGCAGTGGCATCCGGAAAGTAGTACATATCATTGTAGCAGGTGATGCCGAAGCGGATCAACTCCAGGCAGCCCAGCTTCACCCCCCAGCGAACATCCTCCTCATTGATCCTGGCTTCCAGAGGCCAGATCTTCTCCTGCAGCCAGGGCATCAGTTCCATGTCGTCGGCGTAGCCCCGTAGCAGGGTCATAGCCAGGTGAGTGTGGCCGTTGATGAGGCCGGGGATGGCCAGCTTTCCCCGGCCATCGATCGGCTCGTCGTCACCGCTTTCATCCATAAGGTCGCGGCCTACATTCGTGATCTTGCCACCGTCGATGAGGATGTCCCGGCCAGGCTGCAATTGTCCGGACTGTATAATGGAGACGTTTTTTATCAGCATCAGAGAAAAATGGCTGCAAAGGATATTAAGATTATCGAATCGTCAGGCTTAAGAGCTATTGGTGCAAAGAGGCCAGGCTGAGCTGAGGTAGCCAAGCGGCCTACGGCGCTGGTCTTGAGGTTTTGGGCATCTGGCCTGAGACAAGCTAACCAGTGGTGCATCGCATCTCGTGAGTTCAAATCTCACCCTCAGCGTGCTATTTTGCTGTTAATTTTTGCATCAAATTCACTCTTCCGGCCCTGCTCATGGCAATCCTTCTGCAATGGAAGCTCAGGGATTGATGGCTTCCTAACCAAAGCAGGAGAAACCATGCCCGTCTTCTGCGGCTGGTTTGATGGCATCAAGAGGCCTTCTTTCAAGTCAAAGAAGCCGCAGGAGTATCACTGCCTGGGCCATTCGGCTATACTGCAGTATCGTTATCCATTCGTGAGGGCCTTCACAGCTAACGACACAGTAAACACCATATTGGGAGATACGCCGGCCAGCCAGGGGCTCTTATTCCAGGCCAGCTCCATGGCTACGCCCTTTTGGGCACTTGTGTCCTACGGCGCTCCAGCCGGAACTTATCAGTTGATCGGACCGACCGGCACAGCCTACCCTCAGAGAATCCCCCAGCCGACGCCCCCCATTTATCTGGGGACTACTCTTCTCACACAGGCCGGCTCTCTTGCCACGATGGGCATTAATCAGTGGTTTCGGGGAGATTATCTGTATGTAAGAACAGGTGTGAGCGCTCCGGAAGGCAGCCCGGAGCGTTATCCCTGCTTCATCGTGGGCTACAAGAATTGCCATGTTCGGGCCGGATCGATCACAAACCAGAATCTCTCCAGCCCTGGCGTGCCGGCAACACATGAGCGGCTCATGACTACGATTAACCGCGTGGTGAGCCATCAGGGCCTGGAATTCAATTTCGTAAACCGCAGTGACGGCGACCAGGATCTTGATTGTGATTGGGCAATTTATCGGGGCTGGTATGATGATCCTCAGAAAAGCTACTTAGAGACCGATCTCATCGACTTTCAGCCCGGCACTCTTGATGCCTACAACTATGGATTTGATGCCGTCATAATGAAAGGCCGGGATGCGACCTGGGGATACACCTTTTGGGCGCCTATGAGATGGGGGCGAGAATATGGTGGAGATTATTTACCCACAAGCGGCATCTGGAAAGAGCATGTAACCAGCGATATTTCCATGAGCGAGGACCAGCTCATAGTTTGCACCGCAGCCAAGATCGG
>CAZDLZ010000016.1:0-1493 GCA_964506745.1 uncultured Methanotrichaceae archaeon | reverse complement strand
GCACATTGATGATTTGGACCAGGCCGGATTATGCGCTCAAGTGCGGCGATTTTGTGAGGGTGACAATCACCAGCGAGCCCTACGATGGACAGTATGATATGCGCATTTTAAACAAGGCTTTGCAGAGCAGTTTGAATGCCGATGTGATGGAGCTGACTTTATATGACGGATTCCCAAGCGAACTCTGAGGCAATTGAGGCATTGCTGGAACGCATCCGTAGATTGGAGGATGCCTATCAAGGCGGCTGGATCTCGGCGGTGGAGGAGTCCTGGACTTATGCCAGTGCAGATGCTGCGGTCAAGACCTATACCCTCACTGTGCCGGGAGACCTCTCCTGGAAGTACGGAAAAGGAATGAGTGTCAGGCTCAAGCAGGCCGGGATAACTTCATACTTCATCATTACGGGCGTGGCCTATGCAGCGCCCAGCACCACGCTTACGATCTTCGGAGGCACGGACTTTAGCCTGGCCAACTCCCGGATCATCGGATGGCTATTTGATGGCACCGACAGGGGCCTGAAGAGCCACTCATAACCCAGGGAACCGCACGGATTTGCGCGAGCTACTGCGACATGGCTCCCTCAACGCCAGGAAGGCTTGGATAAAGCGACGTTTCCGGGCGGGAGATTCATGAGAAGCAGAAAGCTGCATACCAAGATTTTTTTGTCCAGCTCGGCCAGAGATCGCTGTCCTCAAGCGTGATAATTTCAGACAAGTCTCTGGAAATGCGCAAAACTGTCTTCAGCCAACCCCTAGTGAAAACACCTGTGATTATATATACCGATTAGCCATACACGGCGACTGGATGAAGGTCTACATCGATGAGTCCGGCAATTTGGGTGGCCTTGGGTCTAAGGTCTCGGAGGAGGATCCTTACTTCATACTCGCAGCGCTAATAACAGGGGATGATCTTCCCATAAAAAGGTGCATTAGGGAAGTTCGGCTGACACTTAAGAAGAAGCACAAAGTGAAGTCCGAGCTTAAGTTCAATCAATCAAGTGATCCAAGCAAGCGGCGTATCCTGGAGTGCGTGGCAAAGACGAATAGTAATATTGCCTATATATTTTTACGTAAGGATCAGGCGGCATTTCTGTTTCATTACCACGGAATAGAGCCTCAGGTGCTGTACAACGACCTCTATAAGCAGTTATTGTATGGAGTTATCCACGAGTATGAATTCCCCCAGGAAGCAATAGAGATCGTCATAGACAGATTCCTGTATGGAGCTGCTCAGGAAAGATTTGATAATTACCTGGCAGACGGCTTGATGAGAAGCATAAACTTTTCCCATCTAGATTCTAAGCAATGTCCCTGTCTTCAGGCTACAGACTTCATTGCCGGGGCCATAGCCCGTAAATATAGAGACAATGACTATTTGTATTATAATAAGATTCAGCATAAAATAATTATGGCTCTTGAGTTCCTTGAATCAAAATAAAAGAAGATTAGTGAACCCCTCTCTAATTGTCCCACCTGCTAATAAGCAGCATCAT
>CAZDLZ010000015.1:46182-49877 GCA_964506745.1 uncultured Methanotrichaceae archaeon | reverse complement strand
CTCGATTATTCTATTACCCACGCGAAACAGCGAGGAACCGGCCGTTTTCTATTCGCGAGAGTCTCGAAACAGCCTGCCATCACATATTATCAGTGCTCATGGCAGCATTAATAATTATATATTAATTGATAAAATATTATACTGTATTGCTTTAAACAAATATTTTTTGTGATATTTTCTATAATTGAGTCTTTCAAAAAAAAAGACATTTAGTCTTATTTTTTAATTGTTAATAACGTTTTATATACCGTTTCGAACAGTACATAGTATGAAAATACAAAATGGAAAGTTTATATAAAAAATCATTATATTTTAGGCGATATCGATATTAAAGGATGCGATCGACAATCCAACAATGAAAAAGTATATATATTATGTTATAAACTAACAATCTAATCAATGTTTGTGAGGGAAATATGCAAAATCGTTATCTCAGATTAGCTGCTGGGATCTGGAGAGTGTTCAGCAGTCTCTGCTCAACTTTTATTATTATTGGCATAGCACAGGCAAATCCGGTCTTTACGGGAGATGCATGTGTTGACTTTAACAATTGCGCTGCGGCCCGTTTTGATGATTCCGGCAGCATGGATGTAGGCCTGCCTCTCCAATTCCCAGCAGAAACGATAGTCGGTTGGGATGTGAAGACGCTTTACTTTTTTTACAACCGATCTATGGATACAATGTTCGTGGGCGTTGATTTTTCCGGCATTGCCGGTGACGCAGACGGCGATGGCGATCCAGGTCGAACGGGCCTCATCCTGGCGAGCCTGGACGGTTTCGACGAGCCGAATCTGGGCGGCACCGAATCCGTCGTCCTCCTCATGGATACCAATATGGATAAGTTATACGAGCTTGCCGTGGGAGTAAACGGCACCGCAGACATCAGCAGCTTCGGCACCTACGACTTTTTGCACAGAAAATACGGCCCTGCCTTCGGTTTTGGCAATAGGCTCTCACCCGATCCGACGACCCTCTACGCCTCGCCTAACGCCTCCAGGCCGGACATTGAGTTTTCGATTGCCCACTTCTCGAAGCTGCCTGGCTTTTCCTTCTCTCCAAGCGAATCCTTCAGCTTCCGGACCACTCTATTTGCCGGCAGTCTTGTCGATATGGGCATAGGAGACGACCTGGTGCCGGGGCCAGCAGGTACAGTTATCACTATTCCATCCAAAGGTGAAGGCGCTGATTCCATGAGCGCCGCAAAAAATGATATATCTAGTCAGTCCTCCTTAAACGATGGTGAGGGGCGAGTATGAGATCTTGCCTCGTTGCGCTACTGCTGTGCCTTTCCTTCCTTATGCCGGCCCTAGCCGATCCGGATTTCACGGGAAACGCCTCTGTCGATTTCTTAATTCCGGGCACCAACGAGCTACTTCCTGGCACCGATGTGTTAATAGATCCCGGTGACAAGGATGTCGGCCTGCCAATCCCGCCTTTTAACGAAAATGATACGAGTGGTTGGGATATAAAAAGATGCTATTATTATTACAATAAATCGATCGATACAATGTTTGTAGGTCTGGATTTCTACGTAATTGCAGGAGATGCGGACGGAGACGGGGACCCCTCCCATACAGGCGAGAAACTAGCCAGCAAGCTTGGCATTGACTGGCCAGACCTGGAAATGGAGGAGGCGATATGTTCATCGTATGATACGAACAACGATGGTCACTACGATGTTGTTATAGGAATGAGCGGCTTTGCAGCCCAACACGTCTTTGGCACATACACCTTCGTGGGGGACGCGAATGCCCCTGCCCTGGCTTTTGGCACGAAGTTCAATCCAGATCCTTCCGTGCTCTATGCCCTCCCAAATAGCACTTGCCCCGATTGGGAGTTTTATATCTCCAATTTCTCCAAACTGCCGGGCTTTGTCTTCAATCCAGGAGAGTCCTTTGGTTTCAGCAAGAAAGGATTTGCAGGCAGCCTTGCCGATGACGGGATAGGGGAGGATATCCTTGGTTCCTACATTACTTTCGATTTCTTTGACTTTGGAGACGCGCCCGCCAGCTATAAAACACTGCTCAAAGATAATGGCCCGGTCCACAAGATCGTTCACGGCCTGCACCTCGGAAATTCAAACACAGACGAACCGGATGGTCAACCCGGTGATAATGCAGACGCTGACAAGGGCGACGACGGAGTATCCTTCTCTGCGATCTACACAGGCAATCCTTCCAACATCATCGTGAACGCCTCTGCATCAGGCAAGCTGAATGCCTGGATGGACTTCAATGGAAACGGCGACTGGTCCGAGCCGGACGAGCAGATCTTCGTAGATAAGGGTCTCGTCGAAGGTAACAATTCCCTGACATTTAACGTTCCATCCGGGGCCAAGCCGGGCAATACCTTTGCCAGATTTCGATTTAGCACCACGGGTGTACTCTCCTCATACGGACTTGCTGCGAACGGCAGCGTTCCCGATGGCGAAGTGGAAGATTACCTGGTCTTGATAGAGAAGTCTGCCACCCTGGGCGATCGTGCCTGGAAAGACGGGAATAGAAATGGAATTCAAGACCCAGTAGAGGGCGGACTGCCTGGAGTCGCTGTGGAACTTTTCAGGTCCGATCACAGCCTTGTGGGGACGAACATCACCAACGCAAAGGGCAACTACTTATTCCCTGATCTACTGCCCGGAGATTATTACCTGAAATTTCACGCACCGTACTACACCTTCAGCCCGACTGACCGAGGAAGTGACGATGCAGTGGATAGTGATGCGAATGTCGTAAGTGGAAAGACGGACACAATCCATCTGATCGCAGGCCGGGAGGATCTGAGCTGGGACGCAGGGCTATTCGTGAATGCAAGCATAAATGCCACCAAAACAGCATTTCCCAACTTCGGAGCACCCTCAACGAACATTGAATTCACCATCAAGGTCACCAATACCGGCAACCTCACGCTGGATCCGGTTGAAGCAAATGACACATTGCCTGGAGGCTTAAGCTACATCAACGACAACCAGAGCGGAAGAGTCTCCGGAAATGTCGTGACCTGGAGCGGTTTGGGAAAGCTTGAGCCAGGGGAATCGAAGTTTATCGGCCTGGTAGCGCATGTGGACGGAGGTATTTTTGGAAGGCTGACCAACCAGGTAAATGTCACAGGCAAGCCGCCTGTAGAAAGAAATGTTACCAATAATACTACCAAGAACGTCACTGCCCTCAAGCCAGACATCGAGGTCATCAAGACCGCCGATCCCACATTCGGCTCGCCCAGTACCCTCGTTAACTTCACATTGTTTGTCAAGAACAGCGGCAATGCCTCTCTGCCTCATGTCTTCGTGAGCGATCTCTTGCCCTCAGGCATGAGCTATGTCTCAGCCTCAGAAGGCTGCATGAATATCGGCCAGACGGTAGGATGGAGCGACATAGGTCCTATGGATTCAGGTGAGAGCAAGCTGCTCTGGATCGTGGCTCACATCGACGGACCGATTAACGGAATCCAGACCCTCACAAACCGTGTGGATGTGGAGGGCAAGCCCGAGCACGGCCAGAATGTGACCAACAGCTCGACTGCTGTTGTAAGTGCTCAGGAAGCCAACATCATGGTCACCAAGACTGCCAATCCCACATTCGGCTCGCCCAGCACCCTCGTCAACTTCACGCTGCTCGTGAAGAATACCGGCAGCACTCCACTTCCTCATGTCTTCGTGAGCGATCTCTTGCCCTCAGGCATGAGCTATGTCTCAGCCT
>CAZDLZ010000015.1:0-46082 GCA_964506745.1 uncultured Methanotrichaceae archaeon | reverse complement strand
GCTCGCCCAGCACCCTCGTCAACTTCACGCTGCTCGTGAAGAATACCGGCAGCACGCTTCTGCCCCATGTCTTCGTGAGCGATCTCTTGCCCTCAGGCATGAGCTATGTCTCAGCCACTGAAGGCTGCATGAATAGCGGCCAGACGGTAGGATGGAGCGACATCGGGCCTATGGATTCAGGTGATGTCAAGGAGCTTTGGATCGTGGCACACATCGATGGACCGATTAACGGAATCCAGACCCTCACAAACCGTGTGGATGTGGAGGGTAAGCCCGAGCACGGCCAGAATGTGACCAACAGCTCGACTGCTGTTGTAAGTGCCCAGGAAGCCAACATCATGGTCACCAAGACTGATGATCCCGCTTTTGGCCTAGCCGGCTCCCTCATCAACTTCACATTGAATGTGACCAATAACGGTGCCGCCTTGTTACAGAATGTATCAGTGTGCGACAAATTGCCCAGCGGCCTGAGCTACTATTCCTCATCTACAGGAAGCATGAATAGCGGCCAGTACGTTAACTGGACTGAGATCGGCCCGATGTCAGTGGGCGAGATGAAATCCCTGTGGATCAAAGCCAAAATAGACGGCACCGTCTATGGCACTCTGACCAATCTGGTGCTTGTCACCGGCAAGCCGCAAAATGGAGATCCGGTTATAAACACCACCACAATAGATGTTACTGCGCTTAAATCGTCTATCTTCGGCTGCAAGTTCAATGATCTGGATGGAGATGGAACTAATGACAACGATACTGATCCGGGACTGCCCGGATGGACAATCGAGCTGGTCAACCAGACAACCGGCCGGGTGGTAAGATCCATCATCACCAACGAGAGCGGCCTGTACCAGATGGATAACGTGACCCGCGGCGAGTACACTGTGAGAGAGGTAGAACAGCCAGGCTGGAGGCAAACCTGCCCCGCTCAGGGCAATTACTCCATAACCGTGGATAACTCGGACGTGAACGAGATAAACTTCGGAAACCAGAGAATATTGGCGAGCATCAACGTGACAAAGATTGCATATCCAACCTCAGCATCTCCTGGCGCAGAGATCAGCTTCGTAATCAATATTCTCAATAATGGCAAAACTTATTTGGATCATGTGAAAGCTATCGACATTCTGCCCCCCGGAATGACCTTCATCTCCGACAATCGAAGCGGATCCGTATCAGGAAGAGTCATCACCTGGGATAGCCTGGATGACCTGGATCCCGGTGCCTCGAATGCTATCCATCTTATGGCCAGAATTGATAGAGGCATCTCCGGCAGGCTCGTCGATGTAGTTTACGTCAACGCCACCGACCCGTTAGGTGATGAGGTCAACGACTCGGCCAGGGCCGAAGTGCGATCCCTTCTGCCGGATATAAAGGTTAACAAAACACTGGAGCCCGTGCAGTACGGCCAGTATTGCGAAGCCAAGACCTTAAGGGGAATGGGCATCATCGAGTCCAGAACCTCGATCGAAGACAAGACCATCGCTCTTGAGTATGATGATGCACTGGCAGGCGAAGGCAAGATCGAGCTGGAGTCGGCTCAGGCCATGTCGGAAGCTGCCGAAAAGCTGCAAAGAGATGTCCCTTCCCTGGACCCGGAAAACCAATCGAGCCTTAATTTCTTTGAAGATACAAAGCTTGCCTTTCATGGGGCAAAACCGCTGACAGGGGAAAAATCAATCCATTCAATGGCCTTCTACGGAGGATCAGATGCCAAGATCAAGAATACTTTTAGCGTCGAAGATATAGAGAAAGAGCAGACAATACATTTCGGATCTACTGACCGGGCGTCGTCCCCTCATACGATAGGCACTGATCTGAAAAGCAGCTTCAACGGAACCATGGAGACTGATTCGAAAATGCATAATATGTTCAGCAGGGATATTAAGTCCCGACAGTTGTTCTCCGGTGTTTTCAGTCTGGATAACGCAATCAAGTTGCACAAGAATGAGACGACGCATGGACCTAAAAAGGGCTGCGAGGGCATTGATTGCTAGGCAATATAAATAGCAAACGATACATAATTAAGGTGGTATCATTCTGCATATTAATTTCACAATCATAATGGGAAGGGATAATCGAGAAAGGATACTGGTTCGATACCTCTTTGCCTCTTTAGTATTTGTATTGGCCTTTGTTTCAACTTCTCAATCGTCCTTAGACGTTACCACCGATGCCGAGCACCTGTCCTCAGGCGACATTGCCGCTTTCTCCATTGATATAACCAACACGGGAGAAACACCACTAGACCCTGTTACGGTGCAGGACACATTGCCTGTGGGAATGAGCTACGTTTCGGATAACTGCGGTGGCCTGGCAGAGGGACAGAGGATCGACTGGCAAAATATAGGCCGCCTGGAGGTGGGGGGCTCGACTCAAATTAAACTGGTCGCGCGCATCGGCCCTGGCATCAGGGGATGGCTGACAAATTTTGTCACTGTTACTGGAACTCCTCCCACAGGGTATAACGTCATGGATAACGATACGGCACGTTTATTCGTCAAAGCTCCGGCCAAGAGACGTTCTGTGAATGAGGACTCGCTCGTGGTGGGAGATCAGTCGGCCTTCTCCGTGAATCCATTCGGCAGGGGGGATGTTGGCAACTATGCCTCGGCAGAGAATTACAATGATATACAGAAGGTTCAGACCCGAAAGATGGGCAGTTCCCATTGGATGAAGATCCTCGCTGTCGATGAGTCAGCCACAGCTCTTTATTCGGCAAGCGCGATTAATAAACGCAGGATTAAATCAATGCAGGGGTGAGGCAAAAGCTCGCTGATATTGGCATTTTAGATCATGCGTGATCATCTTAATTTCATCCGGAAGTTAGAAGTAGATGTAAGATATAACTATAATCATCAATGAGGTGAAATTTGTATGGAACCCAGGATTCTGAATATCGGAGAGAAGGTAACCGGAAGATACAGAGATATGGAGATGGGCAAGAGCCGGAAATTCTTCAAGGTTAAACTGGACAATGAAGAGTTTTATCTACCCAAAGATGTGGGCACCTCCCTGCTCATGAGCCACCAGAAAGGCAACGATCGATTTATCATCCAGCGCCAGCTCGATGTCTATGAAATCCTGCCCATCCTGGGTGAGACGGACTAAACTGTATTGACAGTTCAAAGTGCTATTGTCACGATAATTATTCATAGTTAAAAATTACGATTGCAATCACCCATAAGAAAGCGCCGAGGGTGGGATTGGAACCCACGATCTCCGGGGGAGAACAGGTTTAGCAAACCTGCGCCTTACCAGGCTAGGCAACCTCGACTTACCTCATGCACTTGACCGTCAGGCTATTTAAATTCTGCGTTTGCCGCCCGAGCGAACTCTCGTATTCCTTTTCTTGCAGCATCACACCACGCATGCCAGCAGATCCTTGCTGGTGATGATCCCCACCAGAGCGCCGTCCTTCATCACGGGCAGCCTTCTGATATTGTGCTCTCGCATCATCCGCGCCGCCTCCCTTGATGGAGCATCAAGGTCGATGGTAAAAAGAGGACTGGGTGTCATAATCTCCGATACCGCTACGCTAGCTGGGTCCCGGCCTTCTGCAAATACCTTGAGTAAGATCCGGCTGGTGGTAACGATGCCCAGGCACTCCTTGAGAAGACCGTCCCTGGCCACCAGCACGCTGCCTTTCTTCTCCGCAGCCATTCGCTTCACAGCATCCAGCACAGTGGCCTGCGGGCGCACTGTGGCAATGGGATAGCTCATCAGATCTCGAACCTTCATGACAGCCACCAATCCAAGATAGTTTTATGAGAGAATAACTACATCTCGTTTCCGGTAACGTTAGCTCCTTTCTAGAGCTCTCCCCACAGCAATTCCAGCCCCACGGTCGGCTGCTCCAGGCCGAAGCTCTTCAAAACCAGAGGGTGCAGCTCTCCGAAGCAGCCGATCTTCCGTCCCCCGGCTATGAGGTCCCCGCCCCGCCCCGGCAAGAGCGCTCCGTCCTGAGAGGGCACGATCTCGGCGGCGATGGCCAGCTCCCGCAGCACAGCGTCGACGACTGACCGGACCTCCGAGAAATTGGCACCGCTGTGAATGCTGGCTGCTGCCAGATGCATACGGGTCTTCTTCTCCACTACCACGTCCCCGGCGGCAAAGATCCTCTGAGGGAGAGTATGATGCTGGTTCATGGTGAAGATCTCCAGGAGGCTGGAGAGAAGCGAGGTGCGCAGAATGGTATGCGGCTCGCTGATGGGATGCATCACATGCACCACGCCCGCGCCCTCCGGCGAACGCCTCATCCACTGGAAATGCATCTTCTCATTGGTCAGGGTGAAAGGCATGGTCTCCAAATAACCAAGGCCAGCCATGACCTCGCGAATCTCGGATTTACGAAGCTCCGAAGGGTGGGCGCGCCCCACAGTCACCGTCCCGGGGAGACGGGCATCCAGCCTATCAAAACCGTAAGCTTTGGCAGCATCCTCGAAGATGTCCCAGGAGTGCATAATATCCGCCCGGTAGGCAGGAACCAACACCTGCACCTCGCTGCCATTCGCAATTGCCCCAAAGCGCATCCTTTGCAGGCATTGTGCCAGCTCTGGGGCAGTCAGATCAAAGCCAATCAGCTTGTTGGCCTCCGCGGCACTTACCGTCCAGGCGGAAGGCTGCAAATTGGGGGAGACAAAATCGCCCTCGCTTCTCCTGACCAGAACACTCTCTATCCTGCCGCCCCTCTCCGCTAAGGAGGTCACTACTATGTTCAGGGCTTTGTGCACCATGCCGTCAGTTCCAGTGACATCAATGAAGAGATCCTCGGTCTCTTCCGTAACGCTGGTCAGCTCACCATTGATGATGGGCGGGAAGGAAAGCACCTGATCTTTAGCATCTACAATGAGCGGATAGCGCCGGCAACCTTGCAGGATATGGCCGTAACCCTTGCCCTTGGGATGCTTTTGCAGGATCTCCTCCATGCTCATCTCTTCGGCAAAGTCCAGCGGCACGAACTTTCGGGCCGGATCTTCCCCAAAGTAGCGGAAAGGCGGAGTGATGTGGGAGATGTCGTGTACGCCTATGGCCACCTTGCGCCTGTTTCTGCCCAGGCCCCAGTGCAGGTCTTCTTGCAAGCCCATGAGCGACTCAATAGCCTCGCTGGTAAACGATAGGCCTCGCACCACGGCGCAGCCGATGATGGGGCGCACTGATTTTACTGATTCCTCGACCTTCAGGACGATCGGACCCTTCTCTACGCCGTACTCCACAAGACCCGTCTTGAGGCCCAAGAAGCCCTGCATGGCTCTGGCCACGCCCTCGGCGCTGTAGAGATCGGGCCTATCCGGGAAGAACTCCACATCCACATGCTCCTCCTGCGCCCGCTTTCCAATGTCTGCACCCATCATGGCCAGCCGGCCCATGATTGTATCGCGGGAGGCTCCAATCAGCCTCTCCATATACTCATAATAAAGTCTGACAACCGGCATGATCAATCCCTCAAAGCTTTATGGAAACGGGCGTTTCGCGCAGCCACTCTATATCCGATTGATAGAGCAATCGCAGGTCTTTGAGCCCCAGCTTAAGCATGGCCACCCGCGAGACGCCCAGTCCCCAGGCCAGCACGGGATGCTCGATGCCAAAGGGCGATGTGACCTCTTTTCGGAAGACTCCTGCTCCGCCTAACTCCACCCATCCCAGGCCGTCTATGAATACCTCCGGCTCGACGGAGGGCTCGGTGTAAGGGAAGTAGCCCGGCCGGAAGCGAACTTCCTCAAAGCCCATCTTGGCGTAAAACTCCTTCAAAATGCCCAGTAGATGAGAGAAGGTCACGTCCCTGTCCATTACAATGCCTTCCAACTGCTCGAACTCAGGAGTGTGGGTGGCGTCTATTGCCTCGCGCCGGTAGACGCGATCTATGCCGAAAGCCTTGACCGGCGGCTCGGGATGCTCGGCCAGATACTTGATGGTCACTCCCGTGGTGTGCGTGCGCAGCACCTCCTGACGGGCCACCTCCGGCTTCCAGCATCCGCCCCAACCGGTGGAGCCAACGGCTCCTCCGCATTCATGCATATCTTTAACGCGAGAATAGTCGGGAATATCTGCCTGGCTGTCCAGATAGAAGGTGTCCTGCATCTCCCGGGCGGGATGGTCCTGGGGCTGGAAGAGAGCATCGAAGTTCCAGAAGCTGGACTGCACTATCTGGCCTTTGATCTCCACAAAGCCCATCTCCAGCATGATCTCTCTCATGAAATCGATGAGCCTCTGGTAGGGATGCTTCTTGCCGGGAATGATTCGATCGGCTGCAAGGGTGACGTCGTAGGGACGGGCACGATAGAACGAGCCCATATAATCCAAATGTAAGACTCCGTCCTTTTCCTTCCAAAAGCCGGTCTTAATCATATCGGATGTGAGGGGCGGCATCTCCTGAGCCGCGGTCTCGTTCGTTCCGTCAGATGCACATTTTTTCCCCTCATCTGTGATCTCATAACGCCACTCTTTGCTCTTGCTGGAGGCCACCAGCCCTCGACTCTTGAGATCAGCCAGTCCCTTTTTATCAAGATCGGCGCTGCTCTTCGGTCCATTCAATAGCAATGTCTGCAGAATCTCTTCATCCTTGCCCCGTGGGGCAGAGCCCAGCGGCTTGATCTCGCCTTCCTGGATGGTCGCCCAGCCCTTCCTCTTCAGCCACCCCAGGCCGATCTTGTGGGCAGGATCCTTTAGCTCGGACAGAGTTTTGCATGGGCCGATGATGGAGAGCAACGCCCTCTCAGGAAGGCCTTCTTGAGAATAATATATGCCTTCTTTAGTTAGAGATATTATCTCGTCAACAGATTTGGTTATATTAACGAACCCCTGCTCGCCCAGCGCATCCGCTGAAGCTCGCACCGCCTCCACTTTCATTCCGAGCTTATGTACGATATCCAGGGGATCCGAGTCTCCTTGAGATATCGCCTTCAGAACTTTAATATCGTTTTCTGACAACATGTTATCATCCCACAATCGGGCGGGTCAGAGCAAGGCTCTCTTGCCCTTTCGCCCCCATCAAAAGAAAGAAAAGACTAAATGCCCGAAGATGCCCGAAGCTAGCCTCTCCGGCTTTAAGAGCTTGGTTTGATGATGGACAAATGAACATTTAGCAGTCATTCCAGGCACGGTTTTTCCGGTTAGATTGATGATTTATAAATCTGTCGAATAGCCAAAAGAAAGCCAGGAGAAGAATAGCAGAAATAAAAGATAAAAAGGAAACAAGAGACGAATCGGAGCAAGATCACTTCTTCCAGGCATCGCTCTCCAGCTCGTCCAGGGCACCCATGACACCGGTCACAGCCATCTGGAAGAACAGCTTTCCTTTCTCAGGCGTTGCCGGCTCTGGATTTCCCATGACGCCGTTTCCCATGAGGTGGCGCACGTCCTTCATAACCATGAACTGCGGCCTATTCGGGAAATGCTTCTCAGGCTTTCCCTTGACCAGATCAGGACGGATGACCATCATGAGCGAGGTCTCCATCTCTCCTGCATGCCCGTCGTGGGGGGTTTCAACCGCCCCGGCATCAATCAGATCGAATAAAGACACCAGGCTCACGCGAAAATCGCGCTCTTCCACAGCCATCTGACAGGCCTCCTCAAGAGCCGCCATGTGCTGCCCGCCTGCATGGCCCGTCAGAATCAGCACCCTGGCAAAGCCGCTATCAGCAAAGGAGATAAGCAGATCCCTTGCAAAAGCACGCAGGGCATCGTGCCCTACAGTGATGGTGCCGGGAAAGCCCCGCGTGCTGCGGCAGACTCCGTAATGCAGAGGAGGAGCCAGGAAGACCTGGCGCTCCTTTGCAACAGATCGCGCCACCTCTATAGCCTGGATGGTATCCGTCATCGTGGGCAGATGCGGCCCATGCTCCTCGGTTGCTCCTATGGGCAGGACCACTGTTTGCGTCTCCTTAAGGCCTGCCTCGATCTGTGGCCAGCTCATCTCCTCCAGTAGCTTCATATGGCGATGACAGCTCCGGAGAGGACGTACTCCTCAGGCACCTTTAATTCATAGGTCTTGTCGCCTACAGACAACTGGTAGGCACTCATGGGCTTGGTATCGAAATTAGTGCCGCTTGCAATAGGCCCCTCAGTGGAGTAAGGAAGCACCAGTGTGAACCGGCCCTCAGCATCGCTGGTGTTTGACTGCTGGTAGAGGAAAGCCCGGTTCTGATTGGTCATTACGGGAATTGCGGCCGTTACTCTGGTTCCTGGTGGAGCATTTCCGCTTATAACCGCACCCGGTACATGCTCGAAGATCTTGACAAACTTTTGGCCTGCGGTTATGGTGTTCTCGGACTCATGCACCAGACGGTAATGCTGCAGGGCATCGAGCGGGAAGGCTGAGTTAGCAGGGCTCATGGCTGCAATCTCGGCATTGTCCCCCTTATCCCGGCTCTCGTTGATGAACGCCTCCAGCTCAGTGCGATTGCGGGTGATCTTGGGCGCTTCGGTAAGCACGGGAACCGTAACTCCGTTTCCTGCATCCCTGGCGCGATAGGCCAGTCCAACGCCCATATCTCCGGCAGTCTCGGTTCCATCGAAGAAGTACATGCGGGCCGCCATGGACTTGAAATAGGGCTCGCGCCAGATCTGCACCGGTACCCAACTGTCGCCTTGCTGCTGGTAGACTCCTGCCATGTACTTGGAAGTGGGAATGTTGCTCCAGGCTGCCATGGCATGGAACTTGCCTACCGCCATGGGCTGATCGATCATCACATATTTGGTATTCAGATACTGCGAACGATTTAGATCGAGAGCATCCAGCACTGCTTCCGCCCGGCTCTCATTCTCGGCTAAGAAGAAAGGCGAGGACCCGGCAACATTGCGGGTGGCGCTGCCAATTCCCTGCTGGAACGGATTGGCATTGGGAATCCTGTGGCCCACACATTCAATGAGGTGTCCATAATCCCACCAGGACATAATACCGTAAGCCGCATCTGGATAGGCATATTTGCCGTCAGTGGGGTGCACATACTTCTCATAAAGATCCATGCCGGGCGTTGGTGTATTGTTCTGCAACCAGGCCGTTGAGGTCAGCCAATCGGAGTCAGGGCCGCCAGCACTTTGGGCGTATACTACGCTCCAGCTAAGACTTGGCTGGATGATAAACAAGAATATCAAAATTGCCGCCAGAATGATCTTAAGATTTGAGGTGATCAGCTTGACCGGATCCTTGACCATACCCAGGTCCATATCCGTGATGCTAAACCTCTGAAGTATCCAGGATACCAGGAAGCCGGTGAGAATAGCTACGTTTATCGCGTAATAATAGGTGAACCTGTTCTGGGCGAGAGCCATAATGAGGATCATCAAAGACCAGGTCAAGACCAGTATTTCAGCAGGCTTTTGCACCTTGACATTTCTGGATATAAGCAAGATCAGTGCTATCAGGGCTAACGTGAACGTGGTAAACAAGATAGCAAAGGTCTCGGGCAGGCGGAAGACCGCGGTTGGATCCGGACTGTAGCCTATGCCCGGAAACGATGATAGGATACTGGAAAAGGAGAACTGTCCCCCGCTGGATAACAATGCTGATGCCTCACCAACTGTTGCAGCGCCACCCGTCCTCTGCTGAAATATGCTTAGACCGGCCAGTAGCGGCCTGGAGAAATTTGGAAGAACAAAGTAAAGTAAGGTCATGCCCAAGGCCGCCAATCCCACCAATGCACCAGGATAGTAGTAGCTCTCGAACCCCTTTTCTCTGATGAACCTCGATAGGACCGCGAAAATTATGACTGCAACCACGCCTAAAAGAAGTATGGTGGGCTGGAAGAGACTGTAGAGGTAATGGTTGAAGCCATAATAGGAATCGACAAAGGGTAACACCAGCAGCGTGGCCACAAGGAAAGTTATTGCTCCGGAAATCCCCAGGTATTCCATGTTCTTTCTGCGGATGTGGTCAAAGATGCTCTGCAGCATGATGAAGAGCAGAATTATTCCTTCGAATAGAAATCCAGATGACCAGGCATCGATGTAGAGGCCGAGGGAGACTCCCGCCAGAGCCGAATAGAGGAGTGGCATCTTAAATGCTGACCAGTTCTTCTGCACAGCCGCAAAGTTCATGCTCTTACCGGAACGAAGAGCAAGAATCAGGAACATCATAGTGAGGCTGCTTAAGAGTATCTCCGCCGCGTGGTGATCTGTGAAACCTAGGGTGGTGCGGCTCAATACCTGGCCGGGAAGCACGGCTATAATCAAAGCTGAGACCAGGCCGCAGCTCTTGCCGTACATCTCCCTTCCGATGAAGTAGACGGGGAAGACCAGGAGTGCGCCAAGGACTGCCGGTAAGAAGGCACCCACTACTTCAACCAGATGATTGCTGGGCTGACCCAGGCCGAAGATGTAGGAGAAGATGGTAATAGCCCAACTATTGAAGGGACCGAAGTGCAGCGGCGTTCCATGCGGAAAATAGGTCATGGGATCAAACCATAATCTCTGTAGGTTGATCACAGTGCCTTTGGCCAGCATCATGTGGTACCAGGCATCTGTCTCGCTGCTGAAGATGACGCTGCTGCCCGAGAAGACTCGGTTCCAGGGAATAATGGCGCGCAGATAAAATGATAAAAGCGCCGCCATTATCAACCCTGCGTATAAATATAAATCACTACTCAGCCAAATGCCAGCCTTGGCCGCAGCATTGGCCTTCTTTTCCAGGGGAACGGACGAGGCCTCCCGCGGTTTGGCCTCGCTCGGCTTCACCGTGGTTTTTTTGCCGCTGTCACGCTTATCTACTGATCTCTTAGACATCATCGTCAAGAGACAGTTCTATCCTCATAAACGTTTTGAATCATGTCCGGCATCTTCGCGATATGCGTACTCCTTTTTCCTGGATAATTTTGCCGGACGCTCGTTTTTTTCATTACAAGGGGCGATCTGGCTTTGCCGACCTTGCTCCTTCTTTTGGCATTCTTTCCTGCCCTGTCGCGGCAGATTCGCGCCGCGGGCAATTTTACGGCCCCGGCTGACGAGCGCGTCTTTTTTGCTATATGCAATCGAGGTCCAACCGCGACGATCATCCTGCTTACATAATATATATATTATCGATTGGAGATTTGATCAATATGGAAAAGATACAGGATATAAAAGGTTTAGGCGGAATGCTGAACGGATTTAGAGATATGGTGAAGGATGACAAGAGAATCGTATTCATTGGCTCCCCGGGATTTTGCACGCCCTTTGCCCAATTTCTGGGCTATCCGGTGCGAGAAAAGGAACTGGCCTTCCTGCCCGGATTGTATCTGGACAAAGCTCGACGCATCGAGGCCACAGAATATGGAATGGAGCTGGGGAGTGCGACAAGCGCAGACGCGGATGTCGTTGTAATCCTGGGAGGGATGGCCATGCCCAAGATCGGCGTCAAGCCCGAGGAGATGAAGGATTTTCTGAGCAAAATGAAATACAAGAAGCTCATGGGTGTATGCTTCATGTCCATCTTTGAGAAGGCGGGATGGTGTCAGGCTCTGCCCTTCGACCTCGTCATGAATGTGACAATCGAAGGTGAATTATCCCGTTAAATTAAGAAAATGGGCCCGACGCGATTTGAACGCGTGACCTCACGGTTATCAGCCGTGCGCTCAACCTGGCTAAGCTACGGGCCCGAGCCGCACTTTGCTTTGATGATCCTATTAATAACTGTTTCCCTTCTAGAGCCTCGAGACAGATTTTGAGAAAGGGATCGGAATTGGGGTGCCGACAGACCGTATACGCTCTAAAGCAACAACGGGCACGAGTTACACCTACCTTGATCCAAAGCATAGCGCGGCTTTTCGACAGCCTTAAATCAAGGCAAGAATGATTCTAACTGTGGTAATTATGGACTCCCCCCAAAAAGAAAGCAAAGAAGATTTGCAAGGGCTTTACGACCTGGCGATCCCCCTGAGCATGCCCGTCTCAGTAATCAGGGAGATAGTGGAGAATTTCGAACTAGACCTGATCCGCCGCCCTGGCAAGATGGATATGACTGGAGAAGTAATGGACCGAGAGATCCTGGTGCTGAGAGGAGACCTGGAAACGGTCACGGCAGCCGAAAAGTTCATGTTCGAAGCCCTGGACAAAAAATTGGCGTCATGGAACAGTCACGAAAAAGAAGAGAAATATAAAAAGTACTATGAGGAGCAGGCTGCAGTCAGGATGAAGGAAATGAAGGAGAATCCCCAAGCATCGAAGTCATGGGATCTGACTGCGACCCAATAATCAGTCGACCATCACCCATTTGTTCTTACCTTCCCAGAGTTTCAAGGAAAGCAGCTGGACGGCAGTGCCGTTCATATCGTTTTTCAGCCGATTCGCGATCAACTGGGCGATCGTCTCCGCTGTGGGATTTGGCAAAATATCATTTAAGTAGCTGTGGTCCAGATCCTGCAATGCTGCTGCAAGGATTTTTTTTATCTGATAAAAATCCATGACAAAGCCATCGTCGCCCACATCGCCCTCTACCACAATCTCCACCTGGTAGGTGTGGCCATGCAAATTGGCGCACTTGCCCTGGTAGCCGGGCAGGCTGTGAGCTGCATCAAACTCCGTGATAAGTCCTAATTTCATTCCTGGACGCGCCCCCTGCGTCGATCAATCTCATCTAATTGGTCCAGCATCTTTCGTATTAATAGCTATTCAATCGTCACATTTTACAACATCTTCAGGCACGCCGGCCAGCACCGTAAGGGCCTGGGCCTCCATGAAGTGCAGCTTAGCAGGCACGATCAAGATATGCAAGGGTCTGCCGAAGTCATAGCATTGCAGACGCGCGAGGAGATCTGCTTTCACCGTGGCATCATCCGAGCCTGCCCGAGCAATGCCTATGCCCATAATTCCATTCAAGAGCTTCTCCCCCACGAGCTCTTGCATCTCCAAAAGGAGCGCAGCGCCTTCATTTACAGTCATATATCTTTCCGCAAAATCACTCTGAATATCCAGGAAGAGCATGGTATGCAAATTACGTTCCAGGTTCTCCTTTAATACCTGGTAGGGCGTCTGGGCAATGATGCGCTTGCCCCGGGAAACATAAGGAAATGGGATGGTAGTGGACCTACCGAAGCGATAGTTTTGCAGGCCGCATAGACCCGATACGGCAGTGACAATGGAAGAGGAGTGGATCACCCGCGTCTTAATGCCCATCTTGGCAGCTCGCAGCCGCAGGTCCAGATGAGTGGTGGAGACCATCGCATCGCCCCCCACCAGGAAGGCCACGTCCTTATCATGGGCATCCTCCATCCAGGTGGGGTCCACTTCCACCTGTTGGCGGGTGAGAAGGCTGATCTTGCGGCCATAGAATGCCTCCAGCGTCTCAAAGTCCGCTCCCATCAGCCGGGAGGTGTAAAACTCCGCATAAACCAGGTCCGCTGCACGAACCGCATCCAGGCCTTTGACAGAGATATCCTGCTCGTCGTAGAGACCGAGACCAATGAAGATAAGCATAGCTGTTTCTCATCGCATCAGTTTAAAAACGCTCCTGATTATCTTACTTGAAGTTCATTTGTCGAGTCTATTCGTCAGGTCTATATTCCATCCCACCACAAATAAGCAGCATGATTGGCAGGGCAACTCAGGTGGTCGATTGCCGGGAGAGCATGGGCCTGGCCAAGGGTGGCGGGCTGGCCCAGAGGGGCACGCTCTCTGAGGCGACAAAGCCGGATGTGATCGCCATAGCCATGTCTCCAGGGCGGCGTCACATCACCAAACCCGTTTGCGAGATGACCTATGGACTGCGCCGGGAAGGAATACAGACCAGCGTACTGGTTTTAGAGGCAGGAACCGGACTTCCGGAGAGCTTCCCCCAGGCTTCGCGAGGCTACGGCCCCACCTTCGGGCTGAACGAAAGAGAGCTGCAACAGATTGCGCGCCATAAGATTGCCGTTCTGCATCTGGGCAATGTGCGCTCCCACGTCATACACAAGACCAAGGAGGTTTTGTCGCAGGTAGATATCCCTGTGGTAGTGGTGGCGCAGTGTCCCATCGATATGGAAGATTTTGCCAAAGAAGGCATCAAGACGCGCACCGTCAAGCCGGCCCACCAGAAGTTGGAAACAAAAGGCGAGGTAGTGGATATTGTCACCGGCATAACTCGCGGTGCCACCTGCACCCGAGTCAAGCTCAACACACTGGCCAAGGTTTTGAACAAGCATCTGGCGGAGATCAATACCAGAGAAGCCGAAGCTGCCTTGAAAAAGAAGAAATAGCGGCCTTTTAGCATAAAAATGGCAAACTGCCTCCTGTGGCCCACCAGGATATCAGCATCATCAGGAGGATCCCCTGTCCTGGGGTGATATTCTTAATCTTGAAGAATTAAACACCACACTAGATGTCTCTCATCAACCGTCCCAACCTCGACCAGTACTTCATGGAGATTGCCACGGTAGTGGCCAAGCGCTCCACCTGCCTGCGCAATCAGGTGGGTGCGCTCTTTGTGAAGAACAAACGCATTCTCAGCACGGGCTACAACGGCGCACCCTCCGGCCTGGACCACTGCGACGTCGTGGGCTGCGCTCGCGAAGGCGTGGCTTCGGGCACCCGCCACGAGCTATGCCGGGCGGTGCATGCCGAGCAGAACGCCATCATCCAGGCAGCATTACACGGCATCAGCATCGAAGGGTCAACGCTCTACTGCACTCACCAGCCCTGCATCCTCTGCGCCAAGATGATGATCAATGCCCGAATTGCCAAGGTAGTCTACCAGCAGAGCTATCCGGATAAGACGGCGCTGGATTTTTTGCAGCTGGCAGGAATCGATGTAGTAAGGATTTAGGGAATGGTTCAGACGGCACACATCCGATAAATTCAAGGTAAGGTTACTGTACTTTTCAACTTTTCGATTTTTTTATAGTATTTTCTAATTATATATGAATAATAAAAATTTAGGAGAAAATTAGAAAGTACAGTTAGATCTATTCCTGGGGCCGCTCTCCATGATCATGCTTATCTCCAGGAAACACGCGATCTCCCGTTCCATCATTGCCTGGCTCCGGGCCAGGCGGCGACATTCCCCCAGGAAAAACGTCACCTGGTGGCGTAACTGACGGATCGATACCAGTTGGATTAGAGCCATCAGGCACTACGCCGGGTACTTGATCTCCCGGCATTGGCTGAGGCTCGGGCACAAGCTTTTCTGTAGCAGTAAACGGCGCTTCCAGTCTAAGATTGCGCCAGGTCCCGTCTTCCGCGTAGGATATCTCAGAAACGATCCAGTAAGTCCCGCTCTGCTGCGCCATGAGGGGGTAGCTGATCCGCTGTGTTACACCAGGGTACAGTTGTGTGCTCTGGCCACCTGCATTCGCGACAACCCCATAAGGAAGGCTGGGCGTGACCACTGCCTGTGTGGGAGTCTGTCCATTGTAGGTCAGCGATACGGTTACAGTTACCATCTGTCCCACTTCTGCCGACGGTATCGGATTTGGATAGGCCGTCAGCTCTCCCCCCGCCTGTCCCAATAATAGCCCCACCCCAATGAGCAGAAGAATGTGCCCAAATCCCAAATGCTTCATCGGGTTCCTATTGTTCTGCCTGCGAGATTTAAAGATACCTGTCATACGAGATTGATATGAGATCTATTCGATGCTTTGATACTCATTTCACTCATCTTGCCGATAACTTGCCCCTTTTCCATACATAAAATACTTATCTGGTTTGGTGATATTGTCGTATGATGGACGTCTCTTTCTCAGCCTGGCGACATTCGCGAGAAGAGAGCTTGCAGCTCAAAGGTGAAGGCTTCTCCTTTCTCTTCGATAGGCGCTACACCAATCGACTCAACCGGATGAGTCGTGTTTTCTTCGAAGCCTATGTGGTGGCCACCAAAGAGTTGGCCGCGCAGGAGGACCGCTTCCCCAGCCTTAGCGAGATAGACGCCAAGATGGAAAGCGGGGCAGTTTACGCCTTCAAAGATCGTTTGATGAAGAATACCGAGTTCTTTGAGGAGGTCAAGATATCCGGCGTCTCTTATCTTGTCCCGCGCGCACTCAAGTTCGTGGATGTTACGGGCACATATACCGATCTAATCTTGAACTTCGAGGAGGGCACCGTGGTGCTGCCCACGCGAAGGAAGACCACGCCCCTTCCAGACAGCCTTATGCCTGTCGAAGAGGATGAACCAATAGCATCGCGAGTAGATGAGACGGCAAATAAAGCCCCTTCAATTTCCCAAGATAAGGAGATAGAGTCAACACCACAGCCATATCCCCTGCATGTACCGGAGGCCTTCGAGGAAATTTCCATCGCAGCGGATACAACAGATGTGGCATCTCCCAGCAAGCCTGCAGAGAAGATTGTAGTAACTGCCCCATATCCGGCAAAAGATCAAGTGAAGCCCCCCTTGACCAAGAATGAGACGGCAATGCCGCAAAAAACTGCCATATTGATTGGAGCGGCCCTTTTGCTGGCACTTCTTGCCGCTCTATCCATCTATGGCCCAACGTTGGTACAGGCACCGGTACAAGCACCAGTACCGCCGACTTTCCTGGTTTTGTATTCTGCGAACCTTTCCAATTCCAGCAATGAAAGCTATCTGGGTCTGAATATCACCAACCCTCAGGAAATGGCCAATGATATGGAAATTGCTCTGCCTCCTAATATCGACAGGAGCATCAGCGCCAGAGGCGGAATTGTGACCATATCTCATGGAGAGAATACGCTGGTGCGAATGAACTCCACAGGAGACGCCAGCGTTAAGATATATCTGCAAGGCAACTGGACAACAATTCCTGTCGGCCTCAGCTTTTATGCGCCGGAAGGCTTCGACACTAACCTACTGGTTCATGGACTGGCATCCACGGTCACACGCAAGAATGAGACATCGATATTGATGTTCAACCTGACGGGAGTTGGGGTAAGCTTTGAGCAGAGCTACACCCAGAAAATCTAGGCTGGCGGTAATTGCCAATAAAAAGGACGCCGAGGCGGCCCTAAAAAGGGTCATCTCCCTGGGTGTCTTTGATAAGAGCCGCAAGGTAATAAAGAGACAAAGCCATGTAGAGATCCCGGTCATCAGATCCGTCTCTGGCTGCGAACTCGTCACGCAAGAGGACCCGGCCTTCTACAACAAAAAGCCGGAACTATTCCATGACTTGCAAGGAAAGGTTCCCGAAGGATACATCCATCTTATTCCGCGCGGCTGGTTCATACTGGGTGAGGTAATAGTAGTCAAGATCCACCCCGCCCTGGCGGCATATGAGCACCATATAGGCCAGGCTCTTTTAGACATCTACCCTCGCTGCCGCACTGTCTTGGCCGACGAGGGCATCTCTGGCCCCTTCCGCGAGCCCGTAAGAAGAGTTATCTCCGGCAACAAAACCCAAACGGTGCATAAAGAAAATAAAGTGACATACAATCTGGATGCGAGCCTGGTGATGTTTTCGCCCGGGAATCTCAATGAGCGCATAAGGATGAGCCATTTTGGCAAGGGCGAGTATATTGTAGACATGTTTGCAGGAATTGGCTATTTCACTCTTCCCATGGCCGTCCATTCCCTGCCCAAAAAAATCATGGCCATTGAGCTGAATCCCAATGCCTACCATTATCTCTGCCAAAATATCCGGCAAAATCATGTGGAAGAAATCGTGGAGCCAATCCTGGGAGACTGCGCGAAGGTGACACCGCAGGCTGTCGCGGACAGAGTGGTGATGGGCATGGTCCAGGTAACCGATCAATACCTGCAAAAGGGCATTTTCGCTCTGAGGCCGGGAGGCATACTGCATTACCATCAAACTATTGCTGCCAGCATGTATCCAGCCGCAGCCATTAGAGATGTGACGCAGGCGGCAGCCGCATTGGGCTGCCGGGCCGAGATCCTCAACTATGTGCTTGTTAAAAAGTACTCCCCCGGAGTGGTTCATGCCGTGATCGATGCCCGGATAGATAGGGATTTTTAGCATGAGATATTATTTAACCTCATGAGTGAAGGCAAGGTGGTGCTCCTTAGCTGCCCCAGGGCAGAAGGGGCCAATCGATAGATTAATAACTACCTGCTGCAAGGGTAGAGGCGAAGCCCGGTAGTGTAGCGGTCAATCACAGGAGGCTCTGGACCTCCTTACCCAGGTTCGAATCCCGGCCGGGCTACTTTCCTAACCGATTATAGCCAATTTGAAAATCACGTTTCAGGGTTCGAGGCGGTCTCTCCTCAACTCGTCTATTGCGTCAGGCGTGAGACGGATCTCTGCCATTTGGATGGCACCCATTGAAGAGATCATCCTGGTCATCATATCCGAGATGCGGCACCCGATATCCTCATCTTTGCTGGATAGGGCCATGGACAGAGCACATCCCAGGTTATAAGCGGTCCAGGCGGCATAGGTGAAATGAACCATAAGATCCTCCATTCCACCTTCAATCCAGGGGCCTTCCGAGTCAGGCCGGATGACCCTCGATCTGATACTCATGGAGCTGTGGATTTTCGCCTCAAACTGAACCAGACCGGATCTCATAAATTCACATTATCTACTAGCATCCTTGTTCCTATTTAAGATTGCCATGCACGTACTGCCATGCATGTCCGAAAACTAGTTATATCCATAACGAATAAAGTAGTAGATTGTCGCGTGGTGTTCCGAAAGGACATAGGTCCATAGGCCGATTAAGTCTGTCCGCCCAATCATCCTGGCGCAGGATGATCGATTTCATCCTCCATCTTAGCTCGGATCGATCAATAATCACGGGCAGGAAGACGCCGCGCAAACTTCGGTGTAGGTCTTCGGCAATGGCGAAAATCGCCTTTCAGGCGCAATGCCAAAATCGTCATGGATCATCAATAAGGATAATACGCGACGCAGGAATGTGTGAAGGAAACGGCTGGATTCAGGCCCCCCATCGACTGGTGATCGGGTCCCCTTAAAACGGGCGCTGTGCTAAAATTCCAGTGCTGCCTGGCCAGAAATTTACACATCGGCTTCAGGCGAGATGAGACAGCCGCGACTTTGCGGCTTCGTCCCTCTGAGGAGGACGCTGTGGATCAGCGTTTTTCTCGCCTTCTTTTACCTGCAGTTCCTGTTTTCAAGCATGTTTTTGTCGAGAAAACCGTTTTGTTCTGAACAAAGAATTTATATCACATCACTACCCTATAGTTAGTATAGAGAAGTAACTATAAGGTGACAAAAAATGTGGGACAAGAGATATCCGTCGATATTCGACATATTCGAGAACTTCGCCAAGGCCTTTCCCTTTGAGAAAAAGGGCAAGTTCGAAGATGACTGGTTTAAAGAGCCCTTTGAGGACATGATCAAAAGGTTTGAAGAGAGCATGCCAACCGAGTTCAAAACCCTTGTGCGCGAAGAGGAAACGCCAGGCGGAGTCTCCCGGCGATACGGCCCCTTCGTCTATGGCTTCAGCTATACGGCAGAACCGGGAAAGGAGCCAGTCTTCAGCGAGTTTGGCAACATCAAGCCGTCCCACCGGGGCATAGAGCCAAGTTCGGGGAGAGAGCCACTGGTAGATGTCATGGATGAGAAAGAGAGGTACAGGATCTTCGTGGAGCTGCCTGGAGTAGATAAGGACAAGGTAAAATTGGACGTGGCTGAAGATAGTGTCCAGATCAAGACTGATGACGATAAAAAGTTCTACAAGATGATATACCTCGATTCAGCCATTGACGCGGAAAGCGCTAAAGCGTCCTACAGGAACGGCGTCCTGACACTGGAGCTGGACAAGAAAGAGAAACGAAAAGGAAAAGAGGTCAAAATTGATTGATAAAGAATGGACAAACATGAAAAAGCCGGTCCATTGACCAATCCGTTACGATTCCTCTATTATTTTCAGTTTTCTTTTTTGCAGTATGCTTTCACAAAAAGAACCATTTTTGGATAGACATCGAAGGATTGCACATTAATATCCAATCATTGTGGTAAGCTATTGCTCAAGAAGATACTAGTAGTAGAAATATTTTCACAAATATTGCCTACATAAGGCCAATATGGCTTTCATATGATTTAAAAAAGTAGCTTGAGGCCTCATAAAAATCTAATGTGAAAAATAGCTACTTAAATGCAAACGACCTGAGTGTATTGCATGCAAAGGGTGTGTGGTGTTTTGGGGCAGAACCAAGAGGATGGATGTGAAGACTCAAACTGCATACGATCCGGCCTGAAGGAGTTGATGCACAACAAGTATGGCGATGTAATTCTTCTTTGCGGCGTGACTTTGGCCTTCGGGATTTTATTGGCAGTCTCATCCACAGGTTGATACACGAGCATGAGATTGCTTATTCATTTATATTTCAAATTTCAACATAAACTCCATTTTTTCCAATTTACTAAACATTTTCGGATAAGTCCGACCTGCATAACAAAGATTAAATCACCCTCCGTGCTCTAAAACCATAACGAGGATTGGCATGGATAAGAATGAGTTGGTAAACGAACTCGCCAGAAGGCGCGGCTTTCTCTGGCCCGCCTTTGAGCTTTACGGCGGGGCAGCGGGTTTTTACGATTACGGTCCACTGGGCGCGCCCCTCAAAAGGCGCATTGAGGATATCTGGCGGCAGTACTTCGTCATTTCGGAAGGATTTGCAGAGATCGAAGCACCCACCATCGGCGTGGAGGGAATCTACCAGGCCTCCGGCCATTTGAGCGGCTTCTCCGATCCGCTTACCAGTTGCAAGGAATGCAAAGAGATCTATCGGGCCGATCACCTCATCAAGCACATCATCGAGGTGCCCGATGCTTTGAGCAACGAGGAGATCTACAAATGCATTCAGGACAATGAGATTGGCTGCCCGGAGTGCGGTGGTGAGCTTTCTTCGGTATATGAGTTCAATCTCATGTTCAAGACCATGATTGGCCCCGGGAACAAGATGACCGGCTATCTGCGACCGGAGACGGCGCAGGGCATGTTCATCAACTTCCCCCGGCTCCTGCGCTACTTCCGCGATTCTCTGCCCTTTGCCGCGGTACAGATCGGCAAATCCTTCCGAAACGAGATCTCGCCCCGTCAGGGAGTTATCCGGCTGCGGGAGTTCACCCAGGCCGAGGCGGAAATCTTCATCGATCCGCGGGACAAGAGCCACCCACGCTTTGCCGAGGTTGCGGACATCAAGATGAAGTTCTACTCCCAGGCAGGACAGGAGAAGGGCGAAGAGGAGGAGATGACCTTTGGCGAGGCCGTGGAGAGGGAAATTGTGGCCCACCAGGCCCTTGCCTACTATGTGGCCCGCACCTATCAATTCCTTCTGGCAGTGGGCGTGGCCCCGGACAAGCTGCGCTTCCGCCAGCACAAAGCTGATGAGATGGCTCACTATGCCGCAGACTGCTGGGATGCAGAGGTCTTTTTGGACCGGCTGGGCTGGATTGAGATTGTGGGCGTGGCGGACCGGACGGACTATGACCTGGTGGCCCATGCAAAGGCCAGCAAAGTCAATCTGACAGTCTTCGTGCACTACGATCAGCCCGTGAAACGCCAAAAGCTGGTCGTCAAGCCGGACTTCAAGGCCCTGGGGCCCAGGTTCAAGGCCAAGGCCAGGGCAGTTGGCGAAGCTCTCAAGGCGCTTTCCCCGGAGGAGCTGGCGGCCAGCACCGGCGATATGATCCACCTGACACTCGATGGAGAAGAGATCGAGATTGAGGCAGGTCTGGTATCCTTTGAGAGCGTGGAGGAAGAGATTCGGGGAGAAGAGGTCGTACCGCACGTCATTGAGCCCTCCTTTGGCATTGACCGGATAATTTACACCGTGCTGGACCACTCTTTCTACCAGGACGCCGTGGACGGCGAGCCGCGCGCTGTGCTCAGGTTCAAGCCGGCGGTGGCCCCCATTGAGGTGGCAGTTTTGCCTTTGATGGACCGAAAAGAGCTGGCAGATCCGGCCAAAGCCATCTTGCAGGAGCTGCGGGGACGCGGCATGCGCGTGGACTACGATACATCCGGATCGATCGGACGAAGATACAGGCGAAACGATGAGATCGGCACTCCCTACGAGGTAACTGTAGATTATGATACTCTCGAGCGGGCTACCGTTACCATCAGGGACCGCGACAGCATGCAACAGGTCAAGGTGGCGCGCTGGCAGGTGGCCGACAAGCTGACTGCACTGCTGGGTGGCCTCCTCAAGTTCCAGGATGCAGGGGATATGGTCGCATCTGGAAAGAAGGAGTAAGCAGGGAGACGGACCGTGCCTGAAATGGCCTTACAGTGGCGCGCCAAGCTGGTCAAAGAGGTGCGCAGAAAGGCCATTCACCTCACCGGCCTCTCTGTGCCTTTAGGGCTCATCTTCCTGGGGTCCAAAATTACGGCGAGCGCCATAGCTCTGGCAATGGCTGCCTCTTTGCTGCTGGAAGCAGCAAGGCTGAAGGGGAAGATCCGGCTGCCCGAGATACGCGACCACGAGGAGACAAAGGTTGCCGGCTACATCTACTACATGGCGGGCAGCCTTCTTTGTGTGCTGCTCTTCCCGCCCATGATTGCTGTGACCTCCATGCTCTTTCTCACCCTGGGCGATACGGTGAGCGGCCTTGCCGGCTCTATTCTGAAGAATTGCGATGTGCGAGGCGCGGCAGCTTCCGCGGGAAGAGGGCGTATCAAGCCCCTGCCCGTGCTGGCCGCCATGTTTGTCGCCTGTCTTCTTATCGGCTACCTGGCCTCTGGCTTTTCCGGGCTTTCCTTTCCCGTTTACCTGGCTGGAGCGCTGGCGGCCACCTTTGCTGACGGCGTGGCTATTATTATCGGTGGGAGAAGCCTGGATGATAACTTCTCCATACCGGTGTTCTCAGGCGCGCTGATGAGTGCTGTTGCCTTGATCCTCAACTCCTTGTTGCAATAGACCGATTGCTGTTTTTTCCCGGCTTTGTGCCTTTGTGTCTTTGTGGTGATAGTAGTAGTAGCGATAGTAAGCTCTAACCAGGGCATTCCTACCCCAAAAAAACCAAACCACAAAGGCACAAAGCCACAAAGGACGCACAACGATAATGAGAATAAACTAAGTTCACCAGATAAAATTGCAAGGATGCCTAATTTTTGGGGGCTAAGAAAAGGTTTTTTAAAGTATGCCATCGTAGCATTTCGCGCTCAAAAGCGGCAATTGCTGCTCTGACAAGGGAATTTAGGAGGAAATGGAATGGATATTATTCTGATCGGTCCACCGGGATCCGGCAAGGGCACACAGGCCAAGATGATCGTCGACAAATACCATGTCAAGCACGTCTCCACCGGAGACATTCTGCGAGAGAACGTTCGCAATGGAACTCCTCTGGGCGTTGAGGCCAAGAAGTTCATGGAATCCGGCAAGCTGGTTCCTGACACTCTTCTAATTGATATCATTAAAGATCGCCTGGCCAAGCCAGATGTCAAGGGCGGCTGGATGCTGGATGGTTTCCCCCGGACCATGCCCCAGGCAGAGGCACTGGATAAGATCCTTCCCGCTCTCGGCCAGAAGATCGATGTCGTTCTGAACATCGATGTTCCCGATGCAGAGCTGGTCAAGCGCGTGACCGGCAGGCGGATGTGCAAGTGCGGTGCCACCTACCACGTTACCTTCAATAAGCCCAAGGTGGACGGAAAGTGCGACGCATGCGGCGGCGACCTGTACCAGAGGGCAGACGACACTGAAGAGACAGTCAAGGAGAGACTGACTGCCTACCACGCCCAGACCCAGCCTTTGATCGACTACTACAACAAGAGAAAACTCGTCGCCACCGTTCTCGGTGTGGGCGATATCAAGACCATCTTCGGCGAAGTGGTCAAGGCTCTGGATAAGGTTTAGAGAACCCCTTCACATCTCTTTTTTTAAGCAGAATTTTTATGGTTCCTCGCTGTTTCGCGTGGGTAAAAGAATTATCGAGTCCTCCGTGCGCTCTGTGTCTCTGTGGTGGTAGTCCGTAAACCATTGGTTATAACCAGTGGCTAACGACGTCTTCACCACAGAGGCACCGCAGTTCACAGAGAACGCACAGAGCGACTAACTAACAACTGGAAAAACATAGTAACCAGAGGTTAGCAACTGGATGTAGCGAAGAGCCATTTTTATTGGACAATCCAAAAAGTTTCATTTATGCACCTATCGTTTATTTATAAAAATTTGATTACAGTCATCGTGGCACTAATAGTATCTGCTTGCCTTGGGCGAAGAAGATAAATATGAACCGAAATGATAATAATTAGAGAAAAACGATGGGGATCTGACTTGTTCGCGTATGTATTTGAATTTATGAAGCGCTATGATGCGCTCTTGCAAAGGCTGCAAGCCAGGTCCAGCGGAATCGCCGACCTCGATCGGAATATAAAGGCAATCGAAGGGCTTTGCAAATTTCGACGAACTGATGAGGTGTATGCTTTTCTTAGATCAGAACCATCAGCCATTGCACTGGTTTCTGAAGCTCACAGGAGAATTCGAGATCATTTTCCGGATGGTGAGATCTTCATGGAGGTCCTTAGCGATCCGAGCTATCCAAATGGAAAAGAGTTATTGATCTCTATATCCACCAGTCTACCACCAAACGAGGCGATCAGAGGGCTGGATGCTTTTGATGATGAATGGTGGCTAAGTGCCTCGACCAGTTCCGCAGCAGATATCTGTATCAAGGTGGAATACAGATAGCTAAAACAGAGCTGAATGAGTTCGATTGGCGTTTTTATCTGACACTGGCACAAGAGCGTGGGAGAAGCTCTGACGACGAGGCGAAGCTGCGATCTTCGATCGTGGCAATATCTATAGTCAGTAGTATTATGCAATAAATTAAATATAAGTAGATCTACATCCAAACTGGCCAAGACATAGCATAGAGGTAAAATTGCCGCCAGATACACCGCATGCTGTACATGAGAAAATAAAAACTGAGCAACAAGCTCAACCCCCCTATCACCTGTGGTCACAGAAATAGATGACTGTAAGTCGACTGTGCTCACTAATTATTGGCTAAACGAAATCAAGTCACAGGAAGATACAGCAAGACAGATAATGTTTATCTGCATTGTTCTTCTTGGTGCATCAATTAACCTCATCACAAATAATATCAACCAAATAGTTCTTTTATTGAACGGGATACGTAATCAAACAAATTCGGTATCTTTCTATTATTTTACATTTATCTTGATGATTCTATTTCTTTTATGCTTCGTTTTTATATGGATAATTGCATTGACCCGAGCAAGGCAGTCACTAAAAACGGCACTTATAACAAGATGCGAACCAATCAATTTATCAGCACTGGCTATTAGTAAATGCGATTACTGCCATAGAGCAATCGATATAATAATTGTAGGCACGTTAGCTCTGGCAATTCTTATTATAATTATTGCATCAATACTAATGAACATCAATGTGCTCACAATATTGCCTCTTGTTGGTCTGGTTACTGGTGTTATAGCCTTTATATGCATTCAAGTGTTAAAGTACAAGCAGGATAAAACCCATACAAAAAAGCTACACAGAACGCAACGGGATCAATTATTCCAGAATAGTCGATGACTCCAGGCCCAAAGCATCAGATGATTACCTGGCAATCCTTTTATCCCCTCGCCTCGCTAGCTCCTCCACATGATATTCGTTTATTCTTTAGGCGGCTCCGTTCTGGCAGGCCGCGATGCAGAGAGTCTCAAGGAGTACGCCCGGGCCCTCAAAGAGCTGGCCCAGGAGCACCAAATCTACGTCGTCGTGGGCGGCGGAAAGATCGCCCGCGAGTACATCGAAAAGGCCCGCGCCCTGGGCGCATCGGAGATGTTTTGCGACACCATCGGCATTGGCGCTACCAAGCTCAACTCGGCGCTGCTCATCGCAGCTTTAGGCGACGCTGCACCGCAAGAAATCCCTGACACCTATGCCCAGGCCGCGCGGCTGGCCCAGCCCGGCAAGATCGTAGTAATGGGCGGCGTGGCTGTGGGCCAGACCACGGACGCCGTCGCGGCTCTTTTAGCGGAGTACGTGCACGCCGACAAGCTCATCGTCGCTACCTCGGTGGACGGCGTCTACACCGCTGACCCTGAGAAGGACCCGGCTGCGAAAAAGCTGACAAGCATGACCCACCGCGCTCTGGCCCGGATGGCCGCCGGCACAGAGATGAAGGCCGGCTCGCGCTCGCCCGTCGATCCCCTGGCCGCCAAGATCATCGAACGCAGTTCGATCCCCACAGCTATCGTTTTAGGCAGCAAAATAGAAAATCTGAGAAAGGGTGCCCTGGGTGGGCACACGGGAACTGAGATCAGGCGGGAGTAAGCGTCTTTACCAGGTCGCTGGGGGAGACGAATCCCCATAAAACCCCTTGCTCGGTGACGACCAACTGGCCGGAGCCTGTTTTGCCCAGCATCTTGATGGCCTCGTAGATGGGCTCCTCTGAGTCAATGGTCAAAAAGCCGCGGGTCATAATCTCCCTGGCCTCCTGATTGGTCCTGCCGTCCGCTACGGCGCGGGTGATGTCGGCCAGATTGAGCAAACCTGGTGAAGCGTCGTCCACCAGAGCCTCGGATACGCCGTTATGCACCAGCATGCGCGATGCCTCCTGCAAAGAGGCGTTAGCTGGTATGCGTACGGCGCGCCGCGCGATACCCTTGACGGCCATCTTTGGCACGGATATCATCTCCTCGATATGGAAGATTAGCCGGCTCATGGTGTCGTCTCTGCCCGTCACCGTGCCCCGGATGTAGAGCTTGTTCACAGGCGTGGGCCCGACCTCAATGCCGTCTCCCACGTTGAATTCCCTGATGTTGCCGATGATGCGCACCACGCCGTCACATTGCTGCGATTGCATGACCTTGTTGAAGATGATCTCGCTGGCTGTGGTGCCCTCCATTATCACGCCATTGCGGATTACGGGAACGGTTACGACTTCTCCCGTGGCCTCAATATTTAGCGCCTCGAAGGCCGATCCCGTAGCCCTGTATCCACCCTTGGGACCCGGTACGCCTTCTACCAGGTTCAGGGCCTTGAGGGATTGCATCTGGTTTCGGATGGTCCCTGGATTTCGGTCTATCAGCTCGGCAATCTCCTCGCCCTTCACTGCTCGCCCTTCAACACGGTGAATGTTGATCAATGCGGTTAATATGTCTCTTTGAACAGGTGTCAAATCCATAATTCGATCGACATTGTTCATGATTAATGTCCTATATAGATTTATTGATCGAAACGCGGCATGAAAAATTCGGTTTAACTTGAATCGGCTTTTAAGCGCTTTACGGCAGAGCAATTCCGCTCAAAACCGGAATTAAAACGCCTTATTTTCTCATAGGACATACTTTGCTCTTTTTGTAAGGGAAAGCGCCCATGCGCTGCCAGATTTTTTTGATGGGCTCTTCGAAGATGCTGCCCCAGGACTGGGGGTAGCAAGAACATGGATAAACCTCCCCGGCTGGCGTTATGTGCATCCAGCTGGTGGCCGCAAAACAGCCGAAACGCTGGTAGGCATCGGGAACGGAAAAGATGCGGGGCGCTCCGGCGTCGCCGGCCTTTCGGACAAATTCGGCCAGACGGGCGTGGTCGCCGGGAAGAAGGGCAACGTTTTGCCGCTCCGACCAGCGGCCCGTACAGACCACCTCGAAGAACGTCAGCTCGTGCGCCCCCATGTGGCGGGCAAGCTCATAAAACCGTTGCAGATGGGGCATATTCTCCCGGCGCAAGACCACGTAGAGGTCCACCAGCAGGCCCGCGGCAAGGGCATTTTCGATGGCCTGCATGGCCTCGGAAAAGACGCCCTCCCGCCCGCGCATGGCATCGTGCTCCGCCTCGAGCGGACTGTCCAGGCTGACGTTGACGGCATAAAGCCCCGCCTCCTTTAACCGACGCGCGAGCGCAGCCGTGAAGCCCGCTCCTGAGGTGAAGAGGGTGGAGATGGCCCGGTCGTCTACTGATGCCACGAGCTTCGCAAGCTCCTCGTAGAGAGATGGCTCTCCTCCATCGAATATGACCAGAGTGGTTCCCATATCCAGAACCTGGCCGATGATCTCTTCGACAGTGTGTGGAGCCAGGCAACGCTTGTTTCCAGAATTGGGCAAGGCGCAGTGAGCGCAGCGGTTGGGGCACTCCTCGGTGATGGAGATGGTCACCTGGTCCGGGGTGCGCCTACCCAGCAAGGCTCGAAGCCGGCTGTCGGCCAACCGGGAAAAGGCCCGGCTGGGGATAGGCGGGACCCAGGTAGAGAGACAAAGCTTCTCAGGGTCTGCATAGGCAGCAATCTGCCCGTCAAACATCTGTAGCGCGAACTTGACAGGGGGCAAACGGGCCAGAGGGCCGCGGGCATCGACAGAAACCCTGGCTCCCAGCACCCCTGCCTTTGCCCTGAGCAGTGGGCTGTCATAGAGCGGATAGGATTTGCAGCGGCCCCCTTTTTTTCTGTCTATGTCTCCAACTCCGTCACCCACATCGGATGCGGCCATCAATAAACATCCTCAGGGTCAAAGACCTTCTCACCCACGATATTGCCGTCCAGTGTGCGATAAAAGCAGGATCTGTAACCGGTATGGCATGCACCCCCTTCTTGCTCGATCAACAGGAGGACGGTATCCTCGTCGCAGTCGATTCTTATCTCCAACACCCGCTGAAAATGCCCGGAGGATTCCCCCTTCAGCCAGAGCTTCTTTCGCGAACGGGACCAGTAATAGGCCTTGCCCGTCTCCCTGGTTTTTGCCAGGGCCTCGTCGTTCATGTAGGCCAGCATGAGCACCTCGCCGGTTTTAGCGTCCTGAGCAATAGCAGGGATCAACCTATCAGTCATCAGGAAGAATAGTGGTGATATAACCTATAAGGGCCTTGCTGCATAGATAATGTGGATCGAATGGCAATGAAATGCATTACCTGCAAAGGCAGGGGGCTGTGCGGCCGGCCCGTATGCCCCATACTGTGCCGGCTGGAAGTGGCCGCAGCCATGCCCCGCATCGGCAAGAGCCTGGAAGGTATGTCTCCACCGGAGGTCTTTGTGGGCAGGCATGGCTATCCGCTGGTGAGGGTCGGTCCCATGGTTCCCGTGGGCGGCATCTCAGAGCAGAGCAGTTTGAAAATGGACATCGGAGAGATCATAGCAGCACGCTCGGCGCTGGTACGCTCCGAGAGCAAGATAGCAATAAAAGAGGCTGATGCACCGGGAAAGTTGCTGGAAACCATTCAGCAAATCGCTCTGTCTTCGGCACCTGTGGGCACTGAGGTCTCATTTTACAGGCCGCCCCGGGGCAGATTGCATTTTGACGGCGTTCTATCCCCCTCCGGGCCCTCGGGCGAGATGAAAGGTATGCAGATCACCACCAACCCCCTGATTCCCAGAAAGGTGGACCAGATGGTGGAGGACAGGGACGCGGGCGCTGCCGCCGCGATAGGCGAGCTTTACACCAGTGGAATATGCACTGATCACATCTCCCGAATGCTCAGCCTGGGGCTATTGGGCAAGAAGAGAAAGCTGGTGCCCACCCGTTGGTCGATCACCGCCTCGGATGATATGATCGGCAAGCTTCTCAAAGATACGGTCTTGGACTGCGGCCAGGTTAACGATTACTATCTCTTCTCCGGCGAAGACCTGGGAAATCACTTTGAGATCCTGCTCTTGCCCCGATCCTTCAGCTTCGAGCTGGTAGAGATCTGGATGGCCCGCTCCGTTTGGGCAGAGGGGGGATTCATCGGCAGCGACAGAGAGGACACGCGGGATCGGAAGAGATACAGCTCTCTGGCAGGCGGCTACTACGCAGCACGCCTCGCCGTCCTGGAGTACCTCGCCTGCCGGGGCCGCCAGGCAGGCGTGCTGGCAGTGCGAGAGATCGCAGAGAGCTACTGGGCCCCTCTGGGCGTGTGGGTGGTAAGAGAAGTTGCCAGAGCGGCCATGCGCTCGCCTCCTGTGCGCTTCGCAAGCCTTACGGAGGCGCTGACAGAGATGGAAACGCGGATCAGAACGCCTGCCGGACAATGGCGCAAGGAAGCACAGCTATTGGCCGCGCCGGTGCAAAGGAGCCTTATGGAGTTTTGATTATGGACCTATCAATGAGAAGGCTTTGCAAAAAATAACAACAAAAAAATTATTTTGCTCTAAGGATACCGTTATCCGCTGCATTCTTCGCCGAAATTAGCTGTGTAGCCTTACCATCCCCAACCGTACCAGTAATACATGGATCTAATCGGGCCATAGAAGTTGGCATTCCACCACGGATCGAAGGAATTGTAGTAGTAGGAAGGCGTGTACCAGTGATAACTCACCGGTTGCCACCAGCCGGAATAGTGCACATTACCAATTCCGTGATGAGAATGCCCGTCGTGATGTGGGATTGCCGCTGCAGTGCTCATGAAACAGAGCAGGCCAAAGGCCAGGATGGCCATTACAAGTTTGAGGTTTCTCATTTTAAGTCCTCCAATTGCATGCAATCCTTGTGCATATAAGAGGATTTTTTTTATGTAGACCTCTGCTCAATGTCATATGAATATCAGGCAACCTTAAGCAGAAGAGGGCTCTTTTAGCTGTAGCCAAGTGGGATGTGCGGTGAGGGCAGTATAGCCTCTGGCGGTGGGCCACCTTCGCGACGAGCTTTGTCGGGCAGGGCCGAATTGCAGCCGTGCCAGCATCGCGCGAGAAGGTACTCTTAACGAAAAGGCTTTTCTCTCGGCTCGACTAACAAAGAGCGCTTGAGTGCAAAATAGAATAAACTGGAATCAATATTTATGACCGATAAGAATGATCTGAAGAATCGGGAATCACAAGCCATAATCCAGACCTACGCCCGTCAGGATGTAGTCCTTGTGCGCGGCAGCAAAGCCCGTGTTTGGGACTCGGAAGGAAAGGAGTATCTGGACTTTGTGGCGGGCATCGCCGTGAACAGCGTGGGCCACTGCCATCCGACCGTGGTCTTGGCCTTGGCGAGGCAAGCAGAAAGGCTAATCCACACCTCAAACCTCTACTACACGGAAAATCAGGTGCTTTTAGCTGAGGAGCTGACCCGTCTCACGGGCATGAAGAAAGCATACTTCTGCAACTCCGGCGCTGAGAGCGTGGAAGCTGCCCTGAAACTCACCAGGCGGGCTACGGGCAAATCGAAGATCGTGGCTGCCGAGCGCGCCTTTCACGGCCGCACCCTGGGCGCTTTGGGCACCACCTACAAACCCATCTACCGCACACCTTTCCAGCCTTTAAACGAGGCTACTTTCATCCCTTACAACGATGTTGAAGCCCTGAAATCCGCTGTAACAAACGAGACGGGAGCGGTCATCCTGGAAACGGTGCAAGGAGAAGCCGGAATCTATGTGGCCGACGCAAAATTCCTGCGCGCGGCACGCCAAATTTGCGATGATAAGGGAGCCCTGCTCATCTTTGATGAGGTGCAGAGCGGCTTTGGGCGTACCGGAAAGTGGTTTGGCAAGGATCACTTTTCCGTTATGCCGGACATCATCACCCTGGCCAAAGCCATGGCAAGCGGTCTGCCAATTGGTGCCATGCTGGCCACTGACGCAGTAGCGGATGCCTTCCAGAAAGGCGACCATGGCTCCACATTTGCCGGCGGCCCTCTCATCTGCGCGGCAGCTCTCGCCACAATCCAGGTGATAAAAGATGAGAAGCTGGTGCAAAGGTCCGAGGAGATGGGCGCATACCTGAAAATCCAGCTGCAAAAGCTCGCGCCCCGGGAGATACGCGGCCTGGGGTTGATGGTGGGCATGGATCTGGACACAGATTGCAAGTTGCTGGTGGAAAAGGCTCTGCAAAAGGGTGTGCTGATCAACAGCACAGGCGAGCACACCATTCGCTTCGTACCGCCTCTGGTGGTCGGGAAGGAAGAGATTGATAAAGTGGTGGATGTGATTGGAGAGTTACTCTGATTCCTGGCGGCAATCCATGCTGCGGCCCGCTTTAGGTCAGCTCAAGCCTTATGTGGCCGGCAAGGGCTTTGGTGAGATCTCCCGCAAATATGGCCTGTTGACGGAAGCGATTGTGAAGCTGGGCAGCAACGAGAATCCCTATGGCCCCAGTCCCAAGGTGGCAGAGGCTCTGGCCTGCATCTCGCCTGAGAGATACCCAGAGCCCGAGGAGCTGATAGCAGGCATAGCCGCATATACCGGTTTTCCCGAAGAGATGATAATAATCGGGGCGGGCATGGATGGTGTTATGGACACCTTGACCCGGCTTTTTCTGGAAAAGGGAGATAGGACATTCATTCCCACACCTACCTTCAGCTACTATGAGATCTTGACCATCACCGCCGGAGCCACTCCTTTCTTATCGCCTCGCGGGCCGCATTTTGAGATTACAAGCGATATGCCGCCGGACATCAAGATGGCCTTTCTCTGCTCACCCAACAACCCCTCAGGCAATGTGACGGGCGAGGGAGTAGTTCGCGCCCTGCTGGAGAGCACGAAGGCCATTGTGTTCCTGGACGAGGCTTATGTGGAATTCGCAGACAAAAGTCTCATCCATCTGGTAGAGAGCTATGACAACCTGATTGTGGGTCGCACATTTTCCAAAGCCTTTGGTCTGGCGGGCATGCGCCTTGGTTATGCCGTAGCTCCACGCTGGATCGCTGATCAATACAAAAGAGCTGCGCCCCCCTTCTATGGCATCAGTTGTGCAACAGTTGCGGCGGGAGTTGCTGCTCTGGCCGATCTGCCATTCATGTACGGATCAGTGAAAAAGATAATATCAGAGCGGCGGCGGCTGCAAAAGGAGATAAAAGCGCACCCATCTCAGGCCAACTTCCTTTACCTGGAGACACTGGGGGACTCACACGAATATGTAGAAAAGTTTCTTGCCAGAGGCATCATCATCAGAGATTGCCGCTCCTTTTGGGGAGCTGGCGAGCATCATGCTAGAGTAACCGTGGGAACACCGTCTGAGAACGACCGCTTCCTTTCCGCTTTCCAGGAAATATGCAAATAGCGCTGACAGGCACTCCCGGCACGGGAAAGACCACTATCGCCGGGCTTTTGCCCTACCGGGTCATCGATATTAATTCCCTGGTGAAGGAGGGCATGAATTTGGGCATAGATCCGGAAAGAGGTTGTCAGGAAGCGGACATGGATGCCCTGGCAGACCATCTGGCAAAGCTGGACCCAGATGAGACACTTATCCTGGAAGGTCATTTCTCCCATCACTTCGCAGACCAGGCTATTGTTTTGCGGCTGGCTCCCGCTTTGCTCAAGTCGCGACTGGAGGCACGAGGCTACTCTTTCTCAAAAATCCAGGAAAACCTGGAGGCAGAAGCGCTGGATGTCATTTTGGTCGAGGCGGTACAGTTTTGCGATCGGGTTGACGAGATTGATACCACAGGAAAGAGTCCACGCGAAGTGGCAGAGCTGGTGGCGAGAATAATACGAGGTGAGCTTATGTTCGCCCCCGGCCAGGTGGACTGGCTTGATGAATTTTTCGGCTGAGATCACTAGCCTGAAGCGAAATTTATATTGATCTTGGCAGGCAGATCCACTGATGGAAGCATCATTTTATCCGGGCTGCACACATTTAAGAGATGGCCGATACGGCCTGCTGCCTTTTCCAGGAAGTCGAGGCTATATGTGCCATTTTCATCAGTACCGGCAACAACGACAGCTCCCTTTGTCTCGCCTGCACTGATTATGGGTGCCGACATCCAGCTATGTGCGCCGCACACATCGCATTCATGGACACGAGGCAAGACCAGAAGACTGCCCAATTCCATTCCATTGATAAATTCGATTAGATCCTCCACCGATCCGTGCAGCGTTCGCAGCACCAGACCGCTCTCTCCCCTTAGAAATACTCCTCCCACCTGTGCACCCCCCATGCCATTAATAAGATGGGTCAGAGAATCAGCCAGCTTCTTATCGATGTCCTCCGATGAAGGCAAAGAGGTCTGCATTATACCGTCGATGGCGGCAAGTTCCCGGTTTGCCTGCATTATTCCTATCTCCAGCTCTTTTCTTGCCGTTATGTCCAGGAGATTGCCCAGGATTGCTCTCTTGCCTTCGTACTCAATGGGAACGGTCCTAAACTCAATCCAGCGATAGGTTCCGTCTTTGCGCTGCACCTTTGATTCATAAACGGGTATATCGGACTGCAAGTCGCGCGGCAGGCGGCTCACGCACTGCATATCATCAGGCCCCACGAGTTGCCAGAACGGCAGGCCAAGAAGGCTTTGTGCTGAACAGCCGAATATCTCGCCCAGCCTCGGATTGACAAGCCGAAAGCCCCCATCCTGCAGAATGTAAATGCCAGCCAGGGCGTTCTCCACAATATTTCTGTGGATTCTCTCTGATCGCTCTATCTGCCCGCGCATTGCCCTTTCGTTACCCCTGAATCTGGCCTCTTGAATTAAGTTCTCAAAGACATAAGGTAGGCTCTTGAAGCTTTCTAGGCTCTTGACCACATATTTGGTAGCCCTGTTCTCAAAGGCCACCACTGCCATCTCTGTAGTGCCGTGACCTGAAACCATGACCACAGGAATATCAGGATCATGCTTTCGGATCCTTACCAGAACATCCAGGCCCCCAATGCCAGGCAAGACCAGGTCCACGGAGATCAAATCATAGGCGGTGGCGGCAATCATCCTCAGCCCTTCTTCACCGGAGGCGGCAAAGTCCAAGAAAAATTCATCATGCCTTCTAAAGCCCATTCTAATCAGTTCGGCATGTTCCGGATCGTCTTCGATAATTAGTATGCGAAATCCTGCCATGAGATCCCTCCCTGCCCAAAATAAGGATAATAGTTTTGCATATTTCTATCTTTCTACCGATCTCAAAAAATATTAATAATTTTATCAAAAAACGGGATTTGGTTCGCCATAGATTTAATAGCCTGCAAAATGCATAAAGCAGAAAAGATGAAACTATTCATTGCCCTCATTCTCTTGCTTCTCGTTGCCTCCTGCCAGGCCAGGATACTGATTGTCGATCCGGGCGGATCGGGAGACACCAAAACGCTATTGTCCGCTATCTTCCTGTCCGGCAATGGAGATACGATTCAAATCCTGCCGGGAGATTATGAAGGAGCTATCGTAGACAAAAGCGTGAACATCTCCGGCACAGGTACGGTAATTGTAGACGGGTCTCTGGCAGTAACTGCGCCCGGCTGCCGGATATCCGGTATCACTATAAAGGCCCGAGGAAAAGATGCCTGCCTTAGCCTAGCTTCCCAGGACAATCAACTCGTGCGCTGTACCATAGCTGGCATCGCGACGACCGTTAAAGTGACCGGTATGAATAATTCGATAAGGGACTGCCGGATAGAATCGCCACGGGGCGTGGAGATCTTCGGCGCGAAAAATGAGGTCCTAAATAGCACCATATCGAGCAGCACGGCTATTAGAATCAACAGCACCAGGGAAAACATAATTTCCGGCTGCCAAATCTCTGCTATGCAGGGGGTGCAAATTGAAGACTCTGAAGGAAACAGCATTGTCAATAACACATTTTCAGGCGATGGATTTGGTGTGGTTCTCACCAGATCGCATGGCAACGATGTGTTTCAAAACAACTTCTCTCACGGCTATGTGAGCGGTATTGATGTTGTAGACTCCAACAAAAGTAACCTGACGAAAAACTACATAACAGGCGGCAAAGTTGGCATAAGCCTGAGGAGGTCGCAAAATTGCAGCGTCTCCGGCAATATATGTGAGAAGAACGAGCGTGCAGGAATATTTGCCGAAGGAGCATATCAAAATCTCCTGCTATGCAATAATCTTTCTGGGAACGGCAACGGCATCCTCCTTCAAGGGTCCATGGAAAACTCTCTTACCTCCAACCAGGCATACGGTAATGTCTATGGAATATCCGTGCGGGGCTGCACAAAAAATGTGCTGAGGGATAACGTCCTATTGGGAAACACTTACAACCTACGTATCGACCCCGGACAGGGCCGATCAGGGTCATCAAATCACGTTTTCTTTGTGCAGGATGTCGACAGGAGCAATCTTGCAGATAATAAGCCGATCTGTTATCTGGTAGGGAAAGCCGATCTCATGGTGCCGATAGACTGCGGATTTTTGGGATTGGTATCATGCAAAAACATCAGTGCCGCCAACTTGACCATAGAAAACAGCAGCACGGGTGCGTTGCTGGTCAATTCCACCAACTGCAATATCCAAAACACCAGCATATCGCGAGCGGAAACGGGATTTCTCCTTTTGGGCAGCCAGAGCTGCACATTATCCCGTAGCCTGGCCGGAGATTGTAAGATTGGCTTCGCAGCCATTGCATCATCCGGGTGCCGGTTTGCCTGCGATCGGGCCAGCAATTGCTCAGCAGAGGGCTTTCGCGCGGACGGTGCAGAGGACCTGAGCCTATTGGGGTGTGAAATAAGGTTTTGCCAAAGCGGTATAGCTCTTCATGAATCCCGGCTATGCAGTATTCAAAATTGCAGCGCTAACGATAACCAGGACGATGGAGTGCAGCTCAGCAAATCCCATAATTGCACTCTTATCGGAAATGCTGCATCTTCCAATGATCGAGGCATCTGCCTTACCGGTAGTAACTCCTGCTACCTGCGGGCAAATAATGCCAGCGAGAACAAATTGGATGGCATCTCACTGCAGCAGTTGTTTTATGCTGATGTTCAAAACAACACCGCCCTAAGAAACGGCCAGGGAATCTATATTCAGTCCTCTCGCCTTTTGAACCTTACCGGAAATATTCTGGGTGAGAACAGCCGTTTTGGCCTGCGCATGAGTAACTCCAAAGACTGTAACATCACCGAGAATAACATATATGATAATCAGATCGCGGGCGCCAATCTAGTGGACTGTGTTGGTAATCTGCTCTACCACAACATCTTCGCAAAAAATGGCCAGCAGAATGCCGCCGATAACGGGCAAAACCAGTGGGACGGCGGGCCTGCGACCGGTGGCAACTACTGGTGCGACCATACGATCTTCGGCAATCCTGGAAATGTGGCTCGCCAAATTCCTGGAGGCGGAATAGATCACTATCCTTTCCAGGACCCATGGGGGTGGATGTGATGGATCAAAAGGATCTTGAACTCCTCAAGATTGCCCAGGACGGAGTGCAGCTTATATCACGGCCCTATCAGGCCCTGGGAGATCTGGCGGGTATATCCGAGCAGGAAGTTATAGTTCGCCTGCGTGCCATGCAAGAGGAGGGTATAATTCGTCGCTTTGCCGCCACCATTGGTCACAGGGCTCTGGGAATTGTGGCCAATGCCATGATTGCCTGGAAGGCGCCACCTGAAGATTTGGAAAGAGCAGGCATGCTATTTGCAGGTGTCGATGAGGTCACCCACTGCTACGAGAGGGCCACGGCTGAGGACTGGCCTTACAATCTTTACACCATGGTACACTCGAAAAGCCGGGATGACTGCTTGATGATAGCAGCTTTGCTATCGCAAAGATCCGGCATAAGCGATTACCGGGTGCTATTTAGTGATTTTGAGTACAAGAAGACCAGCGCCAGGATTTGATTGAGGCGATAATGGCAAAGCAAAGAGATATCAAACCAGGAAGGCAGCGATTACCTCTTTTTCTGGACCTCACCTCCAGGCTTGTGGTGATTTTTGGTGGGGGCGCTGTTGGCGAGCGCAAAGCAAGGCTGTTTTCCCAATATGGACCGGTGAGAGTATTGTCTCGCGAGTTCTCCACCGGGCTTTTGGATCTGGCAGCTGATCGGCAAAGGCAGATTGAGCTGGTGGAGTGCGATCTATCCGGTGGTTTCTGCAAATATCTGCCGGGTGCATTCATCGCAATACCTGCCACCAGCGACTCAAAATTAAATTGTGCTATCGAAGAGGAAGCAGTGGCTCAGGGAATTCTCGTGAACAGAGTGGACAGCATCGGAGACGTGGTGGTTCCATCTATTCTGCAAAGAGGCTCCATCGCCATTGCCATCTCCACAGAAAGTCCGGGCCTTACCAAGTACCTCCGCCTCCTCCTGGAAGAGGAGCTGACAGAGAGCTATCAGGAGATGGCCCGGCTGCTCTCTCAGATAAGGAGGGAGAACAAAGAGATTGTTCCGACGCAAAAGGATCGCGCTCGCATAATATGGGATATATTACTGGACGATGAGGTTTGGAAGCTTCTCGAAGTCTCCTATGAAAAGGCCTATATGAAAGCCCGCTCACATGTCTACCTCGATGAGCAAGATAGCCTCGATGCTGGTGACACACCGCAAGGCCTCCATTGATGAGATTGAGCGGGCCTGGCACGGAGATGTACAGACCCTTCTCAAATGGGTGGGCTCACAGGAGAGGGTTGAAGAGTGCGCCGTGCTCAAGACCTGCAATCGCGTCGAGATTTATGTAGTCAGCGCGCGTGGCGAGAAGGTTTTATTCGACCTGGCCAAAAAGGCGCGCGTCTCTTCTCGCATAATCGATTTTCATGATCATGATGAGTCTTTGCTTCACCTTTTGCGCCTGGCCTCGGGGCTCGAGTCCATGATCATAGGTGAGGACCAGATCTTGGGTCAGATGAAGGATCTGGTGCTGATGGCAGCCAAAGCGGGAACGACCGGATGGATGCTGGATACGGCCTTCAAGAAAGCCATAGCCGTAGGTAAACGCGTACGAAAAGAGACCCAAATTAACGAGAGATCCGTATCAGTAGGATCTGCTGCCGTTGACCTGGCGCAGGAAATTCTGGGAGATTTAAGCGGATTGTCTGTTCTGGTGATCGGCACAGGGGAGACGGGAGAGTTGATATCCAGGGCGCTCCTGGCCAGGGATATCAGCTCGCTGGTGGTCACCAACAGGACCTACAGCTCAGCCCAGTGTCTGGCCGAGTGCCTGGGCGTCCAGGCCGTGCCTTTTGAGGAAATGAAAGATCACCTTAAGACAGCAGACGTGGTTATCAGCGCCACCTCTGCGCCCCATTATATCCTGCTCAAAGAGGACATCGAGAAGGCCATGACAGGAAGAGATGATAAGCTGCTCATAATAGATATTGCCAATCCCAGAGACGTAGACGAGGCAGCGGCAGAGATTCCCGGCGTAGAACTGCATAATATTGACAGCTTGAAGAATATCAGCAGCGAGAACATGAGACAGAGGATGGCGGAGGCCAATCGGGTCGAAGCCATCATCGCTGAAGAGATGCAGCTCTTAAAGGCCAAATATAAGAGAAAACAGGCAGAAGATCTGCTGGCCAGGCTATACTCCAAGGCTGAGGTCATTAAGGATCAAGAGGTCAAGCGGGCCATGAACAAGCTCTCGGCCAGGCACACTCTGGGCGAGATCGAGCAGCAGGTACTGCAGGACATGAGCCATTCCATAGTAAACAAACTCTTCTCTGAACCCACCAAGACTCTCAAGCGTGCGGCAGAGCAGGGGGACACAGATGTCCTTAATGCAATCAGTGAGCTATTCCGGCTGGAGGAAAATAAATGAGGAGAATGAGACGGCTAAGAGCGCCAAAAATCAGAGAGATGGTTGCGGAGACACAGCTCTCGCGAAGTGACTTGGTGCAGCCCATATTTGTCGATGAGAGAATATCCGTGCCGATGGCGATTGATGCTATGCCCGGCCAGTTCCGGCAGAGCCTGGAAAGCCTGGTGGCGGAGGCGCAAGCCCTGGAGGATTTAGGTGTACCTGCTGTGCTTTTATTCGGCCTGCCGGCTCTTAAGGACGAGATCGGCTCAGGTGCCTACGATCCACATGGCATAATTCAAAAAGCGGTAGCTGCCATCAAGGAGACCACCAGCCTGATAGTGATAACCGATTTATGTCTGTGTGAGTACACCAGCCACGGCCACTGCGGCCTGGTCCGGGGCGAGAAGATCCTCAATGATGAGACGCTTCCAATATTAGGAGAAGCGGCTGTGAGCCACGCACAGGCAGGTGCGGATATAGTAGCTCCCAGCGGCATGATGGATCACATGGTGCGGGCCATACGCTCCGCTCTGGACCTGGACGGATACACGGACACGCCCATCCTCTCCTATTCTGCCAAGTACGCATCCACCTTTTACGGCCCCTTCCGCGAGGCGGCCGAGTCCGGCTTTGCCTGGGGCGACCGCAAAGGGTACCAGATGAACCCCGCTAACTTTTCCGAGGCGCTCTGGGAGGTGCAATTGGATATAGAAGAGGGTGCGGACATGGTCATGGTCAAGCCGGCCATGCCATATCTCGATGTTCTGCGCGCCGTCAAAGACATGTTCGCCATGCCTACTGCCGCGTATCAGGTTTCTGGTGAGTATTCCATGATTGCTGCTGCCGCAAAGCAGGGCTGGCTGGATGAGAAAGCGGCCTTTCTGGAATCTTTGACCTGCATCAAGAGGGCGGGCGCGGATATGATTATCACCTACTGGGCAAAGGAGTATGCCAAGCTCGGCCTCTAGGATCAAAAATATTGGTTTTGCCTAAATTGTCAGCTCAATGGTTCTGCCCATTATTACGTCTTCTTCGCTCACATCAATATTTTTCATCCTCGCGCCGGTCTTGTTTCCTGAGTAGACCAAATAGGGACTGGTTGCATGGCACCCATTGCGGCGCTCTGTGGAGTAAGGAACTCTTATCTCAAATGAGTTGCCGTTTGCTTTGCCCTCATTGAGGTAAATGAAGGCTCTTGCCTGATTGGAGGTCATATTCAGCAGAGCTCCGACCTTCTGATCCGGCCCGGACAAGACCCTAATCAATGCTCCGGGTACATACTCGAAGATCTTGACCGCTCCATTGGCCGAGCTTTCTGCTGGAGATGTCTTCGATTCATGGATCAGCCGGAAGTGGCCGGTGCCCGCACCATCAGAGATATAGAGCCTGCCCAAGGTCGTATTAAAAAGCCGCTCCTGTGGTATGACCGAATATTGCGAGCCATAATCTTCTATTCTCATGTAGCTGTTCAGATCCTCATTGGCCCAGTTAGTGAGTGCAGCAAGTTTGTCGTAGATCAGGCCGTAATCAGCGAGGATGTATCGAGATTCCCTCGCATCCAGCACGGCCATGGCTTCCTCCTCGTTTTCCGATAGATAGAATTTGGCTGCATCAGTCACGCCCGCCTGGAAATTGTTGGCTACCACCGGCCGCTCAGCCAGGTAGAGGACCCAGTTGCCATAGTCCCACCAGCTCATGACGCTATACTCCGCAGTTTTTTGGGGTTCCTCAAAGAAGCTGGTTGTGTTGCTGTTCTCTTTCAGCCAGACGAGCGACTCCACCCAGTCACCTGCTGCAGCCGGGGGGGAACTCGCGGCAAAGGTGGCTGCATCCCAGGCGGTGGGCAGGACAAGAAGCAAGAATAAAACCACAACCAATAACCAGGGAGACCTGGCGGCCGACGCTTGATCACTGCCTTTGTACCTCTTATTGACCAGATCAAGCAAAAAGAAGAAGAGGATGGTTATCAACAGTCCCATGGAGATCGTCGAGATGTAGAGGAACCGGGACTGCCCCACGGTAAGAATGAGTGTGAACACCATCCACAGCAAGAGCAGGATCCTGCCCTGCTTCTTTGCGCCAGTGCTGCGACTGATGCAAATTAGGGACGCGGCCACCCCACCCAGGGAGAAGAGTAGATTCAATCCCAGCAAAGAGAAGACTACCTGAGAAAAGGTTCCTGCATCATAGATGAGCGGCTCAGCTTCGCCGATCTTTCCAATCATCTTTCCACCCCAGATGTATTCCAACCCCGACTGAATCATTGCATCCAGACCGAAAAATCCGCCGGCAAACTCTGAGAGCATGGCAAATAAGGCAATTATTATCAGGATGCTCAGAGGAAATGCCTTCCAGGATATTTTCCACTTCGCCAAGATGTGAGCAAAGGCGAACATGATGCAAAGAGCAATGATCATTGCTCCTGTCCCCAGGAAGGATACTTTGAGCCAGGAAGTATTCCCAAATGGCAGAAGAAGGATAAAAGCGACAGCAAAAGCAGCCAATAGCATTTCTGCTGTCTCTTTGGTGGATTTGCCCTCTTTCAGCTCCAATGTTATCTGCACGGCCGCGTAAAGCAGGAATATTGCCAGGTAGATATCTGCCCCTTGCCAGGTATATGCCAGAGCAGCCATGGCAACTCCTGACGCAAAAGCGTAAATGTATCTCTTCTTACTCCTGTTGATGGCCATGATCATGAACAGGAGTGCGAGGAGGTAAAGCAGCACCTCCAGACAGTGATGATCCAGGGCGGCAAACATGGTATAGAGGAGATAATATGGTGCCAGGGCAGCCATGAATGCGGCGAGGAGAGCAACTTTGTGATCGAAGAGCTCTCTGATCATGTAATAGACAACTACTATGGCGATTAAGCCTATGATCATAGGTACAAAGCTGGCCGCCAGTTCGACTCCTGCTTTGCTATGCTGGCCCAAAGCCACACAGAGGGCGGCAGATATCTGATCGAAGAGGGGTGGCCAGGTAATCTCCAGTCCTTTTGGATAATCCAGGTAAGAGTCGAACCAGAGGGTATTGGGAAAATGCATTGTTGTAAACAAAATTCTGCGCATATGGTAATACTCATCGTAACCAGGCAGCAGAATGCCATTTTCTGTTAATGAGTTTCTTCCCGCAAATATCCTCAACAAGAAGCCCAGGATTAAAACTGCAAATAACTCTGCTGGCTCGCTCCTCCTCCCCTGATTCATGGATCTCGATAATGATGAAGATTATATAAATGTTTCACCTGAACTTTAATTTTCAAGATCTTCCTGCCATACCAGATCGCGGGACAGGCTATCATCAATGTCCTGGCTGTCAAAGATCACCAGTTCATAGGTGACGACATTCTCTTTTACCTCTGCCCGAACGGCGTAGCTCTCCTCCATTGCTACAAATATTTCTTCTTGCATATCCAGGCCGTGTTCCAGCTCAAAGCCGACAATCTCTTCCAGGGAAAAACCATGGTCCGATGCAACACATGCCTTGATCTCTTCTAAAATTTCCAGTGGCTCAACCGCTGCCAGCCAGATTATGAAACCGTTGATTTTATCCTCTATAAATTCGATCTTAAGCTTTAATTCCCAGGGATCATTTGCGATTGTCAATTCTCTCTTGCTCTTCAGATCATCAATCAGAGCCGTAGTGAGCTCGAGCTCTTCCGCTGCCACATCCATAGCAGCAAAAAGCGAATCGTGGGCCAGAGCAATTTCATCAATGATCTCCTCCCAGAGATCGTAGGTAAGGCTAAACAAGTCTAAAGCTCCTGGATCTTCAACCTCTTAAGATCGGAGACGAAATCATTCATGAGATTTCTATTTCTCAAGACGGCGGCAGGATGATAGGTGACAAGAAAGCGATCCTGCAAGACCTGCCCGCGCAAGATTGTGACGCCCTGCCTGCCTAAGACTGCCTGCGCGGCCGTGTTTCCCATCAAACAGATGATCTTAGGATGGAGAATATCGATTTGAGCCTGCAAATAGGGGCGGCATTGATCTATCTCGGCTTTTTTCGGCTTCCTGTTTTGCGGGGGGCGGCATTTGATGACGCTGGTTATGAATACCGCTGATCTCGTCAGACCAGCTTGCACTAAAGCCCCATCCAGCAGCCTTCCCGCCCGGCCTACGAATGGATCTCCGGATAGATCCTCTTCACGACCCGGGGCTTCTCCCACGAGCATGATATCGGCGGGCACGGGGCCGCTGCCCGGCACGACGCGTTTTCTGCCCTCCACAAGCGGGCAACGGTGACAGGTACAGATTTGCTGTTCAAGCAGGCCAAGATCGACATGGTTCATGAATATAACTTTTTCATTTCCGTTATTGATAATCTTTTTCTTCGCAGAAAACGAAAGGTTCTTATTTGCTCAAAACCTGTAGCCAAATTAGGAGGGCACGAGATGCAGTTTGCAGAGTGGACTTATCCCTTGAGGAAGTTTGACGACATCTATTATACCATTGAGAGGATCGTTTACGGCAAGGGTGAGCTGAAGGGGTTCACCACGGAAGATATCTATAATAACCTGAGAGATAAGCGCTTTTTCCAGGATGTTCAGGACCTGAACCGATATCTTCTGGATAACGGTGCAAAATATAAAATAAGAAAGATCGACGAGACCTGGGAGCGCTACTACTAGTTACCACAAATAGGCAACTAGCGCTTCATCGAATCTTTTTCTGCAAAGTAGATGTTTCTTTCATCAGTTCCCAGTTCCACGAACCTACCTGTGGCCAGGATGCGATGGCTGTGCTTGAGCGGTGCCACTCTTACGCCTGCTGATACTACAGATTCGCGCGGCAAAACGACATTCTCACCAATAACGGCAATAAGGTCCTCTCCAATACCATTCTTCCCCCCGAGAATGCTATGCTCTTCTATGGTGGAGTGGCGGCCGATGATGGTGTGGCTGATATTGACCGTGTGCTGGATATGGGCAAAGCTCATGATCATGCTCTCTTTGACCTCCACACCACGGTCGATAAGGCTGGTATGGCCGATGTGAGAGTTCTCGATGGTCACCCCCTTTTCGATGTGGCAGTTTCTGCCGATGGAGACGTTGCCCAAGAGCTGTATATCGCCAGTGGCAAGGAGTGGCTCGATTCTGGCCAATGTGCTGGGATGAATCCACTGATTGGGCTGGTAGTGGTACTTGCGGTCGAAGTGGCGGACGGCTCCGGAGAGGCAGTCCATGGACGCCTGGTGCAGCCGTTCCGGAGTGCCGATATCAATCCAGTAGCCGGCAATGGGAAAGCCGTAAACGGGATAGCCGTTCTCGGTCAGGTAGGGAATCAGGTCGCCGCCGATGTCGCGGCCGTTGTCTCCCATCTCAGCCAGAACCTCGCGAATGCGGGGTGAGAAAAGGTAGAAGGCGGTGTTTATCATGCGGCTGGGCTCGCTTCCCGTTTTTGGCTTTTCTACGAAGCCCTGGATGCGCATATCATCGTCCATGCGGGCCACGCCGTACTGGGAGACATTTTCCTCAGGTCCCAGCTCTTTGAGGGCCACAGTGAGCAGAGTATCATGCTTTCTATGAAATTCGACAAAGCTTTCAAGGTCGATGTCGATGAGGTTGTCGCCCGAGACCACCAGCAGGTCATCGTCGATGTTGTAGTAGTTCATGCAATAGCGCAGGGAATCGGCGCTTCCCTTGTCGTCATAGAGGGGCTGGTAGGAAAAGTCCCGGTGGTCGGTTATGCCCAGGCGCTTAAAAAAGCCCTCGCCGGCTTTGAAGTAATTGCTAAGGTTGAGGGTATTGCTGGCACCCTTGCTGCCCAGGATGAACCTTCTGCAGCCCTGGCTGGCCAAAACCCGAAAGAGATTGGCAATGATGGCGGTGTCGCATAGCTCGACCAGGGGCTTGGGCTGGTCTAAAGTAAGCGGATACAAACGCGTTCCTGAGCCGCCAACCGTGGCTAAGACCTGGGGAAACATGACGGCTGCTTTGGTGTCCACAAATATTAAGCCTGTCGCTTAGCCCTTTGCCGCCAGGTCCATTGGCCCAGCTCCGACTGGCTTGGCCTAGTAGCCGCGCATGATCTTCATGATGATGCGGGCAATCATGAAAGCGAGGACGAATATGATGACGTAGAAGGCTATACTCATTATATCCATGAGAGGATGCAGGTCGCTCTTGGTTTATAGATTTGACTGAAAACTGAAAAGGAAGGTTTTCATTTTTCCTGGGACCCGCGGCCCCGGGCGCCCGCGCGCGCGTGGGCACAGGGCGAGCGCGTCCGGCGGTGCCCGCGAGGGGCACGGAAAGTGCGCCCTCATGCGGTCAGCGGTCCGCAAGTCATTTCTCCCAGTGATTCAGAGAATCTCATTCATGGGGCCAAGCAAACGCTTTCCGTTGAAATGAATTATGTGTGTGGGTGATTTCGCGATCCACACTTCTGTCTCCCAATCGATATTTGATATATATTTTGATAATGTCTCGCCATCCGGGAAGGCTGTTACGAAAATCAGCCCAATTCCCGGGCACTTAAATAGATCATTTAATTCCTTGTGCCGTTTGACATCAATTATCCCCGAGCTTGTGACCGCATCGATCAGGAATATCCAGTTTCTATTCGGATCATGAACGATAACATCAGGAATCTTGCTATGTTCATCGAGCACTATGCCTAGCTTTGATTTAAGATAGCCAATCGCTTATTCTCTTCGCTTGGGCTCTGTATCGCTTGAATGGAGAATCAATCCGTCTGGAACATATCGCGCACAGAATCCTTCTACGATATCTTTAATCAATTCGTTGGAATCACCGGGTGCCATTTTCAATGCTCTCCCGAAGTGGCACACGTCCCGTTTACCGTTCTATTCATATTTGGACTTATTCTGGCAACGGTCGCGCACGTGTACACCCACACTCGCGGAGGACGTGCAAGCACTCTCACCCACAAGTCCCATCACCCGAAATTTATCGGTAGTGTCCCGAATCTGCTGTAATTTCGTAGCGACCCTGTATCCTACTATCAT
>CAZDLZ010000014.1:19315-52083 GCA_964506745.1 uncultured Methanotrichaceae archaeon | reverse complement strand
CAGATAAGGCTAACAAGATTTTTCTGCATAATAATCATCTCCTCCTCCAAAGTACAAATATAGCAAGCAAAGCTAATGCGGCAGACCCAGATGGAAAGCTTGCTTTCTCTGCCGTATCCGTAGAGTTATTCCTGACCAGAGGCTTGGCCTCAATCACATTCTCCTCCAAATCCATAATAGAGCCACCCTGGCCGAGTAAAACGGTGCGCAGATGATAGATGCCCGGCTCAAGAGTCTTGTTCCAGGTGATCTCCACAGTCTCATCGTCTCCCGTAAGAAGGACAGGCGTCATCTTCTCGATGGTATTGAGAACTTTGCCGTTTTGAGATAAAATAAAGCGCAAAGATCCCTCAAAGGGAACGCGAGAGTTACCCATGACTGTAGCGCTGGCACCGGTCTCATCCTGATAGGTCTCAGTGATCATGGCATCATCCACAGCCAAAAAGGAATTCATGAAGGACCTGGTTTGATTGTGATTCAGCTCTACAATCTTCACCCGGCCCGCATACTCGCGTCCGTTTTCCAGGATCTGCTTCCAGGCGTAGTCCTTGACAACCGGCTGGCCATTGCTTCCCGTGATGGGTATCACCTGCTCTCTGGTTACATACACGGCCCTGTTCCCATCGATTAGCATGTAGTAAATATCAACAACAGTAGGATCACGGGCACTGATAGCAAGATGCATACCGCGAGAGTCGGCACGAAAATCGCGCACGTCAAACCTTATAGGCTCCACACCCCCGTAAAAGAAGCTAGAGCATTTCCTGGAGACGGCAGTACCATTTTTCATTAATGCGGCGCAGACGTCATAGCTTCCTTTCTCCGCTTCCAGCGCCGGCCAGCGAATGACCCATGTCCCCGCACCATCCAACGTAAGGTTTCTGGTCGTGAGCAGCCTTCCCTCATCGATAAGATCCAACCGCAAAACCATGCCGGCCACATCTCCTTCCAGAGTAACATCAGCCGAGTCTATGCTGGAGTAGAGATTTACAATCTCCGAAGACTGGGCTGTGCCCTCCATTGCCAATAGAGCTGCCAAGGCCACAAGGGCCGCTAAATGCCAAACCGCGAGAATTCTCATAGTACCTTACCTGCCGACAATTACCGGGCATTTTGTCTTATCTTGAACAGGTTTAAAACTACCGTTCAAAAAAAGGATATCAGATAGTCAGCCAGTTGGTGAATGGAGCGATCAACGTTATGAGCAGGGATGTCAACACCAACCAGGTAAGAATAGCCACCGTCGTCTTGGTGAATCTCTCCGCATCCTGGGGCTTAACTATCCTCTCAAATCCGGACTGAACCAAATCCCTGAATATGTGCCCGCCATCCAATGGAACCGCAGGAAGGCAGTTGAACAGACCGGCATAAAGGTTGATCCAGCCGACCCAGAGCAGAAGGTTGGCAATCCAGAAGAACTTGCTTCCCAGAGGCTCAGCCCATCCGCTTGGTTCAAAGACGGCGGTCAGCCAGCCGCTAAAACCGGGAAAGCCTTTCTGGGTGAATCCGGGAATTCCGGCAAAAGGCAGGCTTAACATGTATGTGAAACCCTGCATTCCGCTACGGGGAATGGCCTTGAGAACCTGCAGAAATTGGCTGGCAGGAGCCTCCTGAAAGAGCGCGCCTCCTGATGAAACCACATTACCGGAGATACCTATGCCAATAAATCCACCGCGATCCTCAGAAGCAGTCGGATCCGCAGAAGCTGCCCCCTTCGCCGTGAGATTGACATGATAAGTGTTGCCCAGGCCGGTTGTTATGGCTATGATTTGACCGGGACGGGTGGCGTTCATCTGCTTTCTGGAGCCCTCCAGGTTTACAATCTCAATCCCGTCGATCCTGGTGATTATGCTCCGAGCAGGAAGACCTGCCGACTGCGCAGGTGAGCCCTTGAAGATCGAGGCCACCATGATGCCCCGCGCCAGCTCGCCGGAGATCGGCAGGATCTCCTCTCGGCCGTCATAGAGCACCTTCATGCTAGTGGTGGAATGGCCCAGATCGCCGTAGAACTGCTCCAGACTGCTCACTTTGTTTCCATTTACGTCCAGCAGCACCATGCCACTCTCATAACCGGCCTTCTCTGCGCCGGAGCCGTTCTGAACATCTACTACTATCAGCCGGTCCAGGGGGGATATGGCCCCTATGACCGGGCCGAAGAAAAGGGCCATGGCCACTGCCGCTACAATGAAATTGGAGATGACACCCGCAGATAGAATCCTGATTCTTGCTCCCTTGCTCACCTTTGCCGGCATGTCTTTGCTGCCGAAGAGATCCTCTTCATCCGGCTCCACAAAAGCTGCGATCGGGGCAAAGAAAACGGCGACGATTCCCATGGACTTGACGCGCACGCCCTCTACACGACTGAGTATGCCGTGAGCGAACTCATGTACCACCATGGTCACAAAGAGAGCGATCCAGCCCCAAACAAAGGGTATGTACTCATTTAAGCCCGGAATGAGAAGGATGTTTCTCGGAGCATTATAGCTGCTGGGCAAAGGAGGCTCTTGAATCATGTAATAGGTCATGGCAAGAACCAGCATCAGAAAATAGGTCATGCTCAGGACGACCATTGGTATGCCGGCAGAGGCCACGAACCTCCAGAAACTCTTGGGGCGGGCCAGCCTGTCCAGCAGATTCAGGCCTCTGGTTGTGCGAAAAAACACTGCCAGAGGAATGCCAAACAAGCACCCTACTGAGATCCCCCTGCTTTTCCATTTTTCGCTATCTTTCAGAGGCAAAAGAAGAATGGAATACAGGCCGATCAGAGCCGCAGCTATGAGCAGCCAATCTACATAGTCAAGCTGTAACTGCAAGTTCAAAATGCTGCCCTCAGAGCAAACCCTGCTCCCTCAGCTCACCCTTGGCCAGCTCCTGATGCTTCTTCTCCAAAAAGCTATAGACATTTCCATGCGGAGCACCATCAAGCAGCATCTCTATGGCCGCGCGTGCAACTCGCATTTGCTCCGGATAGCCTAAGATAGCTACAGTCTTGCCATATACCGATACCTGGGTGCCGGAGAGCCGTTCAATGATCTCGCGCGACCGTCCGTCCTTGCCTATGATGCGGCCCTTGATGCGTTCCATATCGTTTTTGGTGCCTGCCATCTTGGAGAGGTCCATCACGTCCAGCATCAGCATCTCGTCAGCAAGAATGGCCAGAGCCCTCTCCGGTGAGAAGCCTCTGCCGATGGCTTTTACCAGGTCCAATACTCGCAGGCCCTGTAATGGGTCTTCTGCCGATGCAATGGAGACCGCACCAGTCTCGCTGTCGATCTCAAGAGTGGTCTTGGTCTTCTCTTCGATAAATCGCTTCATTGAGCCGCCCGGCCCCACCAGCACACCTACGCGCTCCTCTGGAATCTTGATATCCAATTTAATCATCCTTCTTTTTTATCAATCTCATCTAGCTCTTCTTTGTCTTTGCGAAGCTTCTCCCAGATCTCCTCTGGAGAGCCCACGTTATATTTTTTCTTGAAGTAATGTGCCACGTTGGCTATATCGCGCTCCAGGAATTTCCTGGCCATGGGATGATCCAATGTAACAGACTGCCCCATATCTATTATCACCGGCTCGCCTTCGTCATATAGTATGTTGAACTCGCTCAGATCGGCATGAACGAGCTTGCCACGATTATAGAGCACAGAGATATATCCAACGATTCTTTCAAAAATGCGCTTGGCTTCCTCTGTCTCCAGGTCCACGTCTTTTAGCGGAGGGGCTACATTCTCGCCAATGCCTATAAGATCCATAACCAGTATGTTTTCCCTCATGGCGATAGGGTGAGGCACGGCGATACCCACCTCTTCCGCACGGGTCAGATTTCGAAACTCCTTCCGGGTCCATGCCGCGACAATAGCTCTCTTTGTGCCCTTCACGTTACCAAATCTTGGATCGCCATGCAAGTAGTCCTGCATGACGGTGAAATTACTGGTCGAGATGCGATAAATCTTTAGGGCCAGCTGTTTTTCACCCACGATGGCCTTAAAAATGTTAGCTTCTTTGCCGGTGCATACGGACCCGCCCAGCGCATCGATTACGCCCTTGCTGGCCAGGCTGTAAAGATCCATAAGGGTGCGCTTATCGAAGACAGCATCCTCGACGTTTAGATCATCGGAGTCCTTTATCCTGGTACGAAGAACATCGATCCTGGTATCGAAATCTTCATCTTTGGTACGCCTGCTCATAATGTGCCTTTCAAGAAGATTCCCATCAAGAAGTTCCTTTCAGAAATCCCTTGCGCTGTAGCCAGTCCACCTGGGGACCTGTATATCTCCAGACTACATCGGCCTTATCATTCTGAATTTCCCAGGGAATGACAATAACCACGTCACCCTGCCGGATCCAGATCCTCTTCTTCATCTTGCCAGGTATGCGACCCATCCTGGTAACACCGTCGATGCATCTTACCTTTATGCGATTGGCTCCGAGCAAACTTTCCACATGACCGAATATTTCTCGATCCTGTTTGCGGGGGAGACGGACTCTGGTAATTACAGCTCCTTCTTCTTCCCTGCCACGACCTCTATTATACAGCTTATCACCTCAAATAATAATTATGGACATAGGACTCATGGAATCTTCGGGGCTGCTCTTGCCCCGAGTAGCCAAAGCATCTTTCTTTTCGCCCTTCTGCTAAAAACCACTCTTAAATAGTTAAAGCTTGTGTAGGCCAAAATACAAATGGGCCCGACGCGATTCGAACGCGTGATCCCCGCCGTGTGAAGGCGATGTCATAACCAGCTAGACCACAGGCCCTCGGATTAAGCCTAGTAAGTCATCAGCTATTTGTATCTTGCCCTTGAGAAAAGGACGGCAAAACTCATTTTCGTCCGGCACAAAGGAATTATTTAAATAGTAATTCGCGAAGCTAATAAAACGAATGAGTTTCACTTTGCGAAACCCAGCCTACGCCTTTTATGAGCGGTTATTAAAGTCACGCATTATTGCGGGAGTGCCGGTGGAACATGTGGCTATTATCCAGGATGGAAACCGCAGATATGCCCAGCAAAAGGGCCTCTCCAGGTTCCTGGGACACAGCCTTGGTGCAGACACCTCGGAGAAGGTCCCTGATTGGTGTCTGGAGGTAGGTGTTAAGCATCTCACCCTGTATGCCTTTTCCACAGAGAACTTTAGTAGAGACGAGAAAGAGAAGAGCTATCTCTTCGATCTGATCAAAAACAAGTTTGCACAGCTTAGTTGCTCCAAAAAAATTCATGCCAATGGGGTACGAGTAAGGGCCATCGGCAGAGTGGAGATGCTTCCGCCGGACCTGCAAGCAGAGATCTGCCGCACCGAGGAGGCCACGCGAGAATATGGGGCAATGTACCTGAACGTGGCCCTGGCCTACGGCGGCCAGCGCGAACTGGTAGATGCGGCGCGATCCCTGGCGCGCCAGGTAAGAGAGGGAAAGATCATGGCAAAAGAGGTGGATGAGGATCTGATCGCTCACCACCTCTATCCTCAAGACGGAATCTCGGTGCCCAAAGTGGATCTGATCATCAGGACGGGAGGAGACTATCGCACCTCTAATTTCCTGCCCTGGCAGGCCAACGGCAATGAGTGCGCCGCATACTTTTGTGCGCCCTACTGGCCGGAATTTCGGAAGATCGACTTTCTGCGCGCCATCCGCACGGCTCAGACCAGGTCCCCTGGCCAACAGGCTTAATAACTAAAAGCATGCCATGGGGGATGTTTTGTCCCGATGGGGTAGTGGACATCCCGGAGGCCTGCGGAGCCAAAAAGCGCAGAGAGCCTTCAACCCGGGTTCGAATCCCGGTCGGGACGTTGGTTTGTAGATAATAATTCAGGGTGAGCGAGAACCTCAATAAAGGTTTTAGCTTTTCCCTACATGGCTTTTATGCTTAGCGTTTTTTTATCACCATCTTCAAAGATTGAAAGGCGCTACTCGTCAGGAATTGGTTGTAGCTTTCAAGATCGTGTCAGCCTTCCGAAACTCCGAAAGGAAGCGATCGTTTTCCTCAGGCCGGCCCACTGTAACGCGCAAATAATTCTCTCCAGATCCGGGAAGAGAGCTGCAATCCCGGACAATTACACCTCTACTAAGCAGCCGCTCAGCTACTACTGCCGACTTTTCCTCGGTGTGAACATAAAGGAAATTTCCTTCCGAAGGATTGGAACCGGCCAGTATCTTACGCATTCTCTCCCGTTCCGAGATGATTTTGCTCACACTCTCTCTCATCCAGTCCAGATCCCGGAGCGCAGATGCGCCCGCCGCCAGAGAGAGGCTGCTTATGCTAAACAGTGGCGCGACGCGCCGGTACTGCCGGGCGATCCAGGGCGGCGCTACGCTGTAGCCCAGGCGCAGCCCGGCCAGTCCGAAGGCTTTGGAGAGGGTGCGACCCACTACCAGATTATCATATTCTCTCACCAGCTTTAGCAGGCTCTTTCCGGCAAATTCTGCATAGGCCTCGTCCAAAAAGACGATGGATTCGGTGCTTTCCAGCATGGCCCGAACGTCTTCTTCCGAAAGGGCATTTCCCGTGGGATTGTTGGGGGAGCAGAGAAATGTCATCTTGATATTCCTGGGAATTTGTCTGTCCACATCAAATCCGGCCACCCTGGGCAGATAAAGAGGCCTGGCCCCGCACAGTTCTACCGCCAGGCCGTAGAGATTGTAGGTGGGCACGGGAATAAGTGCCGCGTCACCCCTTCCCAGAAAGATGCGGCAGATGGTAGTGATGATCTCATCCATGCCGGCACCCACCACCAGGCACTCCTCCGGATAACCTGTGTAACTGGAGATGGACTTTAAAAATTGCTGGGAGTTAGGATACGAGTTTAGCGGCACATCCTTCAGAGCCGCATGCAGAAGCGGGCTGGGGCCGTAGGGATTCTCGTTTCGGCTGAGCACAACGATGTGCTCCTTGGAGATGCCGTATCTATGCGATATCTCCGATGGATCGGGGCCTGCCTCGTCCTCTTCCAGCAGGGACAGAAAGGGCAGGACGTTCTTGGTAAAATCTGCCAGGTCGCTCACATTTTTCACCCAGGCGGCGATGGTATTTAGCTATTGGCGGACAGTTTTCGTATCCGGCAAACAAAATCCTTTTATCTTCACTGGGCCTTTCAAAGCGGCATGTTCAAGATAGGTTTTGTGAAGCTTGGAAACATAGCCACCTCTACGGCTATTGATCTATCTCTGGATGAGATTGCAGAAAGAACTGACATCGAATTTAAAATTGTCAGCTTCGGCCCCAAGATGACTAAAAAGGAGGGCGAAGCTGCAGCCGAACTGCTAGCCTGGAGCCCTCAATTAGTGGTCATAAGCAGCCCCAACGCCGCGACAGCCGGGCCCACAGCGGCGCGCGCGCTGTTCAAAGGCGTGCCAACCATCGTCATCTCCGACGGTCCCACCAAGAAGGAGTCGCGCGACGCTCTGACGGCTGAAGGCTATGGCTACATCATACTGCCCATGGACCCGCTCATCGGTGCCAAGCGCGAGTTCCTCGATCCGGCGGAGATGGCCCTCTTTAATTCCGATGCCCTGCGAGTTTTAGCCGCCTGCGGAGCCATCCGGCTGGTGCAAGAAGAGCTGGACAGCGCCATGGCCGGCATTGCTGCAGGTGAGGCAAAAATCCCGGCGATTTTGGCCACGCCAGAGAAGTGCGCCGAACGCATGCGCTTTAGCAATCCCTACGCGCGAGCCAAGGCCGTTGGAGCCCTGTACATGGCGCAGGCCGTTGCCGGCATCAATGCAGCCGCATGCTTCCGTCTAAAAGAGCTGGAGGCCATAGCTCTCGCCGCGGCCGCTGGCCACGAGGTCATGCGCGCCGCGGGCCGCCTGGCCGATGAGTCCCGGGAGCTGGAGAAGGCCAATGACAGCGTATCCCGCCGACCACATGCCCGCACCGGCGAGATAATGAGCAAGACAGGGCTGCTGGAAAAGCCGGAGAAGATCTGAAGAACACTTTCGCCCCGCGCGGCTTGAGACTTTATAGAAGGCAGGTGCAACTAGTGTCTGTGGCAAGGAAGACTGCACCGGACCTACACGCTTCTGGGCAAAAAAATGGGCAGTCTTCCCATTCACCCCATTTTTCGAGCTTCGATCTCTATGATGCAGGTTTTCGCCCTGTCGAGATACTCATATTGAAAAGTGTCGCGATATGGAAGAGACATACGTATAACCTGCATTTATGAAGACAGGCGATCCTGCTGCCATAGAATCCCGAGGACCAATAAGGATAAACCCTTTTACATGAATAATCAGTATTAGATTAAGTAGAGGTGTCCAAAAATGAATATTTATATCGTTGGGATATGGTTCCTAGTCTTGTTAATAACGACCGCATTTTTATCCATCATAGGAAATAAGATAAACAATCGAAAGAGTGGTGTGCTGATTGATGAGAGGAATAAATTCAGCTTGTCTCGATTTCAAATAGTTATCTGGACCGTAGTAATACTATCCGCATATGCAACCGCCTGCATTTACAACATGTGGAACAATCGACCAAATCCACTGAGCATCGCCATACCCGAAGAGGTCTGGCTCTTGATGGGAATTAGCACAACCGCTTTGGTAGGATCCTCACTTATCCTAAGCAACAAGAAGGGAAAACCAGACAAGAAAGAAAAAGATAGGAATATAATCCTTCTTAATAAACAAGACCCCAACCGAGTTGGGAAGATAACGAATAAAAAACTGATTATGGTCAATGAGACGCCCCAGGCAGCTAGCATATTCGACATGTTTAGAGGTGATGAAACAGGAAATTCTGCGCAGGTCGATATGTCAAAAGTTCAGCTTTTTTACTTCACTTTGCTTTTAGTATTGGCCTATATTGTAGCCCTGGCAAGTTTGTTGGCCAGCGATGCGGGGAAAATCACTGAATTTCCCCAATTCGATCTGAGCATGATAACATTGTTAGGATTTAGCAATGCAGGCTATTTGACATATAAAGGGGCAAATCATAGTATGAAGCAAGGAGAGTAAAGGGAGTTCATTTATTTTATCGTAATAACTCCACAGCTTTCGCGATAAGATAAAATGCATATATATATAATTTAAATGGCACAGATTAGAAAGCACATGAATCACACAGATTGTTCCAAGAACTATCCGCCTTTGAAAAGTACTGGTTCAATCTTCGCAGATGAACCCTAGACTTACACGAACTTTCCCAGGATATGCTTCTCTAATCTATCGCCATTCAGTCATCTTCATCTATAACTATTTAGATTTATTGTCCAAAGGACGTAATGTGTAGTCCCGAAAGTATTTCGCACTTGCTCTGATTTCATTTGAATAATTCATGGTTCTCTCTGCAATGGAAAGATCTATACCTACCCGCCGCGATATCTCACAATTGAATGGCTCTGCTGGAGATCAAAGGCGTATCCAAGCAATTTTTTGCGGACGGAAAAGATATGTTAGCCCTGCAGGATATCAACCTGAAGATAGAGGACAATGAGTTCGTCTGCTTCATCGGCCCATCGGGCTGCGGCAAGACCACACTGCTACGCATAGTGGCCGGTCTTGAGGAGGCGACAGACGGCACTGTTACTCTCGATGGCGATCCCATAAAAGGCCCGGGCCCGCAAAGAGGCATGGTCTTCCAGGAGTATTCGCTATTTCCCTGGCGAACGGTCCTTGAAAACGTCGTCTTCGGCCTGGAATTAAAAGGCATACCCTCTGCAAAGCGCCTGGCCCAGGGCAGACAGTATCTTCAAATGGTGGGCCTGGAGCGCTTTGAGACGCGCTATCCGCATGAGCTGTCCGGGGGCATGAAACAGCGTGTGGCTATTGCTCGCGCTCTGGTCAACCACCCCAAGGCTCTGCTCATGGATGAGCCCTTTGGAGCCCTGGACGCCCAGACGCGCAACGTCATGCAGTCAGAACTTCTGCGCATCTGGCATGAAGAGAGAAAGACAGTGGTCTTTGTTACCCACAGCGTTGACGAGGCCATATACCTCGCGGATCGCATCGTGATCATGTCAGCCCGCCCGGGAAGGATTAAGGACATCATTGAGATCCCACTTAGCCGCCCTCGCAACAGAACCAGCTTTGAGGTCAACCACATAAGGGATCGAATACTCTCTGACCTGAACTCAGAGATCGTTACTTGTTAAGGATATGATTTTATATCGTCATAGACCACTTACATCTTAGCCTGTTTTTCGCTGGTGAGAAAACAATGGTCGGATCTAGGTGGATGGAACTCCCGCGCATCGTAGCGGTAGGTAGTGGCGTGCTACAGGAGTTGCCCGAGATCTGCGCCAAACTGCAGCTTAAAGGGCGTGCTCTTATAATCACCGGCCCGCGTACCAGGGATGTGATGGGAAAGACCATCTCCGGGCTCCTGGAGGAACGCGGCTATCAGCCAGAGACCATCATTTGCAGCGCCTCCAAGTTGGAAGAGGTAGATCGCGCAGAGCGCTTGGCGCGGGAGATAGGTGCGGGCTTTCTTATCGGTGCAGGAGGCGGCAGATCGATAGACATAGCCAAGCTCACATCGCTAAAGGTCTGCGTGCCCTTTCTATCTGTGCCCACGGCCGCTTCGCATGACGGCATCTGCTCCTCACAGGCGTCTTTAACGGTCAATGGAGAGACCACCTCCATAAAAGCACAATCTCCACTGGCGATCGTTGCCGACAGCAAGATAATATCCCAGGCTCCGGCGCGACTACTGGCTGCCGGATGCGGAGATATCATCTCCAACTACACTGCCATCCTGGACTGGCAACTGGCTCATCGCCTGCATAACGAGGAGTACAGTGAGTATGCCTCTGCCCTCTCCGGCATGACGGCACGCATGATCGTTGAGCTTGCGGCGGACATCCGTCCGGGCCTGGAGGAATCGGCGAGGATTGTCATCAAAGCGCTGATATCCAGCGGTGTTGCGATGAGCATAGCCGGATCATCCCGTCCCGCCAGCGGCTCAGAGCACAAGTTCGCTCATGCCATGAACAGAATTGCTCCAGGAAGGGCTTTGCATGGCGAGCTTTGCGGTCTGGGCACTATTATGATGATGTATTTGCATGGCGGAGACTGGAAGATGATAAAAGAAGCTCTGGCACTGATTGGCGCCCCCACCTCAGCAGCAGAAGCGGGTTTGGATGAAGATAGCGTGATATCGGCCCTGGTCAGTGCCCATGAGATTCGACCGGAACGCTACACTATCCTGGATTTTGGCCTGAATAGAATGGCAGCGACCAAAGCGGCTGAAGCGACTGGAATAGTTTGAGATAATAATAATAATAATAATAATAATAATAATTATAATCATGAAAAAGGAGAATGTACTATGTCCGAGGCATCCACACAAATTACGCTGATTGGAACGAAACTTGCCAATATTGGCATGGAGTTCACCTTCGTGGGCCCCACACCAGAATGCGAGACTTGTAAGCTTAGAAATACATGCATCAACCTGGAGCCGAGAAGGCGCTACAGGATATTGGGGACCCGCGGAGAGCTGGTTCATGATTGCCCTATTCACGAGGCAGGGGTTCGGGCAGTTGAGGTAGCGGAGAGCCCAATAATTGCGGCCTTTGATGCCAGAAAAGCATTTCCTGGTTCCAAGATAGTATTTGAAGCCATGAAATGCGATGATCCTGAATGCAGCATGTATGATATGTGCCACCCATCGGGATTGAAGGATGGCGAAAGATGCACTATTGTAGATATAGTGGGCGAGGCTCCCGAAGACTGCCCGCTTGGAAACGTCTTGAAGTTGGTGGAGTTTCGTCGCTAGATAACTAATCCGGATATGAAAACGCTCACTTACTCCAAAAATATTTTTCTTCCCGTGACAGACCTCTGTAGGAATCGCTGCGGATACTGCTCTTTTCGAAAGGAACTGAAAGACGCCCATTTGATTTCCAGATCCAGGGCGCTCTTGCTGCTGGAACAGGGCTCTCATGCGGGTTGCAGCGAGGCACTTTTTACTATGGGTGAGCGCCCGTGGTCTGTCTCGGGCTTTGAGAAGATCCTGGCCAATGCAAGCGTCGCGGATTTATTGGACTATTTGGTGGAGCTATGCGAGCTTGCCCTTGAGTTCGGACTGCTGCCCCATACTAATGCCGGCCTGCTGGAGCAGGAAGATCTGCGGCGCTTGCAGCCGTATAACGCCTCTATGGGACTGATGCTGGAGACGACAGCCCTTCTGGATGTACATGCAAAGTCACCGGGAAAAAGGCCGGATTTGAGGTTGCAGTACATGGCCATGGCAGGCAGACTTCGTATTCCTTTCACCACAGGCATAATGGTCGGTATAGGCGAGAGTATGCAGGACCGGATAGAAGCGCTCAGCAAAATTGCCCATCTGCATAGAACCTTCGGCCATATTCAGGAGGTAATCATCCAGCCACTGGATCCCAAACCAGGAACGACTCTGGAGGATGCACCCCGACCAGAGATAATGGATATCTACCAGACGGTGGAAGCTGCGCGCATAATCCTTCCACCTGAAGTGGCCATCCAGGTTCCGCCCAACCTGGTAGACCCGCACCCTTTGCTCAGAGCCGGCGCAAACGATCTTGGTGGAATTAGTGCCGTCACTGTGGACTGCATAAATCCCGGCCGACCCTGGCCGGAAGAAAAAGAGCTGCACCACACTCTCTCGGATTATAACCTGAGAGAGAGACTACCAGTTTACCCTCGCTTTATCGCGATGGACTGGCATGGCCATGAAACTCGATCGTTGGTACATTTCTTGGCAGGCGAGGATGGCCTTCGGGCGAAAAAGTATATCTCCTAAGGCGGTTGGACAATACCCTTGTGAAGAAGAATTGGCTTGAGATTGGATTAAGTACCGGCCTTGTATTTCTGATGGTTTTCCTCATTTTGGGTGCACAGATAGCCCTTCCTGTAGAGCTGAGATCTGCGAGCTTTGCTCTGATCGTCCTGCTCTTCATGGTGGCCATGGGCCTGGTAGGATTAAAACTCGTGGACATGTAACTGCGTTAAAGATAAATATAATAATACATATTTCCTTATCGGGGTTTTTAGATGGCTGGATTTCTGGAAAAGCTCAAGCTCATAGGAAAGTCGAAGGAGCAGGATTACTCCGAGGTCGATCTGGGTCAGTTTGAGGAAGGGAGCAGTTCCCCAGAGATGATCTTAAGGGTAGCGGAGCTGGGACGGATCGAGGTTCTGCCCGAGATCAAACAGGAGATTTATGCCGGCAATATTGTCCTGGTGGATATCGCCGGCCTAAAGCGAGATAAAGCCGCTCTGGACAGGGCCATTGGTGAACTGAAGAAGGCAGTCGAAGACGTCTCAGGAGATATAGCAGGAATTGGCGATGATCTCATAGTTTTGGTGCCCAGCGGCATAAAGATTGACCGTGAGAAAGTGGTCGGGAGCAAAGATTGAATCTAACCACAAATACGCCCTGTCCCGTATGCTCCCTTGAGATGCAGTTTTGCTGGGAGACGGTAGACATACCCCATTTTGGAGAGGCCATGGTCATTGCTGGTGTCTGTGACTGCGGCTTTCGGCACAGCGATACCATTCTTTTGACGCAAAAGGAGCCGATGCGCTTCACTTTGCCGGTGACGAGCATTGAAGATCTTGACGCAAGAGTGATTCGTTCATCCAGCGGCACCCTGCGCATCCCAGAGCTTAGCGTGGACATCGAGCCGGGATTTGCATCGGAGTCGTACGTCTCCAATGTAGAGGGCGTCCTTGACAGGATAGAGAGCGTGGTGGCCTTTGCCACACGATCGGCACGGGAGGCGGAAAACCTGGAGAGCACCAGCAAAGGCGAAGAGATCTTGGAGAAGATCAGTCTCGCCAAAAAAGGCAGGTTTCCTCTGACCCTAATTCTCGAAGACCCCCTTGGAAACAGCGCAATTGACTGTGAAAAAGCCGTAAAATCAACACTCCCGAATGAAGATGCGGCTCATCTCAAAACAGGCATGATTATCGTGGACGTCTGAAATGCGGGTCTTAAGATGCTGGTCTTAAGCGGTGGCACGGGCACGCCCAAGCTTCTTATGGGCCTGAAGGAACTTTTGAGGCCCGAGGAACTCTCTGTGGTGGTAAACACGGCAGAAGACCTCTGGATCTCCGGGAACTACATATCCCCTGATGTCGATTCTGTGCTTTACACACTGGCAGACATGATCGACGAAAAGAGAATGTGGGGCATAAAAGGCGACAAGACCCATACACACGACTTTCTGGTCGCGATGGGCATCAATGAGAAGCTCCAGGTAGGAGACAAGGATCGAGCCGTTCATATTTTTCGCTCCGAGCTGCTTCGCCGGGGCGTCAAACTCAGCCATGCATCACAGGCTCTGGCAGAATCGCTGGGAGTGAAGCAGCGGGTTGTTCCCATGACGGATGACATTGTTTCTACGGTCGTTTCCACCCCGGAAGGCGTGATGCACTTTCAGGAATTCTGGGTAGGACGCCATGGGTTGCCGGAGGTTCTATCTCTCTTTTTTGCGGGTTTGGAGGCAGCCCTTCCCTGCCAGGCTTTCCTGGACCTGCTGGAAAAGGAAGACACCATTATCATCGGCCCCAGCAACCCTGCCACAAGCATCGGCCCTATTTTGGCCCTGCAGGGCGTGCGCGAGCGGCTGCGTGAAAAAAAAGTGGTGGCCATCAGTCCATTTATAGGAAATAAGCCGGTGAGCGGCCCGGCAGCCAAATTCATGACGGCCTTGGGCGTTCCACCTAGCGATGAAGGCGTGCGATCAATGCTTGGCAAGGTTGACCTATTCGTAGTGGACAAAAAGAGCATTTACCGAGGAGAGTGCCACCGCATGAGCACGCTCATGAGGACAAGAAGAGAGTGCTGCAAGGTAGCAACGGAATTACTGGAGCTTATCTCATGTTCATCGGAGTAGACCACGGAACCACCGCCATTAGATTTGCCAACCCAGAGGGGCGTTGCTGGGACCTTGCCAGGCAAGAGGCGAGCCATCTTTCTGCACAAGAGATTATAGAGCAGATTGCTGAAAATTTGGGCCAGGACGTCATCGAACTGGTAGCCCTGAGCTACTCCATGGGAGACGGCATAACCCGTATTGTAAGGCTGCAAGATGCCCCAAATCGAGGGCTGATCCAGCAGGATGGTGCGGGGCAACATGTCGGCGGCGGCACGCGGGTATTTGAGGCCATCCAAACCTCGGGCTGGCCGGCCATTCTTCTGCCCGGCATTCATCGCGAGAGCGACATCGATCCCAGGCTAAAGGTATTCTCCCACGGCATGAGCCCGGAGAAGGTGGGACTGGCCTATAGTGTTTTTAGAAAAATGAGCAAAAACTTCATTGTATGTGATGCCAGCTCCAACACAGTCACATTTGCCGTGCTACAGGGAAAGATCATAGGGGCCATTGACGCGCCCATCTTTGCCCCAGGACTGATGCAGGGGCCCTTAGACGTGCATGCCATAAGAGACGTCGACTCTGGAAAGATGACCGCGAACCAGGCATTCAACTGTGGCGGCATTCTCACCAAGATGGGACGGACAAACCTGGAGCAATGCCTGCCTGAGGAGAAGCGCCTGGCCCTCGAATCGCTCTCATTGTTCGCAGCCATGGAGATTAATGCCCTCCTCGTCCTCTGTCGCGACCGGGGCGAGTCGAATCCCGATATATTCCTGGCCGGCAGCCCTGCCGCAAAGATAAGCCCCCGCGTATCCGAGCTTCTGGACCGGGATGTACGGCCTCTGGACGGCTGCGCCGCAGCCGTTGGATGCGCCTGGATCGCCAGAGACGTATTTAGCGGCTCGAAGAGCATTCTGGGGCTGAAAGTGGACATATAAGAATTGATTTTGCTTATTTGTCGTCTTGCATCCTCTTTAAACTCTTAATAATATCCACAGCCATCGCCGAAGGCACTCTATTGAGCTGACAGGTTGTTAATATACGAAAAAGCTCATCACGTTGCATCGATGCCGTATGTTGAGCCACAAATAGCATTGCTCCTTGATATCCTTCCTCAACCAGGCTCTTCTGGACGTTCTCCATAACGATCTCATCGAGGTTCATCTTTGTTGTGCCGATGTCGTTGATCACTCGAGATAATTTATCTCTGCTAAAATTCAGATTGCCTTCAATGGATACGGTTGATTCCTGGACAAAATTTAACGCTTTCTTGGAAGCCCCTTTCAATATCATTTCCGATGCGAGTTTCTTTAAGGTCTTCCTTTGGAGAATGGCTTCCGCCTCTAATGCCAAGTATGCTTCCTGGGTTATTTCAATTCTGGTATATTTGACGCTGGGCATTTGCTCGCCGGGCCTCTTTTTGCCACTTGGTCTGCATTCATCAGTATAAAAGGCTATGGAAGAGAAGATATCCGGATTTGTTCCAAAGCTGGTAAATGAGATAATAATTATAGTCCCGGCTTGGGCCAGGACCGGAAAAAGGAAACGTGCATTGATTTATCTAACGCCTGACCTGCTATCTGACCACTTGTTCAGGATAGTGGGCAGGGCTACGACAAGTATGCCAAATATCACAATAGCGTATATCTGAGACATGATATCCATCTCTTTTCACCTCCGGGCAATTGGACAGATTAGCCAAATGCCGAATAGATCCCGACCAAGATAAACGTTTTGCTACATGATTCGTTATGGAATGATTCGTGTTATTTTGCGGTAAAAAAGGTATTTAACGAAATGGCAATAAAGGTATTTAACGAAAATGCTAAATTACTAAATAAACAATTTGCCTAAAATGAGCAAATATTTGAAAATATTGTCCAAATAATCAAGTTCTATGAAGAAAAACACTCCAATCGCGGAAAAGCTTAAATAAATGAAAACCATCTCTAGGTTTGTACGACTGCCCTTCAAGAATCGATAAGGTCTGCTGTACAGGAAATGAATATGGCTGGCTTCATACACAACGAACCTCCCCTGATTGGGCACGATATCGAAGTTAATGGATCAATATCCTCAGAGGATGCCGGGTTTTACCTCATCCTTGTATCTGCAATAGTGTTCATGGTTGCAGCTCTGACAGGACATCTGGCATAGACCTTCAGAAGCTGGCAGCTAAGTTTAAATTTTTGGCTCTTCGCTACATCCAGTTGCTAACCTCAGGTTACTATGTTTTTCCAGTTGTTAGTTAGTCGCTCTGTGCGTTCTCTGTGAACTCTGTGCCTCTGTGGTGAAGACGTCGTTAGCCACTGGTTATAACCAATGGTTTACGAACTACCACCACAGAGACACAGAGCGCACGGAGGACTCACAGAAGACTCGATTATTCCATTACCCATGCGAAACAGCGAGGAACCAAATTTTTATTTATTCGAGTTGAATTTTGGCCTTTGGTGGTGTTCTTTTATTTAGCCTACCAGGCAGAGTTCTGAATATCCTGGCCTGGGCCGATATTGCCCCGGAAGCATTAAGCCTCTGAACATCAGGTGCTATGTCCTCTGTCCTTTGCAGAAACTGATCTGCCACCAGTTTCTCCAGCTTCCTCTTATCCACAATATTTCCCTTTCCCATGCCCGGGCAGGTGGAATTGTAGTTAATGGCAAGCATAATGTCTCCATTGGGCATAGTCTCCTCTTCCACCCGGAAGGGAAAAAGCCGGCATGCAATGGGTCGTACCGAATAGATGGTGCAGCCTTCCCGGTAGAAGATGCAGGTGGTATCCTCTTTGCTCTTCATAACCGGCAGGTCCAGGACGACCTTGCTTCCCATATCTTTGATCTTAACGTAACATCCGTCATAGCCATAAAGAGTATCTACAATATCATCCGGCCTTTTGCCCGTCTTTTTAGATATGGCAGTGACATCATTTTTTGTAAGGTAGATCAGATTGGACTTCACCCAGAACTCCTCGAGCCGTTCCATAGGAACGAGATCATCAAAATCAAGAGGCCTCTTGTGATGGCAGCAGGATCCGCACCTCTGGCATTGAAATCTGATATCATCAAAAACAGCCTTTACCATAACGCGGGGCAAGAAATTCCCCCAAAAAAAGAAATAAATAGAGAAGGCGACCTAAAGAGTCGTCTTCCTGGGATGCTTCTCAGCCAGAACTTCCAGTCCCAGCTCTTCTGCGGACTCTGCCTTCATGATATCCACCATTGCGGCTGCGGGGAAGATCATGGGGGCGTTCTCAATGGGGCCGTAGAGGTAGTAGTCAGCACCTACGATTCCGGCCACCAGGTTGGAGCCGATATCGACAGGAGAGAATGCCTCCTTGTGCTGCTTCTTCCACTTCTTCATCCAGTCCCAGGCTGAGGCACCATTGTGAAATCCTGCCCCAACCGGCAGTCCGAGCTGGGCCTTGACGGCAATAACGGCGCGATAGGTTGCACCGGAGCCGGCTCCCAGAGGCATGGCCGCGGTATCAATGAGAGGCCTGGTGATGCCGCACTCTTTGGCGTACTCCAGCATGCCCTTCTTAGCGCCGCCTGCTGCCTTGGTCAGGATGTCCATCTTGCCCTTGGTCCCCTTCTCCATGGCATTGAAGGCCAGAACGATTGCTGAATCCAGATCGCTCTCTTTGACCGCCTTCAGCTCCTCGTCGGTGATGGAGGCGTTGATGGAGTTATGGATGGCCCTGTCGGCTACTCCGATCTCTGTAGCGTACTTGACGCCGAAGGCTCGCACCTCGGGTGCAGAGGAGTCGATGAGGAACGGATAATCGGACAGTCCCACGAACCAGTCTATCTCTTTAGCCATGGCCTCATTGCTCTCGGCCACGATCTGGTTCATACAGGAGTTGCCTGTGATGTCGCTTATCTCAACCTGTGCATTCCAGAGCCGCTCAGCGGCAGCCTTATCGAATACCCCGTGCTCCGGATCCGAGACTATCTTGTGCCTGGCGTAGAACATGGTGCCTATGCAGCATGTGGCGTACTCGCCCGGCTGGCCCCCTATCTTGAATTTGCCGAAGTCGAAGACTTCCTGCTTCCTATCAAATCTAAACATTCAAATCACCGCTTTCCAATTGCCTGCGTATACGAATAGTATGTATGCTAAAACCAAGATCAACCCTGCGCAGACACCATAGGCTGCGCCCAGATCTCTGCCGATGGACTTGCCGGCTCTCATATACTTCTCTGAGGAGTAGAACTCGATCTTCTCCTCTATCTTGTCCAGCTTTGCCATTACGTCTCTTAGTTGATCCGGATCGACCACGGCAACCGGTACTACCGGTCTAGTGTCTTCTGCCATAGTTTACAGCCCCCCCATGAAAGCGAAAGGCCCCAGCATCATCAAAATGGCAAGGACAAAGCCGATGGCAAATCCTACGGATACCGTAGCCAGAACGCCGGAGCTCAGCTTGGTCTCTCTGGCCAGGAGCTGGCCTTTGTACCTGATCTCTTCCACTATTGCGTCGATCATAGGCATGTTGGGCTCGACCACGGATGCGATTCCCTGTCCGTATGCAATCTCTTCAGCCATTTTTACACTCCTCCTGCCACCTTGAGAATTAATCCGAAGAGGACGAGGACCACGGTCATGCCAAGGGCAATGCCCTCGATCTTGCCCGCATAGATGCCCGCTTGCAGCTTGTTGAGAAGACCGGTGCCGGTAACTGCTGTATTTATGCCGCGCATCCTTCCCCTTACCTCAACCATCTCTGCGGCCATGGGCCGAAGACCCGCACCCTCTTCTTCCTCGCCGCCCTCTTTGATCTCGATGGTCATGGGATCGACGTCAAGAGCGCCTGGGTCCTTGGAGACCAGCTCTTTGATCTTGCCGGTGATGGCTCCCATGTCCTCGGTGTTCATCATCATGACAGCCTGAACCTGGCTCTTATAGCGCTCAATTGACTCGGGCGTCAGGTTCTGGATGAAGGGAATGGCTCCCTTGGCTCCGATGATCCTTCCTTCCTTGTCGATTCCGCTCTGGGTAAAAGCCTCGACGGCCTGTCCGGTGATGTGCCCCTTGACCTCCATTCCCGTAACCAGTACGTATCTGATATTGGGATTGGAGATGACATTGGCCACCATCTTCTCTATGCCGATGTTCTCAGTCTTGCACGGTCCGGCAAGAGCCGCACCGGCCTTGATCAGGTCGGCGCTATGAAGATGCGAGCCGCAGGTGCATACTGCTACAGGGCTCTCAGGATTGCCTACCTCATACTCGCCGGTAATCGTCGGCCAGGGCTCAGACGGCTTCTTTTTAAGTACCATTTCTAAGCACCTCCACCCAGTGCCTTCTTTACGATCTCAAAGGTCGCCGGATCGGTGAACGCCATAGCCAGCAACAACACGAAGGAGACTACCAGGCCGATGATGAAACCCATCCATATGTTGGTGTACAGGCCGGCTATATACGAGGCCTTGCCTCTGTGTGCATACGAACTGAGAAGCTCGTTGTCCGGCACAAGCTGGCTGACCAGGTCGTCAGCGATCTTGTCCAGTTTATCCAATTTGTCATAAACCGGGTCGAATGTGTACAGAACTACGTCCGCCCTCTGCTCCGAAACCACTCCTTTCATGGGGTCGAAGATCAGGCCCAGTTCTGGTGAAACTCTAACAAATCCCATTTCTAGACCTCCTCACTGCACCGTTGGCGGCAATAGTCCAGTTCCGACCACTGCTGATGCATCTCTCTTGACCAGACGGTAGTACATCTTGAAGAAGTAGAACCATATGGCAAAGCCGATGACAAGCTGCAATAGTCCGGCCGCAAGTCCCTGCGTCGCTATAGCTGCAATTCCCGTAGTGATCATGGCAATTCCAGCGCACATCACCGCATTCACCAGAGTTCTATCCTGCTTCTCATCCGGGCCTAGATTGGCATTGAAGGGATGCAGAATGGCAAGACCGCCGGCGATGAAGATGATGGCGATGTAGCCGGTCATAAGAACATCATTCAAGATATCGGCATAGCCCAGGGTGCCGGATATGGCAAAGCTCCAGCCCAATATGGCCAGTGCGCCTGCCATGGACAGGTCTGCGTTGCCTTCTTCCATGACTGGAATGTTGAACTTGATGACCTTATTGGCGATGACGCCTATGATGTAGCCGAATACTCCGGCATAGACCAGGATGATTATGGGTCCGAGCAATACTGAGCCCAAGGTTTCAGCCATAGATAGTCCGAACATGACGGCAATGATGCCCATACCCAGGGCAAGCATGCCGATAGAGGGGACTCCAGTGCCGATACCGTAAGCGCAGACTCTCCTGACTGCGTTGGCTCCCATGACTACGGCAAAGATGGCGGCTATGGCTCCGATAAAGGAGAACACATTGGTATCCATGGCGCTGTTGAGAATGGAACCCAGATATATTCCCACAACCGACCCAACCAGGCCATACATTCTCAGCTTCTTGGGGTCCACATTAGATAGGAATGCCATTATCAAGCACCTCCCGTGATCAGCACAGACGCTATAGCAAGCAGTATGCTGGCGATGGCGCAGGCTTTGAAGGCGAAGGGCCACTTTTTGAACTTGGGATCATGGAAGCCCTCGATGGTTCCCTGGATGTTCCAGGATGCTATAACCGCGTTCACCAGGAAGATACCAATGGCGAACATGGCGCTCAAAGCAGCGTTGCCGTTGATCAGATAGAGCGGATAATAGATCATGGCGCCACCTAAACCTCCAAACACAGCGCCGATGATACCGCTGACGAAGCAGATGGTAGGGATGCCCTGGCCAACCGTTCCCGGAGCCACATAAGGCGGCTGGGAAAATCCGGTTATGGGGTCGTAATTGACCTTGGCAGAAGCAAAGGGCGCTCCCACGGCATAAGCGTAGATCCAGGATCCGGTGAGCATGGTGGAGCCCATCATGATTCCTGCACCCACTGCTCCAGATGCCAGGATGAGCCAGAGGTTGTCTGTGACGGACATCATCAAGCCGGCGGCCAATAGGCCAGTGAGGCCGGAGCCGGCAGCAAGCTGCACTGTGCCCGTGCCGATGCCGGCTGCCTGAGCCATGGCTGCAGGCGCGCCGCCCACCGGTACAAAGTGAACGCCAATGCCTACCAGGAGGCCGCCCACGAGGATCTCCAGAATGTAGACAATAGTATTAGCATCAAAGTTCATGCTGCAATATCCCCCTTGTATTCTGGATAAGGTCCATATTTTGCTCTGACGGACTTTTCTATGTAGAAGTTATAGGCGATCATCACAATGATAAAGAAAACACCCATGGCAATGGCATAAGTCGCCTGAGTTACGGGATCAAATACCGATGTTCTCCAGTTGTCCAGGAAGACGGTCAGGCCAAAGCCCATTCCCGTAGCCGGTCCGCCGAACTTGGTGCAGAACCAGGCGTTATCAATGGAGTTTCGCAGACCCGCCTCGGCCTTCCTCACGATCTGGCCGGAGAGCATGGTGTTCAAACCGCAGCCAAACTGCCGGTTCTGAAACTCGCGCTCGCCGCCATAGTGAATATCTCCCACAGAAGAGCCGATAGCACCTACTGCCAATCCCCAGACCAAGGCGATGATCGCCATCGGGAAGGGATGTGGCGTTGGCAGCATGTATACCATGATGTAAGATATAGTTGCAATACAAAACGATGTTATCCAGGCATGTGCCATAATAGATGGCGTGGTGTACCTGACGATATCCAGATAGACCCACTGATTGAACCTCGCCTGGCTGGAATTCCTGCCAAAGTAGGCGCTCATTGAGAAGACACCGTTGAAAAAAGCAGCAACGGATGCGCCTGCCACCAGGGCAAGCAGTGCGGGCATCTGGTAAGCAGTAATAAGCGTATAGGCTACCATAGCTGCAGTGGCGGCCCACAGGGCGTTGGCCGGGGGTTCTCCCGAGATGGCCTTATTATAAATCCTGTGGGGGTTGCCGACCTGGGCAGCCAGTTGCACCTGCGAGTTGGGATTGCTCTGAGACCCTATATCGGATTCAATATCCTCAGAAGCGCCGGCAACCGTCGCAAGGGCGCCCATGGCAGCTATAAGCCCCATGCTAAATGCGTCCATTTATTCCTCCTCCTTTTCATTTCACCAATTTATGCTGTTTTACGATAAAATTGGCTATGACGCTCTTGGTATCAATTACCTAAACTTATAAACCTTTCGCGATAGCGGGAGATATGACGAGTGCTGAGATATTGCGAAGAGCTAAAAAATGGAACAAATACAGGAAGAGGGGTTTTGTCAAAAATGCTTTTACCATGGCTCCCTCTTTGATCCCATGCGGTAACCTATTATGTTCATGATGCGGTGGAGGATAGGAGTTATTATTAACACTATCATCATAATAATTGGTGTGAAATTCTGCCAAAACCATTGTGGCGCGAGGATCATGGTCAGCACCCAGGACCCTATGACGAAATCCAGTTGATCTATAATAAAGAGCTGAGCTCCGCGCTTAAGGCCCATCCTTCGCTTAAAGAAGGCGGCCACAATATCTCCGAGCATTGCACCAAAGGATAGGCCCACAAGAATCGGCAGTTGGCTGAACCCAAGACCAAAGCTGGGAAGACCAAGGCTTGGAGCAAGGTAGTTTAGCAGCAGACCTATGAATATGCCGCCCAGAGTGCCTGCGATCGTACCCCGAAATGTTTTTCCATCGCCGAGCATACGGTTTCCGTCATGGAAGGTCCTCCCAAAGTCAAGAGACGTTCCTCCGCCAAATAGGACTGCGCAGTTATTGGGCAGATATGCAGGCAGCATTAGCCAGAAGGCCATTATCAGTAAATCCATGCCTTGCATTCCCGCCGCCTCTCTTATATATCAAATTATCTATTTCATTTTCCCGTGGCCAATAGCAAAATACTTTTTCAGTTGCATCCTTTGTCTGAATGCCTTTTCTGCAATTCCAAGATGCTCAAACTCCAATAACTTCCGCCTCTTGCACATCAAAGAGTTTTCTTGGCCAATCACATGTCCTCGCACATTACAGGTCTATAGATTGCTCTTTATAAGATAATGACACCGTCTGCCAATTGGTATAAAACCTAAAATTTGAAATAGCCAAAAAAGGTAAATACCTTAGTAGCCAAAAAGCCATTTGGCCACTTGGCCTGATGTAGATGTTCAGAGAAGAACAAAAATTGCGGAAAGGTGATGGAATTGACTAACGTGTTTCCCGGCTTTGTTGGACTTCTAGCACTGGCTTTCGTGTTGCTGGTGGCTCACGGTCTGACCACAAGCGTTTGAAAAACTGAAATCCTCAAAGCTACATGGCTATGTGCAATAAATTCTTTGATGGCCAAAATTTTAGGCCACCAAAGATCCTTTTTTCCAAATGGAGCTACATATGTTGGTGCCTGCATCTCGCGATGGCAGGTTATTAATTGGCATTGGTGCTATAGACCTGTAGGAATCTTTCAATCGAAACAGTTAAGTTCAACCTCTGCCACCTAAGGGGCGGGCGTCGATGGTCTAGTGGTTATGACTTGGGCCTTCCAGGCAGATCTTGATATCTGCGAAGCAAGCCTACAACCCGGGTTCGAATCCCGGTCGACGCACTTCTTTTTTGACTAATTTTATTGCGGCAAATCTTACGTTGAATGCCGAATTATTTTCGCTAGATTTATATCCTAGTTTGACCAGTTGTTGTTTTATGAATTCCGGCGGGGAGATCTCCAACGCAAGAGGATTACTGGCTGAGAAGATCGCAGGAGAGATCACCCTTTCCCAGAGCCCTGGTGATACCCTGAAGAAATGGCGCAGAAACTTTGCCATAACTCAGACCGACCTATCCAATCATATGGGCATGTCCCCTTCCGTGATCTCCGATTATGAGAGCGGCAGGCGAAAGTCACCCGGCATAATGATCGTGAGCAAGATCATTGATGCCCTCCTGCGCATAGACGAGAGCCGCGGCTGCAATGTTCTTCGTGCCTACGAGAACATGTGGGGCGACATTTTGGGACTGGACTCCATCTGCAACGTCTGCGAATACCAGGACCCCATCAACCTCGCGACAATCATCGAAAAACTGAATGCAGAGGTCATCTTCGGCCGCACGGATATCACCATCTGGGGCTATACGGTAATCGATAGCATAAAGGCCATCATTGAGATGCTTCCCGACCAGTTCCAGAAGATCTACGGACGCAGCACTGCCCGGGCTTTGATATTCACAGGAGCGCATTCCGGCAAATCGTCCATGGTAGCCGTGAGAGTCAGCAATTTAAAGCCCGGCGCGGTAGTCTTACAGGGGATGATGCCCTCCGAGGTTGATCCCATTGCCATTAAAATCGCACAGGTCGAGAACATCCCTCTTTTAACGACACATTTTTCCGTTGACGAAGTCACCAGTGCATTGAGCAAAGGGTGAAATCTCTTGGTCTCTGGTATTGTAAGTTATGGGGTCTATATCCCGCGATTTCGCATAAGATTGGACGAGATTGCCAGGGTTTGGGGGGACGGAGATGAGATCACGGAGGGGCTACGCGTCTTCGAGAAATCCGTACCCGATCTGGATGAGGATACGGTGACCATCGCCGTGGAAGCGGCAAGAAATGCCTTGCAGCGCGCAAAGATCGATCCGAAAAGAATTGGCGCCATTTATGCCGGTTCGGAGAGCCATCCTTATGCAGTGAAGCCCACAGCCACCATAGTGGGCCAGGCCGTATGCACCTCATCTTCTTTTACGGCTGCGGACTTTGAGTTTGCCTGCAAGGCGGGCACGGCTGCGCTCCAGGCGTGCCTGGGCCTTGTCAGCTCCAATCTGATCGACCTGGGCCTGGCCATAGGCGCAGACGTGAGCCAGGGCGCTCCGGGAGATATGCTGGAATATACTGCCGCAGCAGGCGGAGCCGCGTATCTAATCGGCAGCCAGGATGTGGCCGCAGAGATCGAGGGTACCTATTCATTCACCTCCGACACCCCTGATTTCTGGAGGCGGGAGGGCATGCCTTATCCTGAACACGGTGGAAGATTCACGGGCGAGCCGGCCTACTTCAAGCATGTGGCAGGTGCCGCGCGCGGCCTTATGGAACGCATGGGTACATCGCCAGACGATTATGATCACGCTGTCTTTCACCAGCCCAACGGCAAGTTTCCCGTGCGCGTGGCCAATATGCTGGGCTTTTCCAAAAAGCAGATCGAGCCGGGTCTGATTGTGCCCCTCATTGGAAACACGTACTCCGCATCCTGCCTTATCGGACTTGCCGCCACTTTGGACATCGCCAAGCCCGGTGAGCGCATCTTTGTGACCAGCTTCGGCTCCGGTGCGGGAAGCGATGCCTTCAGCATAAGGGTGAAAGACAAAATCGATGATATCCGCTGCAGCGCTCCGAGCGTACGCGACTATATCGGCAAAGCTGAGTATCTTGATTATGCCATGTATGCCAAGCATAAGGGCAAGCTGAGAATATGAGATCCGTATCGATAATTGGTGTGGGCTGCACCAAGTTCGGAGAGCGATGGGATGTCTCTTTGCGCGACATGATCGCAGAGGCCGGTGTGATGGCCATTGGAGATGCCGAGATCACCGGCGAGCAGATCGACGCTCTTTACGTGGGCAACATGAGCGCCGGCAGGTTCATCGAGCAAGAGCACATAGGGGCGCTCATCGCCGACTGCGCGGGCCTCTCCCGTCTGCACATACCCTCAACGCGCGTGGAAGCGGCCTGTGCCTCGGGTGGCCTGGCCCTACGCCAGGCGGTACTGGCGGTGGCCAGCGGTTATAGTGATATTGTCATCGCGGCAGGCGTTGAGAAGATGACCGATGTCTCCACCGGCACCGCTGCCGACGCACTGGCCGCTGCAGCTGACAGGGAGTGGGAATGCTTCTTTGGCGCCACCTTCCCCGCGCTCTATGCCATGATGGCCAAGCTGCACATGCGCCGTTATGGGACAACACATGACCAGATGGCTCAGGTAGCGGTAAAAAATCACCACCATGCCAGCATGAATCCCATAGCTCAGTACCACATGGAGATAACCATTGATGATGTGCTTAAGTCGCCAATGGTGGCGGACCCACTGCATGTCCTGGACTGCTCTCCCATCTCCGATGGAGCGGCAGCCGTGGTGCTTGCCCCGACAGAAATGGCGAGAAGATTTTCGGAGGAGCCCATAAAGATCGTGGGGAGTGCCCAGGCCAGCGATACTCTGGCCTTGCACGATCGTCGCGATCTGACCACCCTGGATGCCACCGTCCAGGCCGGGCGAGCTGCCTTCACCCAGGCCGGAATCGAGCCTCGAGCGGTTGATGTGGCTGAGGTGCATGACTGCTTTACTATAGGTGAGATACTGGCCATAGAGGACCTGGGATTTGTGGAGAAAGGCCAGGGCGGCAAAGCTACAGAGGACGGCATGACGGCTTTAGGCAGCAGCCTGCCTGTCAACACCTCCGGAGGGCTGAAGGCATGCGGCCATCCTGTGGGCGCCACTGGAATCAAGCAGGCCTACGAGATAGTCCTCCAGCTTCGCGGAAAGGCCGGCAAGCGTCAGGTGGATGAGGCTGAGGTGGGCCTGGCCCATAATGTGGGCGGTTCGGGCGGAACGGCCCTGGTCCACATATTTACGAGGTGATGATGACAACCCAAGCACCCAGATTCTGGAGAAGCATACCGCAAAGATACAATCTCTCCGGGACACACTGCACCTGCTGCAATGAATACTTCTTTCCTCCCAGAAACCTCTGTCCCAACTGCCGCCGCGGAGCGCATTTAGAAGAGTACACCTTCAAGGGCACAGGCACTATCATCACCTATACCACCATCTATAATGCCACCGAGGACTTCGAGAGGCTGACGCCCTATTGTCTGGCCATCATTCAACTGGACGAGGGGCCCAAGATTACAGGTCAAATCGTCTCCAGCTCGACTGGTGTGAAGATCGGCATGCGCGTACGGTCCGTATTTCGCATCCTGGGAAAAGAAGGCGACAAGGGCATAATCTACTACGGCACCAAGTTTGCGCCTCTGTTGGAGCAAAGCTGCATTACGGAATAAAACCACAGAGTCGCCGAGCGCACAGAGGACGAACGAACGGAGACGACTATTTCACGTCTCTGCGAACTCTGCGTCTCTGCGGTTAATAATCGTAGAGTAGGATTCAACTGGGTCAGGTTTCACGCGAAGGCGCGAAGCCGCGAAGTCAAAACATCGGGTTAATTCGGCCTCGCTATACTAGAAACAGCGAGGGATCTGATGATTTTACCCAAAGACGAAATCTGTTCTGCCCATCTTTGGGCCGCCCTCTTCTGCGCTGAGAAGGAAGGGTCCGGTCTTGATTACATTCTCTCGATCTTTTATCTCGCTGAGCATACGGCCTAATCCATTTCTCTCTTCTGCCTGCATAACTAAAAAGAAGCTATACTCTCCAAAGAGACGATAGACGTCCCTTACTTCCGGCCTTTTTTGCAGATGGGCATAAACCGATCTTTCCTGGCCAGAGCTAACTTTTATCATTGTCATTCCAAATAACATTTATCTGATTCCCCCACTGGAGCAATTGAGAATTCAGTACAAGTATTTAAGCATTTTGCCCAATTGAGTATAATTGGAGAAGGTCGCGCGAAGGATGTAAATATTTTGCAGCCAGATATAGAAAACATGACCTTCGTATCCCTGTGCTTTGAAGTCCACCAGCCCATCCGGCTCAATAAGAATTTCTTCTGGGACCGCTCTCCCCTAAAAGAAGCTGTTCCCAATTTGCATGATTTTTACTTTGATGATTCCGAGAATCGAAGGATATTTGAACGCATATCCGATAAATGCTATATTCCTGCCAATAAGGTGATATCAGAGTGCATTAAAAAGCATGAAGAAACGGACAGGCCCTTCAAGGTCGCTTATAGCTTCTCCGGCACCTTCCTGGAGCAGTGCCGTGCCTATCGTCCCGATGTTTTGGACTCCTTTGTCAAGCTGGTAGAGACGGGCGGAGTAGAGGTGATGGGGCAGACCTACTATCACTCTTTGGCAAGCCTCTACGAGGATAAAAGCGAGTTTTTCGAGCAGGTCAATATGCATAAGGAGCTAATGCGGGACATTTTTGGTCTGCACCCGACTACCTTCGAAAATACGGAACTTATTTACAATGACGAAATTGCAGGAATGGTCGAAGGCATGGGATACAGGGCCATCTTCACTGAGGGCGTGGTGGAAAATCCCAACTATGTTTACCGGCCGCCCAAGACCGGCATCTCTTTGCTGCTCAGAAACTATAAGCTCACAGACGACATCGGCTTTCGCTTCTCCTCGCGTGACTGGGAAGAGTACCCCCTCACCGCCGACAAGTATGCCACCTGGCTGGCAAGAACTCCGGGTCAGTGCATAAACATCTTCTGCGACTATGAGACCTTTGGCGAGCATCAGTGGGCGGACACGGGCATCTTTGAGTTTTTGCGGGCTCTGCCCGATGAGGTTCTCCGGCATGAGAACCTCCAATTTGCCACTCCAGCCGAGATTGCGAGGGACATTCCCCCGGAAAGAGAGCTGTATGTGCCCAATTATGTCTCCTGGGCGGATCTGGAGAGAGATACGAGCTGCTGGCTGGGAAATGCCTTGCAGCAGGCCTGCTTTATCTACCAGAAGAGGCTGGAGGCCCCGGTCAAAGAGAGCGGGGACCCACAGCTTCTGCAGATTTGGAGGACGCTTCTGCTATCTGATCATCTTTATTACATCTTCACTCACGGCGGGGGCCCGGGTGAGGTGCACAGCTACTTCAGCCCCTACGGACTTCCTTTTGACGCCTCAGTCACCTACTTCAGCGTTCTATGCGATCTGCACTACCGTCTCAAGATTAAGACCCATCTGGCCGATTCGCCCTTTTGTTTTGCCACGGGCAAGGATCAGTTTACAGGTGAGGTCGCCTGGAGCTTAGCAGGTATGCAAAATATTTTAAAAACAGCTTCGATCGAATCATTGCAGTACCATAACAGCAGGGGAGATCTGGCCCACTGGGCAAAGACCAGTCTGGCAGATACGCCTCTCGCCGGGCGTTTGGCCAAATTAAAGAGTACAAAAGGAGAAGAGCTGCGAAAAGGCCTATTGAAGGCCGTCGACAGCGCCCTTCGAGGGGGAAAATGATGACAGGAATCGCCCTGCGCCCGCAAAGCTATGAAGATGGCATGAGCCGGGAGTGGCTGCTGGCCAATGGCCTGGGCGGCTACGCCTCAGCTACTGCCGTGGGCAGCAACACGCGAGCCTATCACGGCCTTCTTGTGGCGGCACGAGAGCCTCCGGCAAACCGCTGGCTCTTGCTCTCTTCCCTGGATGAAGAGATAGACGGCGCCCATTTAGCCAATCATCAATATCCAGGTGTGATCCACCCCCAGGGATTCAAATACATGCAAGAGTTTCGTATGGACCCATTCCCCCGATTATGCTACCGGATAGGCGGTGCGTGGATCGAGAAGACAGTTTTTATGATTCATAATGAGAACACCACCATCATCAGCTACAAAATTAAAAACGGGCAGGGAACCATGCGTCTCGTTCCCCTGGTGCACAGCAGGAGCTTTCACGCAGCATCCCTTCTGCCGCAGATGAGGCAAGAAGCCCTTCGAGCAGGAACAGTTCTCCGATCAAGTCTTCGCCCGGACATCCGCCTCACGCTCTTCTCGGACGGTCCTGCCTATGTGCCGCAGGAGATGATTTACAATAACTTCGAGTACGAAGAGGAGCGACGGCGGGGCCTGGCCTGGAAGGAGGACCTCTTCTCGCCAGGCCACTTTGAAATAGAGCTATCAAGAGACTTTTCCTTTGCCATTGCAGCTTCCACCTGGAGGACCGGCATGCCAAACTGGCGGGAAGAAGAGAAAAAAGAAAAGGAGCGCATGAAAACGCTTCTTTCACCCATTCCTGATCTGGCAGGGGCGGCGGACGCCTTCCTGGTAAAAAGGGGACAGGGCAAGAGCCTCATCGCCGGGTACCACTGGTTTGATGATTGGGGGCGGGACGCCATGATCTCCCTGCCCGGCCTCCTGCTCTGCACAGGGCGCTTTGAGGATGCCAGACTGGTCTTGAAATCCTTCGCATGCGCCATGAAGGACGGCGTTTTGCCCAATGACCTGGGGGCCGGCTCTTACAATACCGTGGACGCATCCCTGTGGTTTGTCCGGGCGGTGGGCAGCTATTTCGAATATTCTAAAGACAAGGAGTTTGTCAGGGAGATCTGGCATAAAGTGCTGGAGGTATTTCATCGCTATTCTCGGCCGGGAGAGGGCTTTGGTGGAGCAGAAGACGGCCTCATTATATCAGGACCCGCGCTCACCTGGATGGATGCTCGCCAGGATGGGCAGCCGGTGACATCGCGTGCTGGAAAATGCTGCGAGATAAATGCCCTCTGGTATTCTGCCTTGAGAGATATGCAAAAGCTGGGCAAAGCATTAGGCAAACCCCAGGGCACGGAGTTTGCAGAGCAGGCCGGGAAGATCAAGCAAAGCTACCAGAGATTTTGGAATAGTGAGACGGGTTGCCTTTTTGATGTAATTGACCATGAGGATGCATCCATCCGGCCCAACCAGATTATCGCAGCAGCAATTCCCGGTCTGCTACCGGATGTTATGAGGAAGAGCATTCTTGATGCTGTAACACGGGAATTGCTCACGCCTTTCGGCCTGAGAACTCTCTCGCCTCGCGATCCACGCTACGTTGGCAGATACGAGGGCGACCCCCGACGCAGAGATGGAGCCTATCACCAGGGCACAGTCTGGCCCTGGCTCATGGGGCCGTATATTGATACTCTGCTCTCCATGCAAGGAAGATCGGAACCAGTCCTGGCCCAGGCCAGAGAGCTTCTCAGGCCCTTGATGACCATGCATGCCGGCGGGATTGGCACGGTTCCTGAGGTCTTTGACGGCGACTGCCCCCAGCGGCCGGGCGGATGTATCTCTCAGGCCTGGTCGGTGGCGGAGGTGCTGCGCGCCTGGGTGGAGTGCAATAGCAAAAACATCTAAAAAGGTATTTACTTTCGAGATTGGAGCAGGTTATTCACAACATCCTCATGATACTTGATCTCATATTCTTGTTCGGCCAATTTTTTTGCCACGAATTCCAGCAATTTTCCAGGGGTCACCGGTTTTTCTAAATATGCGTCTGCTCCCAGGTTCAGGCATAGAATAGCATTTTCTCGAGTGGAAAAACCTGTTATGATGATCTTTTTCATCACCGGATTAAGCTCACGAAATTCAGAGAGAAGAGCGGTCCCATCTATATCAGGAAGACTGATGTCAATCAATGCCAGGTTGAAATATTTGCCTCGCACCTTTTCTATGGCTTCACTGCCGGACTCTGCCGTATCAGTCATGTATCCCTTTCTCTCTAAGATAAGCCTAAAGCCATCGAGTATGCCACGATCATCATCTATTATCAATATGCTTTTCTTATCCGCATGGATTCCCCCAATATAAAATCAATAAAAACAAAAATTAAAGCCTCGGACGGGATTCGAACCCGCGACCTCGTCCTTACCAAGGACGCGCTATACCGGGCTAAGCTATCGAGGCGCCAAGAGCCCCTTGTGCTACTCTCCCTTCAAGAACCTTTCGGTTGGACCTGTTTTCTCGCCACCTCATAAACGTCTTCCGTCCTCTTGGCGATGCGATCCCAGCTAAACTCGGCATCAATCCGGCTGCATCCTGCCCGGGCAAGCTTCGTCATCTCCTCGGGATTGGCCAGCAGCCGGTTTATGCACCATGCGATGGACTCCGGCTGAATGTAGGCCAAAAGGCCGTCCTCGAAGTTATTGATTATGCTCACCGCCTCCGTCGCTACTACCGGTTTGCAGGCATCCCAGGCCTCCAGGACCACAACGCCGAAAGGCTCGTTTCTGCTGGGAACGCACATCAGGTCGCAAGCATTGACCAGCTCCTCTTTCTCGGCGCTGGTGATGTATCCCAGGAACCGGCAAGCATCCGCTATACCAAGCTCGCGAGCTCTCCTCTCGCAGTCCGGCCTCATGCCACCCTCCCCTATGAAGGCAAAACGAACATCG
>CAZDLZ010000014.1:6477-19305 GCA_964506745.1 uncultured Methanotrichaceae archaeon | reverse complement strand
CGGACCTGTTTCTCAAGATATAGGGTATGGCCTCCACCAGCAGATCCGGACCTTTCTGGATGCTCATCCTGCCGCAGAAGAGTACCATTGGAGCCATGGGGTGAATGCCATACTTCTCCTTGACCCGGCCGGCGTCCTGCACCTTTCTCATCTTTCCCATAATGATGCCGTTTGGTATTATGCATATCTTGTCTTCAGGCAGGCTGTATATCCACATCAACTCGTCTTGCATGCGCCTGGTGGTCACAACCACCTTGGAGGCCTCATAGCAGCCCAGCCACTCACGATGGGAGACCTCCTGGGATATGCCGTAACCGAAGTGGTTTCCATTCCTGCCCCATTCCGAGCTGTGCATGGTCAGGAGGAAGGGCAGTCCATAGCGCTCCTTTATGCGGATCAAAGCGGACACCGGATGCCAATCATGACCATGCACGATATCGAATTTGCCGAAGAGCTCTTGCACTGCCCCGAAGCGATCGTAAAGTGCATCGCACATGCGGTTCATCTGTGCCAGGATGTCTCCGGAGCTGTCTGCATCAACCCTCTGGTAATGAACGCCATTGATCTTGTCATATGACTCAAATTCACCTCTGCGCGTAAAGATATGTACCTCGTGGCCCCTTCTGGCCAGCGCTTCCGAGATCTCTGAGACGTGGGGAGCCACCCCGCCGACCTTTATTGAGTATAAGCTCTCCCAGGAGAGCATTCCAATTCGCATCTATTCACCGGTATTGTCTTGCCTTGCAGCTATGGTTCTTGATCACTTGTCGCTACGATTCTAATCTAAATGAAATACATAAGGAATGAAATAAGCAAATTACGATTCTCTCTGGCCGGATAACTAATTAACTTTTCGCCGCTTTTAGCGAATGCCGCAACTCCTCGGCAGCATTCTCCGGGACAATGGTGTTGATGTACACACCTGTGCCTCTCTCAAAGCCCGCGATTTTGGAAATGGCCGGCTGAATTCGGATATTGAGGTGGTAGCTGAAGGGAAGCTGATAGATCATGCAATTGTAAGGAGGATCGTTTAGGACGGATCGCATGCTTTGGAGGGCCCGCTTCAATAGAGCTGCAAGACTCTTGCCTTCGGCTTCATGCATCTCTTGCAGGTTGGAAAAGTGCCTTTTCGGCAAAATCCAGGTCTCATAGGGTGCCTGAGAATAGAAGGGTGCAATTAGAATCCAGTCTTCGTTCTCTTCGATGAGTCGGCCAGACTTCATCTCCTGCGCTACAATATTGCAAAAAGGGCAGTGCGAAGCGCGGCTGATGGCATCAAGTTCTCTCTTGATGAGGGGCGGAAGAATAGGGAGGGTGATGAGCTGAGAATGGCTGTGAGATAATGATGCTCCCGCATCTTTGCCCCAGTTCTTAAAGATGGAAACATATTTCACATGGGCATTGCGCGAGTAATGGACATAGCGATCCCGGTAGACCTGGATGAGTTTTTCCATGTGCTCCTGGGGAAAGTCTGCAGGATTTTCTCTGTGCAGTGGACTGTCTACAATCACCTCATGAAAGCCCTGTCCGGGCAGAGCCATCCATTCCGTCGTGGCGGGCGCGGGGCATGGAACCACGGCCGCAAAGACATTGGGAAAGACACGCAGCATCCAGCCGGAGATCCTCTCCGGGCCATCGGATAATACCCCCTGTTTCGTGTAGACTGCGTCGGCTGGCGGAGTCATCTCCTCGTTTCCCTGACAAAACGGGCAGACGGTCGCGTCTGCTAGAGCCGCCTTTGCCAGCAGGAAATCTGAAGGCCTCTTCCCGCGCTTGGACGCGATGATGCAGTACTCATCCAGGAAGTAGTGCCTTCTTAACTCCGTCATCACCTAGGGTCTCCTCTGTCATCAGACTGCTTCCCTGTAAATCTCCAGAGTCCTCTTTGCGGCTTTCTGCCAGGTGAACTCTTCCAGCACTCTAGCCCTGGCGTTCTTTCCCCAGGATTTAAGCCGGTCCGGATCCTCCAGAGCGAGATTGATGCCCCAGGCAATATCTTGGGAGTCGCGAGCATTGACATGAACGCCCGTTGGCCGCCCTGCTGCCGGGTTTTTCACAATCTCCGCCAGACCGGATGTGCCGGCGGCGCCAACCACTGCCGCCTTGCCCATGGCCGCCGCCTCCAGAGCGACTATGCCAAAGGGCTCATAGATGCTGGGAAATACGCAAAGGTCCGCCAGAGCATAAGTGAGCATCTTATCTTCGCCGTCCAGAAAGTCTGTGACCAGCGTGATGCAGCCAAGCCGTTTCGCCTCCGAAATAGCCCAGTCCTCCAAGCTGCCCTTGCCCACTACCAGCAGCTTCAGCCTGGGATGCTCAGCCAGGACAGTTGGAATGGCTGAAAAGAGCTGCACAATTCCTTTAACACACTCCAAACGGCCCATGAAAAGCACGACGATATCATCCAATGCAAAGCCGTATCTCTTTCGCAGAGCCGCCAGCTGCTTGGGATCTGCCCGATCAGGATTGAAAAACGCGGCGTCGACACCGTGATAGCATACCCTGACCTTTTCCGGCTCAACGCCCTGGCTGACCAGCTCCTGCTTCATGGCCTCTGAGACGGTGATGATCAGATCAGCAGCTTTCGCGCCATTCTTTTCCAGGGCCACAAGCTGGGGATTGGGATTGTCAGTTCGCCCGACCTCCAGGCCGTGTACGTGATAGATCAGGGGAATGCCTTCCCTCTTAACAGCCATTCCACCCAGCAGGCCGAGCCAGTCATGAGCTACACAGAGATCAAAAGGCCCATTCTCCATGATACTTGCAGCCGAGAGCTGGTTTAGGCTTATGAGATCCTCAAAGAAGCGCAGTCCTTCTCCCCAGGAAAGAGTTTGAGCCGAGAGAAATATATCAAGACCATCCCGGATGGGGACGGGATACATTCTGAATACTTCCACACCGTTCACATCCTGGTACCTCTTCAGTTTGCCGTCTCCTAATGTAAATACCGAGATTTTCTCTCCCAGGGAGACCATTTCTCGGGATATTTCATCCACGTACACACCAAGGCCGCCGAAGATCCTGGGCGGAAACTCAATGCTCAAGTAGGCAATTCTCATTGTGTCCTCACATCCGTTCGATGAGATCCTGATCCATGCTAAACAGCCCGATTAAGATATCAGGGCTAAGCCACCAGGTTCTTGTAATACTCAAGTACCGGCTCCTTCCAGCTAAACTGCCTGGCCAAAGAGAAGGACTCTTCGCAGAGCAACCGGTATTTCACCTCATCATCCAGATAGGTCCAGGTGAAGTAGTCCAGGGCCAAGGCATAATCCAGGACGGTCTCCTGGGGCTGTGCCTCGATGTTGTCCACAATCACCACGCCCCCCAGTCCCGGCACGCGGCGTTTGATCTTCTTTAAAGCATCACTGTATCCTGCCGCCCGGCTGACGATATTGGGCGTGCCTTCCCTGCCAGCTTCCAGAGCGGTGAGAAGGAAGGGCTCATATTGGGAGGGAAATATCCCGGCAACACATCCGGCCATGAGCTCATCAACTCGCATTCCCAGGCCGCCGTCGTTCGGCCCCACCCACTGAGGATAAAGCAGTGCCGCCACCATTCTCTTGCCAGAGATCAGCTCCGATTCATTCAGGCCACGCTCCTTGATCAGATTCTCCAGACGAATCTCCTCGCCCACCAGAACCTCCGGCTTGAGGTTGATGGGAAAACCCTCCGGCAGCTTCTCCCTGTCTTTAGGACCGTGAGCCGCTATCAGGAAGCATACCACTCTTGTCTCCTCGGCATGACGCTGACCTGTTAATCTATGCTTGAGCAGGTGGTCCTGAAGCACCAGGGCATCAAGGAGCTGAAGATATCCTTTATTCTCGATCTCGATGCGAGATATGGTGAAGATCGGGATGATGTTCTCGGATTTTACGCACTTGCCGTCGCAGTACTTGTAGAGATTGTCAGTCAGAAACTGCTGGATCCTGGCCCGGCAGCGCTCTTTTTTATCCCAGTCGATCTCCTGCGTCTCTAAATCAATTCCATTCCTGATGACAATGCCTTTCAAACGGTGAAAGAGCATGGCCTCTTTCATGGTGGAATCGCCCACGAATGTAACGGCATCGGCATAGCGGGCCAGAGCTTCCAGGGTGGCAAAACCAATAGGTGTGCCTGCCTCCATTTTTGTGTCACCCCTGGCCACCTTTTGCAGAGACTTATATCCCGCAGTGCGACCGGGAACTGTGGCATGCAATGTGCAGACCGACCTGACAGGAACGCCCAGCTTCTTGAGCCTGGCTGCCGCATAGAAGACCCCAAACTCATGACAGTGCATGGCAACTCTCACTTTGGGCATTACCGACTTGGCAAACTCCGAGACGGCCCTATCTGTGTACTTTCGCGCTATCTCTTCCGGGGCATGGGCCAGGCCCCTAACCAGCTCTGATACGGCATAGGAGAGATCGACGTAGTGATTGTACTCAGAGCCGTAGTGAGCTCTCTCGAAGTTCATGGAGTCCAGGCCCACCAGATCAAAGGCTTCCGTCTTGATGGCATTATTCAGGGTCATCTCCTGATTATTCCAGTGCACCATATGGGACTGATAATAATTGGTGCTGAAGAGTACATAGCCGATGGGAACGCCTTCTACGTTTCTTTGCCCGGTGACAGTCTCGATGCCGGACGCATTCAATGCCGCCAGAACGGATTGCAGTTCCTGTCCCATATCCAGCTTCTCAAATCCCGTGAGATCTGTGACCCGGTTTCTGCCTGTGTTCCAATCCGAGCCGGAGGTGGGATAGTTAGGGCCCGCCACCAGTATGCGCAGGCCGCTTTCAATATCGCCTCGCGCCACCAGCCGGGCCAGCATCACCGCCTCTGCATCCACCACATTCCAGATACCACCCATCTTATTCGATATGGGGCCTGCTTCCTCTGCAGCCAGGACGATCCATCTTTCTATCATTTTTTCGTACCCTCTGGTTACATGCCCTCTTTTGTTGGTCTTCGTGGCCCTCAGGGATAGGGTGAGAGCGAGGACACGGAGATTCCTTCATCGGATATGTCCAGGACCCTGATGCTGTTGGCGATCTTCGAGCCGCGCATCTTCATGATATATATCGACCTGATGAGTGTGTTGCCGATGCGCTCACGGGCGAGCATGGTAGCCGAGTCGGCACCGTACTCCAGGAACTGGTTGGTGCCAAAAGCTGTGCCTATGGTGACCAGGGATGTTACACCACTGGCGCGAATGGTGCCGAAGAGATCGTCCGTCAGGGATCTGATCTTGAAGGGCTGCTCCACGGCCATAAAGAATGCAGTCAGGTCGTCGATGAAGAGCCGGCCAGGCTGAAACTCCTCCAGCTTTCTCTCCACAAGCTTACGAAAGTTCAGGAGAAAATCCACAGGATCTACATCGATGCTTTTTTGCAATCGCAGCACTGGATCGGTGACATCGACTATGGCGAGTTTTCCTTCATTTTCATGTTTGGAGAAGTCCCAGCCGAATGAGGACATCATCTCTCGCCTCAAGTACTCAGCACTCTCGGAAGGAGTGATGATCATTCCCTTTTCGCCCATACTGATACCATAATTTATGAACTGGCCGGCAAATACGGTCTTGCCCGTGCCGGAAGATCCCGTGATGGTGTTTACGGTCCCTTTATGAAAACCGCCACCTACAAGTTCATCATATCCAGGTATGCCCGACATTGACCGGGAAAATTTGCTGCTTTGTAACGCCACAACCAATCGCTCCCTCACTCAAATTTTTGCCGCTATTTGCATCTACAGATAGCTTTTATTTCGCGACCAAGGTAATTAGGTCTTTCGGTGATCATTTTGAGAAAATCCTGACCACCTCTCCATCAGCATCAACATCTACAAGAGTGCCGCTCTTTATTTGCATAATCTCCGGCGTTACTCTGTCCACCAGGGGGATGCCGCTGATGATGGCCCCCACGGCTACGATTGGCTCGGAGCGGATGTTGATCATGGCCGCAGGAGCTAGCCCCTTCTTTTTGAGCTGATAAATGACGTAAGAGCCCACAGTGGAGCCCTTGCCTCCAGGAAAGATGAGCACCCTTCCTGCGATGCGCTGACCGAAAAGCTCGTGCGCCGGATCGACCACCATGCCTGTACTGGCATCGACATTTCCCAGGAATGAGATGGCGTCATTCGTCACCAGAGCCTGGGCGCAGGCGCGCCCGCAGGCAACCCTGTGGCATTTAATTTCCATCACTGCCGCCTCCCCAGGGCTACATCGATGCATTCCTCAAGACTTCCCAGGCCCGCCTTAACCCCGGCCAAACCGGGCAGGTAAGCCAGCGCCTTGCCGGAACAGGTCATCATTTTGGCGAAACGTTCGGTGGCTGGTGAGACGACCATGCAGGTATCGCAAAAGACGCGCGCCCCGCTCTCTTCGATGGTTGCAACCATTTGGGGGTTCGCCTCTGCGATCTTGCGGGCGGTGCAGACCCACAGCTCCTTATGCACCTTCTTGCCCTGCAACAGCCTGGCAATGGTCTTCAGCTCCTCAAGAGAGCAGTGGGGGCAGCCCAGAGCCACAGCATCAGCTCCGGCTGCCGGATGCTTCGCATAGACCTCATCGATCTCCTTTCTGCCCAGAGATATCCTCTCATCCGGCTCTGATGCGGTGGCAAGAGGCACAGGCGTGACATCTTCCACGTAGTAAAGGGCCACGGAGCCGCTGGCCGCCATTGCCGCGCCCAGGGCTTTGAGCTCATCGACGGAGGGCGCGCCCTGAAGCCGGAAAATGGGCACACCGTCCTTGACGATTCCGCCCACCAGAAATCCCAGAGCCCCGTAGTCCGAGCCTCGCAGATCTGCCGTAACCTCTACACTGTGGGTGGGCCGCCGGTTCTCGTCCAGATGGTAGCCGTAAAGAGCCGTCTTTCCCACCAGTGCAGCCGCCAGTGCAGACGGCCCGCCCTCACGATTGGTGCGAGCACCAATGACCGAGTTGGCATAGGAGACAGCAGAAGACTCGCTCCAGGCCAGGTGGTCGCCCCGGCTGGCGAGGTTATCGTAGATCTGATAAGGAGTGCAGGTGCAGTCGATGGTGACACCCAGGCGGCGGTAGGCTTCAATGGTCTGCTGCTGCTTGACGGCGAATTCTTCAGAGACGCCCATCTCCTTCCAGCGCCGCAGATCCATGCCTGCCGGGTTGAGGATGCTGGGCACCACCACCCGGGCCTGCAGGTCCGATATCCACTCCAGGCCCGCTTCGCCGATGTTCTTGTAGGATACCCCAGCGATCTGCACCGATCTTACGGGCACGAGCCTCTCTGCGCCGTAAATGTCTCCCAGCGCCACCAGGATCTGCATCATGCGGCGAAGAGTCTCGCCTTGCTCACCCTGATAGATGCCTTCTTCCTCGCTGGACAGATACATGGCTAATGGCTTCGGGCTCTATGCAATAAACTCTTTTCCTGCGACTTACGTTCCAGGATTTCGGTCAAGAGATGTACTTCTCTCATCGTGACTTCGTGTGAAACCGGACCAGTCTAATCTCACGCGAAGCCGCGAAGGCGCGAAGCCTGGCAACCATGATTGACGACTTTAGGCATGATCCTGCTAAGAAGTAATAAATAGAACACATGCAGGAAAACGCGCTCTGCATCCTGAATATAGGAGGGACTGTCACCAGATATTCTTCCCAGTGATTGTCCTCCAGCACATCTATCGGGTATGTCAAACAGAAGAAATGTCTACTCCTACCACCAGAGAGCGGGTTCAAAGTAAACCACGTCTTCAACACTCGAGTCATCGATGGTTACACTGAGTGAAGTCAGCAACGGGGTACCATCTCTCTCCATGAAATAGACCAAACGTCGATCCAGATCAATCTTGAACTTTCCCAGGTAGCATGCATTGGGATTCTGCTCATCCCAAGCTAATCCCTCAGTTGCAGAAAGAACCACATTTCCAGCTCTCACACGCTGCTGGTTGGTGGCCCGGAACCATTCCAGATTGATTTGGGGGAAGGTGACCATTGCCAGGTACGGGCGCGGTTCAGTGACTATCGCAGCCTGTGGTCCCAATTCTACTTGTGGGGCAGGGGTGATGGCTATGCGCGTCGGTTGGCTTTTCATGTAATCGCCGGCTTTGATTATGGATATGCTTGCCGGCTGGCCCCATGCAAGGTTGGGGATGTCTAGGTTCAGAACATAGTTTGTCCATTCGATGTTTGACATGATTGGGTCAGGCCGGAATTGGTAGACCGTACCCCCGTATGGATGCCATAGATTCCATGACGTACAAACGTTAACCAGCACTCTTGAGAGTGGTTGAGAGCCGGCTACAGGTATCGTTCCACCCAACTGCAGCGGGCCATTGCCGTTAAGGTCTACTGCCATTAAAGCATTATCGAGTTCTATGGCAATAAAACGAGGGGGGTTGATGCTGTATGATACGCGCTCTCCTGTAACAAGGCCGCCCTGAAGAGTTGCTCTGGCCGGAATCCTCTCCAAAACTTCGTAGCCAAAAGCTGTTCCCGCCAACAAGGCCAATAAAAAAATAGTCAGTATACTATGATACCATTTACCCTTCACAGTCCGCATCATCCTATCTCCTGAACTCTATATCAATATCAGTCTTTGGCTTTTCGAAGAAAACTATTTTTTGTACAGTCCAGCAAGATTTGTTATAGTGAGGCATATATGCAATAAGACATCAAATCCGGATTCATGAGAAAAATTCTTGCCCTAATATCGATAATGGCCCTTTTATCGGTTTTCACGGTCTTTGGAAAAGAGAACGAAGGTGAGAACATATGTCGCGAGAGTGATATAATGGCCTTAGGAGTAATCCGCAATGGTGAGTTCTTCCCCCTTGAAAATCAAACCAATTTCCTTGGACCCGTCAGGCTGACCGGCATCCGCATGATGGAAGCCCGACCGCCTGAAACTGGCGAACTCAGGCTGACTGAATATGAAGGGGAGGTCATCATGATATGCGGACATGGCCAGGGAGGGGGTTGGATCTACTCAGCCAGGGTGGTCGAACGGGCAGGTCCGATTCTTACTTACATTAGTTTGAAGGTCTTTGAGAGAGAAAAATTGGGAATTATGCAATTCCCTCCATCAGACAACCGATCGATCAAAGTCTGACTATTTCACCTCGCCTAAGTAAAAGAATTCGCTGATCAGCATTCCACCGCTGTACCAGTGAAGCTTCCTGCCTTGCTCTTCAATGGTGAGGGTCAGGATAGAGCCATCGGAGAATGTGAGTTCTACCTTATTTCCTGCAATCCGATAACCACCCTCTTCCTCAGTTGTGGTGTCCCCAAAATCCGCCCTTAAGTAGAAGGTCCCGTCAGGCCGAAAGATGATCCCCTTCTGGTCCTCATAGAAGTGACCTGTGGCTGGATTGTAATGGTAGTAAGAGGGGGCACTGGTAGTCCCGTACATGACGACTCCCGCAAAGGCTGACTGCTCAGGCCGGGGAGCGGATAAGGTGGAAGCATCTGTTGTGCCAGTCCCGGAAGGTGCAATTCTCTGAAGAGATACCCAACGGTTGGTTCCGCTCGATGTTTTGTGCAACCAAACGGCCAGAAGATCGCCCTGAGGATAGGCAAAGAACTGGTAGCTGTTATTGGAAACGAAGAAAATGGTATCTTGAGCCATCTGACCTCTTGCAGCTATGTACTGATACCGGCCGTGGTCAGCCATCTGGAAGTCGAGGCTATAGGTTCCATTGGTGGCCAGCACCAGCCAGCCTGCAAACTGCCCCTGGGAAAGGACCTGTCCAAGATCGTTGGTTTCGTATACGCCGGTGGCCTGGTAACGCATTTCCTGGGACTGGACAGAGGAAGAGAGCGCAAGACCAATCAGGAGACATAAAAATGCATATTTCATCATGAAGCATCACAACCTTCTAAATATCATAAGATAGGTAGGCAAGTCCTGACATTAGGCAAAGGCAGGAACAATGCAGATGGAGTCGAGTCCCTCTCACGCCCCGAATACCTGAATTAGGCCGTTTGCAAAGGACACGTAAACGAGACCGTTCGGACCTATTGCCATGTCTGTCATTTGTCCATCTACACTCCACTCGTCCAACATCTCACCCTCTGGCGAATATTTCAACACCTTGTGATTCTGATTGATGTTTACATATACATTGCCATCAGGTCCAACTGCTATGCCGTTTGTCTCGATCACGCCGGGAATTTCCCATTCAGCGACCCTCTCACCTTCGGAACTGTATTTCACAACCTTATGATTCTGGTTGATATTTACATATACCTCGCCACCGGGACCAATCGCTATGCAGTCCGCCTGATCTTCCGTGGCCCATTGGGTTAACAATGACGCACCATGAACAGGTAAGGCCGAAGCTAAAAGACAGATTGCCGACAAAATAGGAATCATTGCGTTCATATCACAACCTCTTCATTTTATATGGATTTTCTCTCATATAGATATATCGCAATCTTCTGATTGTAAACCGAGATTTGCCAGGACGATATGAATAAGTTAGTTTGGCCAACGAGGATTTGGGCTGATTTTGGAGAGTTGTATCTGGTGCTATGAACAACTCGCGTATTATGGCGCAGCAGTCATCCCTGCGCCGCCACCACTTCAGCGATCGCAAGGTGGCCCTGCTAAAGGCCGCCCGCGCACACCGGGCCCGCCGGGGGAGCGCAGAGGGCTAGAAGGTGAAAAGCGGATTTGGCCCTGGCGGAAGGGCGGGAAGATGGAGGTCAAGGCGCGGGGGATAATGGTATTTCATTTGGAATTGCTTATGGCTTTTTTTAGTCGCGCCAGAAATTTTTCTGCATCCTCTATTATTTCACAGGCTTCTTCTTCTGAGATATCACGGGAAATGGAGTAGTCGGCCTCAGATCTCAATTCTTCGGCAATCCTTAAGGCTCTCCCGTAGTACCGTTCAATAATTCCCGTATCAACAAACTCCTGGCCAAAACGGGCAATGAGGGCCTTGTGCGTCTTAACACGAATGTTCCTGGTGAGGAGTAGCGCCACGGTCGAAAAATACATGCTGTAATAAGCCCTGCTCACAGCATCATCATAAAATTTTTCCTCCAAAAGATGACGGGCAGCTCTCAGCCTATTCTCGGCTTCCGAGAGCAGATCTGCCAATTCATCTTCAGGCAATTTTCACACCTTCGGATATGACATTCCTCAAGAAGGAGAATCCCTTACGGGCTTCAAAGTCCTTTTGAGAGAGGACCTTTACAGAAATATCTTCACCTGTTTCGAGCAGCATGTCGAAGGCCATGCCGATAAGCTCTCTCCTAAGCCGAAAGTCTTCTTTGTCTACTACTACTAATAGATCTATATCCGAGTCGGGCCGAGCTGTTCCCCTAGCAACGGAGCCAAAGAGGGTGATGCCTTGGATTCGATCTCCATAAGCCTCAGATGCTCTTTTTACGAATTCGTCAAGGGCTTTTTGCCTGCGAAATTCCATTGACAACTCCCTGGAATATAATAGAATCGTATTCATGAGGGATACAGTTTTTGCTCCAAGGCGAACATCGGCCATTTGATCACCTGCCACCAGTATCATCTCCTCCAGGATCTAGCTATGCTTTCCTTTACCGATGACCAGTGGATGCACCCTAAACCAATCGGTGCAGAGGATGCGCCTCGCCGGGTAAAATATCCAGGTCACGCACAGCCTCGGCAATGAGAATGTCAGCCATGGCCGCCGCAGGAAAGATGATATCAGCGCTTTCAATGGGCCCGTAGAGCAGGAAGTCCGCTCCCGCGAGAAGCTGCATGGCCCCAGCCGCAGCGTCGCAGCCCTTCTTGATCGTCGTCTCTTTTTTGGAGAGCCATGGCCAGGAAGAGACCGCATTGTGGATGCCCGAGCCCACAGGCAGGCCCAGGCGCGCCTTGGCAGCCACGGAGAAACGCAGAGCCGACCCGGCGCCACTGCCCAAAGGCAAGACTGCCGGATCGATGAGCAGATTTTGCAGCCCCATCTCCCTGGCCATAGTGAGCAGCCCCCTCTCGCAGACTGACCCCCCTGTCTCCAGGATGGCCAGTGAACCGTCCACGCCCGGCTGGGCCGGATTGTAGGCCAGGATGATGGCCGAGTCGATCTCCGAGTCTTGCAGAGCCTGCGCCTCCTTCTCCTCCGTGGCCAGGCTGATGCTGTTGTAGATAGCCCGGTCAGCGTATCCCAGCTCCGAGGCCAGGAGCGCAGCCGCGCCGCGCGTGGCAGCATCTGCTGAATCAATGATAAAAGGGCCGCTCCAGACCCGTTCTGCAAAGCAAAGGTACCTTTCAAAAGCCTCGATGCTGCGCGCGTAGAGGTGCAGGACACTGGGGCACCCCGTCTCCTCAGATAGCTCCGCCTGGCGAGATATCAGCCTCTCCGCAGCCACCCTATCGAAGATGCCCTTCTCCTCATCCTCTACAATTTTGTGCCCCTGATAGAAGATTGTGCCGCACAAAACCGAAGGCAGCTCGCCGCACTGGCCTCCGAACTTCACGCCCGCCACATTTACAATGGACTGCTCTTTGCTGAATCGAAACAATTGTCATCCCTCTGCATTAGCCGCTTTCCATGACCTCATCCTTGACAATCCAGGCCGATGTGTCCATGACGACCCTGCCGCCAAAGGAGAGATCACCCTGGCCAAATGCAATCTGCCGCGACGTTGCCTTTCTCTTCATTACCTGAAAGGGCTTTGCCGGATAAGGCTCGCTAAGGCGGCTGTACCTGGTGATTAGCTCTTCGATCTGCACAATGTCTTCCAGGCCGATGCAGTCTATCAGCTCCACCTGCTGCTGGAAGCGCACAATGGCTTCCGGTGGCAGATTCTGGATGAAAGGTATGGCCCCGCACGAGCCGATTATCCTGCCCTGCTCGTCTATGCCATTTTTGTGCAGGGCT
>CAZDLZ010000014.1:2117-6467 GCA_964506745.1 uncultured Methanotrichaceae archaeon | reverse complement strand
GCTAAAATGGTATTGCCAGGCAGGTGGCCTTTCGACTCCATGCCGCAGAGGATGAGGAACCGGATATTGCAATTGGAGACCACATTGGCCACGATCTTCTCAATTCCCAGGTTCTCCGTCTTGCACTGGCCGCATATGGCTGCATTCCTGGGATAAAGCTGGCTGGCCAGGGTCACCACCACTACACCCATATTTGGGTCGCCTACCCTATAGTCGCCGCGCACGGGCGGCCATGGATCTTCATAGCCACTCCTGCAATTGTCGTCTTCCTGTGCCATATCGCTCCTGCTTTCTATCTCCAAAGACCGATCAGCATTTATTTTTTCCGGCCTTTGCCTGGATGGATAAAGAAATCAATATGAAAAATTGAAATATGAGTATGGGAAATAATTAAAAGTCTTACCAAACGAACGGTGGCACTGAAATGGCCTCATACAAAGAAAAGATCCTGGAAGTCATAGGGGAAGCCGAGGTAGGTCTAACCACGGTAGATGTGGCCAAGAAAGCAGGCGTCAGCAAGACCACGGTGATCAAGTATCTCTCCGTGCTCAGCTCTGAGGGCTTGGTTGAATTCGTGGAGGTAGGCCCGTCAAAGCTCTGGAGAAATAAGAGAATGGGCACAAAACATAGGGAAGAGGCGGCGCGGACTTTAAACATAGAGGTGCTGCCAAAGGTAGATCTTGATTTTTTCAATGGCAAAGACAATACCGTTCACTTTTCATTTCAGGTTGATCCGGAAAGGATATGCGCAATCCTGAAGCGTGCCAACAGATGCATGTGCAAAACTGAAGACGAGATATTAATTGAGGAATAAATACATGCCCAGCACCCCGCAAATGTCCATACCAAGGGAGATCAAAGACTTCTTCACGGTTGAAAGCGGCCAGACGCTTCTCATCAAGGGCCTGCCGGGAACCGGTAAGACTACTTTAGCCCTGGAGATCATGAATAGCTTATGTGAGGATCGCAATGGAATGTACATATCCACTCGCGTAGATCCTCGCCGGCTTTATGCCACCAATCCATGGGTGAAAGAGGTCGTCCCTCCCAAGAATGTGGTCAATGCCACCCAGACCAAACTCCTGGAGAGCCTGAAGGGTGTGGGCAAAGATCTATCCAACTATTATGCCGTTTTGGATTTCTTCAAGGTATTCTTTGACGAGGCCGAGGAGATGGACAATCCCATGATTATCATCGATAGCTGGGATGCGGTCTTGAATTATACCGCCCACCTCATCGGCGATGCCCAACACAGCTTTGAGCAGAACATATGCGAATTTGCCCGTGACCTGGACACACACCTCATCTTCGTCTCCGAATTTGCCAGTGTCATGCCCCTGGACTACATCGTGGACGGTGTGGTGACCATGGAGCAGTTCCGCCTGCCCGGCTATGCCGAGGGAAGCATGAGGAGCCGCTATGTTCGGCAGATAAAACTTGATAAGCTGCGAGGGGTGGAGATCAGCCAGAAGACCTACACAGTCACATTACACAATGGGCGGTTCCGGTTCTTTGAGCCTTACCGGGAACACCAAGATGCCAGAATTGCCAGTGACGGCATGAGAGTTGCCGATCCCCAAAAAGATCGCATCTCGACAGGCATTCCTGACCTCGATATCGTGACGGGTGGTCTCAAATACGGCTCATGCAATGTCCTGGAAATAGACCACGGTGTGGGTAAAAGGTACTACCAGATCCTAACAGCTCTGGCATCGAACGCCATCAAGAACGGCAGAGGCGTCTTTATCTTGCCCAGCATCGGCTACCAGCTCAGCACCCGCGACATCTTTGTTCCTACCAACGTCGTTGTCGCTCAGCCGGAAGGAGAAGATCCGGTTGCATGGGGAAAGGAGCTGCAAGAGAAGTGGGACGCACTCAGGGAGAGCACGGGCCGGCCCATACTGAACATAATCGGCCTGGACTCCATTGAGTTTGCCTTCGGCTACAAAGCGGTACTCAATTTGGTTAACCTGATGATCCGCAACTGGAAAGAGACCAACGATATAAATGTGCTCGTGGTGAAGAGCGGCCAGGAGAGCATGAACATGGCCGTTCATACCGCCGATACTTATTTACTGGTCAACGAATTAAACGGCGGTCTGTGTCTGTATGGAATTATCCCCAGAACCGAGCCCTATTACATGCTTTTGGAAGATAGGAACAGGATCAGCCTGACGCCCATAGTCTAAATTAATTTATATACATATTTGGATCGAAAGTAATATACTGATATTATAATTAGATTTTTTAATGCAGGAACAGTATGTGTAATCTGCAATTAAGACTTTTGCATTTCCTCGCAAGATCTGATCTTTTCGATACTTTTATCATTTCCGAGGTCAGGCCTTAGGGCAAGATGACTCAGGACTTTCGCCCCTTTAAGAACAGCAATCTGTTCTCCAACCACTATCTGGAAAAGTTGGTCATAGATAGTTCCGAGTGGCGAAAAGCTGATCCCGAAGAGGCCTTCACCAGGATCAAGGAGCTTTACCAGCGAAAGGCGCGCGTCCTGGAGAACTACAACGAATCCCAGCTAGAGGAGAACTTCATCCGCCCGGTACTGCGTATCCTGGGTCACTACTTCGGCGTGCAGGGCAAGGTAGCCGGAAAGGACCGGACGCCGGACTATGCTTTTTATCCTGATGAGCTGAGCCGGGAGGAGGCAGAGGCCCATCCGGGTGAGGACTACTACCGGCGCGCTGTGGCGGTGGGTGATGCCAAATCCTGGAAGATCTCGCTGGACAAGAGCCGCAAGGGCCTGGGGATCTTCGGGATGCAAAACCCCAGCTTTCAGATCGACGTTTACCTGCGAGACACTGCCCCCAAGTGGGCCATTCTTACCTCGGGACGGCTCTGGCGGCTTTACCACGAGACGACGAGCTACAAGCTGGACAGCTTCTACGAGGTGGACCTGCCAGCTCTTCTGGAGAGGGGCGACCTGGAGTGCTTCAAGTATTTCTATCTCTTCTTTTGCCGGGAGGCCTTCGGGCAGACGGTGGACGGCGGCTGCTTTCTAGACAGCGTTCGAGAGGAGAGCGTGGCCTACGCCCAGGAAATTGGCGAGGATCTGAAGGAGAACGTCTACCGGGCCATGAAGATCCTGGCCCAGGGATTTCTGGCCGAGGCCGCCACAAGCGCGCCTGCGCCTGACAAAGCGGCAGTTGCCCAGGTGCAGGAGAACAGCATGCGACTGCTCTATCGGCTGCTTTTCATCTTCTATGCGGAGAGCCGCGGCCTGCTGGACACCAATAACCGCTACTACCACGAGCTTTCCCTGCAAAAGCTGAAGGTGGACGTGGCAGCGCGCCTGGACAGGGGCGAGCCGCTCTTATCCGTGCGGTACTCTTACTGGGAGAGCCTGAAGAACCTCTTTTGCCTTATCAACGACGGCAGCGAGTCGCGCCGCATACCGAGTGAGGAGTTTTACATCCCGGCCTACAACGGCGGTCTCTTCGACCCGGCCAAGAATGAATTCCTGGAGAGCGCCAGGTTGGGCGACCTATTTCTGGCCAGGGCCATTGACCTGCTGTCCCGTTCCCAAAGCCCGCAGAAGGGGTTTGTGGACTACTCATCTCTGGAGATCCGCCACCTGGGATCGATCTACGAGGGCCTCCTGGAGTATCGGCTGCGCGTAGCGCTGCGGCCGATGGCCGCCGTCAAGGAGAAAGGCAGGGAGCAATGGATCCCCGCGGGCGAAGCTGGCAAGCGAAAGGTCCTGGACACCGCTCAGGCAGGCGAGATTTATCTGGCCACGGATAAAGGCGAGCGCAAGGCTACCGGCTCTTACTACACCCCGGACTACATTGTAAAGTACATCGTCAAGAATACCATTGAGCCGGTGATCGAGAAGAAGAAACAGGATTGGCTGGGCACCAGCAGGCCTTTTGCCGATCATATTCTCTCCATCAAGGTGCTCGACCCGGCCATGGGCAGCGGCCATTTTCTGGTGGAGGCGACGGATCAACTCGCCCGCTGGCTGGTGTCCGCCTGGGCCACGGCCAGGCCGGAGGAGGCCGATTCAAAAGAGATAGCCGAGCAGGATGTGCACTGGGCGCGCAGGGAGGTGGTCCGCCACTGCATCTACGGCGTGGACCTCAACCCCATGGCAGTGGAGCTGGCCAAGCTCTCGCTGTGGCTGACCACGGTTGCCTCCAACAAGCCGCTGAGCTTTTTAGACCACCACCTGCGCTGCGGAAACTCGCTCATCGGGGTGGAGCTGGATAAGCTCGCCACCTTGCCCGGCGGAGACGCGGAGCAGACAGCGCTGTGGAGCTATGGCCTTCGGAGCCACACGGAGGGACTGCTGAAAAAGTACAGCCTCATGGCGGCGCTGCCGGATGATAATTTGCA
>CAZDLZ010000014.1:0-2107 GCA_964506745.1 uncultured Methanotrichaceae archaeon | reverse complement strand
AGTGGAAGGAGGAGCAGTTTCGCCAGATCAAAGAATCGGAACTCTCCAGCAGGCTGAACGAGCTTTCCAACGTCTGGCTGTCCACCTATTTTGGCAACAAGGTGAATGACGACGATTACTACGAGCTGCAAAACCACCTGAGCCCTGAGAAGTTCCCGGACTGGGGCGGACTGCGGGAGCAGGAGTGGTTTTTGCGGGCACAGGCGCTCGGGCGGGAGAAGCGGTTCTTCCACTGGGAGCTAGAGTTTCCGGAAGCGTTCCAGGGAGAAGGGCGCGGATTTGATGTGGTGGTGGGCAATCCGCCATATGCGAATGCATGGACAATGACTGACCTTGACGACGTAGTTCGTAATGCAATTGTATCGTGTTGTCAGCAAAAAGAAATGATGTCCGGGCACTGGGACCTCTACATTCCCTTTGTTGCACTCTCATTAAGGATTCTTCGCCAGGGTGGTTATCACTCATTCATTCTTCCAGATGCAGTTGCTCGCGAAAAATATGCTTCGCAATTGAGGATCGCCTTGGTCCATGATACAACTCTTATTCGATGGACACATTTTGAAGGCAAAAATGTTTTTGATGATGTATCCAGGCATTGCGCAATATACGTGATTCAGAATGAAAAACCGTTGCCCAATTGGGAAGTAATATACGAAAAACCACCCACAATCGCCAGTACAGCCCAAGCTCTCTACAGAGTACCTCTAGCAGAATGGCTTGTTGGACCGACAAGCCAGTTTAGGCCTAAAATAGCAAGAGCAGAAACGTCTGATATCTTGAACCGCATTGATTCATTATCGATTCGACTGGGACAATATTGTTACGTAATGGTAGGTGCGACTGTCCACAGCAAAGATGGCAAATCTTTTCGAAAGGCAGATGTAATCACTAAAACACCAATTGGAAATGCAAAACAATTTTTCGATGGAAAAACCCTTCAAAGATACGAGATACAACTTGATGGCAGATTTTTAGATTACAGGCGCGAGGAAATGTATGGTCCGCGTGTTCCAGAGCTTTTTGAGCATCCAAAGGTTGTCGTTCGTGACGTAACTGCAAAGAACGAAAAAATTGTTGTTTCATATGACGATAAGGGTTTATATTGCGATCATCTGGTTACCTGTGTAACGCTTTATAAAAACGTGGAAAGAACTGGGGCTCAAACCGAATTTGAAGGCTATCCACGAATTGAAGATGATGTGCCTGATTTGCTTTACACATTAGCAATAGTCGCAAGCTCCATAATTGCCTGGTATTTCCGAGAAATTTTTGCCACAGGCACTCTGCAAGGATCGTATTCTCATACTTATCCAAAACAAGTACGTGATTTTCCCATTCGCCGCATCTCCTTCACCACCCCCGCGGACGAGCGCGCCCGCCAGGGAGCAGAGCTGCAGCAGCTCTATGCCCAAGGCGAGAGCGCGGAGATCCTAGCCCTGGTAGACGCCTGCCTGCCCAAGGACGGAGAAGGCAACTTCATCGCCGACCAGGAAAAATCGGATGTGGTGCACGACCTCCTGGCCTTCCTGGCGGAAAGAATGCTGGAGATGAATAAACAAAAGCAGCAGGAGATCAAAGGCTTCCTGGGCTGGCTGGAGGGCTACGTGGGGGCCAAGGTGGAGGACCTGACGCCCAAGACCAAGCTGCAAAGCTACTACGAGCACGATTACGAAGGCTTTTTAGCGGTGCTGAGGAAGAACAGGAAGAAGCTGGCTGTCGATCCGGCCCGCCGGGAGCCGGCGCAGGCGCTGCAGGCCGAGTTCGAGGGGTCGATGGGCAAGCTGCTGCCCTTGCGAGAGAGAATCAGGCAGACGGACGGGCTGATCGATGCGGTGGTGTACAGGCTTTACGGGCTGACGGATGAGGAGATCAGGATCGTGGAAGGGAATGCGGAATAGTAATCAGCTAATTCAGCAGTCGATAAAGAAATTGACCATGCACTACTAATATTTCAAATTTTCATTTTCCGGGGGTCATATTTATGTTCCATCAGACCAAAAGACCCATTGTGAAGTAAATGAAGTGTGCCTCTGCAATAAATGCAAGTATTACTGGTTCCTCGCTGTTTCGCGTGGGTAATGGAATAATCGAGTCCTCTGTGAGTCCT
>CAZDLZ010000013.1:29481-55111 GCA_964506745.1 uncultured Methanotrichaceae archaeon | reverse complement strand
GCAGGGCGAAGGCAGCAACATGAGCCGCGAGTTTACCATAAATGCTCCTGCGCCGATTGCACAGCCTGTCACGGTCGAGAATGCAACCGTGCCAGAAGAGAATCAGAACATAACCATACCGGTAGTACAGGAAAATGTGACACCGCAGCAGTCCGTCAATGAAACGCAAGCTGTGACGATTGCTCCTGAAACAGTGGTACCACCTGAAACAGAGAACATAACCACACCCATAGCACCGGAAAATGTGACGGCGCAGCTGCCAGTCAATGAAACGAAGATCGCAGCACCTGCGATTCCCCCAGTAGAAAACCGGACTCCTGTCTTGAATTCTCTGACCGCAGATGTCACCGGTCCTCAGATTCCCGGTACTGCCATAACCTGGACTGCCAATGCCACTGATGTAGACTTGGACCTGTTGTTATTCCGTTTCTTGCGGAGCGGACCGGCCACAAGCGGTGCCTGGCAGACTGCTGCTGAGTGGAGCACTGCCAGCACCTGGACCCAAACGACATCCTCTTCGGATGCCGGCGAAAATCAGGTTAAGGTCCAGGTTAGAGATGGAAAGCACGCTGATGAGGATGGCTTTGACGCTGAGCTGTCTGCATTCGTCACTCTCAGCGAGCCTGCCTGGAACATCTCCGGCACAGCTTATGATGATAAGAACGGCAACTCCGTCTTTGATAGCGGCGAAGCCCTGTCCGGCTGGACAATCAGTCTTACCGGGCCAGACGGCGAGATCAGCGCCTTAACTCGTGAGGACGGATCCTACCGCTTCGAGCGGCTTATGGCGGGAAGCTACACAGTCAGCGAGACACTACCCACCGGCTGGAAGGCCATCAATCCTGGGAGCGGATCTTATGTTGTGGACCTGTTGGAGGGCGATGCCGCCGACAGGAACTTCGCCAATAAGCTGACATCCTACAGCATATCCGGCATGAAGTATAACGACCTTAACGGCAACAAAGCCAACGACGGCGAGCCGGGAATGGAGGGCTGGAAGATCACTCTCTTTGGAACGACTCAGGACAATGAGGCTGTGCAAAAGGAATTTACAACGGCGAAGGACGGATCTTACAGGTTCGAGTCCCTTCTGCCCGGCACCTATACCATAAATGAGGTCGAGCAGTCCGGCTGGGCCAGGACCGCACCTCAAGAGGGGTCCTATTCGGTTGTGCTTGTCGATGCTGATGTGGTCGATAGAGACTTTGGCAACCATGGGTCCTGGTCCATCTCCGGAGCCAACTTCAACGATCTGAATGGAAACGGAGCAAAAGATGGAGATGAGGCAGTTCTTGCCGACTGGAATATTCAGCTTGCCAAAGACGGCAATATCATTAACGTCACCGCCACGGGTCAGGACGGATCCTACGCGTTCAGGAACCTGGCACCCGGCAAATACACGGTGAGCGAAGTTGTCCAGGATGGATGGACTCAGACTCTGCCTCAGGGATCTTACAGCGTCGAACTACTGGACGCGGACGTCTCCGGAAAAGATTTCGGCAACAAGGGCAACCTGTCCATCACGGGCAAGAAGTTCTATGATGCCAATGGCAATGGAGTGCAAGACGAAGATGAGCCCGGCCTTCCCGGCCAGGAGGTCAAGCTGGTGGAGAACGGCAAAGAACTGGCCAGCGTGACCACAGGCCAGGACGGCACCTATACCTTCAGCAACCTGGTGCCGGGAACCTACGAGGTAGATGACCCAATACTGGTTACTGTGACAACGCAGGTCCATGCCGTGGTGAACGTTCCGGCAGTCAGTCCCAACATCATCTCCGGAATGAAGTTCAACGATCTGAACGGCAATGGTGTAAAGGATGCTGGAGAGACTGGTGTCCCCAATTGGGGAATCGATCTGGTGTATGTGGTACCCGGACCTGCCCCCGATATACTGCTGGCCCAGGTCAATACAGATGCCGGCGGAGCCTACAGGTTCATCAACATCCCGCCCGGTAATTACGAGATCAAGGAGCTGGCCAGACAGGGCTGGACTGCCACCACACCAACGGTACGCTCAGTTCGTGTCCCAGGCAGCTCCAGCAACCAAGACTTCGGCAACAAGCTGGCCACCCAGCCTTCTTTGGGTTCCATCTTTGGAATGAAGTTTCATGACCTCAATGGAAATGGCGTCAAGGATGCCGGCGAGGCAGGGCTCTCCGGCTGGACTATTCAGCTCAAGAATGCCACGACCCTGGTCGTGATCAATACCACAAACACTGGACCTGGCGGCTCCTATGCCTTCCTGAACATCACTCCCGCAAGCTATGTGTTGAGCGAGGTAGCAAAGTCCGGCTGGACTCAGACCAAACCGCCTGCCAGTTCCGGTGGACAGGATTACTCCATCTCTTTGGCAGCAGGAGAAAGCAAGCAGGGAATCGACTTTGGCAACCGCAACAATAACCTGCCGCCTACCAACCCCACGCTGGTCTCGAACCTGGCCAGCCCGCAGAAGGCAGGCAAGCCCGTAATCTGGACCGCTGGAGCCACCGACGGAGATACTCTGGAGTTCAGATTCATGGTGCGCGGACCGGCGCCGTCCTCTGCAGTGAGATCTGATACCGGATACTCCACGAACAACGTCTGGACCTGGAGCACCGTTGGGTATGCGCCGGGAACCTATCAGATTGAGGTCTCGATAAGAGACGGCAATCACGCCGGGCCGTCAGGCTTCGACATCAAGAAGACTGTTTCCTTCAAACTTACCAGCCCCAACCAGCCGCCGCGCGTTAACGTGTTGTTCTCCGATCGGCCGGCTCCACAGTTTGTGGGGAGCTGGATCAAATGGACCGCACTTGCCTCTGATCCGGAGGGCGATCGCCTGCAGTACAAGTTCTATCTGCGCGGGCCTTCTACCAACGGATTTTGGATGGACCAGACCGGCTGGGGATATAACAACCGCTGGATCTGGAGAACCAATCCTATGGATGTCGGCCACAGCCAGGTGCTGGTGGCAGTTAGAGACGGCAATCATGCCGGACCGGGAGGCTCAGACGACTATGAAATAGCTTCCTTCTTTGTTGTCAACCAGAACCTTCCGCCGGTTATCACCGGCCTGGCCAGCAATGTGTTTAGCCCGCAACCCATAGGTGCCACAGTTATGTGGAGGGCATCTGCCATGGATCCGGAAGGAAACCCTGTGTTCTACAGGTACTGGCTGAAGGGAGCTGCTACCGGTGGTGTCTGGAGGATTGTGCGGGATTGGTCCACAGATCCTACCTGGGTATGGCCCACTTCGCCTGCTGATGCAGGAACAAGTGAGATTCAGGTGCAGGTGAGGGATGGCCTGCATTCCAGCCCGAGCGGATGGGATGATGATGCAGGAGCACTTTTCACCGTGCTGCGGCCAAACCAGCCTCCTGCTCTCATCTCCCTGAAGCCGGATAAGCCCAGTTCCCAGATCGCCGGCACGAGCATTAAGTGGGTGGCAATGGCCTCAGATCCAGATAGAGAGCCGTTATTCTATAGATTCTGGCTGAAGGGCCCGTCGACCGGAGGCAACTGGAAGGTAGTGCAGGATTGGTCAACAAAGAACCAGTGGACCTGGGCCAGTTCTGGCAGCGACGGCGGGGCTTATTCCGTCTATGTCTACGTCCGGGACACAAAGCACAATCCTGAGACGGGATACGACAGTGCGCTGGGTGCATCGTATCTGCTCACGCCCAATCAGCCGCCTAAGCTGACGGCTCTGACTCCCGACAGGAAAAGCCCGCAGAGCGCAGGAACGCCAGTGAAATGGACCGCAACGGCCACTGATGCCAACAAAGATCCGATACTCTACCGGTTCTGGCTGAAGGGCCCGTCAACCGGAAACGTCTGGATGGTAGTACAGGATTGGTCAACAAAGAACCAGTGGACCTGGACCAGTCCTGGCAGTGATATCGGAGAATACTCCGTCTATGTCTACGCTAGGGATGGAATGCATAGTCCTGTGACCGGTTACGATAGCGCACTGGGAGCCACTTATCAGCTCATGCCCAATGAGCCACCCAGGCTGACGGCTCTTGCCCCTGATAAGATAAGCCCGCAGAGCGCAGGAACGCCAGTGAAATGGACTGCAAAAGCCACTGATGCCAACAAAGATCCGATACTCTACCGGTTCTGGCTGAAGGGCCCGTCAACCGGAAACGTCTGGATGGTCGCAGCGGATTGGTCAACAAAGAACCAGTGGATCTGGACCAATGCACCAACTGATGGCGGCGTTTATACCGTCTATGTCTACGTCCGGGACGGCAAGCATGCCCCGGCTACCGGCTACGACAGTGCGGTAGGTCAGGACTATGTGCTTCTAAATCAGGTGGGGATCAATAAGGTGGTCGTCGTAAAAAGATAGTGAGATGGGGCAGGAGGTCCTGCCATATCTTTTTAATTTTTTTCGCTTTAACGATTGCAGGAAAGTTTTATATATTCTGCTGCCCATTATTTAGGGGGGTTGAACAATGGTAAAAATCATAGCGGTCCTGTTTCTTGCTATTCTTTTCGTAGCAACCTTTGCCGGTGCACAGCAGGCGGATACAACTAAGACATACTGGGACTGGCTTGGTTCAGGCCCCGTCTATAGATACGGTGACGTTACTTTGCCATATTATCAATATTATTATCCCGCTTACAGTTATACGTTGCCAGGCTACCCCACCCGGCAGACGTATATCGATGCGCTATGGTATTATCCCTGGAGCTACCTGGGTCCCTATTATTACTACCAGCCATATTTCGTCCAGAAATATCCGGTAAATGCCTGGTGGATCGGCACTCATGAGGATCTTCAAAAGACGATTGCTATCGCCAGAACTGGCTCGTCGGTGAGGATTTATTCCAATGGATTCTGGCGGACGCCTTGAAAAGCAATAGGTTTAAATCCAACGGATGTCTGGGGGTGAATCCATGATGAAATATACGATTGCATTAGCTGTGGTTTTAATGCTGGCCGGTACCGGACTGGCAACGATGTGGCTTTACGATGATCCCATGTTCTTCCAGATGAACTACCCTGCCAAGGTAGCCTCCTTTAAACCAGCGGATATGTCTATTCTGGAAATCCTGGATGCTCCTTATTTCCCTCTTCTTGGCCAGAGCTTCTACTACAATGCCATTCCCTTTAGACTCAGCAACAACACCAATACCGTTCAGATCGGCAGCAAGGCTCCTTTATCCATGTCTCCCGTTCCGGTAACCTTTGGCGGGCACCTGGAAGATAACCTCAAGTACGCGCAGGGCAAGTCTTCGCTGAGGATTGGATCGCAAGGCTCCTGGGGCACCTTAAATACTCCCGGTGTGCTTTAAAAGAATAGGGCGGATGGAACTGATCCTGCCGGTTGTTTTTTTTTTTATTTTCATTCGCATTTCGTTTTATTCGATTCTCGGACGAACAGGGTTCCCAGGGTTATGGCGATTGCCAGCAGTGTGAAAGCAGAGATTGTACCATCAACTCCATGCAGGTCAGCAGTCAATCCTGCAATAAGCGGTCCGATCACCACACCGCTCATGCGAGCCGTATTGAAGATGCCGTAAACCTCTCCTCTTCGCTCGTCACAGGTTGTATCGGCGATTAGCGCTGCGGCGGCCGGGTTTGCCATACCCAGTCCCATTCCCATTCCCGCGAAAAGTAATGTGACGGGTATCATGGTATTCGCCAGGGGAAGTGCAGCAAAGCTGATGGCTCCCATCAGGCATCCGACGAAAATGAGTTTTTTTCTCGTTCCCCGGTCGGCCTGGCGGCCAAAGTAGATATTAAAAAGAGCCGTGCTGCCTCCATAGACCAGGTAGATTATTCCCACATCCGTAGCATTAAGGCCCAGGCTGGCAGCGAAGCTGGGCAGCATGGTGAAGTTGAAGCCGCCTACAACACCCGCCCAGAGGACAACACAAGAGCAGGCCAGAAATGTGGGCCGATAGCCGTGGGCAATGAGCGAATCCTTTCCCCTTGAAGGAAGAAGGCCCATCTCTACCTTTATTTTCTCCGGTTCCCTTACCCGGAAATAGACAACAAAGAACGAAACGGTTCCCAGAAGAGCCCACAAATAAAAAGGGGCATTAAGGCCGAGAAAATCGTAGAGCATTCCACCGATGAGGGGGCCTAAGGCTAATGCGGAGAAGAATGCCGCATTGTACCGGCCCATGGCCGATCCTCTGTTTTTCGCTTCTGCCTGATCGATAATGAGCGCCATGGCGATTGGCCAGACGGCGGATGCCCCAAGTCCCCCCAAAGCTCTGATGAACAGGAGTGAATGGGCGCTCTTCGCATAGATGTACAAGAGCGGAAGGAAGGAGATTGTGGCCAGGCCAAGAAGCATGATCTTCTTTCGCCCCATCTGATCGGAGATGCGGCCCATGGGGATTTGGGTGAAAAGCTGCACCGCACCATAGACGGAGACAATAAGTCCGAGCATGGTGTAAGATGCGCCCAGATCCATGGCATAGCGAGGAAAGAACGGCGCGACCAGGGAGAACCCCAGGACTGCTACGAAGACCGCTAGATAAAGTGGCGCAAGCGAGCTGGCATCTTTATGCGTGGGCATTTATCTTTAGAACTTCAACTCCATGCCAAGTATAGTTTGAGTATAAGCCACTCCATTGATCTCTCTTACGCTCAGAACAGCCCGGTTTAGGTCGGATATGCTTTCCACATCAACTATGGCTATGAAGTCCCGTTCTCCGTAGACAGGCACAACCTCTCGAATACCTCTGATGCTTTCCAGGCAATCGTGGACCGCCTTTTCCGTTCCCGGCTCAACGTTTATCATTATGAAGCCTTTCAATATCTGTCCCCCAATGTTGTGCTATAAAGATGTAGAACTTATCACTCTTTCCCCTGAAGATCTCTCTGAATGGCTCTCTGAAAGACTATCTCCGGTGGGGCTCTCTCCTGAGGAACGGGGATGCCTCTCTGCTCCATCAGGTTCTTTACCATCTCAATTTCATCTTCCAAGCGCTTCAAAGGCATTGTCTCCCTGGCCAGATGCAGGCAGCTTAATGCTTCCTCGAGCCGCCCTAATGCAGTCAATACTGCTGCCGTGGATTCCATGTCATAAGCATCGCCCCCTTTCTGGAGCACGCAGTCGTAAACTACAAGCGCCTCTTCCAGCCTCTTTTGGTTTCTTAGCAGGAAGCCTTTGTTGCGCAGAGCGTCCAGATTTTCAGGGTCGATGGCCAGGCATCGATCGTAGCTTTGCATGGCATCTTCGAAGCGTTGAAGGCCATAGAGAGCTACACCGTGGTTATTCCAGACTTCCGGTATCTCCTGGTTCATAGCCAGCACTTGCTCGAAGATCTCAGTAGCCTCATCAAACTTCTTCTGCTTGACCTTGTCTATGCCTCTGTGCAGCAGCACCTTCTCTTTGTTGTTCATGGCTGCCTCACATATATCCCTGGATAGCTGCCGACTCGCTGCTCTTCTCAGCAATGGCAGGACCTTGAGATACCGATCCCGGCCTCTTGATCTCCCCGAAGACCTTCTCGTAGTCCTTAATGTGTTCTACCAGCCAGTTGGCCAGTTCTTTTGCCGCCAGGGGTGAGAGAATGATCTCCGTATCGATCTTTCTCTCCATGACCGTCATGCTCTTTCCGTCCTCGACCAGCGTCCTTGGCGAGTCGTTGTAGAAGGCAATGCGAAAGTCGTAGGGGCTGTGGCCCCCGATCGCGCCAATGGCATAGACCTGCCTGAAATCGGAGCTTTTTATGATCTCCACTTTAACTTCCATGCATGCGGGATAGGGCTCCAGCTTAAAAAAGATGATGATATCGAAATGTATTTAGATGACTTAGCTTCTTGTGTTGCCGATACTATGATTGGGGTCTTAGGGTTAGAAGACGGTACAAGGGTGGAAGGTACCGGTTTTGGTGCGCCTGGCACGGTCTCGGGTGAACTGGTCTTTACTACCGTTATGTCCGGTTATGAGGAAGCATTAACAGACCCCTCTTACCACGGACAGATGCTCATGTTCACATACCCGCTACAGGGAAATTACGGCGTAAGCGGCGAGGATTTTCAATCTGACCTGATGTGGCCTCGCGCCATGGTCTGCCGGGAATACTGGGATCGTCCCACACACCATTGTCAAGCAAAAACGATCAACAAGTTCCTTATTGATCAGGGTAAGCCCGGACTATGTGACGTGGATACCCGCATGCTCACTTTGAAGGTAAGGGAGCTTGGTGTGATGAAAGCCGCGCTTGCTGTAGGCGACCGGAGGGATGTGCAAGATCAGGATGTGGTGGCAATGGCCCGGTCCCAGGCCGATATCTCCGCGCAAAATTTGCTCGGGGATGTGACCTGTAAATCGCCTTATCGCATTGAGGGTCGTGGCCCGCGCATGGCGGTGCTGGATTTAGGGATTAAGAGGAATATTCTAAAAAGCCTCTCATGCCGCGGATTCGATATTACAGTGCTTCCCGCTCATGCCAGCGTGTCTGAGATCGAGGCGGCAAGGCCAGAGGCCCTCTTTGTCTCCAATGGACCTGGCGATCCCGAGGGGGCCAGGGAGGCCATCTCAGCCGTCAAGCACTTTGTTGGACAGATTCCTGTCTTTGGAATCTGTCTGGGACATCAGGTTATATCGCTGGGCCTGGGTGCCCAGACCTTCAAGCTCAAATTCGGTCATCATGGCGGCAATCAGCCTGTCAAAGACCTGGAAAAGAAGATTGTCTACATCACCTCTCAGAATCATAACTTTGCCGTCCAGCCTGGCTCAGTGGAGGGCACAGAGCTGGAGATCACCCAGCTAAATGCCAACGACGGTACAGTTGAAGGTGTAAAGAGCGACAAGCTCAATGTTCTGGCGGTCCAGTACCATCCTGAAGCCCATCCCGGACCGCTCTGTACGGAAGATCCTTTCTTTGGATCCGTCTTGAAAATAATGAATAGCAGGAAGGCAAATGCCGGGAGGCGGTAGATATGCCCAAAAGAAACGATATCCATAAGGTCCTTCTCATCGGCTCGGGGCCCATTCAGATTGGCCAGGCCGCTGAATTTGATTTCTCCGGATCGCAGGCCTGCAAATCACTGCGTGAAGAGGGAATCGAGGTTGTATTGGTCAACTCCAATCCCGCAACCATCATGACCGATCCGGACACTGCCGATAAGGTATACATTGAGCCTCTGGTGCCGGAGATTGTGGCCAAGATCATCGAGAAGGAGAGGCCGGATGGAATTATCGCCGGTATTGGCGGCCAGACAGGTCTGAACATAACATCCGAGCTGGCAGATATGGGCGTTCTGGATAAATTCAATGTAGAGGTTCTGGGCACCTGCGTCAAGTCCATTCGGGAGGCGGAGGATCGTGACCTCTTCAAGAAGGCTATGCAGCGGGTGGGCGAGCCTGTGCCGAAGAGCAGGGCGGTCAACACCCTGGACGAGGCCCTGGCCTTCATGGAGGAGCTGGGGCTGCCGCTGGTAGTTCGGCCAGCCTACACATTGGGTGGATCGGGTGGTGGCGTTGCCAGGACTCGCGAGGAGTTGCTCTCCATTTGCGAGCTGGGACTGAAGAGGTCTCGCATCAGCCAGGTCCTGCTGGAGGAGAGCCTGGGTGGCTGGATTGAGCTGGAGTATGAGGTGATGAGGGATTCGAACAATACCTGCATCACTATCTGCAACATGGAGAACATGGACCCCATGGGCATTCACACCGGGGAGTCCATTGTCGTCACGCCAATTCAGACCCTGTCCGATAGGGAGATCCAGATGCTGCGAAGCGCTGCCATCAACATCATTCGCGCTTTAGAAATTGAGGGCGGCTGCAACATCCAGTTTGCATTCAAGAACGGTGAGTACCGGGTTATAGAGGTCAATCCTCGCGTCTCCCGCTCTTCAGCTCTTGCCTCCAAGGCCACTGGATATCCAATTGCCCGGGTCACCGCTAAGATCGCCATCGGCATGACACTCGATGAGATCAGAAACGATGTGACCAAAGAGACTCCCGCCTCCTTTGAGCCCACAGTGGATTATGTTGTGATCAAGATTCCCCGCTGGCCGTTCGACAAGTTCGTCAAGGCCAATAAGACCCTCACCACGGCCATGAAATCCACAGGCGAGGTCATGGCCATTGGGCGCAGCTATGAGGAGGCTCTCATGAAGGCCATTCGTTCCCTGGATATCGATAAAGATCTGGGGTACGCGGGAAAGTACACTACCTGGACGGATGAGGAGGTTAAAAAACTCCTGGAAAATCCTACGGATGAGCGGCTCTTTGCCATCTACCTGGCCTTGAAGAGAGGCATGTCCTCTGAGGAGATCTCCAAGATCACCGGTATTGAGCCTTACTTCCTCTACAGGATGGAGAACATCATTGCCATGGAGGCGGAGATTGGAGCCGGTCTGAATGAAAAGGTACTGAGGAAGGCCAAGCGTACCGGCTTTACCGATAAGCAAATAGCCGGAATCGTGGGCAAGAGCCAGGAAGAGATAACCGATATGCGTATTTCGCTTGGCATCATTCCTACTTACAAGATGGTGGATACCTGTGCAGCCGAGTTTGAGGCCAAGACTCCTTACTACTATTCCACCTACGACACCCAGTGCGAACTGATGCCCTCAGACAAAAAGAAGGTGCTGATTTTGGGCTCAGGCCCCATCAGGATCGGCCAGGGCATCGAGTTTGACTACTGCACGGTTCATGCTGTGATGGCTCTGCGCGAGCAGGGCATCGAGACCCACATCGTCAACAACAACCCGGAGACCGTTTCCACCGATTACGACACCTCGGACAAGCTCTTCTTTGAGCCGGTTACTTTAGAGGATGTCATGAACATCATCATGAAGGAGCAGCCCTACGGAGTACTGGTGCAGTTCGGCGGCCAGACCGCAATAAATCTGGCCTTCCCTCTGGAAAAGGAGATCGCGCGTCGCGGCCTTAAGACAAAGATCCTGGGCACCAGCCCGGATAGCATTGATCTGGCGGAGGACAGGGAGAGGTTCAATGCTCTCATGGACCGGTTGAACATCCCTCAGCCCAATGCCGGCATCGCCTTCACACCCGCCGAGGCCAAGGCGGTTGCCGCGAGGATCGGCTATCCCGTACTGGTGCGGCCCAGCTACGTTCTGGGAGGCCGGGCCATGGAGATTGTCTACGACGAGGCGGGCCTGGAGGTCTACATGCGTGAAGCGGTGCACGTATCCCATGAGCATCCCGTTCTTATCGATGATTTCCTGCAAAACGCCGTGGAGATAGATGTGGACGCTGTCTGCGACGGCACCGATGTTCTGATCGGCGCCATCATGGAGCACATTGAGGAGGCAGGCATCCACTCGGGTGACAGCGCCTGCATGATTCCGCCCCAGACATTGCCCGGCGTGGTTTTGGAGGTGGTAAGGGACTACGTGCGCAAGATTGCGCTGGGCCTTAATGTCGTGGGAATTGTGAACCTGCAGATGGCTTACAAAGACGGCATGGTTTATGTGCTGGAGGCCAATCCCAGGTCGAGTCGCACCATACCTTTCGTCTCCAAAGCCGTAGGCCTGCCCCTGGCCAAGATTGCCGCCAATGTCATGATTGGAAAATCTTTGCAGGAGCAGGGCTTCCTCCAGGAGCCAAAGACTCCCTACGTCTCCGTCAAGGAGGTGCTCTTGCCCTTTGACAAGCTGCCGGGGGCAGACGTGCTGCTGGGGCCGGAGATGAGGTCCACGGGCGAGGTCATGGGCATAGACTATAAGCTGGGCCTGGCTTTCTTCAAGGCAGAACTTTCTGCGGACAATCCGCTGCCCCTGGAGGGCATGGTCTTCATCTCCGTCAAGGATGAGGACAAGGCGGCTGTGGCCGTAGCTGCCAAGAAGCTGCATGAGGCTGGCCTCTCCATCATTGCTACGGATAGCACCGCAGATTACCTGCGCCGCTCCGGCCTGCCTGTGGTGAGGGTGAATAAGATCTACAACGGCAGCCCCAATATTATGGACTATGTCAAGATTGGCGAGGTAAAGCTGATCATCAACACTCCTACTACCAAGCAGTCCGTCAAGGACGGCGTACAGATTCGGAGAAGCGCTGTGGACTATCATATCCCTTACATAACCACCATTCAGGCGGCTCAGGCTGCGGCAGATGCCATTCTCATGGCCAAGAAGGACCAGATTACCATCAAGGCGCTAAATGAGTACCACAAAGAGGTCTACTACAATTGAAATTTGGATGGGGCCGGGCACCATGCCGGCCCTATCCAAATTTCATTGCAACTATTCCCAAGTCGGACCGAAGACTTTATCTGCGAGAAGGCGATAGGGAAGGTGCTTGCGGGCCCGTGGTCTAGCTGGTTATGACGTCGCCTTGACATGGCGGAGGTCATGCGTTCGAATCGCGTCGGGCCCACTTGAGCCCAAGTAGCTCAGTTGGGAGAGCGTCAGACTGAAGATCTGAATGTCCCCGGTTCGAGTCCGGGTTTGGGCATATCATTGTGGAGTAAATCACATCCTCTTTTAGATTTATGGTTTCCAGCTCCACATCTATCATAAACACCTTCCACAATCTTGATCTCCTCTTCAGTTAAGCCCATAAAGCTCGTAGACCAGGGCGTCTATCTGGCGCTGGAGGTCGGCCTTTAAAGGCAGACCTTCTTCAAGCCCCAGATATCTGTATGAGTCCCTTTATCCACTCATTCATCGCCTGTTTTGCTATGTTCATGTCGTCAAGCTCTTTTTCCTGATGGGCGATATACTCGTTTCGGAAGGAGTAGATCCTGTCAACCGTATCCAGCAGATCAGTTTTTGCTGCATCGACAAATGCAGCCTTTACAGCAGAGAAGATCCCACCGGGAGGCGTTTTTGGATTTTTAGCATAATCCAGGCACCACTTCAAAAGGCCCATGGGCATGACTCCGTCATTCTCGATAAGAGTCCTCTTCAAGTTGTTCTCCTGCCTCTTGTAAAAGCTCTGATCACGGGGATGAAGGACGGTGAGATCAGGCTCGAAGAAGCGCTCCCGTTTCTTGATATCTTCTGGAATTGTGGCTTTCAGGGTGAAGATGATGAAGGATTTGGCAGCTTCATCAATGGAGCCGAGGAGAGGAGTGAATACGGCTGCATAGGATACGTCGCTCTTCTTTTCCAGGAACTTGAAGAGAACGATGGCTTCCTGTATGCCTTTCTTGTATTTAGGTGGCAGCAGATTCAGTTCTTTTTCTGAGATAAACTCGTCCGTGGTGAGCTTTTCCAAATTGCCCTTTTCCAGGCTCAGGGGGGCCTCGATCTTCTCTTGAATCAGGCTCTGCTTGGTGGGCTCGCAGAGGGATTCGAGCGTCTCCAGACGGGTGTCATCGATCTTGGCAAAGACCTCCTGGGGAACGTAAAGATATCTCCACTCCAGGCTGCTGTGCGAGGCGGCACGACACCAGGCATCTGCCGCCCGGATCTTGAGAGGCACATCGATGTCCACGCGGCCTTTGGTCTCCAGCATGACGTATTTCCCGCTGTCCAGCAGCATCAAGAAATCCGGGGTGTAGTGGGCCAGCCGGCCTGCATGGGTCTGGTAGTCGATGCGAATGGCCTCGGGGCCGGCATTCTTGTCGAAAGTGACGACATCCGGGGCGCGGTCCAGGAACTGAGCCATCTCCTTCTCGAAGGCATTGGTGCAGGCCACCAGGTTGAAGGCGGTCTTGGCGGCCTCGATGGCCGGGTGGCGCTCGGAGTGGTTGGCCTGGAAAGGTTTCCAGGTGACAATGGACTTGCCCCTGCCGAGGGCTCTTTGCTCCAGTTTGATGGTGCTCTTGCTGAGGATGAGGGGCACGAAGACGGCCCGGATGTGCTCTCGCACGTCTCTGTCGCCCAGCCGATTGATGAGCTGCGGGTTATAGAGGGATAGCTTCTGCCCAAAGAGCATCTCGGTGATGAAGATTTCCAGCATTGGAGCAAGCGAGGAGTGCATGCCGTGCAGCGCTGTGATATGCTCCAGCTCGTCGCGGAAGAAGGAGATGGCTCCGATGCCGCTCTCCAGGAGGGGCAGTTTGATTGTCATCTCCTCCACGATCTCATTGGTGAGAAGGTGGCGTCCCTCATAGTGGATCTCATCCTTGGATTGCTCTTTTAGCGCCAGTGGTTTCAGGCTGGAAAACTGCCTTTTCACGTCCTCAACGGTCAGCCCATCCAGTTTTGGTATGCGGGTGTAGGCGGGAGAGACGGTGGGGAGGAGCAGGTCAAGCTTGCTCAGGTCTTTGTGCTCGCCATCAGGAAAGATGCTGACCGTTATCTTGGGGATCTCGTCCACTTTGGCCACTGTGGGATAGACGCCCTCTTCCCCGAGTTGCTGCTCATAAAGCGATATGAAGACAGGATGCTCGATTACCGTCAGGATCTCGGAGGGGCCGCCGGGAAAGGTCATGCGGCGCAGGCCCCGGCCTAATGTTTGCTCGGGAAGAATGTTGGCTTTGGCGGTAAAGGGCCGCAGGGGAACGATTGTTGTAACATTTTTCACATCCCAGCCTTCCCGGAGCATGAGCACGGAGACGATGCAACGGTAGGGGCTGGTGCCCTGATCCAGTTCACGGGAGAGGCGTCTCAGCTCTCGCAGGTCCTCGTCGCTGATCTCCTTTTCGCTGGGCTCGAAGACCGGGATGCCGTCCTTCTTGGGGCCGATCCATTTGATCTTTCCTTTGAGGCGGGTGTGCAGGTTGATGGTCCGGTTGTTAAGCTCTGGATACAGTGGGCTGGTGTTCAATTCCTTGGCTATCTGGTCGGCAGCCTGTGTGTCCTCGGTCATGATGAAGAGCAAGGCTTTCTTGCCGCTCCTCTCCCATTCTGCTTGGGAGAGGCTCCAGCGTTTGTAGCCGATCATGAGGTGCTGCTGGAACCTGGAGGCTGCATCGCCGCTGGGGTGCTCCACCAGGCCATCGCCTCTGCCGATGACCGGGATCTTGACGATGCCGCCGTCCACGGCCTCGCCCAGAGGCGTGTCGCAGATGACGTGCTGGAAGATGTGGCCGTGGTTATCTTTGGGAGTGTCCGAGAAGTCGAGCTGGGCGGTGATGCCGCCCATACCGCCGCTGCGCTCCCTAACCTTTTCGTGGACATAGTCCAGGGCCTCGTTCCAGGCGCTGTCTTTGTCCCAGAGGTGATGGGCTTCATCGTTGAGAACCATGAGACGCTGGTGAGATGTGACCCTTTCTCGCAGGGCCTCGCCCGTATCCAGAGCCCTGGCACGGGAGACTGCCGGGCCCAGCCAGTCGTGCGTCTCGACCTCTTTCGTGCCCTTTCGTTTGGAGAGATCGTAAAGACGGTGGATGTTGGTCAGGTAGATTTTGCCGCCCGTAGCCGCCCCTCCCGCCTCATCCTGCAAGGACACGGACATGTTCCAGTCGCCCCGCCAGGCTTGGGGGATTAGTGGATCCGTCTCGAAGATCTTGCCGTCGCCGAAGTCCTCCTTGAGGCGCTCGAAGACGGTGATGTTGGGGGCGATGATGAGAAAGTCCCTGGCAAGAGTCGAGCCCTCTTCAAAGAGGGAATGGAAGTAGCTCCAGACGATGGCCAGGCTCATGACCTTGGTCTTGCCCGAGCCTGTGGCCATCTTGAAGGCATACCTGGGCCAGAGGTCGTCCTTGGGATTGACGCCCAGAGCAGAGTCGTAGGCATCGTCCTGGAAGAATTCGGCGGTCAGGTTGGAGAGGGTTGTGATGGACCGGATCTCGTAGAGGTAGATGAAGGTCTCGACTGCTTCTCTCTGGCAGAAGTAGTAGCGGAAGGAGAATTGTTCGCCCCCATAATTTTGCAGGATGTGCTCCTCATCAAACCAGTAGTGTAGAAGCTCGCGGCTGGTGTCGGAGGCTCCGGGGTAGTCATTGCTGCGCCAGTATTTCACAAAGCGGCGCAAATTCTGGGCAATGGGGATGTTGGAAGGCCGACGGCCCAGCTCGATCTTTGCCGGATCACCTTTTTTCTCAGCAGGAGCACGGTAGCGGAAAGGCTCCTCGTGGGGCGAGAAGAGGGGCTCAAGGGCAGCCGGATTGATGACAGGGCTTGCTGTGTTAATATTAGTAGTATTGTTAGTAGTGCTGGTAGTATCAGTAGTATTAGTAGCAACACCAGACTTTTTAGATGTCTCAGTCATAGCGCACCTCCACCACGATGCTGGTGTCGCAGCCGAAGATATCCACCACTTTCACGCAGGCCCGATATATGCCCTTTTTCGGGTAGCCGTCGAAGAGAGTGTCGCTGGTCGTCTTCAGGCTGCGGTCCTTGCGGGTGCGGTAGTCCTGCCAGTGGTGTTCGAAGGGCCGATCCTCCTGCCAGTTAAAGTCCACCGCCCAAAAGTCGATGAAGTCAAAGCCGTCTTTGGCAGCCCTCTCCTTCAAGGCAGCCAGCTCCTTAGCCGGCACCTCGGCCAGGGAGGGCAGAAATCTCTTGAGCCGGATGTCCACCTTCTTTTTGCCGGCAACCTTGCTATAGACTGCTTCCGCCTCCAGCACGGCCACCTCGAAGAAGGGAGGGGCATCGGTGCGATTCTTCTCCATGATCTCCCTGGGAATGGTAAGCAAGCGGATGTGCACGCCCTCGGAGGCCTCGATCGCTTGCGCCTCCAGCCGCAGATCCATCTCAAACTCCCAGGCCAGGCAGTGCAGCTCCCGGCCTCCGGCGGCGTGGGCCTCCTGGGCTGCTGCCCTAACCTCGCCCCGCGTCAGCAGCGAGTCAATACCGTCCACGTAGACGAAGGCTCCGCCTTTTCTGCCGTGCAGCCAGGTCGTAGGGCGCGCAAGCGGCTCTGCCCGGTAGAAGCCCAGAACCACGCGCCGATGGTCATTGTCATAGCCCTGCAGCCTTTCCCGCTGCCACCACTGCCGCTCGTAGCGGCCCAGATTGTAGACATCAAAGGCCCGGTAAGATTTTCCATCGGCCTGCAGTTTTCTCTGCAATTCGATGAGCCTTTTGCGGCTGGTATGGATGGCAAATCTGCCCAGGTCGCACATGATCCAGCGGCGATCCAGGCGCTCTGCCACAGCGCCCGTAGTGCCGGAGCCGCAGAAGAGATCGGCAACGAGGTCGTTAGGTTTGCTTAGCCAATTGACTATGACTTCTATTAGCTCTTCATTTTTTTCTGTGGCATATTCTGAAATCGTGCCACGTGTTCTGACAGATGACCACAAAGTACTGGCAAGTTTATAATCCCGAGGTGGCACGTAATACTGCACATTGTCATCAGGACCTAAACGCAAAAAGTCCAGATCGGTACCGTTGTTGAGAAACTCGGAGTAATAATCATCAAGACTACGGTTGCTTGATTTTTCTTGTCGTAGAAATTCCTCGTAATTATCCTTCGCATAGTATGCACGATCTTTGCTCCATCTCCATTGACCCGTTTTTGGAAGCTTCCCGAATAGCTCATATCTCATAGTTGGTCTGTCAGTTCCACGCCAGAATGTATCCCATTTGCCTTTTTCGTTGCTTGCTCCGGGAAGAGTTAATTTAGGGATTCGTTTAGAATCTGTTTTGGAGTAAAAAAGTAGAACATCATGCCCAACAGATAATGCTCGTACATCTTCAAATTGTGCTTGAACATTCTTGATACCTCTTGGAATTATAATTGAGTTTCTATAATTTATATTCCCAAAAACATCATCCATCACACCTCGCATTTCCGAGGCGACTTTATCACCCAGATGAACGATAATACATCCGCTTTCCTTAAGCAATTCGCTCATAATGGTTAGTCGCTCGTACATCATATGCAAGTATGAATCTGATCCCTTTCCCCACATGTCCCTGTAAGCAACCATCTCCAAAAGGGACTGATCTTTTCTAACTGCATCCTTTTCCTCACCAACAGGCACCTGCATCGTGAAATCCGCCCCCACATCGAAGGGCGGGTCGATGTAAATCAGATCGATCTTTCCCCGAAATTCCTTGAGCAGCGAGGCCATCACCAGCTTGTTATCTCCCCAGATGAGCCTGTTACGGAAATCATCATGCATGGTGGTCTGCAGCTCTCCAAGAGTTGTCTGACCGGATGCCAGGGCCTCGCTCCTGGGCATGTCCACGGTCTCAATCTTCTGCATGGGCATGGCTGCTCCGGCCACGTCCACGTTGCGACGGCGACCGTACTCATCGTACTTGCCATCCCAGACAAGCTCGGTCCTCATCTGGGAGAGAGGATGAGGGTTGTCCGGCCCCCAGCGGACGGGGTCAGGCATGGGGGCAGGGCTCCGGGCTGTCAAGGGCGAGCGGAAATGCGAGGCAGAACTTCAAAATGAGATTGTGGGACTGTAGGCTCAGGGTCAATTGCTATTATCCTCCCGATGACGGCTTTCTGGCGGCAAACGGGAAAAAGCTTTTGCATGACTGCCTGCCAGGAGGTTAACGTTTATATAAAAAGAGAGCTACGAAGAAAGTGATGCAGAGGCTAAATGTTTACGTCTCCGGCAAGATCCAGAAAACCGGCTACAGGGCAAGAGTCGTCACTATTGCTCAGAATTTAGGGCTGAAGGGGTATGTGCAGAACCTCGATAATGGACTGGTCAAAGTAGTGGCCGAGGGCGAGACCGCTAATTTGGAGGAGCTGCTTAAGGCTATTGATATCAAGAACACCCTCATCAATGTAACTGACATCAGGAAAGAATTCTCTCCCGCAATCGGTGACTTTGATAGCTTCTTCAAGGCTGTGTCCGGAGGCGAAACCGATCGGAGGATTGATGCAGCTGCACATTTGCTAACAAAACTCATTGTTGTGAACGAAAAGATATTGGACGTAATAACAGCCACTCATGAAGAATTGAAGGAAACACACGAAGAAATTAGGGGCTCACGTGAAGATATCAGAAGCTCTCGTGATGCCATTGTTAGCGAGATAAGAATGTCACGCGATGCCACCATTGAAGAGATAAGAACTTCACGCGATGCCACCATTGAAGAGATAAAAACATCAAACAAAGTAATGGCAGGAGAAATAGGTGAGGCACGCGATGCTATTGTCGGCGAGATTGGAGAGCTTCGCGCTGATTTAAAGGAAAGCATTCAAGACAGGTTGATGAGAATAGAGTCCGACGCCGCCCAAATTAAAGCAAAGGTTGGCCCCTGAAGGATAATCCTCTCGCACGTTGGTGGACAGCTCCCTCTGGGTGGTTTGCCCGGAGGCTAGAGCTTCGCTCCCGGGCATGTCCACCGTCTCGATCTTCTGCCAGGGGCATGGCTGCTCCGGCCTTCGTCCCACGCTGCGACGGCGGCCGTACTCATCGTATTTGCCGTCCCAGACGAGCTCGGTCCTCATCTGGGAGAGAGGGTGGGGATTGTCCAGGCCCCAGCGGACGGGGTCAGGCATGGGGGAGGGGCTCCGGGCTGAAGATAATGATTGTGATCGGAATTGCGAAGCTGGATTTCAAATTCAAAATGAGATTTGAGGACTTCTGGCTCAGGGTCAATTTGTTATTATCCTCCCGATGACGGCTTTCTGGCTGCTGGCTGGAAAAAGCTTTTGCTTGAAGTGATAGGAAGAATATTTAAGCCTGCAAGTCCATCAAAACGAAAGGCAGAATTATGAGTGCATCTAAGACCATTGAATGCGTTTATGAAGGTGGCGTCTTAAGGCCGCTACAAGAGGTTGACTTTAAAGAAGGAGAGAGATTAAAGCTTACGGTTAAAAAATTCGACATCTCGAAATTCTGCGGCGCATTCGGTGAAGGTTCTATGGAAGAGTTTGAAAAGTTTGATGAAGAGGCCCAGATGTGATTTTTGTCGATACAAATGTTCTTTACAGCGTCCTGGTGAAAACGAAGTTTAGTAAATCTGCCCAAAACATTATTTTAATGTCGTCCGATCTGGCAACTTCAGCAACCGTTTTAAGTGAGCTGGTCTTTGTTTCCCTTCGCAAACTCTGCAAGGAACGATATGGAACTAACAACTACTCAGAATTCCGCAGGGCCATCGTTCACAATGGCTACAGTCCTTTCAAAGAGGATTTGGATCTGATTTTCAGGCTCGTTGAGGAGAGAGACATTTTAGTGCTTCCGATTAACGATAACCTTGATGATTGGAACAACGCCATGACCAGGTACAACCTCATGCCCAATGATGCAATGATCGCCTCGACCTGTCTCAAGCATGAGATCTCTAAAATTGCCACTTTTTGATAGCGACTTTCTAAGAGTAGACTGGCTGAGTGTAATAGATCAAAGCAAATGACTGCGATGGTCTGCCTGCACGGATAATAGCACCTTCCCAGAGTGGTCTGGGCGGATGCCAGAGCCTCGCTCCTGGGCATGTCCACCGTCTCGATCTTCTGCCAGGGGCATGGCAGCTCCGGCCTTCGTCCCACGCTGCGCCGGCGGCCGTACTCATCGTATTTGCCGTCCCAGACAAGGCTATGTCCTCATCCGGGAGAGGGGGTGGGGATTGCCCAGGCCCCAGCGGACGGGGTCAGGCATGAAGACGGATCTCCTCGAACGATTTGAATGGATTGATCGAAGCTGCCATCATGCTAATACCCTCAACAATGTCTACGATCCTTTTTGGTGCCGCCAATTGCCTATTCTCCCGATAAGGATCATTCGCCATATCCAAAAGGTTTGTGGGAAGCATGGGCCAGACGGCGAAAAATGTCATGGGTGGGGTGGCCTCCCTTGGGCTTTAATGCCCTCTGGCCTATCGTTCTAAGAGAGATCTTCCTCAATGGTCAGAGGCACAGGCTCGACAAGAGGGAGCTGGGCTTGAGCTTCCTGTGCCATTGCCCTCATCTTATATTCGCGAAGCTCCTTCTTCTGAGCATCCTCGTGGGAGAACCTCATCCATTCATTTGAGTTGAATCCTGACTGTGCCCGGCTCAATTTCTTACCTATTGCTCTCAGGGCTTCTGCAAAAAATAGAAAAATTTAAATAACCTGATCAAATACTCCATAATGTTCATTTATTAATAAAACGGTGTAATTAGTAACTAAAATTATTATCCAAATCGCTACAGCATATGTAAATATGGGTCTCCTTCTTAAAAAACCATTTTTAAATTTGTCGTGATGATCACAAATAACTGGATTTATAGCCATAAGAGCTATACTCATCAGGAACGCAAGAATTAGGAAGCTAAATCTTATTGAAGGGACCTTGTTCACCAAACCAATTAGGAAAAGACTTATTACGAAAAATAGATTCACATTGAATTCTTCGATTTTTCCTGCGAGGGATCTTACATTTGTATACGATTTATTTAAAAGCACGCATTGATCTGAACAAGAGGGGGGGATGATCTTTTCTAATCTTTCTCGTATATAATTACACCTATGTTGTGATCCGATAAGAATGACATCTACCAGCAGTGGAAGCGACATGGCAAACGAAACGATAATCTTGTCCATAAAAAATCTCTATTGTAGCAACAATTTGGATAGTCCTTTGCTACTAAATCCTAGATCATCAACTATCATAATTAAACCCGTAACCCAAAGCGATATTATGCCAATTGATTGCGCGAAGTCTGGCGGGCTATGCGGACTATAGACAAGGCTCGCATAGAATATCGTTCCAAATGAGAATAATCCCATGCCAATAAACGATTCACTCGTTGCCCGCATTCCCCTCTACCTCATGAGCCATCGCCTTCCCTGTAGGTACGCCAAAGGATCTATTTAAGATTTACGAATAGGCTAGGCATATCAAATTATACAACTCACCCAATACATTAATGATTAACCATTATGTAGTTACCTACTCAATTATTTAACTTTTTTGCTCGATCCACATTTTCAATGCGTCTTCCATTGCTATTGCGTGGGTCAACAGATGATAGAGAGCGGCATCAAGCCCAAGCAATTATCTCAAAGTAAATTTGAAATCCCCTCGCAAAGCCAAGATTTAAATTATATAGTAAACGTCCTACGATAACTCTTGGAGTTGCACTTGCCCAGATTTTTACATTCAGACATATAAGTTGTAAGCACATTCATGCAATCATTCTTTGGCAAAAGCACTCCAAGATGCTTGAAAAATGTCACAGGGATAAATCAGCATTAGCTGCAGTCTTTTATGATGATATTGCCAGCAAGTTTTGTGGATCATTCAAAATTATCAAGTATGGCAAAACCAATAATAAGCAGGTCTGCTTCAGCAAGTCGTGCGCGAGGAAGTTCGTGCCAAATGAAGGTCTAGAGGGCATGAAGTACGACAAAGTATTCAATTATATCAATTAAATATATTTTTTGAATTTTGCACATTATTACGCATTTAGAAAGTTAATAGCCCTCTAGATAGTGGATTCGTAAATTATAGCTGAAATTTTGCCCACACATCAAGCAATGTCGCTTGGCCATGCCAGCCTTGAACTTTTCAAAACCTGGATTCTCTTTGTGGGCTGGAGTTGGACGGTCTATTTTGCTCATTCCCACAGGTTCGTCTATTTCATTAAAAGTGGCTTTTTTGAAACAGCTATCTTTAGGCCCACTGGTGGACAAGCTACTATCTCCCATTGGCTAATATGCGACTAACTGAAGGATCTATCTCCTCTGTGGATTGCGCGCTTTTTTTGTGGGGGTACTCTTCTTCAGCGTCCACCTCGTCCAGGTCGTCCACCCCAGACTCGCAAGCTGTGGATTCCAATGATAGGGAGTTGTCATCTCTACGACATCCTTAGAGAAGCCAAACGTTCTATGGCTACAAGCAGCAACGGCAAAGATACACCGAACCTAACCAGTCCTTTCCAGCCCGAGAGGATCAAGATACCCAGTGCCCATAACAACAGGAATGCTACTGCAAATCCGTCCATAGGTAATCACCACTATTAATAATGATTAACTGGTATATGCATGTTCCGCTCAAATCTTGGGGAAAAAAACATCAATAGTCACTTCGAAAGGCGCTCATCGATTCATTTTCAGAACTGTCGCCCCCGTAATTCTGCCACCACGTAAATCGTCCAGAGCTCGATTGGCATCTTCCATCATTCTGAATCCTCTGGCAAATCTTCCAACAACTGTATTAGTTAGAACTATTCATTAATGATAATAATGGGCAATGAGATCACCGACTGCACGCCTGCTGAGAAAGAGTTGCGAGAAGCCTTGCAAGCCGCGCAAGCTCGCAACGCCCAGTACGAAAATGCAATCTCGATGATATCAGAGATCGTCTGGCGCTATGATGTCAATTCCAAAGGAGAGCATGTCGGCGCCTATCTCTCGCCGGTTGCAGACAGGATGCTGGGGTTGCCGGGCGGCACCATCGGAAACAGTTTCGACAAATATCTTTCTTATATCCATCATGATGACTTGTCGGCCGTGCGAGATGCGCTTTTCGATTTGATACAAACGCCAGGAAAGGATAAAACTGCTGAGTACCGTCTGTTAAAAGCTGACGGCACCACACTTTGGGTTAGTTCCAAGGTTTCGGCGTATTCCCGGCCGGACGGTGGAGTAACCGTTCTTGGTACAACAAACGACATCATTGGCTGCAAGCAGGCCGAGAGCGACTATCGGAGACTATTTTTGGAGATGTTGGATGGCTTCGCGCTACATGAGATCATCTGTGATGGGCAGGGCAAGCCGATTGACTATCGCTTCCTGGATGTCAACCCGACCTTCGAGCGCTTAACCGGTCTGAAAAAGGAAGATCTCATAGGCCGCAGCGTTCTGGAGGTCATGCCCGGCACCGAGAAGCACTGGATCGAGACATATGGCAAGGTGGCGCTGACCGGCGAGCCGACCTTCTTCGAGGAATATTCTGTCGAACTGAAGAAGCATTTTGAGGTGAGGGCTTTTCGGACTGCTGTCAACCAGTTCGGCTGCATCTTCGCCGACATCACAGAGCGCAAGCAGGCTGAAGACGCGCTTCGAATTTCAGAGGAGAGATATCGTTGTCTAGTGGAAAATGCAAACGAAGCCATAACCGTTGCTCAAGAAGGCATGCTCAAGTTCGTTAATCGCAAAACATGTGAGATAACCGGCTATTCTGTGCAGGAACTCACTTCAAATCCGTTTCCTGAATTCATTTATCCGGAAGACAGGGATATGGTAGTACAACGCCATTTGAACCGTTTCAAGAAGCAGGTCTCTCAATCCAGATATTCGTTCAGGTTTAAGGCCAAAAATGGAAGCGTACGCTGGGTTGAGATCGACGCGGTCTTGATCGACTGGTATGGCAAACCAGCTACCTTGAACTTTCTCACAGACATCACTGACCGCAAGAGGACCGAGGAAGAGTTGCGAGAGAATGAAGAGCGTTACCGCAGTTATGTAAACAGTGCACCCTATGGTGTTTTCATCTCCGATGAAAAAGGAAAATACCTTCAGGTAAATCCAATGGCATGCAAAATTACGGGGTATAATGAGTCTGAACTGCTACAAATGAGTATTCCGGATCTTCTGCCGGTTGATGTGCTGGACTGTGGCTTCAACCATTTTCGAAGGTTAGAGGCTGATTGCCATGCTTTCATTGAGATACCCTTTTTGACCAAGAAGGGAGAACGAAGAATTTGGGCGGTCACTGCCACGAAATTATCGGACAAGAGGTTCTTGGGATTTGTCGATGATATCACTCTGCGCAAGAAGTCCGAGGAAAATCTGCGGCAGAGTGAACTGAGGCTAAGGACTATTTTCGAAACCTCCAGCGCGGGAATAATTATAGTTGATACCAATGGGCGGATCTCTCAAGCCAACAAATGCATGGCCGAGATGTTTGCATGCCCGCTGGAGTCAATGATAGGCACACCATATCCTGTCTTTATTCATCCTGACGAACGCCAGGATGGAATGGATATTATGCAAGCGATGTTGGAAAATAGGTCCGATTCTGTCTTTACAGAGCGCCATTATCTTCGTGCAGATGGGAGTGATTTCTGGGGATACATAAATGGCCGGCGGATGGTTGGGTCGAACGGGGAGCTCATCGGTTTGCTGGGTATCATCTCAGATATCTCCGACCGAAAGCGAGTTGAGGATGATCTGCGGTGGAAAACAGCGATACTTGAAGCTCAGGTTGAAACTTCATTGGATGGGATTCTGGTCGTAGACAGACAGGGGCAACGAATCCTTACCAATCAGCGACTTTTAAACATGTGGAATGTGCCTGAAGAGGTTAGGAATGAAAAGGACGACGAGGCGCTTCTCCAGTATGTGGTAGGAAAAACCAAGAACCCCGAAAAATTTCTTGCAAGAGTGAATTATCTATATGGTCATCCGGAGGAAACCAGCCAGGATGAAATAGAGTTTAAGGACGGCATGGTACTGGATCGATACTCTTCGCCCGTGGTCGACAGGGATGGCAACTATTATGGCCGGATATGGATTTTTCATGATATTACCAAATACAGGCGTGCTGAAGAAGCTCTGCGTGAGTCGGAGCAGCGCCTGGCCGATATCATAGATTTCCTGCCTGATGCTACATTTGCGGTGGACCGAAAAGGAAGAGTTATTGCATGGAATCGAGCCATCGAGGAGATGACAGGTGTGCCGAAAGCGGAGATGATGGGTAAGGACAATTATGCCTATTCGATCCCATTCTACGGCGAACGCCGACCCATCATCATCGACTTGATCCTTAAGGCGCAAAAGGAGATTGAACAGAAATATTACTTTGTCGTGAGAAAGAACGATCAATTGATTGCAGAGACCTTTATTCCCCTTCTAAATGGTAAGAAGGATGTATTCATTTGGAATATAGCATCACCGCTGTACGATAGCGGCGGTTCTATTGTGGGTGCAATCGAGTCCATTCGTGATATCTCCAGGTACAAACAATTCGAGGAAGATCTGA
>CAZDLZ010000013.1:0-29471 GCA_964506745.1 uncultured Methanotrichaceae archaeon | reverse complement strand
AACTACCAGCAAGCATGCCCAAGAGATGGCTGCAATGGCAGAACAAGCCAATGCTGCTAAGAGCGAGTTTCTGGCCAACATGAGCCACGAGATCCGCACACCTTTGAACGGTGTCATCGGTATGATCGGACTGCTGCTGGATATGGATTTGAATGCTGAGCAGCGTGAATATGCAGAAATTGTCCGAATCAGCGGCGAGATGCTGCTCTCTCTCGTCAACGACATCCTGGACTTTTCTAAGATTGAAGCCCGTAAATTGGAGCTGGAAAGGCTGGACTTCGATCTGTGCTCCCTGCTGAAAGATACTGCCGATCTCCTGGCCCCTGGTGTACAGGAAAAAGGGCTGGAGTTGATCTGTCAGGTAGAGCCCGAAGTTGTGTCGCTCCTGCGAGGAGACCCGGGAAGGCTGCGCCAGATTTTGATCAACCTGGGAAGCAATGCTGTGAAGTTTACTGAGAAGGGCGAGATAGTGATCCGGGTCAGACTGGAGAGCGAGGATAAAAGAAATGCCATGCTTCGCTTCGAAGTTCGCGACACGGGCATCGGCATTCCTGCAAATCGACAGAGCATTCTCTTTTCACCTTTTACTCAGATGGACAGTTCGACTACGCGCCAGTACGGTGGCACTGGCCTGGGGCTGGCTATTTCCAAAAAACTGGTGAAATTGATGGGTGGCAGGATCGGCCTGGAAAGCGAAGAAGGCAAAGGGTCCACCTTTTGGTTCACAGCGGTGTTTGAGAAGCAGCCAGCCAGATCGGGATCTGCAGATAAGAAGTCTGCCAAGATAGAGGACGGGAGTGCTGTCGATCTCCTTGCTGCGAAGCTTTCCATTTCCAAAAACGGCACGCGCAAGATACGCATTCTTGTGGCGGAGGACAACAGCGTAAACCAGAAAGTAGCAAAGGCTATGTTGAAAAAGATGGGATTTAGGGCTGATGTGGTGGCAAATGGTCAGCAGGCCGTCAATGAGCTCCAGACCATTCCTTACGACCTGGTATTGATGGACTGCCACATGCCCGATATGGATGGTTTTGAGGCCACACGGGTCATTCGTCAGGAAGGATCGAAGGTGCTCAATATGTGCATCCCAATCATAGCCATGACCGCAGCCGCCATGCAAGGTGACCGGGAGAAGTGTATTCAGGCTGGAATGAACGATTTCATTGCCAAACCCGTTCAGCAAAGAGAGCTTGCGAAAATGCTTGCCAGATGGCTGAAATAGAACCGCAACATCTCATAGGTTTCTTTATGGAAGGCCTCAAAGACACGGGCTTTATGTTTGATTTAATATGTACAGAAGACGCTAGCTTGAGGTGGTATGAGGCAGAACCGACCTGTGCTTGAGCGATCAAAATAAATGCATTGAGCTACATGGTTATTCGGAACGAATGGGGTGTGTTTATCATGAAAAGGTTCAACTTCCTGTATCTAATGGTATGTATCGCAATAGTCATGACCTCCGCGGTACTGGTTGATGCTGCAAAGGCTCCGGATTCTCCTGCTGGCGTGAAGATAAAGCCGGAGATCATAATCAGCGATCTGAAGATCAGTAGACTCAGCGTGGTTCCCGCCGGGCACAATGTACAGATCAATGTGACTTTAGTGAACCCAGTAAGAAATACTGCCACGGGACCCTTCAAGGTAAAGGTGGAGTGGACTAATAATCCAACCAGGGGCTTCAACCTGTTAGGCAGTGGTGGCGTGGCAAACCTGTACTACGATTCGGCATCGGCTGTAATCAAGAATAGAAAGACTTTATCCTTCAATCACCAGGTGCCACTGGGCGAGAGCTATAAGTACCGTGTTACTGCGGACTACTTGAATCAGGTAGACGAGGCAGATGAGAGCAATAATGTAGCCAGTGCCGGATATACTACATTATAGTCGTTGGATATCTTCCGTCTCATCTTTTTTTTTTGTGCGGCATTCTTCTCTCCGGCAGCGAGGCTCGAATGTCCGCCCATCTTCCTCAGGCTCACCAGCTTCGCAGACCACAAAAGCCATGCAGAGACAATCTTTTAATCGTCTCTTTGCAATCCTGCAAGTCAAGCGGTCTTCCTGGTGTCCATCCGGTTCTATTCAAAGTTCGAGTGTGAGCACAAGCCTCATCTGCGTGCCCCGGTTGGGGATGGTGGTCCAGTAGCAGCCTTTCTTTATCGTTTCTGCATGAGATTCGTCTAAGAACTCATAAGTTTCGTAACCATTTCGCTCAACGCTCATCCTATCAAAGAGCCTCAAAAGTTGGGTATAATTCTGGTACAGGGGAGAGCTTCTATTGAGCAATACCTGGGCGGGATCGGTGTCGAACAGAATCGTTGCATCATCTGCCTTGCCCACCCATATCTTGGAGTTTCCCGCGGGCTGGAATGCTGCCAGGGCACTTTCAAAAAACATGCTGCTATTTTCACGCTCTCAAAAGACATGGGTTCTACCTCACGCACGGCGCCGTTGACGTCAATAGTAATACAATCGATTACAGAAGCATCCCACATCGTGAGGTTTGACAGAACTGCCCGAGTGGCAGGCCCGTCAATGCCTGTTTCTGATAGGGAGTGGCTGGCATCGACAAGGGCCGTCTCGATTCTGGAGAGGTTGGAGTTCACGGCATCGGTGGCAGAGAGCAGCCTCCACAAAAGCTCTCCGTTTGTCGTCTGAGGGCCAAAGGTCGCCCCATCTGATGCACACGCGGTACTGGTCGTCCCCAATATAATCATGAGGATCAAGAGAAATCCCATTTGCAGGCTTTTTGCATTTTTCATAATCTCACCATTGCTTTATGAATAAGGGAATGGAATGAATCGCAGCCCGTTGCCATCGATAGATATATATTACCATAAACCTCTCTTTTCGTGAAGTAAGTGAAATCCACTTCAAACCCTCGGACTGAGGGGGATCGCCCGTAGAGAGATCTGAGCACAGACTCAGTGAAGCAGGAAGCCCTACCCTTAGGGGTATGGGGGGAAGTCACCATGAAGACAATTATAATTCTCGTAAGCCTCTTGGCAGTCGTTTCTCTGGCTGCTGCGTATACTCCAGAACAACAAGCTACATTGGACGGTGTGCGCCTGTCCTTCCAGCTCGGTCAATCATACGAAAAAGCCGCTCAGGGTCAGGATGTTCCTGCCTTCAATGCCCTGGTCGATCAGTGGAATGCATGGGTCGCAAAGAACTTTAGAAATGAAACCAGTCTGCTTATGGCAAAGATGGCCGTACCACTCAATCTGCAAAAGCCCTATATCGCTGCCGCAAACAATACAACAAGCAAGGGCATAACCCACGATATAAATGGTGAGGGCGCGAAATATACTAGCAATGATGTCAACCTCATGTCTGACGCAGCCATCGCAAAATATGCGACATCGCAACAAGGAAAAACCCAGGGTGCAGATTTCCTTGGTGGAGTCTGAGCCTCAAGAGAATGATCATTTTTTTCGCGGACCTTGCGCTTTTATGATGATATCAGACATTCTCGCAAGCTTTTTAGCCATACTTTGGTATTTAGGGCATATGCCTAGGCCAAATCTATACTTTTTCGCCTTCGAGCTTCTGGTTTTGGTGCTCTTCCTGATCTGTCTGCTAAACGCATGGCGTCGAGGCTCCTGGGTTGTCTGGCAGCTTCTTGCCGGGGTGCTCTTCGGCTTGCTGCTTGAATGGGCAACTATCCAACAGCTCGATGCTTACGAGTACGGAAATTTTCTGTTAATGCTGGGACCCGTCCCTTTGATCATTGGTGTCGCCTGGGGAACTATCATTTACAGCGTTCGAGCCTTTTCTGATAGCACCAACCTTCCAGAATGTGTCCGGCCGGTGTTAGACGGCCTGCTGGCCTTGAGCATCGACCTTTCCATGGATGCCGTAGCCATTCGCCTGGATATGTGGGATTGGGGAAAAGGTCTTGATTATCAATACTTCGGCGTTCCTTACAACAACTTCTGGGCATGGTTCTGGGTAGTATTCTCATTTTCATTCAGCCTTCGAATGCTATCAAAACTCCCTGGCTTCTCTGGGCGTTGGCTCTCCCCGGCAGGGGCAATAATCTGCGGCACATCGGGGGTTCTCATCACCAACCGTCTCATTACCAGCATCAACATTGACCTGGTGCATTATTCCGCCATCATCGCTGTCTTAGGAGGCGCTCTGCTATTGGTACTGTTACTGCGCCCGAAAATCTATGCACAGTCTTCGAGTGCCTTTATCTTTCTTGTGCCTCTCGGATTTCATGCCTATTTCCTGACAGCAGGATTAATTTCGCACGTCATTCTGGACCCGCCTTTTCTGCTAATGGTGAGCATGATCATGTGTATGATAGCGCTTGGGCTTCATAGAGAAGCTCTAAAATGCTGGTATCGGTCTAAATGACATCATGGATGAAATCAATTTGGCCAATTATTGGTGCTGTCGTGAGGGATGCTCAGGTTACGTCATGATTCATTCCAGAAGGATAGTATCCAACAGCCAGTTCAAGAGAACAATGCAGTGGTCGGCGTGCAAGCTGGTCGGCCCCAGGGAGACGACCTTTGCCCCGGCCTGCTCAATCATAGCCTCTTCCTCGGGCGTCATGCCGGTGTGGTCCCCCAGTATGTAAGCCGTCTCGCCGGAAAGGCTGCTTGCATCAAGCCCGCGAATATCTGCGCCATCTTCGCGCAGGTAGATCAATTTTGTATCTTTCAGGCTGGCCAGCAGTTCGGCGAGGCCGCCGGTGCGAACGAAGATGCCGGAGGTGGACATGGCCCACTGCGCAGTAGCTGGCAGCGCCAGGGCTTTCTTGAGCAGAGCGGCTGTGGTGCGCTCATCTGGATTGAGGTGGCGTAGTGTCTCGCCGCGTAGCTGAATGGTCTTGGGAATCTCACCGCCTAGCAGCACCAGGTAGACGCAGACATCTTTTCGAATGCCATGTGAGAGGACGAAGGCGGCAGTGACGGCGCGGCAGAGGATGTCCAGGCGGCCGGAGGTGCCGGGAATGTCTTCCAGGGAGAAGTTGGGAGTGGTGGTGGCCTTGTGACCGACGACGATGAAATTGCGCATGTCTCTAAAGACGAGCAGGAGATACAAGCATCTTTCGGACTCGAAGGAGTCTATATTTGGAGCTTAATAGAGATGGTTACCTTTCATATCCCAGCTACTTGCTTGTGGATCTGATTGAGTAGGATGCGTTGTCTAATTTTGGCGATGAAAGTGTTGAGCATGTGCTACAATTAAATCATAGAAGAAAAGACTTAAGCTATGTGTTTCGATCCTTAATTTGAGGGTAGAGGTTTATGCAGGAAGAACGAGACGAATCAAATATTTACCAAGCTCTTCAAAGATACTTTGGCTATACATCCTTTATTACTCCACAGGAACAAATCATAAAAGAAATTTTAGCAGGCAAAGATGTCTTTGCCCTTATGCCGACAGGTGGGGGTAAATCGCTATGCTACCAACTTCCTGCTCTCCTCTTAGATGGTGTAGCAATTGTCGTCTCTCCGCTTATTGCTCTAATGAAAGACCAAGTGGATAGCTTAAGAGAGAATGGAATCGATGCAGCTTGTATCAACAGTACCATGAGCTTTAATGAAATTAAGTCTTTAAAGTCCGACTTATTAAAAAATAAAATAAATATTCTTTATGTTGCCCCCGAGCGGATAGTACTACCAGAATTCACATCGTTTCTGAAACAATTAAAAATCAGCCTAATTGCAGTCGATGAAAGCCACTGCATTTCCGAGTGGGGGCATGATTTTAGACCTGCATACAGGGAGCTCAAGGTGCTTAGAGATTTTTTTCCTGAGATACCTTTTATCGCCTTGACAGCAACTGCAATATCTGAAGTTCAAGCGGATATTATAAATCTATTGAATCTAACGAATCCTTCAATTTTCAGAGCAAGCTTCGACAGGAAAAATCTTATCTACAACTTAAAACCTAAAGCGAATGCTTACCAACAATTGCTCCAATTCTTGAATGATCATAGTGGTGATTCCGGAATTATTTATTGCTTTAGCCGGAAATCGACAGAAGATCTTGCATTAAAACTTCAGCAAGAAGGTTTTCGAGCTCTTCCATATCATGCTGGACTAGATTCAAATTTGAGAACAAATACGCAAGATCAGTTTATAAATGGTAAAAAAGAAATTATTGTAGCGACTATAGCATTCGGAATGGGTATAGATAAATCAAACATTCGTTTCGTGGTCCATTATGATCTTCCTAAGAATCTAGAAAGCTATTATCAGGAAACTGGAAGGGCGGGAAGAGATGGAATAGAAAGCGAATGCCTTCTTTTTTTTAGTTACGGCGATATTAAAAAGATTGGCTATATGATAGAAAAAGGAACTGATGAAAAGCAAAAAAAAATCGCCTACGATAAACTGGCAAATGTTAAGAATTTCTGTGAAAGTAGACTTTGCCGTAGGAAATTCTTGCTAGAATATTTTGGCGAGGCGTATCAAGAGGAAAATTGCGGGGGCTGTGATAATTGCCTAGAAAATATTGAAGCAATAGAAATTTTAAAAAAAGCTCAAAAAAGTCAAGGTGCTGTTTCTGAAAACGGAGACTTTTCGCCAGACACTTCATCAGGTGGTCTGAGGGCAAAACTTAGTAGTTCTAGTCTCAGTTCCTCAAATCGCCATATTGATGCAGTTAGAATCATGCAGGAGAAACCTGAAAATATCTTTCATAGAGACCTATTTGAGATATTAAGGGATCTAAGAAAACGATTGGCAAATACTAAAAATATTCCTCCATATATAATATTCCACGATTCTAGCCTTAAGGAAATGGCAACGAAACTTCCACGTAATCTATTAGAGTTTAGAACTATATATGGCGTTGGTAAGAAAAAATTGGATCAATACGGTGAAGTATTTATAATAGAAATTGATAAATATTGCGCACAAAATGGAATAGATTATTCATATCTCCACAAAGTAACTAATTTAGAACCGTCAGATTTAATGTTGGATCCAAAGCAGCCTGGGAAGCAGAAAGAAAAAATAAATGTGGTGGAAGAATGGTTCCATGAATACAATAGATGGTCATTCACAAGACATAGACTTTGGAACGAGTGTAAACTTGCCTATTATTATAACTATGTAGCCCCCGCCATATTCGCCATAGATGAGTCAGAAAAACAAAAATTGAAGGAATTAAAAAACCTCAAATCGGTGGATTTCTTAGAAGGGAAACTAATCCATGAAGTAATTGAAACTCAAATAAATCGACAGCAACGGGGTGAAGTGATCAGCAAATTAGATGCAAGGCGACAATATGCTGGCTTGGTGGAGGCTATTAAACAAAATGCTGATAAAAATCTTGTCGAGTGCTTTAATGGTGAGATAATTCACCATACATATTTTGACGAAATATTATATGATGGTTTAGATCAGATTGAAATCTTTTTCAACAATTTATGGCCTAATATTAAAGATCTAGAATATATAAGGCATGAAAAGTTCGATGATTTCAATCTGGATGACATAGGAGTTAACGTTAAATTGGATCTATTATGCAAAAGAAACGATGGTGGATTTCTAATTTGCGACTGGAAAACAGGTTCCGACGATCCTAGATATCAAAACGACTTACAAATCGCATCATATGTCCTCTGGGCGATCCAGAAGTATGGCGTTGAACTAAATCAAATCACTTGTCAATTAGTCTATTTGAAGACTGCTAAAATACACGAATATGCATTCACGAATACCAAGTTAGAAGAGATTAAAAGGCAAATCATGGAGGATTTTGCAGAATTTAACAAAACATTTGATATAGATTATTTTTTGCCAAGCCAATCTCCACAAAAATGTATAAAATGCCGATTTAGTACCATTTGCCCACATTCAAAGGCTGGCGAATACCTTAACCGATTTAATCGTTCCGCAAAAGTTGAAAATTTAACTAGCCAAAGCAAGATTGATGGCTTGAAAAATTATGATGGAGATAATATTGAAAATGGAAAGCTGCTTGAAAATACCTTTGATCTAAAAAACAGAATTAACGACCTCCAACGAGAACTTAATGGACTAAAGAAAAAATATGAAGGAAATGTTGAACGTGCAAAAGCATTGGGTATAAAGGAACAAGGAGAATATCGGCTAGAATTAGCAGTAAGAAAAACAAGGAAAGTAGATGTAAAGATTTTTAGGGACCTCTTTCCTGAAGTATTTTTCGAATTGGCTTCCGTCCCAGTAACTGCTGCGGAAAACATTGTTGGCAAAGAGGCGATAAAGGAAGCAGTAAAATTTACTATTAAGGAGTTTTATATTATTACAAGGACCCAAGAATAAATTTCAATAAACTTATATTAATAATATTATATTAATATGTTAGGCTATATTACGGTTTTGTCCACATTCGGCCCATTCGTCCAAAAGCATAATAACCTAGTATCCGACTAAATAGGGAGTTAGATGATTCGCGTCATATCCCTGGACATGGACGGCACCCTGGTTAACACCAGATTCGTGGACAAGGTTTGGATGGAAGGCATGCCCATGCTTTATGCTGAAAAGACCGGCCTGGACTTTCCCGCAGCCAGGAGTTACGTGGTCGGCGAGTACATGAAGGTCGGCAGCGATCATTTGGAGTGGTACGACCTGCTCTACTGGATCGATAAGTTCGGGCTGAAGGTGGGTAAGGAAGATTTATTGCAGATGTACGAGGACGAGATCGAGATCTATCCTGAGGTGCAGGAGGTGCTGGATCATCTCTCTGAAAGCTACGATCTGGTAGTGACCTCCAACGCTGCTCGCGAGTTCATCGACTTTGAGCTGGACGGTTTGTCGGATTACTTTAGAGAGATCTTTTCCGCCACCTCTGATTTCCGGGTGGTAAAGAAATCGCCTCTGATCTACGGCACGGTCTGCGCTCATATGGGCGTCAAGCCCTTCGAGGTTCTGCACATCGGCGATCACTACAATTACGACTATGAGTCGCCCCTGGATGCGGGTCTTGATGCGCTCTTTCTGGATCGCAAGGGAGAACGCTCTGGGCGCGAGGTAGTGGGCGATCTAAGAGAGGCTGTGGTGCTGATCGACGGCTGCATTTAGTCAAGAGAAGGAAATGGCTTACGAATTTCACCACAAAGGCACAAAGACACAAAGGACGCGCAAAGAGAGTAATTATTTGGTTTGTCTTTGTGCCTTTATGTCTTTGTGGTGAGTGTAGTAGTAGTAGCAGTAAGCTCTAATCCCGCATTCTTACCCAAAAGGAATCTGAATACATGAAGAAAAAGACAAGGCTGATCCTGGCACTGGATGTCACAGCGCGAGAGCAGGCTCTTTCGCTCGCCGAGAAGCTTTGCGGCTATTTCGACGCCATTAAGATAGGCTATCCCCTTATCCTCTCCGCGGGTCTTGGAATCGTAACGGAGATCAGCGCCTTTGCGCCTGTCATCGCAGACTTGAAAATCGCCGACATTCCCAACACCAATCGGCTCATCTGTCAGGCGGTGCTCGGTGCGGGGGCGGGCGGCATCATCGCCCAGGCCTTTCCGGGAAAGGACTCTCTGCAAGCCTGTGCCAAGAGCGCCGCAGAGCACGGCGCAGATCTCTTTGTGGTCACGCAGATGAGCCACCCCGGGGCGGAGCTGTTTATGGCACCACTGGCGGAGAAGATGGCCCGGTTGGCTGTGGAGATAGGCGCAGCCGGTGTGGTGGCCCCGGCGACGCGCCCGGAGAGAATTGAGCAGGTCCGCTCCATCGTCGGAGAGCGTATCATCATTTCGCCTGGCGCAGGCGCTCAGGGAGGCTCAGCCAGCGCAGCTTTGCAGGCTGGCGCAGACTATCTGATCGTGGGCAGATCGATCTATCAGGCAGAGGACCCGATAGCATCGGCAAAGAAGCATCTTGCTCTTCTCCATATGGATTAATTCCCGAAAATGGTTGAAATGATGCCTGCCGGATGCTTTTCAAAACGTTTCTATATTTGTATACCAATATACTATTATGATAGTAGCAGATTTTGCCACCATTCCCATGGGCACGGGAACCAGCGCCTCTTTGTATGTGCGGGCCGTTCATGAACTCCTGAGATCATCCGGCATCAAATTCGTTGAAGGACCCATGTCTACAGCCATTGAGGCAGGCAGCTTTGAGCAGCTCTTCGAGGTGATAGAGGAAGCGAACAAAAAGCTGGCAGAGATGGGTGTAAAGAGAATAATCACCTCGGTTCACATCGATTACCGTCTGGATAAGAATGTATCGATCGAGTCCAAACTGGGTACATCGAAATGAATATTAGTGAGGGGAGCAAATGCTCATCATTAACATGGTGTATTGGTTATGGGCAGCTACTTTAGCGATAAAATAAGTGATCTTTGTATCACATTAGACGAGCTGAACCGCAAAATCGCTCAGAACTGCCCGACTTGCCTGGCCGTTTCAGAAATGATGGAGCGCCTTAAGGTCGGCTTCGAAGAGCTAGAGGATCGCAGTCGCAACATCACCAGCATTATCGAGAACGCTCCTTTGGCCATTGCCATCATTGAAAGAGATGGGACCTTCAGCAGCATAAACCCCAAATTTATAGATATTTTCGGCTATGGCCACGAAGAGATCTCGTGCGGGAGAGAATGGTTTAAGAGGGCCTTTCCTGACCCTGATTATCGAAGTGCTGCCATAGCCGCCTGGATCAATGACAAAAATGAAATTGGAACTGGAGTCAAGAGGTGCCGGACCTTTACGGTAACCTGCAAGGATGGGACGAAAAAGATCATTAAATTTGCTGCCGTTCAGCAGGAAAATGGAGCAAATCAGCTTATTTGTGAAGAAGTAAAGACGAGCTTCGCTTCTGATGAGGTGGCGAATCTCACCCGTCGCCAGCTTATGGACATAATTGACTTTCTGCCGGATGCCACCTTCGTAATAGACAAAAACCGGATAGTCATTGCCTGGAACCGGGCCATAGAGGAAATGACGGGCATAAAAAAGCAGGATATAATAGGAAAGGGCGACTATGCATACAGTGTTCCTTTTTATGGAGAGCAAAGGCCGATTCTGGTCGACCTGATATACGGCGACAATCCTGATACCAGGTCGCAATATCGTTATGTGGAACGGAAAGGGGATACCCTCTATGCAGAATCGGCGGTGCCTTTTTTATTGGCCGGCCAGAGGACCTTTATCTGGGCTACAGCATCTCCTCTTCGGGATGACGGGGGTGAATTAATTGGAGCTATTGAATCAATACGGGACATAACTGAGCGAAAGGATGCTGAAGATGCGTTAAAGGACTCTGAACGCCGCCTGGCAGATATCATCAATTTCCTGCCTGACGCCACTTTTGTTATTGACAGGCAGGGCACAGTCATTGCCTGGAATCGGGCTATAGAGACTATGACCGGCATTTTTGCCAAAGATATGCTGGGAAAAGGACACCATGAGTATGCTCTACCTTTTTATGGCAAACGTCGACCGATGCTGGCCGATCTGGTGCTTGAATGTAATAAGTCATCGCTGGATGAATATGACGAGTGGGGCAGAAGAGATTGGACAATCGATGACCTTTACGATAACCTGGTCAGACTGGATGATGGCAGTTTGTTTAGGGAGGCCTTTATGCCTAATATGAGGGGGTGCGAGGCTTTTTTGCAGGGGAGTGCGACCGCACTTTACGATTCTGAAGGCAATGTTACTGGTGCCATTGAATCCGTGCGAAATATTACTGATAGCAAAAAGGCGCAAAAGGCTCTTCGCAAGGCCAAAGATGATGCCGAAGCCGCTGCCCGCGCCAAATCCGAGTTTCTGGCTAACATGAGCCACGAGATCAGGACACCTCTCAACGCCATCATAGGCATGACGGGAATACTTCTCGATACCCCCCTTCAGCCGGATCAAAGAGACTGCCTGGAGACGGTGCGCAGCAGTGGTGACGTACTTATTTCGGTTATCAACAATATCCTTGACTTCTCCAAGATGGAAGAAGGCAAGAGGGAGATAGAAAAGCGTCCCTTCGAACTAAGCAAATGCATTGAAGAGGTGATGAACTTGCTCACACCCACGGCGGCAGAGAAGTATATTCTATTTTATTATCATATTGATTCCAACGTACCCAAGATGCTGCTGGGGGACGCCACCAGCATCTCTCAGGTCTTGATTAACCTTCTAGGCAATGCGATCAAGTTTACAGACAGTGGTGAGGTATCGGTACATGTATCGAGCGACGGCCGGGTGAATGGAAAGACTAAGCTTTTCTTCTCTGTCAGAGATACGGGGATAGGCATTCCCCAGGATCGCATGAGCAGCCTCTTCCAATCATTTAGCCAGGTGGATATGTCTACTACCCGCAAATATGGTGGAACGGGTTTGGGTCTCGCCATCAGTAAAAAGCTGGTGCAGCTTATGGGCGGGACTATTTGGGCGAAAAGCGAAATTTGCAAGGGAAGCACATTTAGCTTCACAATTCTGGCAGACGAAGCGACGCCTGAGCAGTGTTTGCAGATGCAAGAGAAGCCGCAAGGTGTCAATAGGCAGCAATATATTTCTTGCAATTTGAAGCTGCTCGTAGCTGAGGATAATCTGGTAAATCAGAAGGTTGTCTTGCTCATGCTCAGGAAGCTGGGACTCGGAGCAGATGTGGCAGCCAACGGCAGGGAGGTTTTGCAGGCTTTGGAGCGCCAAAATTATGACGTGGTCCTGATGGATGTGCAAATGCCGGAGATGGATGGCTTTGAGGCGGCAAAGGCCATTCGGGAACGCTGGCGGAATGGATCGCCTCGCATAATTGCCGTTACGGCGCATGCCCTGGAGGGAGACCGAAACCGATGCATCGGGGCCGGCATGGATGACTACATAAGCAAGCCAGTGCGCCTGGAAGAACTTGCCGGTGCTCTGGGAAAGTGTTCACTGCGGCAGGTTCACGGACGGCAATCCAGTACAGCAAAGCATTTCACACCCAATGGGTCTGACTGATAATCCGCTGCCCATCATATCTTAAGTCTTCCTTTTAAAAAACGCCCTGTGTGGCTTTCCTGCACAGCAGCCACCTCTTCCGGCGTGCCCGAGGCCACGATTCGCCCGCCTGCGTTCCCCCCTTCCGGCCCCAGGTCGATGATGTAGTCGGCGCATTTGATGACATCCAGATTGTGCTCGATGACCACCACACTGTTGCCCTTGGCCACCAGGTCGTCCAGGACGCTGATGAGCTTCTTGACATCTGCAAAGTGCAGCCCTGTGGTCGGCTCGTCCAGCAGGTAGATGGTCTTTCCGGTGCCCCGCTTGGCCAGCTCCCGGGTGAGCTTGATCCTCTGCGCCTCGCCGCCCGAGAGAGTGGTCGAGCTCTGTCCCAGCTTGATGTAGCCCAGGCCCACACCTAAAAGAGTGTCCAGCTTGTTTCTGATGGCCGGAATGTTCTGGAAGTGCTCTCTGGCCTCTTCTACAGTCATATCCAGCACCTCTGCTATGGATTTGCCCTTGTATTTGACATCCAGGGTCTCGCGGTTGTAGCGGGTGCCCTTGCACTCCTCACATTCGATGTAAACATCGGGCAGAAAGTTCATCTCAATCTTGATCAGCCCGTCTCCCTGACAGGCCTCGCAGCGCCCGCCCCTTACGTTAAAGGAGAAGCGACCTGCTTTGTAGCCGCGCACCCTGGCCTCTTTTGTCTCGGCAAAGGACAGCCGGATGGGGTCGAAGATCTTGGTGTAGGTGGCAGGATTGGAGCGAGGCGTCCGGCCGATGGGGCTCTGGTCGATGACGATAACTTTGTCTACCTCTGAGTCGAAAATAATCTCATCGTAAGCTCCAGGCTCTGTGTTTGATTTGTAGATCCTCTTCATGAGGGCCCGGTAGAGGGTGTCGTAGATGAGGGTGGACTTGCCTGAGCCCGAGACTCCGGTGATAACTGTCAGGACGCCCATGGGAATGGCGGCATTTATGTCTTTGAGATTATTCTCCCGGCAGCCCAAAAGGCGAATGAAGGTATTGCTCTTCCTGCGGCTGGCCGGAACGTCAATCGTCTTTTTCCCGGAGAGGTACTGGCCAGTAAGCGACTCTGCGTTTTTTTCTATCTCTCGGGGCGAGCCCTGCGCTACCACGTAGCCGCCGTGAATTCCGGCTCCAGGTCCTATGTCCAGCACATGGTCAGCACTGCGGATGGTCTCTTCATCGTGCTCTACTACGATGAGCGTGTTCCCCAGGTCTCGCAGCTTTTTTAGCGTCTCAATGAGTCGGGCGTTATCCCGCTGATGAAGGCCGATGGAGGGTTCGTCCAGCACGTAGAGAACGCCGGTCAGGTTGGAGCCGATCTGCGTGGCCAGGCGGATGCGCTGCGCTTCGCCTCCGGAGAGGGTGCCGGCATTCCGGGATAGGGTAAGGTAGCCTAGGCCCACGTGCTCCAGAAATCCTAAGCGAGAGGAGATCTCCTTTAAGACCTGGCGAGCGATCTCCTGCTCCTTTTCCGTGAGCTTTGGGGCGAGCTTTGCGAAGAAGTCGATGCTCTCACCTACTGATTGGTCGGTGACATCCACAATGGACTTCTCACCAACCTTCACAGCCAGCACCTTCTCCTTCAGCCTGCGGCCGCCACAGGTCGGGCAGGGAAGGACGCGCATGAACTTCTCCAGCTCCTCGCGCCTGTAATCAGATGCTGTCTGAGCGTAGAGGCGGACGCTTTGCGGAATCAAGCCCTCCCACTGGCCGTTATGCATCCAATAAGCATCTCCGTTTTTCATGCTCATGCGAAACTGGATGCTTTCATCCGAGCCGTACATCAGGGCGTTGTACTGCTCTTCAGAAAGGTCTTTCATGGGTGTGAAGACATCAAAGCCAAAGTGCTTGGCCAAAGCCGCCAGATGCTGTCCCCGCCAGCCGTCGATGGCATTTCGATAGAGCGCCACCGTCCCGTCGGCGATGCATAGCTCTCTGTCCGGGATGATCAGATCCGGGTCGAATTCCATGCGAATGCCCAGGCCATTGCACGACTCGCAGGCTCCAAAGGGACTGTTGAAGGAGAACATGCGCGGCTGCAGCTCCTCAAAGGCCATACCGCAGACGGGACAGGCCATGTTGGCGGAGTAGAGCCGCTCCCTGCCTTCGGCAAAGAGGGCGACGACCAGGCCCTCCGCTTTCTGGAGAGCATTCTCGATGGCTTCCACCAGCCGTGATCTGTCCAAAGCCGGATCGAGCCGGTCCATGACCACTTCAATGTCATGCATCTTGTAGCGGTCCAGCTCGATGGTCTCATCAGTTCTGCGTATCTCTCCGTTCACCCGTACCCGTGTGTTGCCCTCTTTATTCAGGTCGGTGAAGAGCTGGCCGTAGGTCCCTTTCTTCTGGCGGACGACGGGAGCGAGAATTGTCACCGTGCAGCCGCAGGCGGGGTTTGCATCGTTCTTTGATTTATGTGCTCTCGCCTCTTCCAGAATGCTCTCTGCGATTCTCTCCGGCGACTGAGACTCGATCCTTATGCCGTGCACCGGGCAGTGGGGAATGCCAATTCTGGCAAAGAGGAGGCGCAGGTAGTCGTAGATCTCGGTTACCGTTCCCACTGTGCTGCGGGGGTTCTTGGAGGTGGTCTTCTGCTCGATGGAGATGGCCGGAGACAGGCCTTCGATGCTGTCCACATCGGGCTTGTCCATCTGGCCCAGGAACTGGCGGGCGTAAGCGGAGAGCGATTCTACGTAGCGGCGCTGGCCCTCGGCGTAGATGGTGTCGAAGGCCAGGGTAGATTTACCTGAACCGGAGACGCCGGTGATGACGATGAACTTATCACGGGGAAGCGTTACACTTATGTCTTTTAGGTTGTGCTCGCGGGCACCTTTTATTATGATTGATTTCATCTCGCTGATCTCACGATATTTCTGGTCGATTGGTGGGTTAATTGGGCAGAGGATAGACTTAATCCTTTTCAGGCAATCGTTGGTTTATAAAAATAGTGAAAAAATATTTGCTTTGCCCTTTACTTCTCAACCGTCTCAAGCTCGGACTGCAGATCCTGGGTCAGATCGATGTTGTAGAAATCACCAGTCGTGGGAAGCTCCATGGCAAATCCTGCCGTTACGTCCACCTTGGCTTCGGCCTGATCAATCTGAAGATCGAGGATATGCCCTCCTGCCTTTCTGTCTGCGGTTATGAAATGAAGGTGGTATCCAGGAACGTTCAGACCCTTGGTGAAATCAGGTGCCCAGACACCCACTACCGTTCCTGTGACATTGGTAAACTCGAAGACCGATTGATTCTTGGTGGCATCGGCCAGACGCGGATAAGGCTTCTCCTGCTTGGGAACGCTCCTCGTCTTGACGTAAGGGAAGGTGCCGTCCATTCTCAGGGCAAAAAAAGCATTCTTGGAAGGCAGCTTTTCATCCAGTTGGCGGGAAAGATCTGTGAAGTTGCTGGCGTTTTTAATGGGGATGATCTGGTCGGCTTCAAAGTAAGTCACTGTGGAAAAGGGCGATGTCATATTGCCCGGAACTGGATAGGCCACGCCGTCTGCCCTGATCTGATAGTAATGCCCATCCAGGGCAACCATCTCGCCATCCAGCGAATCGAAGGTGCCTATGCCGAAGTCGCCATGGGTCTTGAGATCATCGAATGTGTAAAAGCCGTCAAAAACGCCCTGGAGCAGGGCATCAATCGTGGATACCTGGAAGAGGATGTCGTCATCTGCGCAAACTGCGCCGGGGAGCAGAGCTAAAGCCATTATGGAAAGCAGTGCTCCAATAATTGTATATTTCCCTTTCATTTATTTCATTCCGTAATATTTTTGGCAAGGAGTAATCTTTACACCTATTACTACTATTTGGCTTACTCATGTGGGTAAAGCCAAGATTCAATTCCATCGGATCCTTTTTTGCTCTGTGCCTCCGTGTCTCTGTGGTTAGAATCCCGCAGCAGCGGATTTAATTAAGGCTAGCATATTTACCGAACCACAGAGGCGCAGAGACACAGAGTACGCACAGAGCGATTAACTGGAAATAGCGATGAGCTAAAAAATTCTCAACTGCCTCTTTCCGCTAAACCGCTCCCCTGTAGTACGCCAGTCTGAGGGCATGGGGCCGGAACAGCTCCCGCAGCTTCTTCTCCTCCTCTGCTGCCAGTGGTTGAAACTGCGTGCCCACCCGGGCCAGCGCCTCGACCTCCCCGGCGCTCGCACAGCCTATGATGGCCGTGCTGATCTCTTGGGAAAGGGCAAAGCGCAGCAGCAGCTCCACCGTCACCCCGTCCTCTGGGGAGATGTAGTGCGAGCCGCCCAGCACCTTCATGCCGATGACGGCCAGGCCCCGGTCCAGGGCAGCGTCCATGACCTTGTCCAGAAATCCGCCCAACACGGCTTCGGCTGGGTTGATGGGCATAAGAACGCTGTCCACCGGCCAGTTTTTCACAGCGTGCTCCAGGATTCTGGGGGCGTGGTGACCGGTGACGCCCAAAAAGCGCACCAGCCCGGCGTCTTTGGCTTCCACGAATGCTCGCAGGGCTCCGAGCGGCCCCTCCATCTCCTCGATATCCTGGCGGGTCCGTAGATCATGAATCTGCCACAGGTCCAGGCTCTCCAGGCCCATGGTCTCCAGGGACTCGGCCAGGTCGGCCTTGGCGCCCCGATAGTCGCGGGCGGCGGATTTGCTGGTCTGAAATATGCCGGGGCGAAGCTCCTGGTGGCTGCGCCAAAAATTGCCATAGTAGCCTTGGCTGCCTGCGTAGGCCTGGGCGGAGTCGAAGTAAGTTATGCCCTGGGCTGCTGCCTCTTCGATCACTGCCCTGGCCTCCTGCTCGCGCTCGTAGGTGCGCAGCACGCCCTCCCCGCCGAGGCCCACCTGGGTGACGTGCGGACCGGATTTTCCGAAGAGCCTCGTAGTGATAGTCATGATAATCTTCCCTCCTGGATATATGGGCGGCAGAGTATAAAAAAGAGGAGCTTCGTGATCCTGGGGGCTGAATATGGATGGCAATAAGTGAACGGCAAGGACTTGGCACGGCTGGATTTTCAATCAATCCGGCCCGGAGAGCGGGAGAACATCATGGGAGCCGCCTTAGTGACTAGGACGGCCATGATTACCGGGCTGGAGAGTGCATGTCTGACCCTCGGAACTGCTGAAGAGCCCGCCGTGTGATCTTTGGAGTATCAAGCTGCCTGCCCAAAAAAGGACAGGCTGCGATACATTCGGGCTTGTGGCAAAAATAGTCTCCCTAAGGCAACGCCGGGCCGGGATTGAAATCTGTCAGAGGCAGTACCCTTGTGTTCCCGCCCCGGTTATTTTCCCGTTAACCACCACTTATTCAACCGATCAGTTATTCCTGGCTTAGCAGTTGTCTCATTGAGAGCTTCACACAGCTCCATTGCCTCACCTAAAAATTTTAATGATGACTGAATTGGGGGAGATTTCCCCGATTTCGTATATTCATTGACTGTCCAAGACAGCCGAGTGGCAGCTTGTTCGAACCTAATGCAAGCTTTCTTAACCTTCATGTCGCCCGGAATAGAGATGAGTACTCGTATGTTAGATCTCAAATTATCGATATTTTTACAAGTGTTCGCATAAAATATCTTTGTGTATTGCGTTAAAGTTAGGGAAAAATGACTGTCACCATGACGATCCTCATAAAGCATCTTGGCTGGGTACCAAATCGCATAATAAAGTTCCATCGCAGCAACCCCATACTCACCCCATGCGTTCACGGATGGAGAATGCGTTTCCTGTAAATTCTTGGTAAATTCCGCTACCTTAGGATAAATCTCTATTAATTGAAAGAAAGCTTTGTTTCCTGAATATCCGATATAGTAGAGATCATTATCTATGAGCCTATACGTAATTTTTCGCGTATCTGCCCATGCTTTTTTTTCTTGAAGAGTCTGTATGATACTGCCGATAAAAGCGCCCACCACTAAAGTAAGAATCGTATAACTGAATTCGTCGAAGCTCAGCATGATATGTTCAGAACATCGCCAACGTCTTAAGCATATCCGTGCTTCAATATTAATTTTTGATATACTTGTGAGTTATACAATACGTTATAATACATAATCGTCCGGCACGATGGATGGCCTATTTTATTCACGACTCGTTTAGAATCTCCAGAATTGCCTTCGTCGAACAATTGCATATGAGAATTGCTTGGTGACGACAATGATTTATAGTTGAGCCATGTTGATATATTTGTTACAATGGTAGCGTTGCAGAAATGAAGAACAATGGTAGATGGTAATTTGGTAAGCTCAGATCTATTTGAGGGCGTGGCGGTGTCGATAAGGCCCTCAGGTGGGTATTTGGTGCCCACTGACGAAAGGTTAAGTGCCCTATCTCCTAGCGAACGCAAGCATTTCCTTGATAGCGTCGCATGCCATAAAGATATGATGGAAGAACTCGCTAAAATGTGATTACTCCAGCCTCACAACAGTCTTTTTTAACCATTTAGCTATTGTGTCTATCTCTTCTCCCTCGGGACATGTGTATTGAGCTATTCTCACCATCACACGCATTATCTCTGCTTTGTCTTTCTTATCAAAGCAATAGCCCCTTTCTCGTAAAATATTATCTGCCAACACAAAAGCAGTCCTTTTCTGACCATCCCAAAAAGGATGACGTTCTGCCAAGAATAGCGCTTGAGCTGTCTTTCGGAACAGGTCCCTCTCGCGATTGATGGCTTCAACTAAAAAGCACAATGTGGCCGAATCGCGAATGCCAGGGTTTCCGCCTGTCTCCTCGATGAGGAAATCATGGATTTGTATAATCTTCTTTTCTGTGAGTTCTTCCATTCGAGTCAGGCATTCAATGAAACTACAAGGTTTTCAAGCTTCCTACTAATATTCTGCTATTAAAGTTTTGGTTTTAGGAAGTTAACACGAATAGCCCAATCCAGCAAACACTCAATCTAGTTCTGTGACACTTTTGTACGGATTGCTAAAATAGCAAAAGATCTTAAGCACCTTCTTTCCCGCTAAACCGCTCCCCGGTAGTACGCCAGTCTGCGGGCATGGGGCCGGAACAACTCCAGCAGCTTCTTCTCTTCCTCTGCTGCCAGTGGCTGAAACTGCGTACCTACGCGGGCCAGCGCCTCTACCTCCCCGGCGCTCGCACAGCCTATGATGGCCGTGCTGACCTCCCGGGAAAGGGCAAAGCGCAGGAGCATTTCCGCCGTCACGCCGGCCTGTGGGGAGATGTAGTGCGAGCCGCCCAGCACCTTCATGCCGATAACAGCCAGGCCGCGATCCTTTGCAGCGGCCATGACTCTATCCAGAAATCCGCCCAGGATGGCTTCTGCGGGGTTGACGGGCATGAGCACGGCGTCCACCGGCCAGTTCTTCACGGCGTGCTCCAGGATTTGGGGGGCATGATGGCCGGTGACGCCCAAAAAGCGCACCAATCCCGCGTCTTTTGCGTCGACAAACGCCCGCAAGGCTCCGAGCGGCCCCTCGATCTCCTCGATATCCTGGCGGGTTCGCAGGTCGTGAATCTGCCACAGGTCCAGGTGATCCAGGCCCATAGTCTCCAGGGAGTCTGCCAGATCGGCCTTTGCGCCCAGGTAGTCGCGGGCGGCGGACTTGCTGGTCTGAAAGATGCCGGGGCGTAGCTCCTCGTGGCTGCGCCAAAAATTCCCATAGTAGCCCTGGCTTCCGGCGTATGCCTGGGCCGAGTCGATAGTCAGGTTATTCCCTGCGCGGCGGCCTGCTCGATCACTGCTTTTGCCTCCGGCTCGCGCCCATGGGTGCGCAGCACGCCTTCCCCGCCCAGGCCCACCTGGGTGACGAGCGGGCCCGACTTTCCAAAGAGCCTGGTAGTAATAGTCATGATAATCTTCCCTGCGGGATATATGCACGGCAGAGTATAAAAAAGAGGAGCTTGGTGATCCTGGGGGCTGAATATGGATGGCAATAAGTGAACGGCAAGGACTTGGCACGGCTGGATTTTCAATCAATCCGGCCCGGAGAGCGGGAGAACATCATGGGAGCCGCCTTAGTGACTAGGACGGCCATGATTACCGGGCTGGAGAGTGCATGTCTGACCCTCGGAACTGCTGAAGAGCCCGCCGTGTGATCTTTGGAGTATCAAGCTGCCTGCCCAAAAAAGGACATTTCTTAACCTTCATGTCGCCCGGAATAGAGATGAGTACTCGTATGTTAGATCTCAAATTATCGATATTTTTACAAGTGTTCGCATAAAATATCTTTGTGTATTGCGTTAAAGTTAGGGAAAAATGACTGTCACCATGACGATCCTCATAAAGCATCTTGGCTGGGTACCAAATCGCATAATAAAGTTCCATCGCAGCAACCCCATACTCACCCCATGCGTTCACGGATGGAGAATGCGTTTCCTGCAAATTCTTGGTAAATTCCGCTACCTTAGGATAATTCTCTATTAATTGAAAGAAAGCTTTGTTTCCTGAATATACCTGGTAATACCTATTACCAAGGTAACCTGTATAGACAACGGAGATGTGCGCGATATGGCCAGGGCACTCAGGCTCGGTTTAACTCTAAGCGAAGAGGATGCAAAAGTATTTTTGCGGAGTGAAGAAGCCTACGCCGTAACGTCGCAACAGAAGCGACAACTTAGAGAAGCGCAACGGATTTATCAGTCCCATCCAATAGCGATGAATAGGAGGGAGGCAAAAGTCTCTGTGTAGGAGGGATAAAATGATGGTCTTCGACTTTTGCCGAATAGACTGTAATCGTTCGCCGATATTTAAGCATTTCGCCTCATGTTGATTTTTTCATCGAAAGCGATATCCTCTTCCTCTCCAGATCCACATCCAGCACCCTGACCGTCACCTTTTGCCTGGTCTTCACCACATCGGTAGGATTCTTCACGTAGCCGTCCCGCAGTTGGCTGATGTGCACCAGTCCGTCCTGATGAACACCAATGTCCACGAAGGCCCCGAAGGCGGTGACATTGGTCACAATGCCCGGCAGCTTCATGCCCACCTTGAGGTCCTCCATCTTCTCGATTCCCGGAGCAAAAGAAAAGGCTTCAAACTCCGCTCTGGGATCGCGGCCCGGCCGGGAAAGCTCCTCGAAAATGTCTAGCAGCGTGGCGGCTCCTGCTTTCTCGCTGATGTATTTCTTGGGGTCCAGCTTTTTCAGGAGCCTCTCATTATGCATCAGCTCTTTTGTCGTGACGCACAAATCCTTTGCCATCCGCTCCACCAGAGGATAGCTCTCCGGATGCACCGCCGTGCCGTCCAGGGGATTGCTGCCATCACGAATGCGCAAAAATCCTGCAGCCTGCTCAAAGGCCCTGGGACCCAGGCGGGGCACTTTGTGCAGATCCCGGCGCGAGCCGAAGAGGCCATGCTCATTTCTGTACTTCACCACCGCCTCGGCCAGCTTGGGCCCCAGACCGGAGACGTAGGCCAGAAGCTCCCGGCTGGCGGCATTCACATCCACTCCCACCAGGTTCACGCAAGACGAGACCACATCGTCCAGGGCGCGCCTCAGAGCGGTCTGGTCCACGTCATGCTGGTACTGCCCGACGCCGATGGCTTTGGGCTCTATCTTGACCAGCTCCGCCAGCGGGTCCATGAGACGTCGCCCAATGGAGACCGTGCCGCGCACAGTGGCATCCTCATGAGGAAACTCCTGCCTGGCGACCTCCGACGTAGAATAAACCGATGCCCCTGATTCATTGACCATCATGATTGGCAGCTCCAGCCGCAGGCTCTGCAAGAAGGCCTGCGTCTCTCTGCCGGCTGTGCCGTTGCCGACCGCGATTACCTCGATGCCTTTTTTCTTGCAGATCACGCTCACCAGGGCTGCCGCTTCTTCCCTCCTCTTCTGGGTATCATGAGGGTAGATCACATGGCTCTCTTGCAGCCGGCCCAGGCTGTCGAGCACGGCCAGCTTAGAGCCCGTACGCAGACCCGGATCAACGGCCAGGACGCACTTTTGTCCGAGAGGCGGGTCCAGGAGAACCTGGCGCAGGTTTTCGGAAAAGACCTCTATGGCTTTCTCCTCGGCATGGGTGCGTGCCGCCGCAAGCGTCTCATTTTCCATGGAGGGGGCCAGAAGCCTGCGGTAGCCGTCCTCTGCCGCCTGCATCACCTGGCCAGAGGCCGGGTCGCTTCCTTTTATGAAGAGCTCTTCCAAGACCGCCAGCCCATCCTCCTCTGCCGGGGCCAGATGCAAGCTAAGCGCGCCCGTCTTCACTCCTCGCAGCATGGCCAGGAGCCTGTGCGGGCTTGTCCTGGTGAGGGCTTCGGAATAGTCCAGATAATCCCTGAATTTTGCATCGTCTCTCCCATCAGACGACTCTCCCGACTCTCCCTTTCCAGCTACTGCCACGGATCTGAGGACGCCCTGCGATTGATAGAGGCCCCTCATGCGAAGCCGCGCCTCTGCATCCTCGCTCATCCACTCAGCCATGATGTCCCTGGCCCCGGCCAGAGCCTCTTTTGCCGAGGCGACGCCCTTCCCGGCATCCACGAAGGATAATGCCAGCTCTTCCGGGTCCCTGCCGCCGCGCTCCTGAGTGAAGATCTTCTTAGCCAGAGGCTCCAGGCCGCGCTCTTTCGCAGCAGTGGCCCGGGTCTTCCTCTTAGGCCGGAAGGGAAGGTAAATGTCTTCCAGGCGGGCCAGGGTGTCGGCAGCCTGCAGCTTCGCTTGCAGATCGGCTGTGAGCAGCTCGCGTTTGGCCAGAGAATGCAAGATGGCCTCTCTTCTCTCTTCGAGCTGTCGATTTTTGCAGAGTTGATCACGAATCCTGGCAATTGCCACCTCGTCCAAATTTCCCGTGGCCTCTTTTCGGTATCTGGCAATGAAGGGAAGCGTAGCGCCGCTGTCCAGCAAATCTACCGTGGCTTGGATCTCTCTCTCGCCCAGAGATAACTGCATAGCTAACTTTCTAATTTGAGGATCGGACATAATATGTTCTTCCTGGAAATAGATGATTTCAAGGTATTCCTGGAAAAGCAATCTCTAATCGATTATTAAAAAAGGAGATGGGGATTTGCTGCTTTTCACACGCACGGCAGCCAGTCAACGCTTATGGCTCCGCAGGTGGAGTTACCCCAGAGCTGGATGAACTTCTCGATGGAGAAGACGCCGGTCAGGTCTTCGACACTTCGGCCATACTCGGCATGGCGGCCCTTGAGCTGATTGTCGGCCTCGGGGTCCCTGGAGATCCAGCCGATGTGAGCAACGCCGATGACGTTGCTGTTCAGATTTGCCTCAAGAACTCCTGTGCAACAATGTGGCCAATTCATGAAAATCTCAGGGTCCATGACCTCATAAATTCTGGTCTTGACCTCGGTCGTCTTCTGCAGGTGCTCGGCATGAGTGTACATCTCTGTTAGCACAGCCCCAATTGCGTAGTTTTGCACACAGAGTTTCTCGACCCATTTCTGGTCATAGGTACCAGTCTGATAAGATACGGGCATGTACTCGAACTCAGCTTCCTTTGTGAAATTGATATAGTCTATCTCAGGAAGTCCAGTTGCCCAAAGGTCATCACACATGAGATAAAGTGGCCAATAGGTTCTGTTGAGTTGCCTCTCTGCTTCCAGTTCAGTCTTCTCGGTGATGATGTTACCGGACCCGGATTCTTTCTCTACTAGCTTTGCTCCCTGAAAGCCAGTCTGAGTCGAGATTATCATCTCTACATTCTTGTAGCCGACACCCTTGACGGATGCCTTTTCGTACATGTAGTTTGCAGCGCCTGCCATGCTGATTAACGCAATAGCCAAAACTGCTAAAACAAGTATCCTCCTCGTTCGATTCCCTCCTTATTTGATCCTAATTTCTATCATCTGTAAACCATATATTTAAGCATTGAGATCTGAATCTCTAAATGATAACTTTTTTAAAAAATAATCACATGTGCCTTATTAGGATAACAGTAAGAGAAAAAAATCAGGATCCAACGAAGGTCTTTCATGAACAGACGCATAAAGTCACAATATGAAGTTGATTACAAAAAAAGGAGATGGGGATTTGCTGCTTTTCACACGCACGGCAGCCAGTCAACGCTTATGGCTCCGCAGGTGGAGTTACCCCAGAGCTGGATGAACTTCTCGATGGAGAAGACGCCGGTCAGGTCTTCGACACTTCGGCCATACTCTGCATGGCGGCCCTTGAGCTGATTGTCAGCCAGGGGATCGCGAGAGATCCAGCCGATGTGAGCAACGCCGATGACGTTGCTGTTGAGGTTGGCTTCCAGGACGCCGGTGCAGCAAGCCGGACAGCCACTATTTGAGAGGAAATAGTCTTCATTGCTTTCCCCGATTAAATCATGCAACGAAGGCATATAAACTTAATTAAGGTAGACTATAGTCCTTCAGATCGCCCTTTTTCAGCCGGAAGCAAAACTTCGCCTCTGAATTGGCCCTTATTAGCGCCTTCGTGATTTTCAGGGCCTGCTTCATTGCTGCATCATCTGCCTCTTCCGGCACCTCGGCATTGAAGGGATAGGTCTCGGAAAGCTCTGCCGGATAGGGCCCGAAAGGCGGCTTGAAGTGCAGCACCTGGGTAAAGCCGGATATGTCCACTTGAGGATCGTCGGTAATCAGGACATTGCCCTGCAAACTGATGCGGTCTATCCTTCGCGCATAGCGCATTACCTCCGGTCGGGAGGCACACTGTGCACTCAGGTAAAAGAAGGTGGACTTGCTGGCCGAGTCGAGGCTCTCCAGCCAGCTGCATTGGCCGACCAACCTCTTCAGGCCGTCCAGCATGCGGGGATGCGACCGGCAGCGTGTCTCCAGAAGATCCCAGAGAGAGCCTTCGCGAATGCTCTCTTTAACCTGTTTTATCTCCGCCAGTGAGACATAGAGATTGTGCCGGGCCAGGAGTTTGGTCTTTTGGGGGCTTTCCATAAGTTCCTTTAAGGTATGCTTCTGGCAGACGGGGCAGGAGCAGGGAAGATAGCTCATCTCCTCCAGCTTGCCTGTTCCATGCACAGTCAGATATCGATCCTGCCGGGCATAGAGGGCGTATGCTGCCGAGTCGAAGAGATCGCAGCCCATGGCTGCTGCCAGGGCGAAGATCATGGGATGCCCAGCGCCAAAGAGATGCACGGGCCGGCCCGAGCCCAAACCCTTTTTGGCAGCAGTCACCACATCAACCAGATCGCGATATCGATAGGCTTCCATGAGTGGAACCACACCGCCTACAGGATAGACATCGAAGGGAAGATCAGCCGCGAACCGGCCCGCTTTCTCTCGCAGATCAGGGTAGGTTGAGCCCTGGATGGGACAGGCAAGAAGGCCGGATCTTTCCAGGGCGGCAGCCTGCACCAGTCGCTCCTCTGTTATCTGTAGCTCCGACTGCGCCCGCTCTCGGGTGACGTCCGGGGGAGTTGGTATGTCCAGGGGTACAGATATGTCCGATTTTATAGCGAATTGAAAGTTCAAAATCTCCTGGGGAGAAACATCGATATCCCCATAAACGGAGAGCTGGAAGGCGCCCGAATCGGTCATGATCGGCCCGGAAAAGCCCAGGAGGTCATGCAGCCCGCGCTCGGTTGCCTGAATTTTCAGGGTCGGATCCTGGTGAATTATGTAGCTGTTGGTGATGATCATATCTGCGCCCATCTCTTCCAGTTCGCCTGGTGGGATGAGTGGCAGATGTGGGTTTACTACAGGCATGAGCGCTGGGGTTTCGATGGTTCCGTGCAAGGTGGAAAGCCGGCCGATCCTTCCGGCCAGATCTTTATGCAGTATTTCGAAGCGGTCCGGCATAAGTTCTCCCTTACCAATAAGGAATAAATAGGTTGGGACAGATTTTCAGCATAGGATAAAAATTAAATAAAAAGGGATGTATTAATATGAAAACAATTGTAGTACTAATTGCATTAACATGTCTCATGGGGCTAGCTGGTGCCCAGATGATGGGTGAGGGCTACAGCAGCACTCAGCTTGCATTCTTCAATGCACCCAGCTCGTCAACCTTTGAACCCAATGTCCAGGCGTACTGGGGCAACTATATCGCCGACCAGCAAAATCTGAGCATCAAGAGTGCATCTTCTAACATGGACATCTGGATGAACACCTTCCCGCTGAGGTTTGACACACCACTGCTGTTCAAGGCCACGAGCTTTGCCGCAAATGCTGCCGCCCCCACTCTTACAGCCACAGAGAGAAACAGCCAGTTTCTGACCAGAAATGTGAACAGTCAGTTCGGCGTCAATCAGATCTGGTCATATCCCGTGGCAAGCGGAAGCTTAATGGTATCCAATAGCACAGGCACGCCCAGCAAGGACGCAAAAGGACAAATGATGTCGCAAAATATCATGGTCCTCTTTAACACCTAAAAAGATAGAAACGATCTATTCTTCTTTTTTTGTTCTTTTGCTTGCCTGTACTGTGTAAGGCAATAGTCCCCCCGCAAGCAGTATATCTCTTTGCCTTTTGGAGAGGTTCATATTCAGGGTGATCTGCTTATTTCCGGCCAATGCTACTATATTTTCTTTGCCCGTCTCCAGCGCTTTACGAATGCCTGGTATTCGAACCTCTGTCTTTTCCGGCAAGATTTCCCAATCGGATTCCTGGGCAAAGCTTAAGGGTACTATGCCGAAGTTCACCAGATTAGCAGCATGTATTCTCTCGATGGATTTGGCGATTACTCCTTTCACTCCCAGGTACATGGGGCAAAGGGCGGCGTGTTCTCGGGAAGAGCCCTGGCCATAGCTTAGACCGGCCACGATCAGGTTATGCACGCCCTGACCCCGCAGGGCGGATGCCCTGTAGCAGAAATCTTTGTCCAGCGGCTCAAAGACAAATTCGGAGTACCTGGGGACATTGGATCTGTATTTGAGGCGAGAGCCGGCAGGCATGATATGGTCCGTCGTCACCAGATCGTCTACCCTTATGGTTACCTGTCCTGAGATATCTTCAGGCATTGGCCCGTTGACGGGCGGCTGTCCTATATTGGGGCCGCGGCAGATTTTTATTTCCGCTCGCTTCGCATTTGAGAGGGGAGCGATGATCATACTATCATCGATCTCAAAATGCTCCGGCATATCTATAAGGGGATAGTTCAGTCCCAGTTTTCTTGGGTCCGTCAACCTACCGGTGAGGGCTGAGGCGGCGGCGACTAATGGGCTTGTCAGGTAGACTTGAGCGCTTGCCGTGCCGGATCGGCCTAAGAAATTGCGGTTGCTGGTGCGAACAGATACGGAGTCTGTGCATGGTGACATGCTGTTGCCGATACAAAAGCCGCAGGAAGACTCCAGTATTCTGGCACCGAAAGCTATCAGGTCGCTTAGGGCTCCGTCCCTGGCGAGGGCAGCTATCACCTGTCGCGAGCCGGGTGCAATCCCTAAAGAAACGCCTGCTGGAAGATGTTTGCCTCTTAGCATTGCCGCTACCGTCATGAGATCTACATAAGATGAGTTGGTGCATGAGCCGATCATCACCTGATCCACGGGCAGATTGAGGTCTTTTATCATGGCTATGTTTCCCGGGCTGTGAGGCGCGCTGGCGAGGGGCTCGATCTCTGAAAGGTCTATCTCAATGGTGCGTTCATAGGTAGCATCTTTATCTGCAGCCAGAGCTGTCCATTGTTCTTCTCTTCCCTGGGCTCGTAGAAATCGCAGGGTTTGCTCGTCGCTGGGGAAGATTGATGTGGTGACGCCGGTCTCCGCACCCATATTGGTAATGGTTGCTCTCTCCGGCACCGTCAGCTTTGCAATGCCTTTTCCTGTGTATTCGCAGACGCGGCCAACATTTCCTTTCGTGCTCAGGATGGAGAGGACCTTCAGGATTACGTCTTTGGCTGTAGCCCAGGGCTCTAGACGGCCTGTAAGGTGGACATTGATCACGCGTGGCGCGGTGAGGTAGTATGCGCCGCCGCCCATGGCTACGGCCACATCAAGTCCGCCTGCGCCCATGGCCAGGGAGCCCATGCCTCCAGCGGTGGGCGTGTGGCTGTCGGACCCTAACAAGGTTTTACCGGGCCTGGCGAATCTCTCCAGGTGGACCTGATGGCAAATGCCGTTTCCCGGTCGAGAGAAGTAGATTCCATACTTCTTCGCGATGGACTCCAGGTAGGCGTGATCATCTGCGTTTTCGAATCCCACCTGTATGGTGTTGTGATCGACATAGCTGACGGAAAGCTCTGTGGCGATATCGGAAAGCCCCATGGACTCAAATTGGAGATAGGCCATGGTGCCCGTTGCGTCCTGGGTAAGGGTCTGGTCTATCTTTATGCCGATCTCTTTGCCGGGCTCGTAGAAGCCATCCGCGAGGTGCTCCCTCAGGATTTTCTCAGTCAATGTATAACCCATAAAAGACCTCCAGCAGGCGTGTTAATCCTGGATTATTATTCCTTGATTCCTGGTTACGATCATATTAAAACTAAGCGATAGCGCGAATCAATAGGGCAAAAAGGTTATATACGTCTGAGTTATTGGATGGGTTCGGCCCGCCTGGAAGGGTGGGGCGATGGGTCCTGTAGATAGTGATTATGGGGCCTAAGTATGACATCGGTTTAAGAAAGCTCGGGTTTTCTCGCGTCTTCTCAAAAGGGGATGGTGTGGGAAAAGCTTAAATACCTCGGCTGACTACATTAATGGGCCGATGAGGCGTCGCAACATAGCGACCATGACCCCGATACACCGAGGGGCC
>CAZDLZ010000012.1:54124-57588 GCA_964506745.1 uncultured Methanotrichaceae archaeon | reverse complement strand
CTGTACATCGCCAAGATTATTACTACTATTTTACATCAAGATCGGGACACTACCCGGATCAGATTCAGGAGGCCTATGCAAGCACTTGGGACCTCTCAGGAGTGCCATTGATCTCGGAACCATCAGATGATGATATCCTGGACTTTCAGGTTACCGGCGGAGGCAATATTCAGGGGTCCTCAACAGAAAAGAGAGTCGGCGATCTCAAGGCAGAGTTTGATGCCAGAGTCGAGCCTGCCAATCCGCGGGTAAATAAATTAGCAGTCGAACTTGCGCTTCAAAATCCCGGAGATCTCCCCATCGACCAGATTGGTTCAATCTACAGCTATTTGAAGAATGGAGATGGCGAAAAGAAGGGGTGGGGCTATGTAAGAGATCCCAGAGGCATTGATATTTTGAGATATGCCAATGAATCGCTAGAGCACGGGGATAAAACAAAATGCGTGGGCGGCGGGGACTGCGATGATTTTGCCATACTCATGGCAGCCCTGGTTGAATCTATTGGAGGGACTACCAGGATAATCCTCGCCCGCAATAGCAGCATAGGTGGGCATGCATACACAGAAGTATACCTGGGAAGCCTCTCTCAGCAGGACAGCCAGGTTGAAGGCATCATCGGCTGGCTCAAGCAGATGTACGGCACCGACAGGATCTATACCCACATCGATACGGATACAAAGGATATCTGGCTGAACCTTGATTGGGGACCGGATGAGAAGGGCAATGCCCATCCTGGCGGGCCATTCTTTCAGGGGGATAAACATATCGTCCTGTGCATAAGGGATTCGTATAGAAGGACGCCACTAAATCTGCCTGATTCCTATTCGATTGTGGTGCCAGGTCTTCCTATTCCTGATTATGCCACTGAAAACGCCACGATCAATACAACAGACGAATTTTTTGTTACAGAAAATGCGACAATTAATGTGACAAGCAATGCGACCATCTCCGAGCCGTATCTGCAATATATTTGGTCGGTTGAAGGAATTGAACCTGAATCTATAACCATGGTTTTGTACCAGAATGGCTACGAATTGTGGGGATTCGCCAAGTATGAAGCCGAGTATGAGATGGCCTGGAATGCAGGCGTATATGGATCGGGAATTGATGGCTGGCAGGGGCTGCAACTGGTCATTGACAGCAATACAACAATCCGTGAGCCTCCATTCCCTATAACTCTGTACGGCTCTTTTGCCAACGACGGATTTAATGGAAACTTCATCAAACGAGCAGATGACCAGTCTTGGGTAGAGGGAAGCTTTTGGGCGAATTGGATAACTCAGGACGTGACCAGCTATACACCTGACGCTACGCCCTCTCAATTTGTTGACGTAAGACAGTATGCGGACAAAATCGGTCCAGGCGGAGACCTGAGCGGTGTGCCGATTGAAAATGAAACGGAAAATGTAACAGAATACGTTGTAGAGAATATTCCACTACCACCTCCACCACAGGAGGATTTCCGGCCGCTGCCGCCGTTTCGTTTATCTGCCGACAAGATGAGCCCACAGATAGTTGGCACGACCGTAACATGGACTGTAGGATGGGTCTCAGAAAACGAACCCGTTTCATATAGGTTTTTGCTAAATGGGCAGCGTGTAACTGACTGGACAGCCCAAAATCAATGGTCCTGGATGACAACCGAAGCGGATGTAGGAGAATCTGATATTGAAGTGCAGATAAGAGATAGGGTGCATGCAGATCCAGAGAAATTCGATTATAGTGGGCATGAGACTTTTTCAATCATAGCTCCCTTTTCCGAAGATTCACAGCATGAGGTCGATTTGGTCAAAGTCTCCGGTTCAACTACTGTTTTGCCCCCTACATGAAGCCGGGGCTGAGGCCTTCAATGGTATGCAGTCTGATTACCAGGTGCTTGTAACCGGAGACGGTACCGGGGCTGGCATCAAGAACGCAGTGGAGGGCAATTCAGATATAGGAATGGCTTCGCGCGAGGTATCTGTGGATGTGAAGAGCCGGTTTGGAGACAGATTCAAGGAGAACCTGGTAGGCTATGACGGCATAAAGCCTGCCGCCAGACTGTCATGGACGGGAGCTACGAGCTTGCCCGTAATTTGTACTTTTGCACCTTTGGCGATGCCAAGCCCGGAGCACAGGCTTTTATAGATTTCATGATGGGGATTGAGGGCCGCAAGGTTGCCAAGGAGTACTGGTTCATTACACTTTAGAAACCCCTGTATCTAAATTATGCCGCCGACTTTTCCAGCGCCTCAATTGCCCGCCTTTCCACCTCGTCAATAGCCCTTTTCAGTCCCGCATAGCCCAGCACAATCCTGCCCGCCGCGCTCTCCCCGCAGCCCAGCATCTCGCACAGCTTCCGATCGTAATCCTCCAGATCGACCTTTCGCTTGCGAAGGTACTCATGCCCCCAGGGCCCCGCCACCAGATATTTGTTAAGCGGATCGGAGCTGCTCATGAAGTGCTCTTTCATGGCCTCTCCTGGATTGTCCAGCCGATCGAAGGTCTTTTGCAGCGCCAAAGCCTTCTTGTGCTCGTCGGTTTTGCTGGCCAGGCGGGGCCGCCAGACCAGCACCTCCAGCGCCTGAACCAGTACCGTGTCCAGGTTGAGATGGGCGAAGCGAATGAAGTTAGCCATCGTTTTTGCATCCCGGGCTTTGGCCGCAGACTGCACATACACCGAGATCTTGCCGATCTTCTCAGAAAACTCGCCCTGGCGCAAAGGCAAAAGAAGGCTCTGCACCGCTTCCATGGCCTCTGCCAGTGAGCCCACCTGCTTGTCCGCAGGGGCGCCTTCCGGTTCACTCATCTGCTTGCCTTCCATTCTTTTAGCCTACCACATGAGCCGGGGCAGGATCTTCTGCCCGGCCAAAAGGGCGCTGGCGTCCTCGGAGCGCCGGGTGACCTCTGCCCTGTCTCCGCTAACGAGCACCTCAGCCGGGCGCGGCTGACCATTGTACTGGGAGGCCATGGAAAAGCCGTAGGCACCAGCATCCAAAAAGGCCAGCACGTCGCCGCGCTCAAGCGCCGGCAGCCGCCGGTCTTTGGCCAGAACATCCCCAGTCTCGCAGATGGGGCCTACCACTGTGTAGGTCTCCTGCTCGGGCGCGCCGGCGCGGCTGGCCACCACGACATGATGATAGGAGTCGTAGAGCATGGGCCGGGCCAGGACGTTGAATCCTGCATCCACAGCCACGAAGTTGACATGGGCCTTCTTGATCACATTGATCCTGGTGAGCATGACCGTGGTATCGGCCACAATGCTTCTGCCCGGCTCCAGGATGAGCTTGGGGGCAATGCCCAGGTCCAGGCAGCGGTCTCTGAAGATGGGCAATATCGCCTCAGCCAGGTCGGCGGGGGTGGGCGCAGGCAGGTCGGGATGGTACTGTATCCCCAGACCGCCGCCCAGGTCGATCCTCTCCACATTGCCGCCTGCTGCTACGACGGCGCCAGCAATGTCCATCATCTTTCCCGCCGCCTCGGCG
>CAZDLZ010000012.1:30204-54114 GCA_964506745.1 uncultured Methanotrichaceae archaeon | reverse complement strand
CGATGTCCAGGATCTGCGAGCCGATGTGGCAGTGCAGTCCTACGGGCTTTACCCCCTCCAGGCCCATCGCCCTCTGGTAGGTCTGTGCCACCTGCTCTGCAGGAATGCCGAACTTGGAGGAGCGAAGGCCCGTGGCGATCTTGGGTGGGTCTTGGGAGATACATCGGGATTGACCCGGAAGAGGATCTCTGCCTCCGCTCCCATTTGCATCGCAGTTTGGGCAAGATGCTCCAGCTCCTCACGCGAGTCCACGGACATGTGCACGCCGGCCTGGATCGCCATCTCGTGATCCTTCTCGCTCTTGGAGTTGCCGTTGTAGAGGATCATATCCCTGGGAATGCCGGCCATGCGCACAACGGTTAGCTCTCCTGCCGAGAAGACGTCCGCTCCCATGCCCTCCTGAGCGGCGATGCGTAGCATTGTGAGGTTTCCATTGGCCTTTACGGCGAAGTACTTGTCCGCATCGGGAAAGGCGCGATGATAGGCACGAATATTCTCGCGCAGGTGGCGTTCAGAGGTGACGTAAAGAGGTGTGCTTTGCTGCTGGGCAAGGGCAACGCAGTCAACATCTTCGATATAGAGATGATTGCTACGAGATGTAAGATGCGATTTAGGTCCGAACATGATTTTAACTGATCTCTCAGGGATTACTAAATCGTTTCTATGAGAAAAAATTGGTTACGCCACTTTGATCTCTTTTTTATTAGACCATAAGCCATGCAAATTGCAGTACTCCAATACGTGTAATACACCGCTCTTCTCCAGCTTGACCCTGATTACCACCACAGGCTCGGTGAGCATTGGAGCAAAGTCAACTCGAGTTAGCATCCTCGGATTAAAGGTTCTCCCTTCTTCATAAAAGTAGACTTCTATCTGTCTTATGTAGTGCTCGATGGTGTTGGGGTGTGGACCTACTGAAACCTTTATCTCAAAAGCCTCGCCCGCCTTAACTGCATTCTGAGCTTCAATCTTTGGTGTGTGCCCCTCTTTTTTTCCCAGAGCTTCTCCTGCAGCCGCATCAAATGTTAAGATCAGATCTCCTAAATCTTTCCCGTTATCAGCCATAATTATCAACTTATATGTACCGGTTATCTTACTAAAACATTTGTATGAAGATCTATGGCGCGTCAAGGACTGGAAAGTGTTTGGCATTAACAAGATGGGTGGATGTTATTTAGAGCTTGGCGGCAATATGGACCTGATCGTCCTGGGCAGAATGGGTCTTGCAGGAATGCCAAAATTTCTCTTGGGAAGTGTTGCTGAAAAAGTCATTCGCAACTCGAAAGTTCCTGTCCATGTAGTTACGTGAATTTGACAGAAGACTACCGAAACATCTAAGTTGCAACAATCCAATGGGCCATCCACCGGAACGGTCCCTCATTTCTTCCTGGCAAATCCGGGATAAAGGTGGGCATAGTTTCTCTCACACAAAAATATATAACTGGATTGAAAGCCGGTCAGGCCAGTTTATCCGGCCACACACTGTGGACTACCCCCAGTGCCCTGTCCACATTCGCGTGGAAGCATTACAATCTCCTGAAAACAGATGTAATTTTTACCAATTTTCGAAGAACAGGCATTACTCATCATGTGGTAGTGTGAGATTTTGGATGATCGTTTGATGCCGGTTTAGCCAGGATGCCACGACAGGATGCAACAGGACCTCCTGTCGATATATTCATATAGACGTTCAAACACCGGATATCTCAATTTGATATAAATCGCATTGGAGGTATTAAATGGCAGCAGGACAATTTGGTGGAGCGCAAGTGCTTATTCTCAAGGAAGGCAGCCAGAGAACGGCTGGCCGGGAAGCACAGAGGTCGAACATCATGGCCGCCAAGGCCGTGGCAGGAGCCGTCAGAACCACACTCGGCCCCAAGGGCATGGACAAGATGCTGGTCGACACTCTAGGCGACGTAGTAATAACCAACGATGGTGTTACCATCCTCAAGGAGATGGACATCGAGCACCCCGCCGCCAAGATGATGGTGGAGATCGCCAAGACTCAGGATGCTGAGGTTGGAGACGGCACAACCACCGCCGTGGTGCTTGCCGGTGAGCTGCTTAAGCAGGCCGAGGCTCTGCTGGATCAGGATATTCATCCCACGGTAATCGCGGCAGGCTACAGGGCTGCTGCAGATAAGTCCCTGGAAATTCTCAAGACCATTTGCGTAGATGTCTCTGTTGAAGATGCTGAGTTTTTAAAGAAGATCGCCATCACCGCCATGACCGGCAAGGGCTCGGGCACAGCGAGAGGCGAGCTGGCCAACCTGGCCGTTGAGGCTGTCAAGAATGTCGTGGATGAAGACGGGTCTGTCGACATCGACAACATCACTGTGGAGAAGAAGGTGGGCGGCGGAATTACCGATTCCGAGCTGGTGCACGGCATGGTCATCGACAAGGACCGGTTGCATCCCAATATGCCCAAAAAGGTCACGGGCGCAAAGATCGGGCTGCTCAACGCTGCTATCGAGATCGAGAAGACCGAGGTCGATGCCAAGATAGAGATCACATCGCCCGATCAACTGCAGGCCTTCCTGGACCAGGAAGAGAGCATGCTCAAGGGCATGGTGGATGCCATCACGTCCACCGGCGCTAACGTCGTCTTCTGCCAGAAGGGCATCGATGACCTGGCCCAGCACTTCCTGGCCAAGGCAGGCATTTACACCATACGCCGCATCAAGAAGAGCGATATGGAGAAGCTGGCTCGCGCTACCGGTGGAAGGGTTGTCACCAGCATCCATGATCTGACCAAGAACGACCTGGGCAAAGCAGGACTTGTCGAGGAGAGGAAGATCGGCGACGAGAAGATGACCTTCGTGGAAGATTGCGAGAATCCCAAGTCAGTCTCCATCATCCTGAGAGGCGGAACCGAGCATGTGATCGATGAGCTCAGCCGGGCCATGGAAGATGCACTGCGCGTTGTGGGCGTAGTCGTAGAGGACAAACAGCTTGTTCCCGGCGGCGGTGCCCCTGAGGTGGAGCTGGCACTACGCCTGAGGGAGTATGCTGCAACAGTGGGCGGTCGCGAGCAACTGTCCATCGAGGCCTTCGCGGACTCCATGGAGGTAATTCCCAAGACGCTAGCCGAGAACGCTGGACTCGATCAGATCGATTCCCTGGTGTCTCTGAGAAGCCAGCATGAAAAAGGCATCAAGAGTGCAGGACTGGATATGGACACTGGCGAGCCGGTGGACATGCTAACGCTTGGCGTGGTCGAACCACTGAGGGTCAAGACTCAGGCCATCAACAGCGCCACCGAGGCTGCTGTCATGATTTTGCGCATAGACGATGTCATCGCCTCCAAGTCGGGCGGTGCGGGCGGCATGCCGGGTGGCATGGGCGGAATGCCACCAGGTATGGGTGGAATGGGCGGAGAGGAATAGACCTCTCCGGTCATCCTTTTTCAAAACCATTGCCGGAAAGTATTTTTCTAATAGTACCAAAAGCAAAAGTATTATCATCTTCCCCAATCAGATAGGCTCCGATGCAGCGCAAGCTTTTGATGAAGGGCAAGGTCAAAGAGGCCTACGATCTAGGGGACCGATTAGAGTTTCTTTTTACCGACAACATCTCAGTCTTTGACAAGGTCATTCCAAGCCTTATTCCCTTTAAGGGTGAGACTCTCAGTCGAGAGGGCGTTTATTGGTTTGAGAGAGCGGCAAGGATGGGCATCAAGACCCACTTTTTGGAGTACCAGGCCCCGGCAGGCATGATCTGCAAAAAGGTGGACATACTCCAGCCGGCCCAGATCACCGCAAAGTCCAGGAACTACCTCATTCCTCTGGAGTGGATCTGCCGCTGGTATGTGGCAGGCTCTCTCTACGACCGGGTAAAAGAGGGTAAGGTCCTGGCCAAGGATCTGGGTTTTGCCCCCGGGCACACGGTCCGCTCCGGCGAACCTCTTCCCGAGCCCTTCATCGAGGTCTCTACAAAGCTCGAGAAAACGGACCGATTGCTGAAAAAAGAGGAAGCCCTGCAGATCTCCGGATTGTCGCCCAAGGAGTATGATGATGCTCGTGAGGTGGTGCTCAAGATCGATGAAGATATCGGCAAGAGCGTTGCCTCGCGAGGCCTGATTCATGTGGATGGCAAGAAGGAGCTGGCCTTTGACGATGCCAGGCAGATCATGGTGATCGATGTCTATGGAACCGCAGATGAGGATCGCTTCTGGGACAAGGCCAGCTACGAGCAGGGTGAGTTCGTGGACTTATCCAAGGAGTATGTGCGTCAGTACTATCGCCAGACGGGCTACAAAGACCAGCTCTATGCTGCGCGGGACGCTGGCCGAAATGATCCGCTCATCCCGGCGCTGCCCCCGGAAGTGGTGCAGGAGACGAGCAGAATCTACATCAAACTATTCGAGATGATTACAGGAGAAAAATTCATGCCCTCTGGGCTAAATTAGGCTTCGTGGAGAGTTAAAATATGAAGAAATTATTGCTAGTTCTTATTCTGATTGCCGTTGCAATCTCCGGCTGCACAGAGAAAGGCCCAAGCGTTGCGGATAAGAGTGTTGCAGAGCTCAAGATACTGTCCATAGCATCTGCCGAAAACCTGACCAGCTTCAGCATCAAGAGTTCAATGACTCAGACGCTAAAGCTCAATCCCGGGGCCAATGCAACCACAATCATAGAAAATGCTGAGACTGTTGCTGATGTAAACCTGTCAAGCTTTACGGCTCATGCCAGTGGCTCGACCAAAAATCAGATGGAGATGCCGGGCCAGCCTGCGAACACCAGCACCACGAGTGCCGATGTTTATCAGATCGGAAACTCAACCTATGTAACTGGAGAGGGCGGCAATTGGACCCATCTTGCAGACCCGAGGCCGGAGCAAGAGGTTTGGGGCGAAGACAGAAATAATCAAGTTAAAGCCATCGCAGAGACATTCAATCTTTCTACAACGGAGGATCTTAGCACGGAAGTCGTCAATGGAGAGGATGCCTACAAATTGAAGATTGTGACCGGGAGCGCCGATAATCTCAATTTGCAAAATACCGCATTTGCCATAGCTGCCAAGGTAACCCAGTATCCCATGTATTTGCCCTCGATCAACAGAACCGAGCTGAATGAGACGGGTAAGATAGAAAAGATGATCTGGATCTCCAAGAAGTCTTACTTGCCTGTAAAATACCAAAGCCACATGAGCTTTTCCATGACGCCGGAGGTCATAGGCGCATTGGACCCCAATACCAGCCAGATGAAGATGTTCAATCAGTCGATTCGACTGGGAGAAATATCGGTTAGCATAGAGACGCAAGATCTATATTATGACTTTGACAAGCCGACCGATATAACTCCGCCTGAGCAAGCCCTTTCCGCCCCGGCCATCGTACCCGCCCAGATCCAAAATCCATCTGGTGTGCAGGCCAATAATGCATGAGAATGCATGCGTGAACCACTAGAGCGGCTTTTCCTCCGGGAAAAGCCCGTTTTAGCCATATTGGCGGTGGATGAGATCGAGCACGCCTACGCTGCACTGGTCGCCAAGCGAATAGATTCTACCTTTCCCCATACCTGTAGCATTTTTAATGAGCTGGAAGCGCAGGGTTTGATCAAGTCGCGACCGGAGGGGAGGATCAATTACCTGGAGCTAACAGCGCGTGGCAAAAGCGTCGTTAAGGCTCTGCGAGAGCTGACGGAATTGCTGCAAAGGCCGGATGCAATGAGGCAGAGACTGGAGATGCTGCTGCTGCTGATATCCACTGCAGAGGGACAAAATGTGGCTTTGTGCCTGGGACCGCTGCGACGAGACCTGGCAAAGTTCAAGAGCCAGGGAGACGAACTGCTGCAAAGGGATGCGGAGGAACTGGATGGCGTGATTGCATCAATTGTGCGCGAATGATTCTCTTCTTTTGTTAAGCGAAAATTTATTATGTTGTTAAAAAATACATAATATCAAAGTTACGAAAGTTTTATCAGTATCTAATATAATAAGATCTGTGGAGGCCGACAAAAAGAGGGGAAATAGGAGATGGCTCGAAGAAACAAGCTGGAGATACTTGGCGGTATTCTCAATATCTGCAAAGCAGATGGATCAAGCAAGACTAAAATCGTCTACCAGGTAAACCTTAATTTTAAAAATGCAGGTCAATACCTTGAATGGTTAACTTTGCACGGCTATCTTGTCAAAGAAGAACGGCTATACAAGACCACTTCTTCCGGACAAGAACTGCTGCAAAACATTGATAATATAAATTCTACCGTAAATGACAATATCGAGAGCGTTTTGTCAACTAATGAAAAATTGGACTCACTTTAATTGGTCGGATTGCGAAGGAAGAGTCTCGCCGACCGTGGGTCTGCGAGAGTTTCGGCGAGATGTCGAAACATCGGGAAGTCCCTATTCCATCGGGGGATGAAAGCTGAGTTTTTTTGCCACGATTCCGTTCGCATTGGCAGTTTGCTCTCCTGGCAAATTGCCAGACCAAACAGGGTACCGAAATCTTTAAGTAAATAAAATTGATTAAAGAAAAGTATAGTGGAATACTCAGTTATTCCATGCGTCCATTCAAATACCCGTGGCGAGGATTCGTCCTGGATTTATGCTCAATCCTCGCTTCGGATCTCCCCTGCCAAAGGCGCAACAATATCAATTAAGTGACGAGCGGGTAGGGGAGTGGGGGTTAGTGAAAAAGATGTGTGTACCCGCTCTCGTTCAACAACTTTTCGATCGTATAAATACTTTTCTAAAAATAATTAGTACTGTTTCTGACCATATGCTTTTTGTCTGGCTATCTTTGCTGCATAAGCGCCGGCTACAAAGCCCGCATCTATGTTGACCACCGTGAGAACGGAGCAGGACTGCAGCATGGAATAAAGGGCTGCCTTGCCGCCTCCACCCAGACCGTAGCCCGTGGAAACCGGCAGGCCGATTACCGGGGATTCTACCAGTCCGGCCACCACAGCGGGCAGTGTTCCCTCCCGCCCGGCTGCTACCACGAAAGCATCAACATCTGCCATCTTTTCCAGGCAGGGAAAGAGCCTGTGAATACCTGCCACTCCCACGTCATACTCCGAGATGACGTTGCAGCCCATCTCCTCAGCCACCACGCGCGCCTCCTCGGCGACCGGCATGTCGGCGGTGCCTGCTGCCAGGATTCCCACCCATCCGATTTTAGCAGGCAGCTTTGCAGACCGGATGACTACGGTCCTGGCCTTCGAATTGTGCACCAGTTCGCTGCCCTCTGGCAATTTTGCAGACTGCAAAAGCTCCAGTTGCTCCGATGATACGCGAGTGATGATCACACAACCGGTTGCCTGCAAGTGAGCCAGGGAGATGGCCACGAGATCCTTTTTATCCTTTCCTTCCGCGAGAACTGCCTCAGGAATGCCGATGCGATCGGCCCGGCAGATATCAAGCTTTGCTAATCCTTCGACTGCCAGGAAGCTTCGGCGCTTGATGCTGCGCAAAGTCTCTTCCAGGTCCATCTCCCCCCTGCCAAAGCACTCCAGCAGCTCTCTTAGGTTCTCTTGCACGGCCCCTAAACTAGATCGTCAAGCATAAAGGGTTTATCCCTGCACAAAGAACGAAAACGAGATGCTTGTAAATCTTGATCTTCATATCCATTCCAGGTACTCTATGGCGGTATCTGCTGACATGCAGCTGCCTGAGATTGCCAGAGGGGCGGCGCGTAAAGGAGTGAAGATCATGGCCACGGGAGACTGTCTGCACCCCCAGTGGCTGGATGCCATAAAGAAGCTTCCTGAAGCCGACGGGCTCTTTCTCCTGGATGATACCCGTTTTGTCCTAAGTGTGGAGGTGGAGGATCGCAGCCGTGTGCATCATCTCATATTTTTGCCAGATATTGCCAAAGCCGAGCAATTGCAGGAAGCGTTTTCCTCCCACTCTGCGAATCTCTTGGCAGACGGCAGGCCCCGGCTGCATTTGAACGGTGCAGAGATTGCAGACCACGTTCTTGAGGCGGGCGGCCTGCTGGGACCTGCCCACGCCTTTACACCATGGACCGGCATCTTTGCTTACTTTGGCTCGTTAGCCGAATGCTACAAGGAAAAGGCTGAAAAGATCCGGTTCATTGAGCTGGGCCTCTCAGCAGATACGGATTATGCAGACCGACTTGCTGAGCTGACCACCCGAACATTTCTCTCCAACTCCGATGCTCATTCGCCCCGTTCTAACAAGTTGGCCCGGGAGTTTAATCAGATGGATCTGTTGGATTTCAGCTATCAGGATATTGTCCTCGCCATCAAGCGTGAAGGCGGGCGGCGTCCAACCGAGAATGTGGGCCTTTTCCCGGAGGAAGGAAAATACAATCGCACAGCATGCACTCGTTGCTATCGGCAATATTCTATCTCCCAAAAGGATGAGATGATGGGACGCTGTCCGGAATGTGGGGGCCAGATCAAGCTCGGCGTGGCTGATCGGGTGGATCTTCTGGCCGATTATGAAAAGCCCTTACATCCTCCTCACCGGCCGCCCTACTTGCATATCATTCCCCTGGCCGAGATCATTGCCATGGCCCTGGGCCACAAGAGCGCCATGACGGCCGGCGTGCAGAAGCGCTGGAGCGAGCTTACGGCTGAGAAGACGGAGATTGAGGTTTTGATGCAGGCTGATCTGGCAGAGCTGAAGGCCGAGCCGAGAGTTATCGAGGCCATCCAAAACTTTCGTATGGGCCGGGTAGAAGTGCAACCCGGTGGCGGGGGCAAGTACGGGGTGGTCAGGCTGGCGGAAGCGCCGATGGCGGTGGAAAAAGGAAATGGGAAGCAAAGGTCGCTTTTCGATTTTTAGTTTATCCTGCCCCCAAGACCATTCCATTGGAAATTAGTTGCTATATTTGGATTCATGCTGTTTACCCATAGTGCTCCGTCTCCTCCCTGAACAGCAATATCGATATTATTAGTATTGGGATTCATCAAAGGCTTTGCATCTGAGGTAATTATACCTCCCAGTGGGTGCCAATTATGCTCATATACGCCGCTTCCCCAGACACCGTTGTTATCCCAGAGCCCATTGTCGCTGCCGCGAGCGAAGATATGGATATTGCCGCTAGTATCGAATGTAACATAAGGGTTCGAGGTTATGACTCCACCCAATGCGCTCCAGGCAGATTCAATCTTGCCGCTGGGAGAAGGAACCAAATCGATATCGCACATCCAGAGGCCGTTGTCGGCACCGCGAACGGCCACCTTAAGAAAACCGTTCGTGACCGGTTCAATTGCACCGCTCATATCTGATGCCAGAGTGCCGCCAAACCCATACCATGCTTTCGAGCTAACCGGCGTTGGCCCCGTATCTGCTTTATTGACCCATAATCCGTCATCACCGCCCCTTGCAAGGGTATACACATAGTTGGAGCCATCATTTGAGGCAACCAAAAACGGGTCTCCCTTTATGTATCCCCCCATACTGCTCCAACCGCCGCTGTTCATTGTATTTGCATCGAGGTCGCGTATCCATAGAGAGTCATCTGTTCCTTTTGCCGCGATTGCAATCCAGTTGGGATATGCAGGCTCCACTACCGCACTTGGTGATGAGGAAATTTGTCCGCCAAGATTTGACCAATCCCCGCCCATGACATTAGTGACCTGCCTGTCCCATAGGGCACAGTCGCCGCCCTGAACAAAGATGTGAATATTGCCATTACTGTCCTTAACAGCAGATGGATTCTGGTTGAAAAGGCCTCCGAGAGAGTACCAGTTTCCGCCTTTATTATCCCAAAGGGCGCCATCTCCGCCACGAACGAAGATATGTTCAATATTATCGTTATCAATTATGGAGGCCGGTCTGGTTGAGCCGGGCAGAGGAAGGGCAAATAGTTCCGCTCCTGCGAGTGGTGTGGCCTCTAAAGATATGCTCTGTATGTCTCCTGTGATATCTTTATTAATGCCGGAGCTGCTGCCTGTCGAAACGAGTATACTGCCGGAAGCTTTGCACCCTTCTTCCGCCAAACTGGAGAAGCCTGTGTCATCTCTTGCACTTGCATAGGCCAATACGCCCTTCTCAGCCGCTAGATTTTGCTGCACACGGACGTGTTCATTAGCGTTGGCATCAAGAGAGGTGTGCAGACTGTAGTCGGTCGAGAGATAGGAATAAGCCTCCTCCTGGGCAGAAATGGCTTTGGTAGTTGAGTATGCCTTGGAATTGAGGCTAATACCTTTGACATCTCCCGATGCACGGGCTTCATCCGAGGCAATGGCGGACATTTGGCTGAACACTATGCCCTGCCCGTTAAGTCCTCCTGTGACCTCTATCTCTTTATCTTTAAACCTCGCCCGGCCCAATGAATAGCCGAGTGCGCCCATGATGCCGGTATTTTGATCTGCACTGACTACGTTACCTTGTGCAATTAGAGCTTGGTTTGACGTCATTTTGCCGCTTAATGTCCAGGATTCCTGGGAGGCAAAAGAAATGCCATTCGATCCTGACAGTAAACTTCTGGCTTCGCCCGATGCCCTGATGTCTGTGTTCAAGCCCAAAGCCATTCCTGTGGCCGATGAGAAAGAGTTCAGGCAAAAGGAGTTAGACGAAGTGATTGCACTTGATGCGCTCTGGCCGTTGTTGTTCAAGAACTGGCTGATTTTGTTGTTGCCTTGTCCGGATACCCACTGTGTCTGCTGGATAGTGCCTTCTTCTAGGACCGTCTGGACCTTCAGATCGGTTGACGTATCGAGATCGTAGCTCTGAGTTAGGGATACTTCGCTCATTCCATCATCCGAACTCACTGATACGGTTATACAGAATGCCGGCATGGTCATTAAGTTAAAAAGAATAAAGAAGAAGATAACTGTTTTACATACTGAGGCATGCATTTGTCTCACCGCCCATACATCGCCCAGATGGCCTGGCGATCTCCATTTCCGAGCCACAGAGGATGATTGTACTGGTAGTTCATTATCTGCTGGACCTGGGCCTTGTAGAGGGGTGCATTATCCTTGTTGTAGAGGTCAGCCAGGCCCAGGGTATGGCCTAGCTCATGAACGGCAATGGTCTCTATATCATAATTCATTCCACCGCTAATGCCATTCGTATTCCAGTTATAGTACGTATTGTAGTCAACATCCGAGTCGATTATCTGGAAATAGCCGTCCTTTTGGCTGGTGGTGGTGTACCAGATATGAGCATGACCGGGGGAGTAAACCCCGTTGGAGCCTGGTCCGATATTTTCCCAGGAGTGAACGGATTTCCCGTCTGGGACATCGCGGGAAACGCTGCTACTGGGAGTTACGCTGTCTGCGAAGAGTTTCTGAGACGTGGCCGCATCCCATATGCTCGCGGCTGTTTGGATAGCATTGCAGACGGAGTTGGTGTCTAGGCCTTCTGCATAGTAGTTGGCGTCAGTTCGAAGATACAATGGAATGCTCGGGTCAGCCTGGTTCCATCTCCTGGCAGGTCCATAGATTCCGTTATCGTAGCTGTTGCCAAGTGGCAGCCAACCCCAAAAGTTGCCCACCCGGCCGCCGTAGGTCTGAGAATTCGATGCTGATTCGGTTGATGCTTGGGCCTGGTTGGCCTCAGGGGCGCTATCAAACACGCCACGATCCATGTTGACTGCATTGGTCTGAACAGATCCCTTAAATTCATAAGGTGCATCATTATTTCCACTGTCCTTAATATAGCTGGAATCGAAGGAAACACCCATGTTTTTCGAGCCGATCAATCCCAATGTACCCCTATCCAGGCAACTATCTCCGTATGCGGATACATCTCCCATTATCCAGGCCTTTCCAGAGGACGTCGCAGTCAGATCAGCCGTTATATCTGCTACTTCATAAAAAATTCCCGTTACAAACATTGCATTGCTGCTCGAAAGGGAATTGGATTCCAGATTACAGGAGCTGCCGCTCATCTTTGTTTCCTGGTCTACAGACTGGAGGCTGCCTGTAACCAGGCTCTGAGATAATGACACGCTTCCATCTATAACATTTGTCATCTGCTTCGCATAATCGGCTCCTTGGGTGGCCTGCAACTCAGTAAAAACATCGCCCGTGCCGGCAACTCCTTGGGAGATAGACGCAGACAGGGGTGAGGCTGCTGCAAGTGTAGAAATGCGGAGCGGTCCTGAGCTCTTAATAACGTTTTTCGAATTATATTCATTTCCTCCAACACTCTGAATGACAGCATTGTTACCGTTTCCATTGAGCTGGCGATCCTGGTAGATGTTATGTCCATCAAGCATCGATTCCGACTGCAAAGAGGTGGCAGTTGATAAGTCGTAGCTATTGGAAATTGTAACCGCACCACCTCCGTCTTCAGATGATATGCTTATTTCTATGGCAGAGGTGGGTGCAGTCATAAATATAAAAAAGAGACATGTATATATTACTGTCCTATTTATAATTTTCACCATTATTCACTTCAGTGTCCTCTTAATGTTTGTGTATATATACTTTTTTAAGGAAATTCTGTTAAGTATTTTGGGCCCAATGGAGCCAATGCATCGTGTAGATTCATATTTGCTGCATAATAATGGTAATAAAAAGGCAGAAACCGCCAGTAATATATTATATTATTTAAATTCGTGCAAGTTTTTACTAAAAATACTGATATATAAATATCTGAAATGAATCTGCCTTTATATGGATGCAATATCCACCATGGGGTTGCTATTTACCACAAAGTTTTAATACATAAATATAGTTATTTAGTATAATTAATCTGGTGATTCCTTTGATACGAAAAAATGTTGGGATAACTGCTATTTTGTTATTTGTGATATTTATATCATATGCATCTAGTGAAGAGTTAGCGACAAATCCAGGAGCGCTTTCCTCGCCAGGTCCATTAATATTGACATCTGTAACAGCTAGTGATGCAAATGCAAGCGGTAGAGCAATCACTGCATCCATCGAAACTGCAGGAAATCTAATGGTCAATGTCGGCGCACACCGAGATCCCGGCGATCAAGATGCCCTTGGACTGCAGCCGGTTACAGCGAAGTTCGAGCCAAGCGATCTCTCTGATGCCTTCGGGATGGAGAAAGCAGCAGCTTCCAGTCAGTTTGTCGCAGAGGATATCCGCACAGCAAGAGTTGTTGGGACTACTGCAAATGAAATTACCATTCAGCTCAATTCCCAAAAATACACTATCATAAAGGATGCTGATGGCTATGACTGCATTGATATGAATGACTTTTCCATTAAATACCTACCAGGAGAGCCTATGCTGCCGGGCAGCAAGGCGAATATTCTTCTCTCACCAAATGCTGATATTTCCAGCATCAAATTGGAAGTTATCTCTGAAGAGACAAAGCTGCTCGATGGGACCTACAATATCCGGCCTGCACCAGAACCCAGGATTTCACCAGACAATGAGACCTACAATTCCAGCACCCCGAATGCGCAATTTGAGAGTATAAGAAGTGCGGTCTATCAGAACAACTCTGCATACCCGGAGAAAAATGTTCAGCTATTGCCTTACTCACAGATGAGAAAATGGATATTTGTTCCCGTCCAATTCTTGCCCTTCAAGTACAACCCTGTGCAGGGGACTCTGACCCTGATAGTGAATGCCACTGTGAAGATTTCATACGATCTGCAAGCTTCAACCAGTGCAGAGGAATCCACTCTTCTGAAGGATACTGTAATGGATGGCCCGGCTCGCGGCTTGTTCGTCAACTACAACGAAATGAAGGATTCGTATGGAGTACAGACTGCCGCCAGCTTCGCACCCAGTCCAGCAGGTTGCTACGTGATTATTACTACAAATGCAATCCGGTCCGCAAGCAGCAAGTTGAATGCGTTTATTGCTCACAAGCAGTCTCTCGGGTACACGGTGAGTGTTGTGACGGAAACTGATTTTGATGGTCTGGCTGGGCAGACACCTAACCGAAAAGCTGAGAAGATCAGGCAATGGCTGAAGAATAACTATGTCTCCCTTGGCATCAAATACGTACTATTGATAGGAAACCCTTCTCCATACGAGTCTGGAGAAGGCGATATCCCTATGAAAATGTGCTGGCCGCGCTACGACGCGGGTGATGGCTATGAGGATGCACCCACAGATGCATTCTATTCCGATCTGACTGGCAACTGGGACACAGATGGAGATGGCTATTATGGTGAGTGGTCGGACTACACGACATCCGGCGGTGTAGACTTCTCTGCTGAGGTCTATGTGGGTAGAATTCCAGTCTACGGTGCAGATTATGCTGCATTAAATAGCATACTGCAAAAGACGATAGACTACGAGACATCCGGCAGCACCGCCTGGAGGAAGAGCGCCCTTCTGCCCATGAGCTTTTCTGATGCCGGTACGGATGGTGCATATTTGGGCGAGCAGATGAAGAACAACTATCTATCCACCAATGGCTACTCTATCTGGAGAATGTATCAGCAAGGAGCATCCGGATCCTGCACATTGGATTCAATATTTACCAGTGAAGAGGACCTGAGGGGGGGCAGCATCGTGCCCAATCGCTGGGCAGGCAACGACTTTGGGATTGTCGGTTGGTGGGGGCACGGCAATTCGCAAGGTGCCTATGTGGGGTATGGCTCTTGCAGTGATGGTGCATTTATGCTCAGCAGCAATGCACCCGGCCTTGACGATGCCCATCCCTCTTTTACCTATCAATGCTCCTGCTTGAATGGTGATCCCGAATATTCAGGCAACCTGCAATATGTCCTGCTTAAGAATGGTTGTATCGCCACAGTAGGAGCCACCAGGGTCTCTTGGTACTCTCCCGGCCAGACCGGTTTCGTCATGACCAACACCAATGCTGGAATGGGCTATGAATATGTGAAGAGACTGGTTTCGGAGCAGTCGGCTGCGGATGCACTGCACCTGATGAAGTTGAGCATGTATCCTTATATCAATGCATGGCTGATGAACTATTATGTCTTTAATGTCTACGGCGATCCATCCGTCTCCATAAAGGCGCTATCAATACCAGCCACATGGACACCACTTGGCGGATACTTGACCTCGAAGCATTGCGCCATAGTGGACAACCAGGCAAAGAGGCACATCTTTGTTAGAGGTGGAGACAACGCCCTCTGGGACAATGTGGAAGGCACCTGGATTTGTCTTGGTGGAGTTCTGAGCTCAGCGCCCTATGCAGCCAAGGATAAAAACGGCCGAATACATATTGTCGTACGCGGCGGTGACAATGCGTTGTGGGACTACGTCTTTGATACCGCTAGCTGGACTGGTGGCTGGATAGGGCTTGGCGGCACTCTCAGCTCGATGGCAACTGCTGCTATGGAGCCAACTTACGGGACCTGGATGAAGATCGTCGTCCGAGGCAGTGATAATTCTCTCTGGCTATGTGAATTCAATGTCAATGATCTGTCGTCCTACAAATGGTTTGGCCTGGGCGGGTTATTAAATAGCTGGCCATTTGTGATCTTCGACCAGAACAGCCGCATGCATATCTTCGTTGCCGGCCAAGATAACTCTCTCTGGGACAACCGGGGCATTCTCACCTCTGGAGACTACGTTCATAATTGGCATGGTCTTGGTGGCGTCATTCAAGGAGCGCCTTTCAGCACTCTGGAGCCCGGCTACCCCAACTACCTCTTGGCTATGGTCCGTGGATCAGACAATGCTCTCTGGATGGCCGACGTCTACGGCCAGAGCAATCCCGAAACATGCACCTGGATTGGCTTTGGCGGAGGTATCACATCCGAGATGTTTGCATCAACAGATACCGCCGGCAGAGTTCATACCTTTGTCCGCGGCGGCGATGGCGCTATGTGGGAGAATGTCTTTAGCAGTGATCCCTGGAACCCATCCGGTGCACTGTGGGTAGGACACGATGGTGTCATTAATACGTGGTCGCCGCAGGCATTGCTAAATGGCCAGACCTATGCCTATGTGCTGGGGGGAGACTCAGCTATGTGGCGCAAGGTGTTTGCAACGTCCGCTCCCTCTTCTTCTGTAGCTGAGGATTCTGGGAAAGTGGACAGCCCAGTCGAGGCAGTGGTGCTGGTGGAGGGGGCTACTGGAGCCACAAAAGCGTGAGCGGACTGGGGGATGGGGGACTGGGGGAAGGAATCCCTCCTGGTCCTCTCATCCAATTTCGTAACTTGAAAATTATCTAAATATAGATTATTCTAGGTCTTGAACCAAAAGACTTTTAGATATGCATTCATATCCGATGAGATGGTTAATAATCAAACGGCTTTGGCGTACCCACGCAGCAGAACTGCTGGGTATTCAAAATAATAAACTCGACAGGTGCTTTAGTGGCCGATGAAGATGAGCTTAGAATATCTCGTCGAAGGATATCAATAATAATTCCAGCGTATAACGAAGAGGAGAGGATAAGAGGAACCATTGACAACTTAGTGCGAGAATTCCCTGGTCAAGAGATCATTGTTGTCTGCGATGGGGCAGATAATTCCAAAGATATAGTAAAAGGTTTATCTCTTAAGTTCCTAAATATATCGCTTCTCAATTTTGATGGTCGTTTAGGCAAAGGTGGGGCTTTGGTCCAGGGATTTAAAGCTGCTAATGGAGAGGATATATGTTTCGTTGATGCAGATGAATCCGTCAGTACTGATGATTTGAAAAGCATGTTCCTGGCTTTAAATGATGTTGATGGTGTAATCGCCTCTCGAAGAATGAGCGGATCGAAAATCCTAATAAATCAGCCACTCAAGAGAAGATTTGCTAGCAAAGCTTTTAATATCTTTGTCAGGACGTTTTTTGGTTTGCCGTTCAAGGATACTCAGTGTGGAGCAAAAATATTTAAGAGAGACGCAATATATGCAATCCTTAATGAAATAAAGACTACTGGATTCGAGATAGATGTTGAGATTCTTTGGAGATTGAAAAACAATGGGTATAAAGTTATAGAGTATCCTATAACCTGGAAGCATTCGGAAGGCTCCAAATTTAGGTTATCTCACTCCAAGGACATGCTTATATCTCTGCTCAGGACAAGATTCAACGGGTGATGCAATAATGGAACTTGATCATATGGACAAGGTATATAGTTCTAAAAACCCATTTGTTAAAAATATTCACATTAAGCGATTAAAAATAATAAAGGCACTTATTGGCGAGAATAGTGGTAAGATTCTTGATTGTGGTTGCGGTGAGGGACATTTACTGGAGCAGTTGAGGGGCATTAAATATGGTGTTGACTCTTCTGGTGTTGCGCTAAAACGAGCCCGAGAAAGAAATCCGGATGCAGATATACGCCAAGCAGATATTAAGAATCTTCCCTTTAGCGACAATTTCTTTGCAGTAACTACCTGCTCAGAGGTATTAGAGCATATACCTGACTATAAAAAAGCAATTCAGGAACTCATAAGGGTGACTCAATGTGGTGGAAAAATAATAATCACGGTTCCCAACGAGAGGAACTGGACTCTTGGCCGCCTGGCTATGATGCGTTTTCCCATAAAGCTAGCGGATCATGTAAATAGCTTTAAATATAATGATCTAGCTGAGGCATTTGGATTTAGGCCTAAGCGGGTGATCTATATTCCCATAAACCTAACCTATCACCTTGCTATGACGCAAGTATTCGAATTTGAGAAGCCTAAGGTGGATCAATGAGAGAAGGCCGTACTATGTTTGCCATAACTCTGGTGTTGGTATGTGTTTTGGTTGGCGCTTTTGGGCAAATCGTATGGAAACAGGGTATGTCCAGCATGGATAAGATAACCAATGTTGATGAACTTTTAAAAATCAAGACTATATTTAATATCTTTACAAATAAATATATACTTCTTGGAATTGTATTATATGGGTCAGCGTTTATACTTTGGCTGGCTGCTATGTCCACGCTTGATATAAGCTTTATGTATCCGCTGCTGAGTTTAGCCTACGTTGTGACTGCGGTCTTCGCCGTGGTATTTCTTGGAGAAGTCGTCACTTTTTCTCGATGGGCAGGAATCGCTCTAGTGGTGATTGGATGCATTTTAATTGTGAGAAGCTAAAAGGCTTTGGCCGCTACTGCCCTATTCTCCTAATTGTATTTATCTCATTTATAATTAGAATGTATTTGAGGTCGAACTATCTTGATGATTGGGATTCCGTTCAGTTTGCTCTTGCCCTAGATAATTATTCAATAGCACTCCACCAGCCACATCCTCCTGGCTATCCTGTCTACGTCTTCTTAGGCAGGTTGCTTCACTTGGTATTTCCTAATGTAACAGATTCTCTCGTATATCTTAGTATTCTATTTGGGACACTCTCAATAATTGCTATTTATTTATTGGCCAAAAAGTTTTTTGGTGAAATCGTGGGTGTCATGTCCGCTCTAATGCTATCATTTACTCCTGCGCATCTCGAATTTAGTGATGTGGCGATGTCTGATATCGTTAGCTTGTTCTTTATAATTGTCACTATTTACCTTTTATATCTTAGTATGGCTTCAAAAAATTACCTTTATCTTGCCTCCATTTCGCTGGGAATTACGGTTGGTGTAAGGCAGACAGATCTCCTATTAGTTCCTTTATATTTTGTCTTCTTAATATATCATAGAAACGATCTGAAAGCCTGTATACTATCAATACTATTATTATCACTGAGTGTTTGTGCCTGGCTGGTACCTACAATAATAGATACTGGTTTGAATACATTTATTGATCTGCAAAGGAGTCAAGGCGCTTATGCAGTTAATGCAAGCACACTTAACTTGCTGGGTGGACTTAGTCTTAGCAATCTGGCTGAGACTATTGGACAACTTATGATTTTGCTTACCTCTGGATGGTCGATGTCGCTTCTATTATTTTCTGCCCTAACGTTGATCTATTTTGTATATAATTGGCAAAAAGTATTAAGGAGCTATATGGATATGCGAATTTTGATTTTGGCTTATTTATTTCTAGCATATTTTGTTTTTTCCGTGTTTTATTACCAACTATATATCGTTAGGTATTTATTACCATTATTTGTTCCGTTGGTAATTATTATATCTTATGCGTTAGTGAAATTGATACAATCATCTCCCAATAAGCTATCCAGATCGCTTCTCGTGGTCATAATAATTGCTTGTTTTATCTTTATGGGGTCCCAGGCAATCTCAAATGGCTACTCACTTCATGTCTCAAAACCTGCGCCGGTTCTTGCTTCGGATTACATAACTATGCATTTTTTACCAGATGAAGTAATTATAATTGTTGGGGACTCTTTTAGGCACCTTCAATATTATCTTCCCAGTTATAATGTAGTATTTTGGGATAACTTTAAACCATCTGATGTTCTTCAATACATCTCATTTCACAAAACTGTACTAACCGATATAGATATGTCATTTAGAACTGTTCCTGATAGATATTTGGAATTCTCACGAGACCGATCCATCTATTCCAAACATATCTTAGAAAGACTTTATCAATATCGATGGAGTAACGGGACAAAAGCAATCGCTTTGCCAGATGTTTTTCACGATAATGAGAACTGGTCCGGCATCTTGACTCGCTGGATGCAAGCTGACGCCACCCTCATAGTAATTACTCCCGAGAATCGCACCTTCAACCTGAGTCTCAACGCGCTCAGTTTCTACCGCAATCGGACGCTAGAGCTTTACACAGGCGATGAGATGGCGGGGCGCGTGGCCGTGCCTACTTATTTCATCAATGTGAGTATACCCATACACTTCGCGAAAGGAGTGAACACCGTGCGCCTGAATGTGCCCGAGGGCTGCGAGCGGCCGTGCGACAAGCCCGAGCTGAACAATCCTGATTACAGGTGTCTGAGTGTGGCCGTGCAGAATTTCACAGTGACATGAATGCTAGCTCATTGGTCATCTATTAAGGACATTTAGGATAAATATAACCATGTATTCTCCTTTTGTACGTAGTATTTTTTCCGGTTCTTCGCTTTATCGGGTGGATAACTTCAAGTTATCGCGAGACGAGATCAAATGCCAAGATCAAGATATCGGCAGTGAGAAAGCTATTCCGTACAGTCTGGATGACATGATCGCCTCAAGAGGATTTTCGCTCCCATCATTATCCACTCAGAACGGCGAGGAGCCGAAAGACTTATAGTATCTTGGTTCGAAAACAGTGGACCGGATTATAAAAAAGCTGAAAATTGGGTGACTTATCGAACTTGAAAAAGTATCAAAGCACTGGGACGAAAATATAAAAATACATTCCGAGTTGGAAATGCTTAATTGGCTCGATTCTCCGGCAGTCCTTGATGCCTTGCCTAAGTTGGATGGAAAATATAATCCTTCTCAATGGATTCTATGGAGTCAAGAGAGATTTGAGCTGCATGGATTGGAGCGTGGTCTATCGATAGGTTGCGGTGATGGTACGCTAGAACGCCATGCGATGAAATTTGGCATAGCAAATAGTTTCGACGGTATCGATCTATCTCCCAAATCAATCGAATACGCTCGCAAAGAAGCTTTAATGCATAATTTGAATATTAATTATTATCTCATAGATATCAATGAGGGAGTATTGCCGCACATTTATGATGTGATTTATGCCGGAGCTTCGTTGCACCACATTTCAAACTTAGAGCATCTATTCGCAGAAATCCATAGGACTCTAAAACCCGGTGGCTTATTCATCATCAATGAATTCGTTGGGCCTAATCGCTTCCAATGGACAGATACGCAGATTAATATAATAAATTATATCCTCCGGGCATTGCCTAAGACGCTGAAAACTATGCCCGATGGTCGCTTGAAGACTTGCGTCTCTTGCCCCACCTTGGAGGAAATGGCGGGCGATCCTTCAGAGGGCATACGATCCAAAGATATTCTACCGTTAATATATAAAAATTTTGATATTATATATCGGCTCGATTATGGCGGAACACTTTTAAATATGCTTTTATATTCTATAGTGCATAATTTTCGTGCTTCTGATATTAGGCAGATTGCCTTTTTGGAGAGGTTATTAATGAAAACAAAAATAATAAATAGCGATTTTTGTATTATCGTCGCTAAGCAGATCCCGTCGTCTCAAAATTGCAAGTCAAGATGAGACTCCGCGGCCTCGGATGGATCGATGCGTACCCCTATATGTCTGGATATGTCGCCTATTCTTTTTTCACTCCTTCACTTCCATGGCCTCTCCGCCCCTTAATCTGTTCTCAATATCGGAGAAGAACTCCAGAGCACTCTTCTTGAATTCTTCCTTGGTGAAGTTTTGGCTTCTTTCATACGCATTTTTAGCCATCTTCTCGCGGAGATTATCATCATGGATCAGCTTCAGAGTATATGACTGGAGATCATCTTTTGTTATAAACCGAAATCCGCTTATTCCCTGTTCGACTATTTCTCTTTGTCCACCTCCATCGATTACAATTGGCACACAATAGTTTTGCATTGCTTCTACGGTGGTCATGCCAAAGTGTTCTATGAGGTGGGGGTCCATTTCATTAAGACCGCATGCGTGCCAAAAAATAGAGGCTCTGCTATATAATTGTTTGAGTGCAGAGTTATTTAAATTGGGCATAATTTCTATATTCATATTTTTATTATTTGCCTTTTTCCGTACCCTCTCGTAGTATTGATTCTCTTTGGTGGTGCCTCCAGCTAGAACAAGTCTCCATTCCGTTTTGACATGTTGATCCTTCTTGCATAGATCGCTGAACGCATCAATCATCTCCAACTGCTTTTTGCTTCCACCGATCTCGAATCTGGCTACCGAAAGAATTATATTCTCTTTTTTGTCAATGCTGCTTCCCTCATTGAACATGTTAACTGGTGGATACAGGCGCAATGTAGTCTCAAGTCCCCATTTTTGATTTAACCAGTAGGTAGTGTAATTGCTATTTGTTATTATGTAGTCATATTTATCTACGCTAAAAAACCTCTCCTTATCTCTGTCCGGAAAGTGGCATACAAATACCGATAGACTAGATAAAGGTTTTACCTTTCCAAGCATATTCGCGTTTATGAATATGTCATAATGGATACTTTCTTCTTTTATAATGTCAAAAGGATTTGCATCTTGATGGACTACCATGCCTTCATCTATATTGTATCTGCCCCTCTCTTCATAGAATGGTATTTTTATTATCTTTAGTTTACATTTGGATAGATCGATGTCGAACCATTCACGGTACTTTTCCAAGCTAACCTCTTTATTGGTGATGTATGTAATATCATATCTATCTTGAAGCATTTGTGCCAGCTCTGCTACATATCTCTGCCCCCCTCCGGCAAAATAAAAGGCATGGTCATATATTCCTACTCTAATTTTCCTCAAACCCAATACCACCTCAAGCTGGGAAAAAAAGTTTAAGGCTTTTTGCGGTCCAAAAATTGCAGGTATGACTACTGCCAACTCTTCAAGAGATTGCGTAACTGTTTTCGTCTCATTATTATCTACTAACTTCTTGGTTGCTTGAATCAATGAATGATATAGATTCTCATGATCCCTTCTGAGATAAAAATGGGATGTTTTAATACTTTCTGCAAATTTCAATGGAAAACGTTTGCCGAGAAGCAGCAATCTATTTCTCGAGCAGAAATACTCACAGAGGTCTGATGATGCTGTGCCGTGATATTTGTGATAAACGATACTACTAGGTGAATAAAATATTTTCCACCCCAAATCTCTGCATCTAATGCTATAGTCTATATCCTCCATATACATTAAAAAATCTTCATCAAACTCTCCTACTGCCTCGATGCATTCTCTTTTTAATAAAACAGAGCCACCCGTAAAATAGTCAAGCTCTCTTATTGTGTCATATTTTCCCGTGTCTTTTTCGCCAAATCCAATATCTCTGAAATAAAAATCCTCAACCTCTTCGACGCCTGCACTATTTATACTCTCTTTTTCTGAAAAGAGGATTTTGCTCTGGACTGCACCAATATTCTCGTCCTGGTCCATTATTTCCATAAGCCCTTTAAGCCAATTCCTCTCAACGACGGTGTCATTATTTAAGACTGCAATATACTGGCCGTTTGAATTTTTAATGCCAAGGTTTATCGCCGTTGCATAATTATTTATGCCATTTTCGATAACTTTTACCTCAGGAAATTTTAATCTAATAAAATTTACAGAATCATCTTTGGATAGATTATCCACGACAATTATTTCATAAGAAAACCCATCTGTATTTATATTTGAAAGTGACTTGAATAAATCTATGAGGAATTTTTTCCCATTATAATTTATTGTAATTATTGATACCAGCGTTTTCATAATCAACTCTCCCTGCTCAATCTTTCAAGTATTTCCTCCAATTCTTTCTTTACAACGTTCTTATCTGCCCTGCGTTCGACGCTATTCAAAAGTAGGTACTTCTTTCTCGCATCATTTCTAAATTTGTAATTGGTTTGCACGCTTTTTGAGTATATCTTGATTGTTCTTGGACGATAAAAACTATACGTATGTAGGACTAGTTTAGCATTACAGCTAGCATTTGAATCTATCATTATTGTTGCATCATTGGATAGCCAGCGCAAGGTGCTTCCATTAGAGTCTTCTTTCCCATGCCAATTGCTCCCCCAATTCATTTGGAGCTTTGTAGTTCCATCCCAAATAGAGATATCCTTAACTGCTAGGCTTAAACATCTGCAATCTCCACTTTTCATATCTGGAATATCACATGGCCTCTCTGCCCCTTCTGGAACATGAAATCTAATCCTGCTATTGCCTTTTTTTAATTCAATCTGAGCTTCTATAAGTGTCATCTCCAATGGCACTTCCTGATGATGCACAAGCAACTCTTCTTCAGGTTTTTCGTCTCTTTCTTCCGGTGAAAAGACTTTTTTTTCGGAAGGTTTCGTATTAATATGGTGCTGTTTGCTAAGAAAATTAATGAAACTCTTGTAGAAGCTACTCCCGCCTTCATTGACCAGAATCCTTCCGGCTTTTAGCGCCAAATCGTACTTCTCTCGCCTCTTTGTGTCGTGGGGTAATGCCCTCTCTACAAAGTGGAATTGATATTTCATCAATAGTTGCCACACAACACTTCGTTGCATGTCAGCTATTATGCAATTCAACTCATGGGCCCTATCGTTTGAACTTCTGAGCCAGTCGTCGAGTTCATTGATCCGTTGATCTCTTTCGC
>CAZDLZ010000012.1:0-30104 GCA_964506745.1 uncultured Methanotrichaceae archaeon | reverse complement strand
TCACCTTCAGTTCCAATTCCTGAGTTTTATCGTTTGAACTTCTGAGCAGGTCGTCAAGTTCATTGATCCGTTGATCTCTTTCGCTCACCTTCAGTTCCAATTCCTGAGTTTTATCGTTTGAACTTCTGAGCAGGTCGTCGAGTTCATTGATTCGTTGATCTCTTTCGCTCACCTTCAGCTCTAATTCCTTAGCTTTATCGTTTGAACTTCTGAGCAGGTCGTCAAGTTCATTGATTCGTTGATCTCTTTCGTTCACCTTCAGTTCCAATTCCTGGGTTTTATCGTTTGAACTTCTTAGCAGGTCGTCGAGTTCATTGATTCGTTGATCTCTTTCGCTCACCTTCAGTTCCAATTCCTTAGCTTTATCGTTTGAACTTCTGAGCAGGTCGTCGAGTTCATTGATTCGCTGATCTCTTTCTATGACCCACTGCTCCAATGTGTCTGCGCGAACCGTAAGTGCAGATATTTGTTTATCACGATAATCCTGCGCAGTATTTGATTCATCAATTAAATAACTTGTTATTAAATCAATGTTTATTAAACGATTTGATGCTATGGCAACTATATATAAAGGCGTTCTTTCATCCAGATTTTTAAAGTAAAACCCTTTATTACTAGCTCCTAAATTATATTCTTTACAAGATGTTGCGTGATCCATCAAAGCCCAAATGCTCGAGCCGGTGTAAACTCTCTGTCCAAAAAAACATATATTTTCAAAATAATTTCGCAATAATTGTTCAAAATTTTTAAAATATAACTCTTTTAAATGAAACGGATTGTGGTAATTGGCGTCGTCGGTATAACTCAGTTTATTTGGAGTCGAAACTATAAATAATCCATCATCTTTTAAAAGTCGTTTAACCTCGGATAGGAGGCCATCTTGGTCCTCGATATGTTCAATGGCTTCGAAACAGATTATAACATCAAATGCCTTCTCTTCTTCAATTGGTATATTTAATATCGAGCCCCTAATAAATTTTATATTTTTCTTTATGTATTTATTCTCTGCGTGGACTACAGCTTGCGGATCAATTTCAATACCCACCACGATCTTGGCTTCTCTTGAAAGCATAAAGCTTCCATATCCTTCACCTGATGCGAGATCCAGAACTTTCTTTCCTGAGACGAATTCAGATGCAAACGCATAACGATGAAGATGTTCATAATGTGTTTCCGCACCAATTATTTCAGGACCCATGAATGGAAGATATCTCTCTCCTGTCCATTTGAGCATATTCTCTGCATTTTCTTCTTGTGCGTTCATATTAGTTCATTATTTCCCGCGCAGTTGTTTCATGGCAAAAAACTTGTGTCATGGCCATCCCAGGATTTATTCAAATTCCTGGAATTCCGGTGCTGGTATATTATCTTTATCATTACCGCTCTCGCCGTGTAGTTCCAAATGTTTGGACTTTACTGTACTTTCCAAGATTCTCTTAAATTTTTATTATCTATAGTTTCCTTGCCTCATCCTCTCGTACTCTGCCAGCACATCTTCAGTTTCTCCCTGCGCCACCATCTTGCCCCCATTCATGAGCAGGCAGCGGCTGCACAGCGATCGCACCGTTTCCAGTGAGTGCGAGACAAGCAATATGGTCTTGCCCGCTCTGCGAATTTCGTCGATCTTCTCGCCGCACTTCTTCTGGAAGGACACGTCCCCAACGGAGAGCACTTCGTCCACCAGCATGACATCCGGATCGGCCTGAATGGCTGTGGCAAAGGCCAGGCGCACATACATTCCCGATGAGAAGTTTCTCAGCTTCATGTTCTCAAAGCGCTTTAATTCCGAGAAGTCCATGATCTCCTCGTAGCGAGAATCTACTTCCTTGCGTGTCCGGCCCATGATGGCTCCATAAATGTAGACATTGTCCTTCGCGGAAAGCTCGGGCTGAAAGCCGACGCCCAGCTCCAGGAAGGGCGCAATTCTCCCGTTTATCTTCACACTGCCGCTATCTGGATAGAGGACACCTGCCAAAACCTTTAGAAGAGTGCTCTTGCCGCAGCCGTTCGGCCCAATAATGCCAAAGGTCTCCCCATGCTTCACTGAGAAGCTGATATCCTGCAGTGACTGGAACTCTTCATAGCTGTAGGCTCCTCCACGCAAAAGCCCTATCAGGTTCTCATAGATTGTGAGCTTCTTCTCCTGAGGAATCCTGAATCGCTTAGAAAGTCCCTGGACAACGATGGCGTTATTATTGGTCGTCTCTTCTTCTGAGGTTCTTATCAGGCCGAGTGCGTTGAGCTTCACTTCAGATCTCCTCCGCAAATCGGCGCTCTAGCCGCTGGAATATTGCCGAACCGATGAGCGTTATTCCTACCCCTGCCAGAAGAGTAAAGGCTACATCCCAGGGGGAAGGCATCTGTTGGTAGAGCAGCACATCTCGGTACATCTGAATCATTACCGTCATGGGGTTAAGCATATAATAGCTCATATACTTGGTCGGAACCGTAGACAGTGGATATACAATCGGGGAGAGAAAGAACCCGATCTGCATGAGCACATCCCATATTTGGGTAAGGTCCCTGTAATAGACATAAAGAGATGCTAGAATCAGGCTGATCCCATAGACTATGAATAAGTAGATTATGTGGATAAACGGGAAGATTAGGATATAGGGCGATAGACCGGCTCCAAGTACGACCAGTAGAGGTGCGAGCACCAGGAACTCGAGCAGAGAACTGATAAAAGCCGATAGAACCGTGCTTAGCACCAGCACCTTTCTTGGGATAAATATCTTTGTTACCAAGTTTGGTTTGCCTACTATTGCGAACATGGCAGACATTGTGCCATTTGCTATAAAACGCCAGCTTATTATTCCTATCAAAAGGTAAAGGGCAAAATAATCCTGGGTCATCTTGAACACGTTAGAGAAAACGAAGTACAAGACCAACATCAAGAGTAATGGATTGAGCATCGACCAGGCAAATCCCAAAACAGAACTCTGATATTTTACCTTCAGATCGCTTATTGTGAGAATCTTTATAAGTTCTCTGTATTCCACAAACCACATTTCTAATGCCTCGCTATCCTGGTCCAATTGTGAATGAACTTGGCTATTTTATTCTCGGGTGTCTTGCGCACTATCTGCCTCCTCTTTCTTAGCATACCCGACACCCCCTTCAACGCGTCAAGCTTCGATTTAAGGATGACCCTTCCCCGGTCGTGCAGGACATAATCGGGGATGGTCTCCAGATTTCTGGATAAAATGAAGGGCAGCGAGGTAAGCAGAAGGCCGAGGGAGAAATCTTTGATGGCATACCAGATTATGTTCCCTTTCCCATAATAGATGGTGATGTCATATTCATTGCCCGTCGTCCCTCCATGTTAGTGGTTGACCTTTGCCTTCTGGACATGGACGCACTTCTAGTCCGCCAGCCTTTCCCGGAAGGCTAGGTCCACATCTTCCATGTAGTGAAAGAATTCTTCATCATGACGAGAATATCCCTGGGGAAGTAGACTTTTTGCACCAGGCTGGGCTTTCCCACAATGCCCCAGATGCTTAAGGAAGTTCCTCTATCCAGAAAGTTCCAGAGGATGATTCCCAGCAGAAGGAAGAGCTGGTAGTGCTCTACCTGAATGCGCATGAGGTTGGTGAAGACCACATAGAGGACGACGAGCATGAGGAGCGGATCTAAGAGCGACCAGAAGAATCCCAGCGAGGAGTTCTTATAGCGCAGCTTGAAGTCACTCCAGGCAACGCGCAGAATCAGATCGCGGTACCTGTAAAGCTCATGGATGTGATTTGCGGTCAGCAACTTGTACACCTGATTTTCTTTTGCCCAATTGAATGCAATCAGATTTCTGCTCTGAAAGTCGCCGGAGATACGGCTAATCTCCATCCTGCACGCTGATAATAAACCTTTGCACTATGAATTAGCCTTTAATATTAATAGAGCGGACATTATCCTTAGATGAAACTCAAGATCTTGATTCATGGTCCCAAGGTCCACAATGTGGGATATCGCTATTTCTTGCTCAACAACGCTGATATTCTTGGCTTAAAGGGTTTCTCGGTGCGAAATATGAAAGCGAATGGCCAGGAGTCAGTGCAAATCCTTGTGGATGGAGATGATTGCCAGGTCCATGAATTCCTGGAAACTGTAAAAACGCAGCAGCCAAAGGCCGCGAAGGTTGCAGACATAACCACTGAGGATTATCAGGATCGCGTAGAAAGCCTCTCCAGATTTTCTTTCCGATTTCAATCTCTCCAGGTCAGCAAGGGCGTTGAATCGATTCTGAGGATAGAGAAATTGCTAAGTGAACATGCTCAATAAGCAGGACCAAATTCTCGATGAGAAATTGGGCAAGATCAAAGTGGATATATTTTTTGTAAGCAAATCAGATGCTTCTTCAATCGAAAGGTGTAATCTTATTGATACTTATGATAAGCTGTCGCGCCGTATTCGAACAGAGGAAACTTCATTGCCGAGCCAAAATCGCTTTCTTCATCTTTTCCAGGAATATGGATGTATCGAAATCTGCAGCACGCTTCCTGCACGCTTCCATATACTGTTGCGGGTCTTTGGAGATCTCCCTTATTGCACTCACCAGCTCATCTCTGTTCGCTTCCACCAGCAGCCCCGTCTTGCCCGGCACAACTGTTTCCTTGAAGCCGCCCTCATTCACCGCTACCACAGGTTTGCCGCTGGCCATGGCTTCCAGGGGCGTCAGGCCGAAGTCTTCATCCTCGGCGGTGCAAATCAATCCCATGCACCGGGCATACAGGTCGATCAGTTCCTCTTGCGAGACGGCGCCCCGCATCTCCACATTCGGCGGTATATCCTTTACAAGTTCATGGTAGTAATTGACCGCATGGTCTCCAAGTGCATATCCGCCGACGACCACCAATTTTTGCTCGGGAATCTTTCTAAAAACGTCAAACTGCAGCTCCAGCCGCTTCTCGGGGTATATGCGATTGACGGAGAGCCAGAAGTTGCCGTATTCTTTGAACCTGAAACTGCTGGTATCGACTGGGGGGTAAATAACAGTGCAGGACCTGTTGTAGACCTTCCTGATCCTCCTCTCAACATTTCGGCTATTGGCAATAATCCTCTCCAAATGGCCAATTGATCTCCGGTCAAACCGGGTATGACACTTAATCCATGACGATGCGGCAAGCCTTCGCAGACCACTGGGCTGGCGGGCGATCATCTTCTCCCGCTGGTCGTAAAAAGCCCTCACTGGCGTGTGACAGTACCACATATTGGGCTTGTGCTTTCTTGCTGCATAATGGGCCCAATTGCCGGAAAATATAAAAAAACTATAATCACGAGAGAAGTCGCATCGAGAGAACATTAACGACGCGCTTATTTGTTTCATAGGAGGATATTTAACTGTCCTTCCCAGGCTTATGATCTTGATATCCTCATAGCCCAGCTTACCAAGCGAATCGTGATCTATGTCTGTGGTTATGATATCCGCGTTAAGTTTGCGAGCAAGCATCAATACCACTTGCTCTCCACCGCCAATTGATCCGATATAGTCGTGGAATATCGCGATCTTCCGCTTCAATATGACCCCCTGCGCTCTTTCCTGGCCAGGTAGTATTCAAGCTGATCTCTGATAATGTCCCTCTCCGGGTTGAAGACGATTTGTATCTCTCTGTCTCCCGCCTGCGCCTTCACACCACCATCCTCTGCCCTAAATTCCAGCTCCCCTCGCTTATTTTACATAGAATTGAAGAAGCTCTTTTACCCCCTCTTCCAGGTTGTATCTTGCTTTAAACCCGAGCACTTTCTCTGCCTTCGCCGTGTCGGAAAGGGTGTGCTGAACATAGTTCTTTATAGGATTCTCCACGTATAGCGCTTTCGCATCCAATCCCATATTCTTGTTCAAAATCTCCACAGTCTGGTTGAATGTGTAAGCCTTTCCCGTCCCCACATTGAGAATGCCGTGATAATCCGACTTCATAGCCAGTTGCAGGGCATGAGTCACGTCTTTGACATAGGTGAAATCCCTTGTCTGCAAGCCGTCTCCGAAGATCACAGGTGCTTTGCCGTCCCGCATTTCCCAGAGGAACTGAGTAACCATGTTGGCATATTGCTTCTTGGCCGTCTCTTTCGGCCCGTAGACTGAAAAAAACCTCATGCCGGCCGAGCTTACATCGTAAAGCCGACTGTAAAGCTCCGCCATCCTCTCCATGGCCAGCCTGGCTTCTGTGTAGTAGTCCGCGACCTGGATGGGCATGTCCTCGCGATGGGGCGGCAAAAGGCCGTTGTAAAGAGATGAAGATGAGGCATAAACCACTCGCGCCCCCGTTCTCCTGGCCAGTTCAAAGACCGCCGTAAAGCCGTTGAGGGCTTCTCCGACAAGGTATGGGTTCTTCTTGTACATGGGCGAGGAGGAAGGAATGCCCAGGTGGTAAATTTTCTCGATATGATGGTCCATCATGCCGGGTAGATCATTGCAGCTCGCCTGGACCAGCTTCAGGTTGCCTTGCAGGCCATCCAGATTGCCGGGGCTTCCTGTGTGCATATTGTCCAGGACCACAACATCTTCGCCTGCATTCAAGAGTTCTTCGACAAGGTTGGAGCCGATAAATCCTGCGCCGCCTGTAATCAGTGTGCTCATAATTATCTGTCTCTCAAAATTCACGATCTCCTATATCTGTCTGTCGAATCACCCTGCGTACTTCTTCCTGCGCCTCTTCAAATGCTAAACCGTTTTTTCATAAACGCTCTCCGCCCGGTCGCAGGCCCTCTCCCAATCATATTTCTTTGCCACTTCGATGCACTGACTCCGCATTTTTTCCTTTTTTTGCAGCATGCTGCAAATTGCTTCGGCAATAGCCTTCTCTGTGGGCCGGCAAACTACCCCCGTCGCCCCTGTTACCAGATCCATCACAGCATTCATTTTGTGCTCTATGGTAACCACAGGAAGCCCGCAGGCATTTGCCTCCAGAGCCGCCATGCCGAAACCCTCTCTGCTGGAAGGAGAAGCAAATACGCAGGAGGATTTCATGAGGGAGAGTGCATCATTGTAGTCCTCCAGAAAGCCGCAAAACTCCACATTTTTTCCCAATTCCAGCTTCAAGACCAGGGACTTCAGTTCTCCCTTTTGCGGTCCATCGCCTACTATCAGGGCCTTCACATCAGGGACATCCGCTTTTACCGTCTTCAATGCCTTGATGAGCAGGTCCACATTCTTGTGTTCGACCAGCCTTCCCACGCAGATGAGATCTGACTGCCTGGCCGATGGATGCACCCGGTTTATTCTCTGCCAATCAATGCCATTGGGCACAACCTGAACATCTTTTGCCCCCAGGCCTAGCAGTTCCTTTTGCGTCCTCACCGATACGGCGATATTGCGGTCCGTCAACCGGGCGGCTGCCCACTCCACTGCCTGGCCTGCCCTGCCCTTTTCTCCCAGGTACCTGCGCCAGTAATCGCCCCACACCTCATGCCAGGTGATGAAGAGCTTTTGTCCTTTAAGGCTGGAGAGCAACTTTGCCGAAAAGCAGGATAGATAAGGGAAATTCTGGCAGTCCATCACATCGCAGTCTGTCCTGAGGGCGAGAAGCTTGCCTGCAAAAAATGCGGCCTCGTAGATTGATCTCTTGCCATTGCGGTAAAGGGGCATGGTCGGGCAGATGCCGTGCAGGTGTACGTTGTCTTTGAGGATTTCATCGTCCCCGGTCCACCATTTCATGCCGTAGCAGTGCACCTCATGCCCTCGTGCCGCCAGCCGTCGGGAGAGTTCGTAGATCCTTTTTTCCGCTCCCCCCTTTACCCAGGGGTAGACGGCGTCGTAAACATAAGTGATCTTCATCGGGCGTCTAATCCTGCAAAACGTCATTTCGTAGTGGCAGGCTTATCAATATAGCGGAGACTGATGGTCTGAATTTCTGGTAGTTATCGAACTTGATGCCGTTGTGATCTCTTGCCTCCTGGTCTATTCACACTGGCAGGGGGAACAAATAGAGCATCCTGGACAACAGCGGCGAGCTTAGGGCCAATTCCAGGGCAATCGTCCAGATATGTTTCCGGCTTTTTTGGGACTAATGAGATCTCGAATTTTTCCAGGATTCGATTGGCTCTTGCGGGGCCCAGGCCTTTTCCGCATAGAATGGACAGCCCTATTGCTTGCCTTTCACCATTAGCTGGTTTGGGTCGAAAGACGGTCAGATCGCTGCCCTGTAAGATCGTTTGGACACACCGAAGCATTCGCCGCCAGGGATCGATCTTGAGCCGCCATATCTGAATATTCATGCCAATGCAGTTTGCCTCAAAGTCTTCTACCATAGAAATATACTCGTTGATCTTATCCTCTGCTTCTTGACCTTTGATGCCTCGATTTAGAACGATATTAGTGATGGCCTGAACAATTTCTGCATCATCGCCAAGTACTACGATGATGAGCGGGTCTCCGATCTCCCGGCCGGCGAGGACTTGCTGGTAGAGGTGGCCGCTTTGATTAACAATCGAGGCTAAGTAGTCGCTCTGGGGTCCACCGGACCCGGTGAAGTCCTTCAGCTCTACATTGATTGTCTTACCTTCCCACTGAAAACATAAATCGAAGGGACAGTCCGCAGGATCGGCCAGGAAGAAATGATCATCTTTGAGGATGGCGGCCTTGATCTTTTTCGCTCTGGCTCGATGGGCTTCATTGGTATCCAGTGAGGCTCTTATGGGTGATATTTGCTCCATGCTCGCTGCCTACAGCATTTATTTGTTTAGAATTGACTGCCTTTGGATATATAGCAAAGTAGCGCGGGGAGAAAGTGTTCTGATGACTGCTTCGCCAGGTGAAGACAAGGGAGGAAGCCCTTATCAATATCAAAGAGGCCATCGAGGTCCATCTGCTGGTCTTGAAAGAGGAACTGGTTGAGGCTCCAGTAGAAGAGAGCCTTTTCATCGGCAGGGTCTCGGTAGAAGTTACATAGTGATTCTGTTCAGCTCCCCCAGCCTCTCGGGCCTTGCCATCAGTTCCGTACCCACCAGCAGCGCATCCGCCCCTGCCTGCATCATGCGCAGGGCATCCTCATGGCTATGCACACCGCTCTCTGCCACCAGAAAGACCCCTGCCTGCTTTGCCCGCGGCGCCAGCCTCTCGAATGTGCCCAGGTCCACCTCCAGCGTATTCAGGCTCCTGTTGTTGATGCCGATGATCTTGGCATCGGTCTTCAGTGCCGCTTCCAGCTCTTCTTTGGTATGAACCTCCACCAAAGGCTCCATTCCATAGGCACTGGCTGCATCCACAAATCTGTTCAGGTCAATTCCCAGCGCGGCTATCAGCAGCACCAGATCAGCCTGCACCTCGGCAATCTGCCTCTCCTCGAAGATGAAATCCTTTCGCAGGACGGGAAGCCCGGCTCTGCGGACGATCAGGGCATTTTGCAGAGCGCCTTTGAAGTGGGTGGGCTCGGTCAAGACCGAGATGGCGCAGGCGTTATTTTCCCAGTAAGCTCCGGCATAGGCCTCCACCTCCTCAGGAGCTAAAGCCCTTCCAACCGCCTTGGGCTTGATCTCGGCAATGATGGGGATAAAGCCACAGCTCTTCAGGGATTGAGCAGAGCCGATCAGGTCCCGGCGCTCGCTCGTGGGCCAGGAGGCCGCAGCCGCAAAGCCCCGAGCCCGGGAGGCGGCCAGGATTCCATCGATTAGTGAGTGTATGCCACCACATCCTCTATCCAGTTGCTGATCAGCTTTTTGCCGGATGGCGTGAGCACCGACTCGGGATGAAACTGCAGGCCAGAGTGGGGCCGGCTCTTGTGCCGCACGCTCATGATCACTCCGTTTGCGGTCTTGGCGGCTACATCCAGTGGCAGAGCCAGTCTTTCGATGGCCAGGGAGTGATACCGACCACCAACCATCGGATTTTCCAGCTCCCTGAATATGCCGAGGCCGTCGTGCTCGATTAGCGATGTCTTGCCGTGCAGTGGCCTGGTATGGGTGATGGTGCCGCCGTAGGCGATGTTCATGGCCTGGTGGCCCAGACAAACGCCCAGGATAGGGACGGCCCCGAACTGCTTGATTATCTCCAGGCAACTGCCGATGTCCCGTGCATTGGCCGGATGGCCCGGTCCGGGTGATATTACTATCCCCAGAGGCTGCATGGCTTCCACCTCCGCCAATGTTATGCGATTGGAACGGACCGCCGTCTCCGGGTAAAATTGGGAGACATAGTCCACCAGATTCCAGACAAAGGAGTCCTGATTGTCCACAAAAAGAATCGGGCGGACGATGCGGTCGGTCATATCGCCACTCCCAAAGCCCTCTTCATAGCTGCCATCTTCCGTTCCGTCTCAAGGTACTCCTTCTCCGGATCAGAGTCCGCCACAATTCCCGCTCCCGCCTGCACCGTAGCCACTCCATCTTTGACCAGAACACTTCGTATGGCAATGGCAAAGTCGGAGCTGCCGTCAATGGAGAAGTAGCCTATGCCGCCTCCATAGATGCCCCTTGGCGAAGCCTCGAGGTCGTCGATGATCTCCATGGCTCGTAGCTTGGGCGCTCCGGAGAGCGTTCCTGCCGGAAAGACCGAACGGGCGGCATCGAACTGATCGCACTCTTCCCTCAGTTCTCCTGTGACGGTTGTCTCAATATGTTGCACATGTGAATACTTGAGCACGGACATGAAATCGTCCACCTGAACCGTGCCGGAACGGCAGACAGATCGCACATCGTTTCGGCCCAGGTCTACCAGCATGACATGCTCAGCCCTTTCTTTCTCGTCTCCTAACATTATTTTGGCATATTTGTCGTCCTCTTCTCGCGTCCTTCCCCGTGGACAGGTACCGGCAATGGGATTGACCCTCAGCTTGCGGTCATAGGTATTAAAGAGCGTCTCTGGTGAGGCGCCTACTATCGCCAGGTCTCCAAGCTCGAAGAGATAGGTGTAGGGGCTGGGGTTGATGCTGCATAGTTTCCGATAGAGCTTTACAGGATCCGGACACTCTATTCTGGTCGATCTGGCTAATACTATCTGGAATATATCCCCCTCCAAAATGTGCTCTTTTGCCTTGCGTACTGATTCCTCATATTGCTGCTGCCCTCCGGCAAAGAGGACTTTGCCATTTATGTTCAGGTCTTCGGCCTGGTCATAGTCCGGATCTATGCCGCCGATGGTCTCGATCAGGTTAACCTTGGGGCCGGGCAGAATGGGGGCAATGGTGAAGTAGACCTTGCGCATGAGGTGATCGAAGATGAAGGTGCTCTCTGCCAGGCAGAACTTGGCATCGGGCGTCTCTGAAGTGGAAATTCTGCCCAGGCGCTCTTTAACCAGATCATAGGCCAGATATCCTATACCTCCACCGGTGAACACCTGCCTGCCAAAGCTATTGGGTATGCCCCTGCTGCAGGGAATGGCCGCCCGCAGAGCATCGAAGAGGTCATAGCCTTCTTTTATGGGGCCTTGCAAAATCGAGCCATTCTTTTCCACATCCACGCACCCATGGAGCCTCTCTTCTATGGGCCCCATGCCACAGTTGAAAAACTCCATCCGCATGAAGCGGTTTTTCACCGTAACCACTGCGGAAGGATCGGCTCCCACGAAGGAGAATCTGGCCTTTTGGCCCGACTTTTCCACCGACTCCAGAAGATAGGGATACCTACGGCCTCTGAGGGCCAGGTAAAGGGAAAGAGGCGCGTCCACGCTCACCTTATCGGTCACGTCCACGTAAACCGGCTCTACTGATGACAACCTCTCACCTCCCGGATAAAGGAGATGAGCTTTTGTGGGTCCTTCTTGCCGTCTGTCTCCAGGCCACTGGAGGCATCCACCGCATACGGCCTGACCTTCTTTATGGCTGCAGCCACATTGTCGGGATTAAGGCCGCCGGCCAGGATCACCGGTACATTCAGGCTTTTGACTATGGAGGCGCTCGTGCTCCAGTCGTGAACGGCCCCCGTTCCTCCCAGCTTTCCCTGGGCAACGCTGTCCAGCAGAACGGCATCGGCACTGGTGGCATAGTTTCTGATCTCATTCAGGTTCGAGCCCGCAGCCACCGCTGCTACCAGCTTCTGAGAAACCCTGCCCTTCAGCTGCGCCAGGTCTGCAGCGCTTAAGGAGCCGTGCACCTGCAGCACATCCGCTCCGGTCAGCTTCGCCAACTGCACCGCCCCCTCTACATCTTCTGGTGTGATCACAGCCACGCTCTTGGTGAATAACGGCACCTTTTCTATCAGGTCAGATGCATCTTGAGCGGAGAGGCGGTGTCTGGACCCGTCGATCTCCACAATAAATCCCACGCAGTCCGCTCCTGCGAGAACCGCCTGCGAGAGTTCTTTACTATCCATGATTCCGCAGATCTTGATCTTCGTCACAGGAACCTCTCCAGTTTTTTCTTGTCGCCGTTCATCTCCACCATTCGTCGGAGAACATCCAGGGCTTTTCCCGAGTCGATAGCCTCTTCTGCTATCTTTGCTCCCTCTTTCAGGGTAGGGGCCCGTCCGGAGACATAGATGGCCGCCCCGCTGTTCATGGCTATGATATCCCGTGCAGGAGATCTTTCGCCTCTCATTACAGCCATCAGCTTTCTGGCATTGTCCTCGGGCGATCCTCCTGCAATATCTTGTGGCCTGGCCAGAGGATAACCCAGATTCTGGGGCATGAGACTGTAGCTTTTCACCATTCCGTCCTTAAGCTCTGAGACCGTCGTTTCGCCAGTGTTGGATATCTCGTCCATGCCCATGCCATGCACCACTAACGCCCTGTGTGCGCCCAGCATCTGAAAAACCCGGGCCAGTTTCTCGCAAATAAGCGGGTCGTAGACGCCCATCACCTGGGCGCTGGCCCCGGCGGGATTGGTCAGGGGTCCCAGGATGTTGAAGATTGTGCGCAGGCCCAGTTCGCGACGGACCAAAGCTACCCGTTTCATGGCCGGATGGAAGGATGGAGCCAGCATGAATCCAATTCCCACGCTCTCGATCATCTCTGTCACCGCCTCGGGTGCTGGACTGATGTTGACTCCCAGTTCCAAGAGTACGTTGGCACTGCCGCATTTCGAACTCACTGCATAGTTTCCGTGCTTGGCCACAGGCACGCCACACGCTGCGGAAACGATGGCGGCAGCCGTGCTCACATTGATCGTGTTGGTGGCATCCCCTCCCGTGCCGCAGGTATCGACTAAAGTGCCTTCGACTCTGGGGCGAATACAAACCGCTGAAGCTCGCATCTTCCTGGCAAAGCCGGCTATTTCTGATATGGATTCGCCTTTCATGCGCAAGGCAACCAGCAGAGCGCCTATCTGGGCATCGGTGGCGCTGCTGAATATCTCGCCCATAAGGGCCTCTGCCTCCTCCTGGGAAAGGTCGTGCCCTTCCACGATCTTTTGAAGATAACTCAAAGTAATCACCAGATCTAATGTATAATCTTGTACTATATTGAGTTAAAAAGTACAATGTATTTATAGATTGCGTGTTGTGGGCTGAAAACCAGCATTTCACGCCAGCCCGTCAGCGCAGGAAATCGATGTGGTGAATAAATAAAAGTGGACGATGATAAGACCTCAATAAAAAAACAAATAAAAACTTATTAATCTACCACTTTCCTGATTAAACGACCATAAGCTTGTCCAGAACCTGAGTGATGGCCCCCTGACTTAATTTATTCTTCCGGCATATGGTATTTCGGTCACCGCAAAACCTATTATCCCAGGGATAATTTCAGTTATACATGGCGAATCTCAATGTGGTGATCCTGGGGTCTCCTTGCTATGGAAAAGATCTGGGAAAGACGGGCACTGCCAGCGATCTCACTTTTTACAACCTGAAAAAGGGACAGAACACAGTCACCTTCATAGAGCCGACACGCTATCCGGAGAAGCTCGCGCCCCTCTTCTATGCCGTTTCCATGGCCCAGAAGGCCCTGCTGATTGTAGAGCAGATAAATCCGGCCTTTGGGGAGTCGGTCATCATGCTGGACTCGATAGGCGTGAAAGAAGGCATTGTGGTCCTGAAAAATTACCTCTCTCGAGAGCAGATTGCACCTTTCATCAAGGGCACGGTGGTCGATGGTTATGAGTTCCTGGAAGACGACAAGAACGTTCTGCGCGAGCGGCTCTTAGAGGATGTGGACAAGATGGATTCACCGCAAGATGCAGCGACGGGAACCTTACCGGTAGATCATTTCTTCAATGTGCGCGGCATCGGCACGGTGGTCTTGGGATCTGTGGCAGAAGGAAGCATTAAGAAACATGATGTGCTCATGGTCTTGCCGGGAGAGAAGACCGCAATAGTTCGGTCTATCCAAAAGCATGATGAGGACTTCGATACAGCAGGCGTAGGCGAGAGGACGGGCATTGCCCTCAAGGGTATTGAGGTAGACGACCTGGATAGAGGGACTATTCTCACCAACGATAAATCCATCAAACAGGTTTCATCTCTTGTAGCCAAGGCATCGATCGTTAAATACTGGCCCGCTCCCTTGAAAGAGGGGATGGTTCTACATATTGGCCACTGGATGCAGTACGTCCCGGCAAGAGTCGAGGCCGCATCTGCCGAGGGTGATTGGCATAACGCAGAGTTGAAACTCAAGCTTGACAAGATGCTGATTTACCGGTCTGGAGCAAAGGCGGTTCTCACTTATCCGGAGGGCGGCAAGCTGAGAGTGGTGGGTACGATAGACCTGCCTTAAGAAGAACGGCCCTGTGCTGATCTGCAGTTCAATTATCTCTTTTCTATCAATTTTTAGAATTCTGGCAAATATTCATATCTAAGCACGTTTGATGCATTTTCAATGCAAAAAATAAATAAGAATAATATAATTCAAAAAGTAGCTGCATTGGTGATGGTATTAATCGGATTGCTGGCCATGTTAGCGGCCTGGCAACTTCTGCTGGGTGCGGGTGTCCATAACACAACTGTCGTGGTCCTGGAGATGGGCGGAGTTGTGGTCTGCATGGCCGGGTACTTCCTCTGGCGGCGCGTTAGGATGGCGGAAAAAGAGGCAAAGAGGCAAATTCAAGCAATGCAGTCTACTGCCGAAGAAGGTCACCAAGAATAATAATGCATCACGATTTGATCCAAACCTAACTCATAAAAAAGATGTGGTCTCTTGAGCTTTAATTAAAGCCCAAGAGAGGGGTTGATCCCCAGAACGAATACTACTACGAAATACAGGGCGTTGAGTACTAATCCGAATGGTACGCCAAGCTTGGCCCACTCACTGCTGGTGATGCCCAGCTTTCCGGCAGAGATGATGTTGGGAATGTTGCCGGGGATGAGCATACCGCCGGAGATGAGCAGACCGTAGAGAGCAGCGTTAATCTGCTTCTGGGTCAGAGCTTTGGATATCTCTGCTGCAGTCAACGTAGCATTATCCAGGATGGCGGAGATCATGTTCACCCAGAATAGCACATAATCCGGGATCTTGGTGAAGTACTTGAATATGAGTACCTCCATTCCTGCGCCCAGGAGGAAGAGAGCCGCCACGAATGCATAAACCTTGAGTGTCCTTATGACTACCTCTTTGACGCTGCCCTCCTCGGTGCTGCCCATCTGCTCAACCTTGCCCTTGGTCGGCTTGATGTAGTACATGGCAAAGATAGAGCAGAGCAAGACACCCAGGATGATCAGAATGCCCAGCTGATCCATGAGGTAGAAGAAGCCCGCATTACCTGGGCCGCCATCATACAGGGGTGCTCCCGACAGTTTGGATATGGCGATGGTGGACAGGGGCTCTCCCAGGGGGGTAAGCACAGCGCCCAAGCCAATGGCAAAACAGGCAATGATCACATAATTGATCTTGTTCTTTCTATCCAGGGGCAATGTATTGGCGATCTCGCAAAGGAAGAGCGAGGAGATGATGGCCGTGATGACGGAGCATATCAGTCCCAGAACAAAGGTGGAGATAAATATGATTACGCCCAGGTTCATCTTCTTGACCAGGCCTCCCATGAAGGTCTGGAATGCCTTCTGGCCATAGAGGAATATGAATCCAGCCACCAACACTGCTGGTACAATGCCTTTTATTATGGGCTCTTCTGCAGCTGTTGTGATTACTTCCATTGTCCACTTATTGGTCACAGTGACCGCAGCCGCGCCCATTATAAATAGAAATACTTCCAAATTCTGTTCAACTATCTTAACTTTAAAGGGGAATATCAAAACTAGCAGGGCTATAACTGCCAATAGCATATCTACTTGAGTTACAACCTCACCAAGTACAGTAACCATTAGACCACCTCATTACTATTAATCCTACATCCGCCCTCTTGTGGAGAGTTTGCTAGTCGGATGCTCTCCCAATATTAAATGCTTTTGGCTTTTATAGGGGTAATTTTGGCTATTTTGCTTTAATCTCCTCTAGGATTGCCGCCATATTCAAGATAAAGTCATCTCTGTTTTGGATAATTGCCTTTTTACCTTTTTTCCTTTTTTACCAAAAGAGTTAAAAACCTAATAATCATAACGCTTCAGATAGATCCGAAAATGGACACGCAATGGCATCGTATCTTGCTTTCAAAGGATTTAGAGATCATCGATATTGGAGGGAATAATTGTGCAATTTGACCCATTAGACCTTGGCTTATTAGCCATAGTGCTAATTGTGCTCGTCGGACCATTCATGGTCAAAAAGATCGAGCACAACCTTGAGGTATTCCTGTTCGTTATGGGAGTATTGGCGGTAACGATATCCAGCTTCTACAACAAAGAAGCATTAATCGCAACTCTGGGCTACACAGAACACCAGGCAGAGCTTATCGGCTGGAACAAAGAGATAATAATGGAGGCCATTGAGGAGCCTATAGTAAAAGGAATAGTTCCTGCGGTGCTCGTGGCAGGCCTTCTCTTCTATTATGGAAAATCTTCCGTCCAGAAGGCAATGAATTCCATCACCAAAGTGGTTCCCGTTAAGATAATAGTATTCTTGATTGTGGCTATTTTGGGATTGTCCTCCAGCGTCATTACGGCCATCATCGCTTCTCTGCTCCTGGTGGAGCTCATGAACTGCATGCCCTTTGACCGGCAGACCAAGATCAATCTGATCATCATTGCCTGCTTCTCTATCGGCCTTGGCGCAGTTTTGACTCCCGTAGGCGAGCCCTTATCCACCATTGCCATCACCAAGCTGCAGGGAGAGCCCTTCAATGCAGGATTCTTCTTCCTCTTCAACCAGCTTGCCATATACATCATACCCGGCTGTCTGGCCATGGGCCTTCTTGCTATGTTCTTTACCGGCAAAGCCAAGGCAGTGGAATGCAAAGCAAGCGAAGAAGAGGACGGCGGCCTGAGAGATGTGGGCATCAGGGCGATTAAGGTCTATGTCTTCGTCATGGCGCTTCTGCTCCTGGGCGGCGGCATGAAGGTAGTAATAGACAAATACGTCCTAGGCATATCTCCGGAGATTCTTTACTGGGTCAACATGGTCTCTGCCATTCTGGATAATGCCACCCTGACTGCGGCTGAGATCAGCCCGGCCATGAGCATGACACAGATCCAGGCAGTTCTCATGGGCCTGCTTATCGCCGGAGGCATGCTCATCCCCGGCAACATCCCCAACATCATCTCTGCCGGAAAGCTGGGCATCTCCAGCAAGGAATGGGCCAAGCTTGGTGTTCCTCTGGGACTTGTCATGATGGCCATATACTTCGTGTGGATCTTCTACATACCTTTCCACATTGAGTTCCATCTCTAAATGGCGATGAAGATCTCATCGCTCTATTTTTTCTATACCAATTCAAACAGTGTAATTTAAATGCCATCCGATTTACTGAGATGATCTTGACGATAAAATGTGAGGGCAGACTTTTATGCCAAGCACCAGGTACACGAGAATTGAGATAACTCAAGAGGCTTACATGGGCCTCGAGGCAGAGGCTGTGTTGCAGGGCAAAACCCTCAAGAAGCTTGCGTCCGACCTGATTTTGAGGAGCATATCGGCAAAGGCCTTGAGATTCGTGCAGCAGAGCAGCAAATCGCTTTATGGCGAAGAGACGGACCAGGAAGAAGAAGCTTCTGCAATAAGCGAACATCGCTCCAGGCTATCAGGGAATGCAGAAGCGATACAGCAGATAAAGGATCTCTGGTCTCATAGTCCCAGGCCGTCACAGCGAGAGATAGCAAAAATAATAAATTATCCTGCTTCATCCACCAAATATCAGATTAAAAATATGCTGGAAAGAGGCGAGCTGAGTGAGTAATCTCACCCTATTTCTTGATGCATTTTACATATATCCTGTAGCCCAGGAGATTGAGCCTTGGCCTATTGGGCAGTATCTTGCGCTCCAGAAAGCTAGAGAATCTCTCCTGAAAATAGCCGGGATCTATGATCGTTCGCCAACGGCTCAGAAATAGGTAGCCCTGGCAGGGCTTGAAGTCAAAGCCGCGGCAAGCGAGGACAGTGAAGCCTGCATCCTCCAGACCTTTTTGAAACTCCGCAGGCGAGACATATTCGGGCGGATTTATCGGTTCCCGGAAAAGATGCTTTCTTATCCAGGTATAGTGGGAGGTGCGGGAGAAGAAGTCCACAACCAAAACACCTTCCGGTTTTAATACTCGATAAAATTCCTGCAAGGCTCTTGCTGCTGCCCCTGTGTTAGGCAAGCAGGTTAGAACGCCGCTGCTTACCACCCGTTCAAAGGACATATCCCGGAAGGGGAGGCTGGTCACAGAGCCCTGCAAAAATCTGGCCCTATCATCTCCCTGTGCCCTGCGAGCCGCTCTGTACAGCATATTGCCGGAGAAGTCCATACCTATGACCTGCAAGGGCAAACTCTCTGTTTTTTCTCTGCGTTTTTCATTTTTCAGGGCCCGAAGAGCCAGGTTTCCATTGCCGCAGCCTGCATCCAGGACCCTGCCCTGTGCCCCGGAAAAGCAGAAATCTGCTGCATCCTCCTCGAAATCCCCTATCATCTTCAATATGAAATCCGGTGTGTCATCGGGCAGGTCGCGCGCCAGCTTGAGGTCTATCTCGTCTCCACACCTCTTCTGGGCTTCCCAGAAATCCAGTTCATCCTTTTGTGGGCGGCAGTCCATCCTTAAGGTACCTCGTCAACTATTCGATATTTGCCATTTGTGATCCAACAAGTTAAATATATTGTTGTGGCATCATTATTGATTTAGCACCCATCGGGGCGGATCTAAATGACATACAAACTCCCGGGCGGCATCAGCCGAATTTCCCTCTTTACCGGCTTGTCGTGTTTCCTTGTTTTAGCACTGCTCACGCTCGGCCTTGCGTCTTCGCAGGCTATCGAGGCTGGAGCGCCAATCCCTCCCGAGGAGTTCGGGGACGACTACTACAAAGTATACGGAACTCCCAATCTTACCGTCTCCCTGGAAAAAAATCGCGTCTATCAGGGAGAGCAGACATCGCTTTTTCTAACACTGACCAATCGAGGGCGCATAACCTCTTTCCAGGTCAACGAAGAGCCCGGTGCCAACAAAAAAGAGGAGATCCTCGCTGCGCAAAAAGAACAGGAGCTGGAAAAGCAGAGAACTGTGGCCCAGGATGTCTCCATTCTCCTTTTAGCCGAGAACGAGAGCGCTATAGAGATAAAGCGGGCTGTGGCTTTTCCAGGCACTATCCGGGAGGGCCAGACCTCCGCCCGGCTGGAGTTTCCGATAGATGTCTACAAGAATACAAAGCCCGGCCAATACCAGCTTGATGCCATCGCCAATTACACTTACCAGAAAGATGTGGCTGTGAAAGGGGATGAAGACCACCCTGAGAGTCCTGATGTGTTCTACTGGTATGATAGCATCAGCCAGACCATTCCTTTAACCCTGACCGTAGAGCGAAGAAGCGAGGCTCAGTTTGGGATTCTGAATATCAGCCCCTCTGCCCTGGCGGCGGGCTCCCAGGACAACGTGGTCAAGATTCGCATAAAAAATGTGGGCCATGATGTGGCAAAAGATCTGGTGGCCCGGCTTCGTCCGGAGAGCGGCATTTATGTGAGCGTGGACGAGTCGCCCATTCCGGCTTTGCAGCCTGTGCAGGAGGCGGATCTGTTCTTTAAAATGGATGTCTCCAAGGATGCTGTGGCCGAAAAGAACTACCAGCTCAAGGTTCTCTTTGAGTTCTCCGATAGCTACCGGGATGATCTCACCGATGAGGAGAATGCCTACATCGGAATTGAGCCACAAAGTTCTGGTCTACCCTGGGCCGCCGTCCTTCTCATTGTGATGATGGTAGTGGTGCTGATTGTAATCGTCAAGAGACGGAGCTAAGAGCTGAAGTGGTATGGCGGGAGGAGAGTGGAGAGAGGAGGTGAGGGATTTGGAGCCAGCTGTTTCTGCTCGTGGTGTGACCAAGAGCTTCGGGCGGCAGCGGGTTTTGGATCGCCTTGACCTGGACATTCCCTCAGGCGTGACCTACTGTCTGCTCGGGGCGAACGGTTCGGGCAAGACCACATTTATCCGTGCCATTGTGCAACTGCTGCGCCTGGACGGGGGAGAATTGTCCGTGCTGGGCCGGCCTGTCTCTGAAGTTGATAGGATCTACTCTCAGATCGGTTACATGACCCAGCATAAAGCCCTCTATCCCGATCTGACTGTGCAGGAGAATATGGAGTTTTATGCCGGGCTCTACGGCCTGAAGAAGAAGCATCGAGAGGAGAGGCTGGAGGAGCTGCTGGAAATGGTCGACCTCTCAGAGCACCGCAGTCGCCTGGCCGGAGCGCTTTCCGGCGGAATGTACCAGAGGCTATCATTGGCCTGCACACTCATTCACGAGCCGCGGCTGCTCTTGCTGGACGAGCCAACAGTGGGCGTCGATCCACGCCTGCGCCAGACATTCTGGGAGTACTTTCGCAGGCTGACAGAGGAAGGCAAGACGGTGCTCGTCACCACTCACCTCATGGATGAGGCGGAGAAATGCCAGAGGGTGGGCTACATGCGCGCCGGAAAGATGGCGGCGGAGGGAACGCCCGAGGAGATTTTGCGCCTTGCAGGATTGCGGCCCGTTCTCAAGCTCTGGCTGGCAGAGCCACTGAGGGATGCGGCTCTTCTTCGAGCCCAGGGCTATGAGATTGAGATCAAAGATGGTGTCGTGCAGGTCCGCCTGGAGAGCCACGCCCGGATCAAAGATATCCTGGCAGCCGTCTCGCCTCTGGACATGAGGCTCGCGGAGCCGCGGCTGGAAGAGGCGTTCCTGCGTCTTTCGGAGGCGGCATGAGCTTGGCCTTGGGCCGCGTGGGCGTGGTGGCTCTTCGCGTCATCCGCCAGCTCAAAAGGGACCGGCGCACCATAGGGCTGATCGTATTCGCCCCCATTGTGCTCATGATCCTCTTCGGCTATGCCCTCTCCGGGGATATGAGCGGCGTTCATCTGGGGCTGGTGGACGGGGGCGGGCACGCCGGCCTGCGAGCGCACCTGGAATCGATAAAGGACTTTGATCTCCTTCATCTGGGCTCACAGTCTGACGCTGAGAAGCTCATCACGGAAGGGCGGCTGGACGGAGCGGTGGTGCTGGGGCCGGGAGAGGTGCGGGTATTGCTGGATGCCAGCAGCTTGCAGATCGCTGCCGCCATCCAGGCGGCGGTGCAGGCGGGGGCGGCCAAAGATAAGGCCAGTATGCAGGCGGCAGGCTTGCAAAAGGTACAGGAAAGCTCCATCGTAACCCGCTACGTCTTCGGCTATGACCTGGTGATGATGGACACGGTTGGCCCAGCCATCCTGGGACTGGTGGTCTTCTTCTTCACCTTCATAAACGCGGCCATCGCCTTCATTCGGGAGAGGTCTCAAGGGACGCTGGAGAAGTTCATGGTTTCACCTCTCAGCCGGATGGAGATGGTCTCCGGCTACGTCCTGGGCTTTTCCCTCTTCACCCTGCTGCAATCGGCCACTACCTTATTCGTGGTCACCTTTGGCTTCGGAGTGCCACTGCATGGTAGCGCCCTCACGGCGATGGCCGTGGTCCTGCTCCTGGGCGCAGGCGCTTTGGTCCTGGGCTCCTTCTTCTCCAACTTCGCTCGAAGTGAGTTTCAGGTGGTGCAGTTCATACCCTTAATCATCACGCCCCAGATTGTGCTCTGCGGCATCTGGTGGCCCTTGCAGTCTGTGCCCGAGTTCATCCGGCCCTTCTCCTACATGCTTCCCCTGACCTATGCCGCCCATGCCCTGCGGGCGGTGATGCTCAAAGGGGCAGGAGTTGCCGACATCCTCTATCCCGACCTGCTGGCGCTGGGCATATTCTTCCTGATCTTCTTTGCGGCAGCGACGATGATGCTGAGAAGAGAGGTGGCTTGATCAAAAGCATAACACCGATAAGAGCTTCAACGCAGCTTGATCCCCTTACCATATTTCTGAAATATCTCGCGGCAGACATCTAACCCTGTATCAGTAAGCTGATAAGTCATTTCATTTCTGGTTTTGTGCAGGCTTACATACCCATGTGCAATAAGAGAAACGAGTGCCTTCTCTGCTACTTTTTTCGTGCGCTTGTCCTGCGGGAATTTTTTCATGAAATAGGGCTTAGGAACATGAGCGGATTTGCTGGAATTAGTTGCTTGACAGATGCTGGTTAAAACACGCCTCTCCATTGCATCTATCATACGTTTTGGAATAGCTTATATGGATATAAATGTTTGGATTACAGGCATTTAGCTTTCACAAAAAGATTTAAATAACTTCTATGTGGTATTCATATTATGAGCATTGCACAGGCCATTTCAGCCGTCGAGGACAAGGGGATTGATACCGACCTGGAGCTCTACGAAGTTATCGAGAATAGTCCCGGTGAGAGCGTATACTCTTTGGCCAAGCTGATGGCCTGGAGCAACGGCAAGACATATGCCTCGGTTAGACGCCTGGAAAAATCGAAGCTGGTCCACATCGAAAAGATGGAAAAGGATGGCAGGTCTGTTCTCGTGGTTCGGCCGTATGATTGGCATGAATTCTTCACCCCGGAGGAGCTGCAAGAGATGAGCCGACCGGAATTTATGGACGAAGTAGAGGCCATTGTAAAAGCGAAAGAGTAATGCGCGTTGTTCCCGGGCGCGGGCGCTCTGGTCTCGGGCTCCTTTCTCTCCAACTTCGCTCGACGCGAGGCGAGATGAGATGATCCAGAATCGTTTTGAAGCTGAAGATAGGCTCTAAAGAAAATAGGCTGTGGTTTGCAGTGTCCTGGTTGGAATTAGTTGCCCATTTCCAGAATTAAAGCCATGATTGTGAGTGGGTAATGTGCCTTTGTGAACGGCTGATCGTTCTTCGCGCCAATCAAGGCTTCGCGTGAGATTTACCGGATCCGGTTTCACGCGAAGGCGCGAAGATGCGAAGTCAAAACATTGGCTTATTTCGGCCTTGCTGTACCAGCCTCTTCCCGGCCTGGCGGCAAGCTTACTGCATGCCCAGGCGTCCCTTTATCGCCCGGACATCGGCCTGTACCTGTCTGAGAGTCATCCCATATCCTGGTTGAATGTCCTCCCTCAAGCCTTTAATTTCTTCGTGCGTCGCATCTGTAGTTTTCCGCACCGCTTTGATCTCATTCAGGATCTGCGGAGTGACTGCAGTATTCTTCCTTACTTCATACATGCTGTCTCTCAGGTCAAGAAGCACGGGGATAGCCTTGTTCAATTGGACTGTGGCGCAAAACTGTGCATACTCTCCAATTTTCATGACTTCTCCCTCGACGTCTTCAAAGACGATATTTGATACTTTCGAGCGATCGGGGCGCTCGGTCTCCACCTGACTGCAGAATGCTTTGATTGCCGCGTCCTCACCATCTGCAAAGACTGCGACTTCTTCGCCTTCGCTGCATTTTAGATTATGTGCCTCGAACATTCTGATTCTGTTGGACATGGCGATGCCCAAGAGGAAGTATCTATAGCCTACGTCATGCACTTTGGGACCGATAATCCGGATTTTCAGTTTCATGTTCGTATCTCAGAATATGTTCGTACGGCTATTTGGCAGTTTCCTCGTCTTGCGACCGCTTCATGTCAGCTTGCTCTTCACCTTGGCGTAAAACCCATCCCGTCCTACCTTCACAAATCTGGCAGGTGTCTTGGCCTTGCTTATGACCACCGTGTCCCTGGAGGATATGGTGGTCGAGGTCTGGCCGTCCACCACCACCAGCGCCTCCTTGTCCGGCAGCTTGAGCCGAACCTCGATGACGCTGTCACCGGGAATCACCCATGGCCGGGATGAGAGCTTGAAGGGGGCCATGGGGACGAGCACAATGGCATCCACCCTGGGATCGACGATGGGCCCGCCCGCAGACATGGCATAGGCTGTGGAGCCTGTGGAGGTAGCGATGATCACCCCGTCTGCGCGAAAGTCCTCCATAAGTGCTCCGTCCACAATGATCTCAAACTCGATCATCTTTGCGGGACTGGCTGTAAGAAAAGCGATCTCATTGGTGGCGCGGGGCAGGCATACTCCATTAAGGAGAAGCTTGAGCCGGGAGCGCACATCCACGTCAAAGCCAGTCAGCAGGCGCGAGAGCGTCTCCACGGCATCCTTGGGCTCCACATCCACCAGAAACCCCAGTGTGCCCATGTTTATGCCCAAAATGGGGGCCGGATCCGCCATCTTGTGAATGGTGCGAAGAATTGTCCCGTCTCCTCCCACGGAGACGATGAAGTCCACCTTCTGCCGCTCCATCTCAGCTACAGGTGTGCCCTGCCTGCACAGCTTTTGCGCCAGGTCCTCATCTATGAATATCATGACGCTTTTGTCAACGCTCTCGATCTGGTAGATGAGCATCTGAGCCAGCCGAACCGATTCGGGCTGCTGCCGGGAGACAAAGCCGATTTTAATGAGTGCCACCACCTATGAGACTGAGCAGCTCTGCATGCCTTATGCCGTTCGAGCCTATGAGATCTTTCCTCTGCCACATGTTGCCGTCCAATTCAAGGGCGTTTCCTAACCCGTCGGTCACCATCCCGCCCGCCTCTTCCAGGATGATCTTGCCCGCTGCCACATCCACCACGCGCATCATGCCGCGCAGATCCACGAAGGCGTCCAGCCTTCCCGAGGCGACCAGAGCCATCTCGAGAGCAGTGCTGCCCAGGGTGCGAATGCGGCGCACAGTGTCGCCGATGGCCGCGATCCTGGCCGTGTTGGGCCGCAGGGTGTAAGCGGAGATGCTGAAATGGGAGAGGTCGGCATTGGACGAGACATGCAGGCGGCCTCCCGGTCGAGCATATGCTCCCCGGCCGGCCTCTGCATAGAAGCTAGTACCCGCCGCCAGGTCGCAGATATAGCCGAAATGAAAATCGCCCCGGCTCAGGTAAATGGAGACGGAATAGAAGGGAATGCCGGCTATGGCATTGAAGGTGCCGTCCAGGGGATCTAGATGCAGGAAATAGTCAGGCTTCTCGCCGATCAAGACCTCGCCTATCTCCTCGCTGAGCACCTTGAATCCCAGACCCGAGGCGCGTAGTGTATCGAGAACGGCATTTTCTGCGGCACTATCAATTTGCTTGGTGGGTGTGCCGTCCGCGCCCATCTTCACATTTTGTCCGGCGCCGGCAGAGCCCGCCATCTCTTTTACAGCATCAAACACTGCTTTTGCCGCATTATCGCAAAGTATTTTTAGATCTCTAGCTCTGGGGGAAAGTTGCTCGCTCATCTCTTCATCACAGGCATGCCCACTATAAAAGTTTCTCACTTGAGATTAAAAAGCTTTATAAAATGACAGAATGCAACATGCTATCACGTAACAATCATGGAGGGATTCTATTTGATCATTGGTTTGCCTGTTGATACCTTTGTTGGAGTCATAATTGTGCCCGCTGCAATCTCACTATTGCTCTTGATATGGGCTTTACGGTGGTGAATGGCTTGGACCTTATTGGAAGCATCATAATTGTGCTGTATTTCATTGGCCTGGTGGCCATCGGAGCCATCGCCTCAAAGAAGATCAAGAACTCAGAGGATTTCCTGGTGGCAGGACGAAATCTGGGTTTCTGGACCTTTACCCTGCTGGTAGTGGCCAGCATCTGCAGTGGCATGACAATTCTTGGTGTTGCCGGTCTTGGTTACGCCACAGGCTGGCCGAGCATCTGGGAGCAGATCTTCGTGCCGCTCTCAGCAGCAGTCTGCATACTGTTCTTCGGAACCAAGCTGCACACAGTTGCTTCTAAAACGGGCTATGTCACTGTGCAGGACTATTTCGCTCACAGGTTCTACAGTCCGAGAGGAATTCGCGGAACTTCGGCGATAATAGGCATTCTCATTTCCATCATCTATCTGGTGGGGCAGTATGTCTCCATCAGCATGGTCCTGTCATGGCTCTTCAAGATTCCCTACGAGTGGTCGCTGGTGATTGGCGCGGTCATAGTCATGGCTTACACAATCCTTGGTGGCCTTTACGCCGTAGGCATGGCTGCCCTGGTTCAGGGGATAATGATACTGGCAGGAGTCCTGCTCGTGGGGCCTGTGGTCATTGCTGCGGCTGGGGGATTGGAGCACATCAACGTCGTCCTGGCGAGCATAGATGTGAACATGACCCATCTCTGGTATCCTCAAGCGCATCCGCCTTATGCCAAGTATGCCTTCATGACGCCCGAGTACCTGGTCTCTTTCTTCTTCCTGCTCACCTTCGGGCTGGCTGCCGCTCCGCATGTGGTGAACAACGTCCTGGCGGCAAGAGACATCAAGTACTTCAAGTGGGCACCGCTGGCGGCCTTCGTCATTTATGCAGTGATCATGTACCTATGCAAGATCACTGGCTTTGCGGCAAGGTCCATGGTCAGCGAAGATATGATCTCGCTTCCCGCGGGCGTTGCAAATCCTTCAGATTACAGCTTCATCGTGGCTGCCGAGTATGTATTTCCTGCCATCTTTGCGCCCATCGTAGCCATAATAGTATTATCGGCAGTCATGTCCACCACGGATCGGCTCATGCTGACCATCGGCAGCTACGTGAGCTGGGATGTCTACAAGCAGTTCATCAACAAGGACGCCTCTGAGAAGTCGATAACCCTGCTCAGCCGGGCGGCCATTGGGCTTTCTACAGTAATTACGCTCTATCTTGCCTGGTCCAATCCGCCGGAGCTCTTGGCCTGGCTAATCTGGATGGCCATTGGCGTGATGCTGGCCTGCTTTGTTACGCCCCTGTTTGCCGGGCTGTACTGGCGCCGGGCGACGCGCGAGGGGGCTCTCGCTTCGATGATTGTGGGGCTGGTGGGTGTATTTGCCTTCAGCTATTACGCCAAATTCATCGCCCCCATGCCCATGCATCCCAGCATATACGGATTTGCGCTATCGTTGGCGGCTATGATACTGGTCAGCCTGATGACCAAAAAACCGTCTGAGAAATTGCTGGATGAGACGAGCACCGGCATGTTCATCCGCAATCGCAAGAAGGCCTGAGCCGAGATATCCGGTCCAGGCTGCTTTAAATTTTTTTGAAAATTAATACCATGCAGCTTGCAACTCGGGCGATTATATATTTTAACGGCAATATTCAAACCTAAGCTCCCGGAAGAGTGGGCGCACAGGTTGGGTGATTCAATAATTTTGCGTTATTACTTATCATATCAGCTCTAAAGCCTTATGCATGAGCATCATTTTCAGCATTTTTTAGCACGAAATTTCTGTTCTGATATTTCGTAATGCGATAATATTTTTGTGAGCACATATCGCCTTGCAAACTGGCCATGAACCGGCATATTCGAGGTTATTTTTTGAAATCGGGGCAATTGCATCGAGATAGTCTGTTTGATGCGCCTATAAAATCCGGGAGCTTAGGCTCAAAGATTGAGGAAGCCACCTGCAGTTGGACTCATAGCTTCCAACTACTTCCTCTTGTGATCTTGTAAACTTGCCCGAAAGGGCTTTTGCTTACTATTCATTCCACACACTACTGTCATTCTCATTTTTTTATGTCCAGTATAATCTTACGGCCAATAAATTGGCTTCTCGAAATCTTCAACATATTTACAGGGATGTTCGATTAGTGCAGTCAATCGATAGGCACGTGTGTACGCTGCTCTCGCCTCATTATCAATACCAAGTGCATTCAGAGCTATACACCTACCACACCAAGCTAGCCAATTTAATGGATCTAACTCGATCGCTCTATTGTAGGCTTTTAGAGCATATTCGAATCTTTTCGGATGCCAAAGGGCTATATTACAGATTGCATCACCCTTGATAACAAAGTTTAAAGAATTTTCGTTTCTTAAATCAAGACCCTTATCATAGGCTCCTAGTGCCTCATCATAATTGCCTAATTCATAAAGCTTGTTATATTCATCAAACCAACATAATGCATATTTTTCGTATAATGCTATAGTTACATTCGAAGCTTTAATAGCCTCATCATGTTTGCCTAGCTTATTAAGACAAAGGCATTTATTACGCCAAACGTTTTGATTATGGGGTTTAATATCGATCACTTTATCTAACGCATTGATTGCCTCGCTGTAATTGCCTTTTTCAAATAGGGCACGACCTTTTAGATACCAGGCATTAAGGAGTAAGGGATTAAGCTCAATAGCTTTATCAAAGGCATGAATTGCCTCATCATAAACAGAATTAACATTATCATTTGGATATTTACGGGCAATCATCATGAAGGCGTTGCCTTTACCTAACCAGATTTTTGCATCCTGGGGATCTAATTCTATTGCCTTATTGAAAGCACCAATTGCCTCATAAGGCCTTCCACCAGATGCGAAAGCAGAACCTCTATTATACCAAGCACCAAAGTACTTGGGATCTAGCTGAATGGCCTTGTTACAGGCCTCAATTGCTGGGTTGTATCTATGTTGCTCGGCGAGAACTAATCCCATGTTGGACCAAATTCTCGCGAGCCAACCATTATCAAGCCAATCTCCAGCAATATTAGTTGGTTTAGTAGCCAGCTCAATAGTTCTTATCTCTATAGCTTTTTCCAATGCGATGCGTGCCTGTTCGAAAAGGGCTTCATCTTTATTGCGCCAAACACCTGATATCTTATTATTTTGCTCAATTTGATTTTCTATTTCTAATAAAATAATGGTTTGAGCAAAGGGAACTGCATATTTACTAACATTAACTTCCTTAAGATCAATATCGAATTCTATCTGTTCTTCGGAAGCGTTGATAGCTTTCTGGTAGAGAATCAGTCCTTTTGTATTCCAAGAATCTGCTCTGCTTTGGTCAATCTCAATAGCTTTATTTATCGCATTAAGTGCTTCATCGAGCCTGCTTTGTTCGTATAGTGAAACAGCCATGTTCATCCAAATTTTGACATCCTTTGGACCTAAATTGAGAGCCTTTTCATATGAAAGATCAGCATCGCGGTAATTTTTTTGCTTATACAGATCAATGCCTCTAGTATTCCAATAATCTATCTGAATATCACTAAGTTTATCTTGAGTATTACTAAGCCTTCTTTGAGCATCATTTAGCTGACTTGTTGAAGAATTTATGCCATATAAAGCATAGATTAAACTTAGCAAGCCTATAAATATGCTAATTGCTCCTGATGAGGAATCGCTTAGAATACTAGACGGATATAGTGGACTAATAAAATGCTCAAAATAAAAAATTGTGGTGATAATTAGTGTGATATAAAAAATCCGTAATAAGAGAAGATCAAGAGAATTCATCGCGGTTCTTAATCTTTTCCAGATGGACCGACCTTGCATCGTCTCTTCATTATTTCATATCTGGTTTAAAGAGTTGGCGAGATTTAGAAGGTCAAAAAGAATGGCTTTCGAACAAGTTTTGCGTGCGAGAATCTCACCCCGCACTTAGTCTTGCGGGCCTCTATTTTCTCTTCATTCCTGCAACCTGCCCATTTTGAGCAGGAGGATCTAAAGCCTGCAATTAGTGGCCTCTTGACTTTTACTCACGCCGCCTCAACTATGCCACCTAAAGCTTTAGCCCCAAAGCTAGTGTCTTCCTATTTTAATTTGGTCAAAAGGGTTTTAGGCCCCGTTTTGTTGCTCTCTGGCCTATGGCTACTTCAAGTCTGATCGTTTGCTTTAGGGTCACTAAGGTATCCTTAAAGGCCAGATTTTTCCAGGGAGATAATATCTTCGTCCCTTAGTCGACCTGAGATCCTCAGATTTGGCCGTTATGGGAGCCCAGTGGGATAAGGCAGCAACTGATACCCAAGAAGTCTCCCTGCCAGTTCGGTAATCGGATAAGACGAGGCAACGCAGCAGCCAACAAAGGTGTGACAGGTCGTGCCCTATCATCAAGAAGAATCATATTTAAGATAAGATAGAATCCTTAACTCCTCATGTGATAGGGAATAAGCCCAATCCAAGCTTACTGTCCAA
>CAZDLZ010000011.1:0-65196 GCA_964506745.1 uncultured Methanotrichaceae archaeon | reverse complement strand
GCCCATTCTGATCTGCTCTCATTTGGCGGCATAACCTTCATGATTCCCGATGTACAGACCCTTATCATGATCAGAGACCGGCAAATCCAGGCCCTATACAATGAGTGGAAGAAACTGCAAGGCGAGAAGTGTGTCTGAATCATAACAATCATGACCGAGTCCTTCGGATACCGGCCAACTGTGGTGGAAAGCAGGAGCATAGGGGGTTGAGGTAGAAGAGGCGCACAGAGGTTGTGGGAAGACCTGACAAATGAAAAGGTAACAGTTTTTATAGTTTTGAGATGCATATGTCTTTTAGGTGAAATAGATTATGTTAAAATTTATAAAGACGATTATAAAATTGAAGCTATTCGTGATTGGTTTGCTGGCTCTACTGTGGTTCATGAAAAAGAAGCATAATGACCGTTCTAATGAGGACGAGTAGATAGATTTTTCACAGTACCGCCTCCGGAGAAAGCCCTGTTCGCAGCAGCACATCGACAATTATGGCTGCAAAGAGCACAGCGCGATAGTTGGCCGACTGGTAGAACAGCTCTTCGCCCCTCTGTGCCGTGGGGTGACGCATGAAGTCCAGGTTTTGCAGCAAAAGCCAGCCACCAGCAAGAGTTGCAACTACCAGGTAGAGCCATCCAAGATGAGCCGCTAGGCCCAGGGCTAAAGAGAGGATTACTCCGATGATCCAAAAGGCGGCCACCATCCTGGCAGTCGCCGCAATCCCATAGGTGGCTGGAGTGGTGGGAATGCCTTTGTCTTTATCGCCAGCCACATCTCGCGAAGCATCGCAGTTGGTAAAGCCCCAATCGGTTATGGCAATCATGGCCGCCAATATAACAGCGGCGGGATGCAGGCCGGCTCCCGCTTTGAGAAGACCGGCAGGCTCCATAGCCAGCCAGACGCCCAGAGGCACCAGGCCGAAGGACAGCCCCACAAAGATCCAGGAGAATGGCGTATTTCTCTTGGCCCAGGCAGAGTAGATGGTGATGAGCAGCGTGGCGGCCAGGAGAATGACAAAGCTCTCAGGGTTGAGGTACAAAGCCACTGCCCCTGCGAGAAGAAAAAGAAATAGCGACCAGATCTGTGCGTCGCGCTTGTTCAGCATGGCTGAGGGCAGGGGGCGGCCTGGCATGGCAATGCTGTCTACATCGATATCGCAGCAGTCATTGTAAACATAGGAGCTGGTGATGGCAGCGTAGGCCCCAATGGCGGCTATGATAAATGGCAGCAACGGCGGCAGGACCCCCTGCACGGCATAAACGGCCAGTAGTGCAGCGGCTGCGGGCATGGCCAGATCCATTGCCGCGAGAGGTGGACGCAGCAGCAGGATATGTGCCCTGAATCTGGAAAGGCTTTGGTGCATTGACAGATGCTCCTAAACCTTTCAGATGAGCCCTGCAAAGATATCCAGATGCTCCTCGGGCTTTGTCAGGTAATCCAGAAGACCCGGATCTTTTAGCAGCGGATACATCTCCCGGCCCTTAGTCAGGCCGAGTCTGCGAAGGTTTGAACTATCGGGCGCCTCTACCCGGCGAAGCTCTGCCGCCTCGGGACATCGATCGTTCTTTATCCAGCCATCCTTTGTGAAAAAGTAAGCGCCTCCGCCCCTCTCCCGGAATGGATCGTAAAGCGATGAGAAATTTCTGGCCACGAAGTTGGCCATCTTGAGAGTCTTATTGGAGCGATTTATGGTGATGTGCCCGTAATTGGGCGGCACGAGGACTTTGTCACCCGCGCCTGCATAGACCGCCACCACATCGCTCAGATGCAGGTTTTGCAGAAGGTAAAGCGCCTCGCCTTCCAGTACCTCGTAAAGTTCCGGATAGGTGACGCTGCCACCGGGCACAAGCGGATGATAATGGCCGGCCGTCTTGATATATTCGCGACCGAGCATGTTTGGTGGAATTACTGTGATATCATAGCGCAGATCCTGCTGCAAGAGTTTCTCTTTATCCGCCCGGCTTAAGGAAAGGTCGCGATACATGTAATAAAGCTCAAAGTCCTCTGCCCCCGCAAGCCAGCTCTGATCAAGGATCACTTCCCGCATGTCGCAAAGCCGACGAACATCAGGCGTCAGCATTTTGCCGCTAAACTCCATCTGCATTTTCTCTACCACCAAATGATGATGAGCATTTCAGGATTAAATATGATCGCATCAGCTAAGATCGGCCAATTCTAAAAGGCAATTTCCTTTTCAAATGGCTTTAGCAGGCCTGTGGACTGGTGATGGTGAAGTACTCCGTGAGCACCTTTCTGTAGTCCACAATCACATCCACCTTCCAGGTTCCCGGCAGGCGAGCGACGTCGGTTCCTTTGATCTTAAGACAGCTCCAGACAGGTGCGGCCCACATCCCCGTGAATCCGTCGATGGGCGGTATGGTGCTAAAAGACCGGGCATACGTCCTGCCCTCCGGCCAGTACCATCTCCACTCAACGCTGTGCACCCTGGCGTCCCGCCAGATGAGCAGCCATGATGCGACCTGCTCATCATCGCTGGTAAATGTATACGTCCTGTAAAGCGGCATTGCGTTCTCACTGATCTCTTTGGCGATGGTATGTTCTGAAAGCGGAAAGAACATGGGATGGGATGCCTGGCCTACCCCGCCCATGATTAAAACCGTCAGAACGACTATTGCTAGGACTCTTTCTCTCATTGCTCCTCACCAATTACTCCATAAGTTTATTGCGACCCTAATAGTATAATAATTAACTGTACCATAAAAAGATGACGATTGATTTTTCCTGGAACATTTCTCGATAAGGCTTTTTTTTGAGGAGATCCTACTAAATCAACAACGGGCGTATGCACCGCCCTCTGGCAATTTCTCCTGGGAGATCTATCACGCTCGATGCGGCATCGATCACATTTCCGTCACTGGTGGCAATTATATTTCCGCAGACCTTGAGCTGACGGTCGACATCCCTGGCGCACCTGGCCCCTCCTGGCAGGTTCCGCTTCGCCATCAGCCCTCGCACCTCTTTGGCCAGTTCTCCACTCCGGCTAATTTGCTGATCCAAGAGCACCTCTACGCGAGAAGGTCCGGCTTGAGATAACATATTCAAAATCTCGGCGAATGCAGATACTGTAATTCGCGATGCATTGTCGCTTCTGAAAAAACCTCGTGTATCCCGCAAAAAGCCGTCGTCGCAGAGATATACAGGATACCCGGCTAAAAGGCTGTGTGTGGTAATGATTGTGTTGTACCCGTCCACGAATACCACCTTGCCACGTAGAGATTGCAGCCGCATGGACTTGGCCATTCTGCATAGCGCCGTATCCGCAGAAACGATGGTTCTTTGGAGAACAAACCTCTGCTCCTCAGGCAGACGATGGTGATCGGATACATAGCGAACTGCAGAGTCACTGGGATAGCCGCGATCTACCAGGTACCTGACCTCCTGAGCGGCCCGCCTCAGTCCGTCTCTTTCTCCTGTGCCGACCTTCTCACCTCCTGATAGAGATCTCTTCCGTGAGCATCTACAGCCACGATCATGGGGCCAAAGTCTCTTGCCTCAAACACCCAGAGCGACTCGGCCATGCCCAGCTCTGTCAGGTGCACTCCTTTTACCACAAGCTGCTGAGCTGCAGCCGCGCCGCATCCTCCCGGATAGGCCAGGTAGACGGCTTTGCCCCGGAAGGGCTCGCCGGGCAGGCCGCCTTTGCCGATGACGGCCCGCACCCCCATCCCCAGTATCTCATCAGTGTAGCGGGCCATGCGTCCGCTGGTGGTCGGACCGGCGGATAGAACCCGGTCGTCCTGGATAAGCGGACCGCAATGATAGAGTGCGGCCCCATCGAGAGATATGGGACATCCCGTGCGGCGCATCAGGGCATGGGCTTTGTCGCGAGCGGTAAAAAGCGGCCCGCTCAAAAATACCACATCTCCGGCCACGAGCTCTTCCACATCCGCGCCAGAAAGGGGCGTTCGGAGATGATACTTCGTCATTGGATAACCTCCGTTGCACTGCGGTTGGCCCAGCACTGAAAGTTTATGGCGACAGGCAGGGAAGCAGTGTGGCAGAAGGCCTTCTCGATCTTTATGCCAAGAGCCGTCGTGTCCCCGCCCAGACCCATGGGGCCAATGCCAAGCGAATTGATCCTCTCCAGAAGCTGCATCTCCTCCTGGGATTCGCCTGGCATGTTCAGAAGAGCCCGCTTGGCCAGGCGCGCGGCCAGATCGAAACTGCCGCCCAGACCGATGCCCAGGAATAGTGGCGGGCAGGCGTTGGCAGCTCGATCGGCTACACTCTTCACAATGAAATCAAATGGATCGTCGGCGGGATTGAGCATGCCCACAAGGCTCATGTTCTCAGAGCCTGCCCCCTTGGGAAAAGCGGTGAGAGAGAGGCCCTTGCCATCCACATAATCCAAAATAATGTCGGGCATGCCTGGGCCGGTGTTGTCTTTGCTGTTCATGCGGGTCTGGGGATGGACGGCATTGGGGCGCAGCGGAATCTCCCTGGTTGCGATTCTTACGCCCTCAGCGATGGCCTCGGAAAGGGAAAAGTCCAGACTCAGATCATGGCCCATCTGCACATGAAAGATGGCAAGGCCCGTGTCCTGGCAGAGGGGCAGGCCCCTTTCCCCGGCAATATTGACATTCTCCAGCATGAACTGCAGATGGTGCCTGGCCAGGGGATGACTCTCCCGGACCGCAGCCTCTTTTATCCTCTGCATGACCCAACCGGGCAGAGAGGTCTCCGCTCTATGCAGGGCACGCACCGTGGCCTTTACCACCAAATCTCTCATGCCTTTCGCCCCTTCTTGCCCGGTTCGATCTTGATGGGTTTGGACTGCTCAGGCAATTTGAGGTTGGTCAGCTTGCCCAGAGCCCTTTCCATGGCATCTTTGTGCAGATCTCCCGAGGTATGGATGCCCCCTGGAGTTCCGCGCACGGCGCGACAGGGATACTGCTGGCAGAAGAGGCCGGTCATGGAAGCCGCTTCCTCCACTGTCTTTCCCACGACGCCTGCTGCTGCATGCCAGGTGGATCCGCAGGGCGAGCCGCGCACGACCTTAACCCGGCTGATGCGCCCATCCTTCGTCTCCACCTCCAGCTCCGGTTTGCCCAGTTTCTTGGCAAACTCATCGATGACGGGGACGTCGCACTCTTCCAGGGTGCAACAGATCTCATCCACCTCGATATGGATGCCGTACTTCTCTGCGATCCTCTCCAGCTCGCCGATTGAGCCGGCCCGGCCCATGCCGCCAGGGATTATGGCCGCTTTGACTCCGGCTGCGCCTGCAAGGCGCACAATCTCCGGGGTCAGGTCGGGATGAAAAGTGTAGAGAATGAGCAGGTCCGCCTGGAAGATCCTGGGGTCAAGGTTCATCTCTTTGACAAACTCTTCCGGGTCCTCGATGAAGCCGGGCAGCACCTGGGGAACCTCGACGGATACGACTGCAAAGTCCGTCCTGGTCTTGATGGTCTCTAAAAGGCGCTCGCCGTACTTTCCTCTTTTAACTACGCCAACCAGCATGCTAAGACATCCGCCAGTCGTGTTAATATCTTTGCCGGATAAAGGATGCTTATGAGCTCATCAGATACGAAACCCATGATTCCGGCCGTCCTCATAGCAGGCACCCACAGCGGTGTGGGCAAGACCACGGTTACTCTGGGCCTCATGGCTGCGCTTCGCGCCCGCGGCCTGGTTGTTCAGCCTTTCAAGGTTGGCCCGGACTTCATCGACCCGTCTCACCATACCGCCGTCTGCGGGCGGCCATCTCGCAATCTCGACCCCTTCATGATGGGTGAAGATGGAGTGCGCCGCTGCTTTGCCTCGGCTCTCGACGGAGCAGATGTGGCAGTGGTGGAGGGAGTCATGGGCCTTTACGACGGCATGGACGGAACCGATGTGAGCAGCTCTGCCCAGGTGGCCAGGATCCTGGACCTTCCAGTTCTGTTGGTTATAAATGTGCACGGCATGTCGCGCAGCGCAGCCGCCCTGGAGAAGGGTTTTGCAGAATATGACAGGGGCGTGCGCCTGGACGGTACGGTTCTCAACAGGGTGGGAAGCGAGAGGCACCTAAGCATGCTGAAAAGCTGCCTGGAAAGACCCATCTTGGCCGCTCTGCCGCGGGAGAAAGGGGTGGAGATGAAGAGCCGTCACCTGGGCCTCGTGATGGGCTTTGAGAAACAGCACGACATAAAAGCCCTGGCCGCCTTGCTGGAAAAGCATGCTGCCATCGACGATATCCTGCGGCTTCGCGCTCCTGCCTCTCCTGCCTGGGAGGAGAAGGCCAATGCGGAGAAATCCGTGCGCATAGGCATTGCCCAGGATGAAGCCTTTTGTTTTTATTACTACGAGAATTTGCGCGAGCTGGAAAGGCGAGGCGCAGATCTGGTCTTCTTCAGCCCGCTGGAGGACGATCTGCCGGATGTGGACGGCCTTTACATCGGTGGAGGCTATCCGGAGCTGCATGCCGCCCGGCTGGAGAGCGCTCCCGCCAGAAGGCAGATCAAGAGGGCATCAGAAGATGGCATGCCCATTTATGGCGAGTGCGGCGGCCTGATGTATCTGGGTCGCGCCATCGAACTGGAGGCAGGCACATTTGCAATGGTAGGAGCACTGCCCGGCACTACTATTATGACGAAACGGCTTGCGGCTCTGGGGTATGCCCAGGCAGAGGTAGTAGGACAAAACCCCGTTGCAGAGCTTGGCAAGACCCTTCGCGGGCACGAGTTTCATTATTCGCACTTTGACTGCGACAGGGACGCTCGCTTCGCTTACCGGCTACGCAGAGGCAAAGGCATCCAGGATGGCTGGGACGGCCTGGTGGAGCAAAACACCCTGGGTGGGTACCTGCATACACATTTCTATTCCTTTTCTGTGGATAGGCTCATAAAGAGCTGCAGGAATTACCGGAGAAAATAACCGGCAATAATAGAAAGCCAAATCATATTCTATTTAGAGAAAATACTTGGATTATTGCAGCATTATAAAATATATAGATCCATTCTAGAGAAAAGCTTAAATGCAGATCAATGTTCATTAGGCTCATTAAGCAAATGGAGTGTTAACTATGAGCAAAATAGCAAGTGGAATCGTGCTCTTCTCTCTCCTGATGGCTCTCTCTCTGGGAGTTGCCTTTGGTGAGGATGTTGCCGCTGCTGAGAATGTAACTGAGAATGCCGCCAACGCTACTAACGCCACTAACGTCACCAACGCAACCAACGTCACCGAGCCCATCATGCCCGTTGAAGCTGCACCCGTAGAAGCTCCTGCTGAGTAGGCAGGACTGTAAAAATCGTCCTGTTGGGCGGAAAGCAGGGCAGGTTCTACCTGCCGATAATTTTTTCTCTTGACTTGTAGATTCGCATTAATAAATCCTAATACAAGGAAATTTTTAGAAAGGCTTATATTTTTCTGAGAAAAAAGCATTGTTTGAGGTATGAATATGAGAACTCTAAGTGCGTTGATACTACTAACTGTATTAGTGACCACTTCAACAGGGTCCGTCCTGGCACAGGATGCCCTGAATGAAACCGGAGCCGCAAATGCCACAGATGATATGACCGTAGCAAACGTCGCGCCAGTTGGGGAAGCCGCAGCTCCTCTGACAGAAACAATGGATGCAGCGCAAGTGATTCCCCAAGAGACTGCATCATGGTTCAAGCAACTCTCAACCTTTGTTAAGGGAGAAACAACGGTCCTCGGAAAGAATACTGCCCAGGAATACATGGATGTATCCAAGACCGCTAACAGAGACACTGTATTCATCCGTGAAGCGGGCACTTTTACACCGGCTGTAAAGGTTGGCATCACCAAGGTAAACACGGCTGATGATAAGTACGTACAGGTAACCAACCAGGCAGTCGGATCCTGGAACCTGATGGGATGGACTCTGGCCTCGGCTGGAAACACCACCTTCACTTTCCCGGAGCTGACCCTGGAAGAGGAAAGCTTTGTGCGCGTCCATGAGGGCGAGGGTGCGGACAGCAAGAGTGATATCTACTCCAACAGCTCTAATCCGCTATGGATCGATAACCTGGTATCCCTGCAGGATGCCGATGGAAATATAATATCCACTTATGATGTCTCCACTGCCCCTGTAGCAGGCGCGTGGGTGGACCCTCTGGCCAGCCAGATCCAGTACTAGATCACATAGGCCGCAATTGCAAGGCGGCATATTTTTTTTTTAACACCATTGTGAAAAGAATCGGACGAAGTCAAGGCACTGGGAGGGACCCTTCATGCCACGACTATCGCCCGTCCGCAGTTCGACGTTTAACGATATAAAGTATGCGCTTGACGTGAATCGTTTACCATCTCGGCCCCGCCAAAGCCCGCTTCCCCTGATTGGTCAGTCCGGCAAGGGCATAGTTCCACAAAGCACTGCGCCGTCAGCTTCCAGTGGCAACTGTAGGCGAGTCAACTCCAGCGGCTCATATTCAAAGAGTTCAATGACTTCAGGTTCCGAATTCATTGAACTAGATGCCTTCAATCTCCTCCTTCAAATCTTCTATTTGCAAGCTTCATGTCGCCAGGAATTAATATAAAAAAAGAAATAATGAAAATTGAGTGCCGGGGGCGGGATTCGAGCCCGCGACTTCGAGATACCTCAGGAAGCGCGCGTTAATCGTTTTACCCTATGAGTCTCGCGCCCTAACCAACTAGGCCACCCCGGCACGGCATAGTCCCTCAATTGAATTGTTAAATAAGGTTTGTGCCTGCGCGCTCAAAGGTGCGCGCGCCAGGGGGCCAGCCTGGCGGGGGAAAGAGCCATCTTTTAGTAGCTCTATAGATTTGCAGGACCATTCATGCCCTCTGATATCACAGGTTCAGTAAGCGAAACGCTTAGCGGAAAGACGATCGTAATAGGAGTTACAGGTAGCATCGCAGCCGTGCGGGTCGTGGACCTCATTCGCGATCTGATCAGGCGCGGCGCACAGGTGCACGCTGTAGCCAGCGCTGCCTCGCAGCAGATCCTGCACCCTTACGCCCTGCAGTACGCCACAAATCATCCAGTGATCACGGAGATAACCGGCCAGGTGGAACATGTGCAGTTTTGCGGCGTGGGCGGCCTCGCTGATCTTCTGCTCATCGCGCCTGCCACGGCCAACACCATCGGCAAGATGGCTTGCGGCATTGACGATACGCCGGTGACGACGTTCGCCACCACGGCCCTGGGCAGCGGCAAACCCGTCGCCGTGGTTCCTGCCATGCATGAAGCCATGTACTGCCATCCCGCCGTGCTGCACAATTTGCAGATGCTGCGAGAAATGGGCGTGACCCTGATCGATCCGCGCCTGGAGGAGGGCAAGGCCAAGATCGCCGACAACCTGGCAGTGGTGCGAGAGGTGGAGAGGCTGCTGGGGCCGGCTGATCTGGCTGGCAAGAAAATCATCATCACAAGTGGTTCCAATGCCGAGGCTGTCGATCCCATCCGCATCCTCACCAATCGTGCATCAGGAAAAACGGGCATAGCCCTGGCCCTGGAAGCGCATCGGCGCGGAGCTGATGTGACTTTAGTGCATCGCTTCATCCAGGATATCCCTGTGCACCAGGTCTTTGCCGGGAGTGCCAGGGAGATGCTGGATGCTGTGATGGCGGAGGTGGCGAAGGGCTGCGACGCCCTGATTGGTGCTGCGGCTGTGGCTGACTACACGCTGGACGCAAGCGCGGAGAAGATCAAATCGTCCAGCCAGGAGCTGGTGCTGCATCTTATGCCCACCCAAAAGATCATCAAGGCGGTGCGAGAGGCCTACCCTGATCTGTTGATCGTGGGCTTTAAAGCCGAGACCGGAGTGACTGACGAGGAGCTTGTCCTTCGCTCCGAGAGGTCCATGCATAGCACAGGGCTGGACCTGGTGGTGGCCAACGACGTCGCTTCTGGCGGCATGGGCACTGATGACAATCGGGTGCTGATAATCGGTAAAAAGAGGCCCATAAAAATCATACAGGGAAAGAAGAGCGAGATTGCTCGAGGGATTATCGATGCCCTGGTGGAGTTCTTATGAACCGCCCTGAGAACGGCCCCATTAAAAACGTCCAAGCCTTTGTGCCCTCTCACATAACCGGCTTTTTTGCCGCTCACCGTAAAGAGGAGCCGCATCTCTCCGGGTCCGTCGGTTGCGGCCTGTGCCTCTCTCTGGGGGCTATCACTACCATACAATCCGGCGCCCATATCCATGATACGGAAATCCTTCTCAATGGCGCACTCTCCGAGGCTCCCGTTTCCAGATTCGTGGTGGAAAGGCTGGCCAAAGCACCGGTGCGGGTGAAGACAGATCTGCAGATGCCTTCGGGGGCGGGCTTTGGAGCCAGCGGGGCAGGGGCCCTGAGCTGTGCCTACGCGCTTAACTCATTATTCGATCTGGGCCTGACTGCGAACCAGGCAGCGGCCGTAGCCCACCAGGCCGAGGTCATGAACCGGACGGGTCTGGGAGACGTCATCGCCCAGAACGCCGGCGGCCTGGTGGTGCGCCAGCAGCCGGGCGCGCCGGGCACCGGTCTTATCGATCGCGTACCTGTCCCTCCTCTGCCCATCAGCTACGTGGTGCATGGCCCCATCTCCACCAGCCAGGTCCTCTCCGACGAGAAGGTTATGAAAGCCGTCAACCTCGCCGGAGAGGCGGCTTTGATGGAGCTTTTGAAGAGGCCCACATTCGCAAATTTCATGCAGCTATCCCGTCGCTTCACAGTTAATTCGGGCCTGGCCAGCGATTGGGCCTTGCAGGCCATAGAGGCGGTAGAGGCGGCGGGCGGCATGGCCGGCATGATCATGCTGGGCGATGCCGTCTTTGCCTTTGGCGGGGCGGGAGCCGAGGCCCTCAAGGGCTTTGGCGAGGTTCATACTACTACTATCTCACAAAGAGGTGCCAATCTTGACTGATATTCCAAAGTCACATCCCAGGTATGCTTCATTAGTCGCACGCGAGCGCGTGGCGAAGGGAGTAAAGAATGGTTACACCAGCAGCCAGGGCCTCATTGCCCAGGGTAGGGGCGAGTGTTTCGACTATCTTTTGGGCGAGAGGACGACTGCTTCGGCAGAGGTGGCTACAACCGCGGCTGCGGCCCTGCTGCTGCTAGCGCGTCGGCCTGCGCTCAGCGTCAACGGCAATGTGGCCGCACTGGTGGCAGAGGAGATGGTGGCCCTGGCTGACGCGCTTGCCATCCCCCTGGAGGTCAACCTATTCCACCGCTCCGAGGAGAGGGTAAAGAGAATCGCCGACCTCCTGAGATCGAAGGGCGCAAAAGAGGTGCTGGGGGAGCATCCCGATGCATCCGTTCCCGGCCTGGAGCATGCCAGGGCGCTGGCAACAAGGGGCGGGATTTACGACTCCGACGTGGTTTTGATTCCTCTGGAGGACGGCGACCGCTGCGAGGCACTGGTGGCTATGGGAAAGAAGGTAATTGCCATCGATCTCAATCCGCTGTCCCGAACGGCCCGAAAGGCTACGGTGAGCATCGTGGATAATATCCTGAGGGCGGTGCCGAAACTGGCAGCGCAGATCCGGCAGCTCTCGGATGTGCCCCGCATGGATCTGGAACGGATCATTAATGGGTATGACAACGAAAAGGTGCTGCGTCAGGCGGCGTCGGAGATACAGGATCATCTGGGGGAGCAGTTTAGGCAAGAGCTTCCTTAAAGCTCTCGTAACTCAATTGGGCTCTTATTTTTCTTCTAAACATCCACAAACTATTTCTGATTAATAATCAATATGGATGATCGAGGTGTGACAATGAAATTTTGGCTGGTTCTCATTTTAATAGCATCAAATGTGCTTTGTATATCTGCTATGGGGCAGGGCAGCGAAAATCCTTTCGGCTCAGCAACCTCGGATTCAATCTCCCTAAAAGGTGATATCTATTACCTTCCTGAGGGTGCTTCGTCCCTTCCGGACTTTTCCGACCAGACCCCGGTGGGAAGCATATACACAAGAGTCTTGGACATCCCGACGCGATCATTCACAACAGGTTTTCCTGGAGTTACCGATCGGTTTGAGTGGTTTGCCATAAGATACACTGGTGTCTTCTATGTTGAAAACAGTGGGGATTATGCCTTCAGACTTGTTTCTGATGACGGTTCCCGCCTATTCATCGATGGTAAGATGATTATTGACAATGACGGCGTGCATCCGACCCAGAGCGTCTCAGGCAACGCTTATCTTACAAGTGGCCGGCATTCAATTGAGGTAGGCTACTTCCAGGGGCCGAGACAAGAGATTGCACTGCAGCTCTTCTGGACCCCTCCTGGTGGATCTGAGGAGATATCCGAGCCTACCTATGTGCCCAGACCACCAGAGAACGAGGACGGCACGGGACCTTCTCAGGCGACCGGACCGTCTCAGGTCGTTGAGCCATCTCAGGATACTGGTCCATCTGCGTCTGGATGCAAGTGGTGCCCGGAGGATCTGACTGGACTGGACCTCACAGGGACTTGGAGCTGCGATGATGGTGGAAGCTATTACATCCAACAGCATGGGCATATTGTCTGGTGGAGCGCAGAGGGCTCGTCAACGGAACCTACCTGGTCGAATGCCGCCCGGGGAATTCTCAGCAATTGCGTTCTGACTCTTGAGTACTCGGATGTTCCAAAGGGCAGTGCTACAGGGTATAGCACCCTTGTTCTGGAAGTTCTGTCCAATGACGAGATGGTGGCCAGAGAGAAGCCCCAGAGCTACTCCGGATATCAATGGAGAAGAGTCTAGTACATCCGGGCTTAAATAAAGCCATGATTGTGAGAGGATAATGTGCCTTTGTGAACGGCTGATGATTGAGGTAAAATGAAGTGGTCGAGTGGTAAAGTGCACGGATCTGTTCTTCGGTTGGAAAAGGAAGGTCTTGTGCACACAAAACGAGAGGTGCGAGACAAAAGAAGCATTCTAAAAGTATTCGCAGCGGATTGGTCTGAGTTCTTCACGTCGGAAGAGCTACAGGAATTTCGGAAATTGGAGTTTTAAAGAGGCGGCGCATATGCCGCATTCCCCTCTTTAATTAGCGTTGAATTGTCCCAAAAAATCGATTAATCGGCAAACTTTCGCTGTTCACAAAGTCCTGTGGCATAATCCCTCTAACCCATTCTCTCACGTGCTGCCTTTTGCACGCTCTGATCCAGGTCCTCTGCCAGTCGTTTCAGAGTCTCTGCGGGTGTATTGGGATTTTCTGCAACAGCGGCCCGCACCATCCAGGACCAGTGCCTTGAGAGTTCATCCAGGATCCTGCCCTCCAGTTTTTCATTGCGAGCCAGCGCCTCTCTGACCTCCCAGCTCTTATCTGCAGCAAGAGCCGTCAGTGCCTGCACGGGCGTGCTGGAATTTTGCGCGACCGTCGCCCGCACATCCATGATCCTGTCGGCTGAGAGGTAGATGAGCAGATCCTCCGGCGTGGATGGATTTTGGGCGATGTTGTTTCGTACCTCCCAGAATACATCCTTGACCATCTTGTTCATCGATTCCACGGACAAAAGGGGATTAGATGCCGCAGCGGCTCGAACGTGCTCATCGGAGTCGCTGGCCAGATAGTCCAGTGTCCGGGAATTGACCTGCCGGCTTTTTGCCGTTGCCTCCTTTACAAGATAGCGGTTCTTCTGCAAAGTGCAGTCGTAGTCCACCATCTCATCAGCCGCAAGCATCTCCAAAAGCTCGCTTGTGGCGTGGCGATTCAATGCCACCGCTGCCCGCACAAAGCCGGAGCTGTCATCAGCCAGCCGGACCAAGGCCTGCAAAGAGGTGTGGGCATTGCCAGCTACCGCTTCCCTCACCCATTGCACCTTGTCCTGGGCCAGGACATCAAGGGTATTCTCAGGCGTATCGACATTCCAGGCGACCTTTCTTCGCACATGCCAGTCCCAGGCGCTGGAAAGCTCTTCCAGATCCAGGGTCTCGTTGTTGTCCCTATTCTTCAATTCTGTAGCAGGTAAAGCCATAAACCTCTTCCAGGAGTGCCTTTGTCTTTCGCCCGTCATGCCGCTCCAGCCTTCTCTCTACCACCGGCAGGTCGATGCCAGGGGCGATCTGGCGGATGAGGCTGTCCTCTCCCGATAGCACGGCATATTTGAGGAGGGTTTTATACTTGCCCATCAGGCCATCCAGTTTTTGCGACGCAAGATCGACGTGGCTCTTGATGTCCTCCTCACGAAGTCTCTCAAACCTCTTCTGGCTCCAGCCGCCTTTGGAGTGCTTGCCCATTACCGAGCTTTCCACCAGTTCCTCTGCCAGAAAGCCCTCCCGGCTTAAAGCCACCCCCAAGAAGGTCTCTCCGGCATGGGCAGAGACAACCAGCACGGGTGTGTCCATCATCTCCTCCAGGGGATCGAGGGTAAAGGCGCTCCCTTCCTTTTTATAGCTCTCCTGAATGGGAAAAGGTGGGATGAGTTGCAGAGTGAAAAGCTGGGGACTATGCAGGATTATCCCGCCTCGTTGGGACTTGATGGCGGAAGCTGCCTTTTTGATTTGCTCGGGAAGTCCGGCGTCCTCTGGAACGGGTCCGGGATAATAGGAGACCAGCAGATCATCCTTAGGAGAGCGGCAGGCCTTGAGCCTCTCTAAGAGCCCGTCCATCTCTCGCAGGCTCAGCTTTCTTGCCTTTGGCTTTAGCCCATCATACGCATCAGCCGCGGCCTGCGCGGGGAGTAAGGAGATGGCTACAGCTTTTTGCTCGGCAGCTTTGAGAGCTAAATTGGCCTCCTGATTGGCAGAGGTGAGTTTGCGCATCTTCTCATCCCGCTTTTCCAGGGTGCGCAGGAGCTGCTCCTTCTCGTCCTCCAGCTTTGCCAATAGAGCCTGCAGCTCCAAAATGCGATCTTCCAGCTTCTTCTTGCCGAAGAGGTCTACCAATGTCGCGTCCTCCTAATTTTACCAGGCCCCTCTGACTTCGACGCATGGGGGGCAGAAATCATAATTCAATGAAGGCAAACTACCACATTTTGAATGATCTTTTTTAGTTCTTCTAGCGAGAGTACTTCGTCTTTCTTTCGATGAAGCATTCTATGGCAGTTCGAACACACAACAGCCATTTCTGTTTTAGGGTCTACACTAGTTTCTTTTTCAAGCGAACTAACTGGATTCAAATGGTGGACTTCAATGTATCCTGAACCACGCTCTCCATATATTTGTTCAAAGTCAAAACCGCAAACCATGCATTTGGTTCCATGAATCCGTCTAGCTGCAATATTTAAACGTCTATTTCTTTCATAGTAGTTGACGAAACGTTTGGATTTCTTCCCTTCGGAATATTCTTCCTCGTCGCTAATTGAATTTAGATCATCCTCAACAATTTGCTCTAAAGACCTGCTAGGCTTTATCATATCCTTATAGTCTGGGTTCTTTATTATTGCGATTTCATTTAATCTTTTCCAGTAGTTCTCTTTTATCTCAAAAACCTTGCCCTGAAGATTTCTCTTTAGCGGGGACCAGTCATTAAAATACGAATCAGCGCGCAGATCTTTTATATTAACCGGATTTTTAAACACGTAATGTGTTTTATAATCGCAACTATGCCCCCATTCTTCATCAGGGGCGGCATCGCTTTCTGCCTGTAATAGGTGGCCGATATCGCTCTTACCTTTCGCACGCCATAAGAATGCAAAATCTCCTTGTTTGGTATCTTTATGGCAGCTCCAGCCACCAAAAGATCCAACAGAATCATAGTACTCAGGGCGAGTCACCCAAAGCCAGTATTTCATGCGTGACCTCTTTGATATTATTTATGTCCAAGCAAGAATCATCTTCTATACCTAAAAAGTTTGCGAAAAGCAATTTTGTTGAATTTTGTGGAGTTTACTTGGCAAAACCAATATCCTCCCACCGTCGTAAATGCTGTAGCCATTAAAGAATTCAACAGAACATTCATCGCACAAAATTCTCAATCAGATCGAGCGATGTCGTCTCCAGGCCGCACTCCTGCAGATGGTGCGCCAGCAAGCTCGCCCTCTCGCCTTCGGGATGGTAGACCATGACCTCCTTGGGCGATACATGCTCGATCATCTTCATCAGGCCGCGAAAGTCCAGATGATCGGAGAGTTGAATGGTGGGATAAGATGTATCCCTTCTTCCTGTGAGGAGATACTTGTTGCGGCTTTGCACCTGGTGCAGGTTCCAGGGCGTGACCACATTGGATATTCTCCCGTTCACCTCGGTGAGCGGCCCGGCAGATTCTTTCATCAGCTCTTGCGTCAGGACCAGGCTTTTGTAATCCATGCCGATCTCATCCCTGTAGCCCATAGCTCTCATGAGTGCCACCGCCCTCTGGGCTTTTCCGAAGGCATAGGCCCCAAAGCTTGCCCCTTCTTCCAGAGCTTCGGAAAAGCCAGCCAGATCGTCCTCGAAGATACAGGATGGATCATAGGGATCGCCGTAGTTGGCCTCCATGACCAGAAAATCGCATTTCGGCAGATGTTGGTAGTCTTTTACATCCCCGGTTACCAGCACCTTCTCACCGGCCTGCGTTTGCCAGGAAAAAGCGGTCGAGCCGATGGTATGGCCGGTAGAATGCGTATCCACTCTCACATCATCGACAATAATGCTCTGTCCAACATCGAAGGTGCGACCTTTGTACTCTCGCTCATAGCGAATCTCTAAAGCGCGTGCCGTCTGCACGGAGGCCACCGCATGCGGGGAGTTCATGGCCGATTTTCCATAATGATCGCTGTGGGCATGAGTGATAAGATAAGCATCGGGCTGAACGCTGGCTTTGGGAGCGCGGCTGGTATCTATGGAAAAGAGGTGAGAGTCGAAGCGAAGAGCAAGATGAGGCGCACAGCCTCCTCGGCTGTTGATCCTTCGCACCGCTTCCAGGCAATACTCTCCCCCAGCCATCTCTCCCATTTCTCCTTTCACGTCCGCGTTTCCTTTTTTGGTCTTCACTTCAGAGCTATGTTGATGGCTTTTATCAGCTCTTCTTTGGATGTGACGCCCATCCACTTCTGTACTTCCACTCCGTCTTTCTCCAGGATAATGGTGGGCACAACCATGATGCCCTTCTCCACAGCCAGGTCGCCCTCCTTGTCCACATTGATCTTGCGAAACTCCACCTTATCGCCAAGATCATTAGCCAGCTCCTCGAAGATGGGGCCTTGCATCTTGCACGGTCCACACCAGTCCGCATAAAAGTCCATCAAAATGAGTTTTGCCGTAATCGATCCACTCCTAAATTATCATACTATATCGAACTTAACACCGATCTTAAATATGCGCAAAGTAGGCAACACCAGCATCTTTCGGCCCGTCTTAATCCTGATCTCCTGTAATATTTCCTGAATTCTCTCTTCAGTGGCCGACACGGTGAACCAGAGATTGTAGCCGCTCTGATCCGGGCGCAGGTAATTGTGCGAGACCTCAGGGTACTCATTAATAATCAGAGCTGCCCGGTCCGCCTCTTCCCGAGACACCTTCAGAGTTGCCAAAATCCCGCTGCGACCCAATTTACGCAAATCGAGGACTGGCCCGATCCTCCGCACCAGCCCCTCCCTCTGCAGGCAATCCAGCCGCGTGATAACCTCTTCTTCCTCCAGCCCCATGGCCCGGCCCAAATCCTGAAAGGGTCGAGCCGTTATGGGAAAGCCGTCTTGCACGGTGGAAAGCAGCTCTAAGTCGAACTTATCCATTACTATACCTCAAGACGGCAGGCGGGGTCTGACTCCAGGAAATCACCAGTTTCGGCATAGGCCCGTGCCCGGCAGCCTCCGCAAATGGAGGTGTAGTCGCACCGCCCGCATTTTCCTTTAAGATTTCTTGCTCTTAGTGCTTGAAGCTCTGCTGAATTTTCCCATATCTCTATAAAATTCTTTTCCCTTATGTTTCCTACTCGCAGAGGAAAATAGCCGCAGGGATAAACATCGCCATTTCGGGAGACAAAGACGAAGCTTCTGCCCGCGAGGCACCCACCGCCGCGCCTCTTCCCGAGCCTGGCTATTCGAGCATACTGGGGTGCGCAGGTGACCTGCACCTCGATAGTTCGTCGCGCCCGTTCCCGGTCAATCTCAATGAGGAGCTGCTCCTGTCGCTCTGGTGAGATGAGGTCCGCCTCCCTGCCCCGGCCCGTGGCAACCAGGAAGAAGAAGTGCAGGGCACAGGCCCCCACCCGTTGGGCCAGATCGAAGATTGCGGATATATCCGACTCGTTCTTGCAGGTGAGGGTGTTGTTGATTTGAAAATCAACTTTGCCGCGTAGACTCTCTATTCCCCGCATGGATGCTTGAAAGCTTCCTTTGCCGCGGGTCAGATCATGCTTCTCCGGCGCTGCGCCGTCCAGGCTGATGCTGACTCTCGTGATGCCGCTGGCTGCAATCCTGTTTGCCACCTTTGGTGTTATGGTAGTTCCATTGCTGGCCAAGGAGACACGCATGCCCAAATCGGCACCCTGGCGCGCTATTTGGAAGATATCGGGGCGCAGCAGTGGCTCGCCGCCGCTCAATATGAGCATGGGCTGCAAGGCGGCAATGCTGTCAAGAAAGCAAAGTGCCTCCTCTGTAGAAAGCTCGTTTGCATCGGGTAAAGCGGAAGCGGAGGCGCGGCAGTAGCCGCAGGACAGATTGCAGGCTGCCGTCACCTCCCACGCAACAATCAGCATCAGAGCAGGCCTTTTTTCACCAGCAATTCTGCATTGAGAATGCTGGCACCTGCTGCGCCGCGCACGGTGTTGTGGCCCATGCAGATGAACCTGATTCCCGATCTGATCCGTCCTACGGAAATTGCCATGCCGTTACCACGGCCGCGATCAAGCCGAGGCTGGGGTCGGTCAGGTTCATCCTTGACGATGATCGCTTTTTTGGGCGAGGTGGGCAGATCCCCCAGGCCCGCATCGAAGTCTTGCATGGCCTTCTTGACCTCCTCTGGTGTGGGATTGTCCCTCATGGTCACCCAGATGGCTTCCGTGTGCCCGTCCATGACCGGCACGCGATGACAACTGGCGCTGATGGAGAAATCCGCGTTAACGATCTTCTCGCCATCAAAGCGCCCCAGAATCTTCTGCGGCTCAGTCTCCACCTTTTCTTCCTCGCCGCCGATGTAGGGTATGACATTGCCAAGGATTGCCATGGAGGGCACGCCCTCATAGCCGGCTCCGGACACAGCCTGCATGGATGCAACATGCACGCTTTTGATGCCGAACTTCATGAGAGGCTTTAGTGGCAGGGTAAACATGATGGTGGTGCAGTTGGGATTAGTGGTGAGATATCCCTCCCAGCCCCGCTTTTCGCGCTGCACTTTGATGAGGTCCAGGTGCTCGTAATTGCACTCCGGTATGAGCAGAGGCACGTCTTCCACCATGCGATAAGAGCTGGTATTGCTGGCTACCGCAAAGCCTGCCGCTGCGAAAGCCGGCTCAACCGTCTTTGCATCAGTGGCGGGAAGCGCCGAAAAGACAATATCTGCATCGACTTCACGCGGATCGACGTTGACTACGGTCATCTCTGCGATGTCGTCGGGAAGCTCACTCTCCAGGCGCCACTTGGCGGCTTCTTTGTACTTCTTGCCTGCGCTTCTCTCTGAAGCAGCGAGGCTCGTCAGCTCAAACCAGGGGTGGTTCTTCAATCCTTCAATGAAGCGCTGCCCCACGGCACCAGTGGCACCTAAGACGCCAGCTTTGATCTTGGCCATTATAAATCACCTAAAGCTAGAGTGAGGCTTAGGGCTAGGGGTGTATATATTTCTTGTCCGAAGGGGACCGATAAAAAAGGTTGAGACTTGTAAATTACATGCAGGTTACTCGCATGCACAGGATTTCTTCATGACTCGGTAGCTTCTGGCAAACTCGCAGTTAACCTCGACCACTTCTTCATTGAAGTGCTTGAGGCTCTCCGGGACAGGTCCCAACGCATCGGCTTTCTCCTGCGTATCGACCAGTGCACCATGCGGCACGAACTTGCCGTCCGTCAGCGTGACACCAATAACTGCCGCCGCGTGGCCGACAAAGCACTTCTTGCCCAGATTTGAGGCATGAACTACGGAGTTGAAGCCCACAAAACTTTCGTCCCCTATCTTCATGGGTGCGTGAATTACGGCACCATGGGCGATTGAGATCTGTTTTCCCAGATTTATGGAGCTGCCCATGAGGCCGTGGAAGACAACTCCGTCCTGAATGTTGCACTTATTGCCGATGATTATGGGGTTGGCCTCGTCCGCCCGCAGGGATACGCAAGGGGCTACGTAAACCTCTTCGCCGATGCGCACGTCGCCGATAATCATGGCCGATTCGTCCACGTAAGCTGTTGCCGCAACCGTTGGTCTGCATTCGTTGCTGTTCCATGATGTCTTGGGGTTGGCTTTGAGCATATTAGCACCACCTTTGCAGGTATTGGTCATTCACCTTAAAAGAGATTGCCATTAAAGATGATTGCCAAATTGGGCTATTCACTACTGTCGATAGCTATAGATGATATCACCTAAATCAAGGCAACTTTTTCGGATTGGCAGAATGGGCATCGAATAAGAATGAAAATTGACTAAGAAGTTTTTGCGATATGTGTAATATTATAATCTATAATCACTATAATCGCCGCTAATTTTAAATATATGAGAGACGAAATTAGGTCCAATCCATTGAATAATCTTCAAGGGTGAGGGGGGGATAAGGAGGGATAGACGAGATTGAAGGTTTGGTGTTTGCTGGGTTGTAAATTAATCACATTCATTTCATGTATTGAAGGATGATTATTTATATTTAATATATTCGTAAGGGGTGAATTAAATTATGGTTCAGAAAGACCCGCCTGGCGGGCGATGGTTGTTTGTAATTCTAGGCACCATAATCATGTTATGCCTTGGTAGCGTTTACTCTTGGTCCGTCTTCGTTAAGCCTCTGACTGATCACTTCACGGCAATGGGTCAGACAGTAACAGCCAGTGAAGTTCTCTTGCCGTTTTCCATTTTCCTGTTCGTCTTTTCGGTTGGCATGGTTTTTTCCGGCAAATACATAGAAAAGTTCGGGCCGCGCAAGATGGCCATGACTGGAGGAATTATCTGCGGCCTGGGCTGGCTGCTGGCATCCACAGCCAGTTCTACATCGATGCTTGTCCCCACCTATGGCGTTATTGGCGGACTGGGTGTAGGAATTGCCTATGGCTGTCCTGTTGCCGTATCTGCAAGATGGTTCCCGGATAAGAGGGGGCTGGCCGTAGGCTTAACAGTGCTTGGCTTCGGATTCTCGGCCTTCTTTACAGCCAATCTCGCTACATATCTTATTGGTGCATTTGATGTCATGAGCACATTCCGCTTCTTTGGAATCGCATTCATCGTAATTATCGCGCTATGTGCCATGCCTTTGGCCTTTCCGCCAGCAGGCTACAAGCCACCTGGCTGGAATCCGCCTGCACCCAAGGCTGGTGCATCAGTTACATGCGAGTTCAAGCGTGAGCAGATGCTCAAGTCAACATCATTTTACGGTCTATGGCTCTGCTACTTCATAGGATGTGTGGCAGGATTGATGGCCATTGGCATATCCAAGCCAGTGGGGCAGGAAGTTATTCAGATAGAATCCGGACTGGCTTCCATGCTGGTGGGATTCTTCGCCATATTCAACGGCGGTGGAAGACCGATCTTCGGCACGCTTACTGATAAGATCACTCCCCGAAATGCTGCCATAGTCTCATTCTTGGCAATTGCTCTGGCATCGCTGATGATGTGGCAGATGGCGGTACCCGGCGCTACCACGATTTACATTGTGGCATTTGCCATCCTTTGGATGTGTCTGGGCGGCTGGCTGGCTATTGCTCCCACGGCTACAGCATCCTTCTTTGGTACCTGCGACTATCCCAGGAACTATGGCGTAGTATTCCTGGCTTATGGCACAGGAGCTATTGTTGGACCGCAGCTTGCGGCTGCAATAAGGGGTATGACTGGAAGTTATGTAGGTGTATTCCCCTACGTTGCTCTCTTGGCTGTTGTGGGAATGGTTATTGCCTTCGTAATGCTGAAGCACCCCAAACCACCAGAGTGATCAACTTCAACTCTCTTTTTTGCTTACTTTTCTTGCGATTTAATAAAATAGGCAAATTTTAAAAATTATGGTATAAATATATTATTGTGCTGATTTTCGCAAGTGCACGTCGCCGTTTCGCAAGGCAGCACCGGCAGCTCATCTGCTAATTTCATTGTAATGGCAAAGTTTTTATCGCAACCATCGTTGTAAGACACAACATGAAATATGGGCCACTGGCAATCCTATTGATAATGATATTTGCACTTAGCTCAAATGTCATAGCAGACTCCAGGTCTATTAACGTAGACACCAACTCGACTCACTGGTCCATCAACCGCCAGAGCAGCAATATTAGCTTCTACCTCACAAGCTCGGTGAACGGTAATATATCTCCTATAGAGTCTCGTAGCAGAATGCTCAGCCCATACCAATCCTACTATGGAGAAGTTGGAACTAATGACGTACGCCTTCGGCAAAGGACAAGCTCTCTGGAAGGTAGCTACAAATCCGCAGATGAAATAACGATGCAGTCCGTTATTTGCTCAGAACCTATCGATTTAGCAGTAGATAAGCCGTCGGGGACTGATATATACACAATCAAGTACGAAGTTGAGAAATGGCCGGTATTCATAAAGGCCAGCAGGAACCTAACTTACTTCGGCCGGGGAATAAACGACCGGGATTTTGAGGGGAATAATGGAGACTTTGTGGGTGCAAACTTTTTATACAACCGCGAGCTATCGAAGGAACAGAGGTCTGTTATTTGGCTGCAGAGGATGAACTCCACCGTGCTGGGTACTAATGATGTCATTCTCTCTGCAGAGTTTATGCCTACAAAATATTTGGGCTACGAAATCGAAGCTAAGACAACCGGAATAGCGGATTTGAGTTATAGGTTCAGAGATTCGCAATATGATGTCAAACACCAGAACTATCCCGTCCTCAGTGAGGGAGAAGAACGGTATTACGGCAAATATGGTTTGAAACGAAGAATAGATATGAAATCTGTATTCAATAAATTCAATGACACCGATGATGACGCAGATAGTTGGTTACCATGCTGTTATGCTGGCTGTGGCGACATGACTTATCTCGATAAAAAGGGCTTTGGAATCGGTGCTAAAGGTGCTTTCGATTGCACCTGTCACAAAGAAAATTAGCCTTCATACCCCAAATCCCTGGCTTTGACATAGGCAGCCTCTGCATCAGTATTCTGGCCCATGATACTGAGGGCAACGCCTTTTTGATGCCAGACCATGGAATTGTTGGGATTGAGCCTGATCGCCTCATCAAAACATTTTGTGGCTTCACCATACTCGCGAACGCCATCGAGACCGAGGCGAGTGAGAGCAGCGCCCTGGCCAAGGAGAGCAATGCCTTTGTCAATCCAGGCCAGGGTAGGGTTGGGATCAAGCCTGATGGCTTCATCAAAACATTTCATGGCCTCATCGTACTTGTCCTGGCCATCGAGACTGATGTACGGGTCATCGAGAGCTAGCCCCTGGTTCCTGAGAATTGCGCCTTTGACGTTCCAGGCTCTGGCAAGGTTGGGGTCGATCCTGATGGCCTCGTCGATAGCCTCGATGGCCTCATCGTACTTGCCTTGGTAGCTGAGAGCAACGGATTTCTCGATCAGGGACACGACCTGATTTGGGTCCAGATTACTAAGCCATCCTTCTGCATTCTGCTGACAATTTGCCGATGTCATCACTGCCAGAAGGAGGATGAAAGCATTGATCAATCTCATTTATTTCGCCTTTGCAGCTATGAACTCGCGCGCCAGCCTTGCCGCCAGGAGCGCCGTTTCGCCGCGATCGTATGCAGGAGTCAGCTCGTTTATATCTAGGCCCACTGCCTTATGTGCCGTCCGCTCAATTACTCTCTTTACATCCCAGGCGGTGAGGCCAAAGGGCTCCGGGTTGCCCACAGCCGGTGCGAATGCCGGGTCCAGGACATCCAGATCGATGGACAGGTAAAGCCGTTCGCATTCCATATCTTCCATTACTCTATCCAGCACATAATCTATGCCCTTCCCTTTTACATCAAGGGCCGTAAAATAGGTGATGCCGTTCTCCTTCGCGAATGAAAACTCCTCAATGCTGCCGCTGCGAATGCCTATGGAGGTGTAGGCTCCTACACATTTTTTTTCCAGGATTCGTCGGCTGGCACAGGCATGGCTGTATCTGGTACAGCCGTACTCCTGGCGCAGGTCCAGATGCGCATCCAGCACCAGCACGCCAAAAGAGCTCCCCGCGTTTTGCTGTGCCAGGCTCTCCACAATGGGTGGAGTGATGGAATGCTCTCCGCCTAGAAAGATGGGGACGGCCTCTTTCGCCAGCAGGGCGATGCCTTCCTTTATGGTCGCGTCTGCATAAGCGGGGTCTGTGCCAAGATCCATATTGCCCAGATCGCAGATAGCCAAAGCTGCCAGATCGACGTCATAATAATAGTCATAGCTCTCGAAGTTAAAAGAGGCGAGACGGATGGCGTCCGGCCCCTCTCGCGAACCGGAGCGAAAAGAGGCGGTAGCGTCGAAGGGCAGCCCTATCACTACAAAGTCGGCATCCAGCAATTCCGCTTCGGCGTCGGCAAAGCCGCACCTTTGGAACATGTTATGGAATTAAAAAGGATTATTGGCGCACGTCCAACTTTGTCCTGCCCATGACGGAGAGATATGCAACCTCTTTTCCTTCTTCTATCTTATCCTTCTGATCCGCAGTTATGGGTACATCGACTGTGGCATAGCTTCCCAGGTCCATGAGCTGCACCGAGGTGTCGCCTATGGAGAGAACCTGGCCTGTCTTGCGCTCTACGGTGGGCACATAAATTTTTGTGGTAACCGGCTGAACGATGGACTTCTTCTGGTTGTCGAAGATGCCTATCGCGTCCACTCTGGCCTTGGCACTTCCGTGTTTCCCTGGCTTGGAATGGGATATGCTCTTGATTATGCAGGGCTCTTCGTCGATGAGAACGTATCTTCCTTCCTTCAGCTCTCTGACCTCAACCTGCTCCTTCATTTCATCACTCCTAGCGACGAATGCAACTCTCCTATTTAAAGGATGTCTTTCATACGCCGTATTGCTTCCTCAAGCTGAGAGCGCGCTGCCGCATAAGAGATGCGAATGTGCTCCTTTCCCCCCTGCCCAAAGGCCGATCCGGGAACGGTGATGACACCCGCTTTGCCCAGGCGGGCAGCCACAGCGTCTCCGTCTCCCACATGGGGGAAGAGATAGAATGCGCCCTCCGGCTCGATGATATCCACACCCATCTCCCGGAAGCCTTTTACCAGGAGGTCCTGGCGAGATTTGAATTCGTCCCTCATCAGGGCAACGCAGTCCTGCGGCCCGGTGACTGCCTCCAGGGCGGCCGCCTGAGAGATGGAGCTGGCGCAGGCCTGGACATACTGGTGAATCTTAAGGAGCTGCTCCAGAGCGTCGCCCTTGGCCGCCAGATAGCCCAGCCTCCAGCCGGTCATGGCATAGGTCTTGGAGACGGCATTGACGGTGATAACGTTGTCCGAGAATTGGCCTGGGCTGACATGCTCTCCCTGGTAGATGAAATGTTCATAGACCTCATCGGAGAGCACGGCTATTCCTTTATCTTCTGCGATATCGGCAATAGCTTGCATCTGCTGGGGAGTTCCCACAGATCCTGTGGGATTGGAGGGCGAATTCACTATTATCAGCTTGGTTTTGTCTGTTATTCTCTCTTCAATAGCTTCAGGTGCAAGTCGCAAATGGTCATCGAGTGGAACACTTACCGGTCGGCCTCCTACCAGGCGGGTCAGCTCGGCATAGGATAGGAAGCTCGGATCGCCTATCAGAACTTCATCGCCCCGATCGACCAGCGCGGCTATAGCCAGGAAGAGAGCTTCGCTGGCCCCGCTGGTCACCATGATGTCCTCTGCCGTGCAATCGATCCGGTTCTCGGAGCGAAACTTTTCCGCGAGGGCACAGCGAAGGGCCGGCGTGCCACAGTTGGGTGTATAGCTGCACTGCCCCTTTTCAATAGCATCAATTGCCGCCTTCTTGATATGCACCGGCGTGTCGAAGTCTGGCTGGCCCAGCCCCAAATTAACTGACCCCGGGGCCGCACCCTCAAAACATTTCCTTATGCCTGATATCTCAATATTTTCCGTGCAGCTTGCAAATCTCATGTCTCATCTCTCCTGCCAGCAGCTCCCACCGGCTCATCCTTATAAACTACATTTTGCGTACTAAAGCAATTGAGCCCGGAAAGCTCCTCTTTTATCAAATTCATCATGATTCTACCCCCTCTCCAGTAAAGGGTGATCTTAACATCTTCCTTCTCAGTCTCCTGGGATATGGACTCCATGAACATCTCCAGTGCTCGGGAATTGGAGAACGGAACCACAAATATGGCCCGGTACTTCTCCTTCTTGCGGGCGTAGGAGGTGAGGATGTAGCCGTTGTTCTCAAACTCGCTGATCTTCTCGAAATTGCAGAAGACCTCCTTTTCATGCTCTGCGGTTCCATCGACCTTGGAGATAATCAAAAAAATCTTGGCGATAAGCGATTTGTCAAATTTTTTCCCAAACCAGATATTGATAGCGCCCTGAGTGAGGACAATGGACACAGCAGGGCCGCTCACCTCAATGGAGACCGGCTCTTGTCTGTTGCCTGAGGAGCTGGGCATAAGCTCCTAGATCGAGCGTAGCCAATATAACCGTTTCGAGAAAATAGTCTCTGGTGAGGAATGATACATTGGACCAATGCCTGGCAGCTTTAGAGAAACGATTTTGCGAAGAGCCTTATGCCAAGATGTTCGGCATCAGGATTGTGGAACTTGAGGCGGGCCGCGCCCTTCTCATGATGAAGACTTCCGAGAATATGAACAATCTATTCGGCACTACCCATGGCGCTGCCATCTTCTCGCTGGTGGATGCCGCTTTCGAGCTGGCCGTCAACTCGCATGGCACCGTGGCTGTGGCATTAGGTGCGAATATGAATTACCTCAGTGCGCCTTTGGCCGGGGAAAGCTTACAGGCCGAAGGGCGCGAGGTCAATCGATCTCGAAAGATCTCAGCCTGCCATATTTCCGTCACCGGTGAGGATGGGCGATTGATCGCGACCTGCCAGGCTCTGGCTTACCGAAAGAAGGATAAATTGCCCTTCCTTTGAAGCAGAGTTTATATTCCATCGCTTCTCTAGGCTTTTGGCAATGATACTCGCGTCCTGCATAAAAAAGTACAAAGACGATACCCATCGGGCAATGCCTCCTGAGGAAACGCTAAGGCTTGCCGAGGCCAAATTGCCCGCCGCCGGGATCACCAGGGTAGCGGACATTACCAATCTGGACCGAATCGGCATACCCGTCTTCTCCTCCATTCGACCCATGGCCGATCGAGGTGCCATCTCCGTTTACAATGGCAAAGGTGCCACGCCCACAGAGGCTAAAGTATCGGCCATGATGGAGGGCCTGGAGCGCTACTCGGCTGAGTTAAGAGACCGGGTGCTCAAAATCGAGAGTTTCTCTCATCTTGACAGTGCTCTGGACCCAAGGGAGCTGATCTTGCCGGAGGGGGCACAGCACGATGCCATGATTCCCTGGATTTGTGGCTGGGACATAATGAACGATGAGGAGATTATGGTTCCTGCCAATGCGGTTTTTCATCCTCTGCCCGCCGAATACAAACGCCTTTTTAGAACCAATACCAGTGGCCTGGCATCGGGCAATGCCATTGAAGAGGCGGTATTCCACGGCCTGGCTGAAGTTATAGAAAGGGATGCCTGGGCACTTGTGGAGGCAACGAGGAGGGCAGGCCCTCTAATTAGTGATGTGGAGGACGACCAGGCGAGAGGCCTCCTGGACAAATTCGCGGCCGCCGAGGTAGATGTCTATTTGAGGGATATCACCAGCGACATTGGCGTTCCAACCTGCGCAGCCGCATCTGATGATGTCCGGCTGCGCGACCCGACTCTTCTCACCACAGGCATGGGCACGCACACCAGTGCCGTAGTGGCAGTGCTGCGCGCTCTCACCGAGGTGGCGCAAAGCCGCCTTACCCAGATCCACGGGGCAAGAGAAGATGCAACTTTAGCTGACTTTCGTAAGCAGATCGGTTACGACAGGACGAAGAAGCTTAATCGGCGCTGGTTTGAAGCATCTGAGGAGAAGAGCTTCGCCAAAATTGAATCCTTTGAAAGCGACGACTTCCTGCTCGATATAAAATACATGCTAAAGAAGCTGGAGGAGGCAGGCCTTGATCGAGTAGTGGTAGTGGATTTAACTCGCGAGGAGATCGGCCTTCCTGTGGTCAGGGTGATTGTGCCCGGGCTTGAGATCGCAGCAGTGGACCCGGAAAGGGTGGGCAAAAGGTGCAGAAATGCCAGGAATCGTCGTCTTCCTCGGGCCAAGTCTATCCAGGGATAGGGCTATGCAGGTTTTGGAGGCTGACTATCGGCCTCCAGCCAAGAGAGGCGACATTCACCAGGCGGCCAGGGAAGGATCTGAGATCATTCTGCTCATCGATGGCGTCTTCTTTCAGGAATGCTCCGTGGCTCACAAGGAGGTAATCTATGCTCTGGAGTCAGGGGCAAAGGTCCTGGGCGCTTCCAGCATGGGGGCCCTGCGCGCCTCTGAGCTGGATGTTTACGGCATGGAGGGCATAGGCAAGATTTACCAGGCCTACAAGAGCGGCCATCTGGTCTCGGATGACGAAGTGGCTCTGGTCTTCGACCCATTCACCTGGGAGCCCAGGTCAGAACCGCTGGTGAATATTCGTTTCAATTTGGATTTGGCCTGGCAGATGGGCACTATTAGCGCGCAATGCAAAGACCGGCTATTTCACTATGCACAGGCCCGGTACTTTCCTGATCGGGGCTATGAGCGCATGCTTTCGGACGCATCGAAGACTTTGGCGGAAAAGGAGCTGCAGCGTTTTCGCGAATTTCTGGCCAAAGAGAAGCGCGACTTCAAGATGGAGGATGCGCTGCTGGCCTTGGAGCGAGTTCGAGATATGGCAAAATGAATGGTCGAAGGGGGGGTGAAGTGGCACCTTTTCCTGCAGCTATCGGCGGATGATCATTGCCGCTAGCTCATCTATTTAAATGTAACTCAATTTTACTTCAATTAGGATGCTATTATTAAGAGTATCTATTTAAAAAGGTTGAAATAATAGTTTCTCAGACATTGGGGCCAATTCTATGACAATACTAAATGAAATTCTAGCTTTAAAAGAGGTGCGGCAGGCGACCATTCTGGCCCATAACTACCAGATACCGGAGGTGCAGGATGTGGCCGACCTGGTGGGCGACTCTCTGGAGCTCTCCCGGGCGGCAGCACGTTTGGACTCGGAGGTCATCATCTTTTGTGGAGTTGACTTCATGGCGGAGACTGCAGCCATCCTCTCCCCGCAAAAGAAGGTCGTTTTGCCGGAAAAGAGTGCTGGATGCCCCATGGCCCATATGATCACGCCCGAGCAGCTCTGCGATCTCAAGAATCTCCATCCTGAGGCTGCCGTAGTTTGCTATGTAAACTCCACAGCAGAGATAAAGGCAGAGAGCGATGTCTGCTGCACTTCCGCTAATGGCGTGCAGGTGGTAGCCTCGCTTTCTGAGACGGAGGTCATCTTTGTGCCGGACAGGAATTTGGCTGCTTACGTGGCCCGTCATACCGACAAGAAAATCATTCCCGGGAACGGCTACTGCTATGTGCATGAGAACTTCACGGCAGAGGAGGTGCGGGCCGCCCGCGCGGAGCATCCCCTGGCAGAAGTGCTGGTGCATCCGGAGTGCCGGCCACAGGTCATTGATGAGGCAGATTTCGCCTACAGCACAGCCGGAATGGGCAGACATGTCAAAGCCAGCGAGGCCAGGGAGTTTATCATCGGCACGGAGGTGGGCATGATCTACCGGCTGAAGAAGGAAAATCCGGATAAGAAGTTTTATCCGCTCAGCACAAACGCCATCTGCCATAATATGAAGAAGACCGATCTGGCCAAGCTCTTGCGAGCGCTGCAAACCCTGCAGCCGCAGGTCGCGGTAGCCGAGGAGATCGCGGTGAGGGCGCGCCTCTCGATTGAGAGGATGCTGGCAGTCAAGGTTTGACCCAGGTGGGTGGGTGTGCTGAAGTAGCGCGGGGTTGGACCGGAGCGCTCCCTGGCCAGTCTCCGGCGGTCCTTACGAATACTGTTAAATACTACAACTGCATGAGATTGGCTGCCTCTTTTGCGGGGGTTGCCAAGCCAGGTCAAAGGCGCTGGATTCAGGGTCCAGTCACGAAGGTGTTCGTGGGTTCGAATCCCATCCCCCGCACCTAATTCTATTGATTTTTAATTTTCTCAGGAGGGCTTTTGCCCAAATCTAAGCTGCAAGATTCATATGCGTGTAGTACTTAATTCGCGGCTGTGATGTGTGAAGAAATGATCACAGACTTGGGGGACCAAAATGCAAATGAAGTCGCCATGTGAGCAGATCGTATGGGATATACTGCCCAGCATCAGGGCGGCCATCGCCGAAGAGCTGGTCAAGAGGGGAATATCCCAAAAAGAGATCTCCAGGATGCTGGGAATCACGCCTCCGGCTGTGTCCCAGTATGTCTCCAAAAAGAGGGGCTACAATATCGAATTTAGGGAGGACGTCCGGCAGTCCATAGGATTGATCGCCGACGACCTGATCGAAGAGAAAGTAAAAGGCAGTGAACTCCTGCCTAGGATCTGCCAGATCTGCCGAATGCTGCAGGACGACGAGGCAGCTTGCATCTCCACCAGATGCAAAGGACTGTGAAATGAATCCGGCCGATAAGCTGGAAGACCTGAAGAAGAGGATTGCAGAGAAGGGAAAGCTACTGGTAGCCTACTCCGGTGGTGTGGACAGCAGCCTTTTGGCCAGGGTGGCGCACGATGTTCTGGGTGGCGGTGCCCTGGCTGTGATACTGGACAGCAATGCCATGCCCAGAAGTGAGCTACAGAATGCAAGAGGCCTGGTAAAATCCCTGGGGATCAATTACCGGGAAGCAAAATTTCCTATTCTGGGAGACGAGCAGTTTTTGCATAATCCCGTCACACGCTGCTATCTCTGCAAGAAAAAGTCCGCTCTGCTCCTAAAAAGCATCGCGAAAGAGGAAGGTAAAAGCTGCATCGCCGACGGGGTCAACCTCTCCGATTACGGAGAATTTCGGCCCGGAATTGCTGCATGCGATGAAGAAGGGATCTGGCATCCTTTTGTGGATGCGGCAATAACCAAGGAGGATATTCGCCAACTGGCGCATAGCCATGAACTGCCCGTCTGGAACAAGCCTTCATCGGCATGTCTCGCCTCTCGAATCCCTTATGGCGAGTCGATCACAGCAGAGAACTTGAGAATGGTGGAAGAGGCGGAGGAATACCTGAAAAGCCTGGGATTTTTGCAGCTTCGGGTGCGCTCCCACGGACGCATGGCCCGAATTGAGCTCCAAGAGCAGGATATGGCCCGGGCCATGAATTGCCGCGAAAAGATCGCCGCGACGCTCAAAGCCGTTGGGTTTGACTATGTCTCTTTGGATCTGGAAGGCTTTCGCAGCGGGAGCATGGACGAGGGTCTTGTGAAAGAGGTTTTATGAAAGAGGTTCTATGGACGTCCTGGAAGTAAGGAAGGATTTTCCCATCCTGAAGGATGTCGTCTATCTGGACAGTGCTTCCACCAGCCTGACTCCAGAACCTGTCTTAGAGGCGGTCTTGGATTACTACCATAGCTACAAGGCCAATGTGGGACGTGGCGTTTACCGGATGGCGCAGCTTGCCGATCAGCGCTACCGGGATGCTCATCACAAGACCGCCCAGTTCATAGGCGCGTCCAGGCAAAAAGGGATGACGATCTTCACCAGGAACGCTACCGAGTCCATCAACATCATCGCACGATGCTTGTTGTGGAAGAAGGGGGATCGCATCGTCACCACCCTTCTGGAGCACCACTCCAACCTCTTGCCCTGGATGAGGCTAAGAGAAAAAGGCGTAGAGCTAACGGTCATAAAGCCGGACAAAACGGGAATGATTGATCTGGCAGACTTTGAAACGGCCATAAGCAAAGGCACCCGGCTGGTGGCAATAAGCCAGCTCTCCAATGCCCTGGGATCGGTCCTTCCCGTAAAGGAGATCAGCAAGATCTGCAGGGAGCGGGGCGCTGCCCTTTTGGTGGACGCTGCCCAGTCCGTGCCCCACATGCCCGTAAATGTAGAAGATATCGATTGCGATTTCCTCTGCTTTTCCGGGCACAAGATGCTCGCGCCCATGGGAACCGGCGTTCTCTGGGTCAAGAAAGAAGGAGAGATAAAACCGCTCCTGGCGGGCGGGGGCATGGTGCAGGATGTCGGCGATGACGGATATGAGATCAAGAAGGGCTATGAGGGCTTTGAAGCCGGCACCCCCGACATCTCGGCAGGCATAGGCCTTGGCGCAGCAGTTGATTATCTCACCAGGGTGGGCCTCGGGGATATTCACCATCACGAGCAAAGATTGACTGTTAAGTTGCTGGAGGGGCTGCAAGATATTAAAGGGGTGGAGGTCTTCGGGCCGGAACCAGGATCGCAGAATCGAGGCGGCGTGGTCTCCTTTACAGTAGAAGGCCTCTTGCCCCACGAGGTGGCCCTCATGCTCGACCAGGCCTCAAGCATCTGCGTTCGTTCCGGACATCATTGCTGTATTCCCTTAATGAAGCATCTAGGGCTGAAATACGGCACCGTGCGCGCCTCGCTTTACCTTTATAACACCGAAGATGAGATTGAAAAGCTCCTCTCGACGCTGGAGCAGATTGCCAGAATGGCTTTACTATGATCACAGAATTCAATTGTCTGAAGCTGGACGGTACCGATGCAGAGGATGCGACCTGCCTGGTGGTGGAAGAGGTGCCTCTCTCCATCTTCATCAACGGCCGGCATTTCGTAACCGCTATGATCAGCCCCAAGATGAGAGAAGAGTTTGTCATCGGCCACCTATTTGCCGAGAGGATTATTTGCGGACCACTGGAGATCGAGTCTCTGGAGATCGAGGGCAATGTGGCTCGCGTCATAGTCACGCATCCCATGCGTGCCGTCGTCCCCCGCCGGCCCATTGTGAGCGGTTGCGGCAGTGTTGCCTCTTTTCTGGATGAATCCAAGCTACCTGAGATTAAGTCGGATCTGAGGATAAGCAGAATGCGGGCCCAGGAGGCCATGGCATCCATCTCTCTCTCCGAGACGCACATCGCCACAGGGGGAGTGCACTGCGTGGGCCTCTTTGCCGAAAAGGAGCCTATCTGCATCATCGAGGACATCGGCCGGCACAATGCCCTGGACAAGGCCATCGGCTATGCGCTCCTCCAGATGCAGGATTTCGATTTTAGCCGAACCTTTGTAGCCTGCACGGGCCGGGTATCTTCAGACATGGCCATCAAGTGCTCTGTGGCCGGCATTCCCATCATCGTCTCACGCGCGGCCACTACCAGCCTGGCAATCTCCATTGCCAGGAGGACAGGTCTATGCATCATCGGTTTTCTGCGGGGAAAGAGCCTTTCCGTTTATACCTGCCAGGAGAGATTTGCTGTTGACTAAAGGCGGCCTTTGTAGGGATAGCTACGATGCGGCTCACCACAAAGGCACAAAGACACAGAGAACAGTCCGGCCGGAATTTTCAGATGGAAGCAAACGGTTTGGATTTTCCCCCGTTCCAGTGACCAAACAGGGTTTACTCCGGGCTCTTCGATTTTATAGTGTTCTTTTTGCGTCCTCTGCGAACTCTGTGTCTCTGTGGTGGAATCGTCGTCTGCCAATGGTTATACCAATGGTTTACGGACTACAACCACTGCAGACACAGAGCGCACGGAGGACTCACAGAGGACTCGATCATTCCATTACCAACTCAAAAATGTTTTTCTTACAGATGCAGGTGCGGGCATGATCTGCTCCATTTGCGGGGAGAAGGCCATAATCTCTCAGCGTTACTCCGGTCAGCACCTCTGCCAGGACCACTTCATCCAGGATTTTGAAAGAAGAGTGGCGCAGACGGTGCAGAGAAACGACATGGTCATGGACGGCGAGCGCATCGCTGTGGCCGTGAGTGGAGGCAAAGACAGCACCGCACTGCTCTTCTGCCTGAGCCGGACCCTGGCGAAAAGAGATGTAGAGCTGGTAGCTGTCACCGTGGATGAGGGCATCGCCGGCTACCGGGATGATACCATAAGGGCGGCAAGAGCGATCGCGAAGCAGCTCGGAGTTGCGCAGCATATTGTCTCTTTCCGGGAGGAGTATGGCCACGACCTGGACGAGATGGTGCAGGGAAAAAAGGTCGCGCCCTGCACCTATTGCGGAGTCTTTCGCAAAAACGCCCTCAACCGGGCTGCCAAGCGCCTGGGGCTGGATAAAGTCGCCACCGGACACAATCAGGACGATGAAGCGCAGACCATCATGATGAACTATCTGAAGGGGGATTTCGAGAGGCTGATGCGTTTTCGTCCCTGGCGAGCCCAGAAGGGCCTGGTGCCCCGCATCAAGCCTCTTCGAGAGATGCCGGAAAAGGAGATCGCACTCTACTGCATGGTAAACGAAGTCTTCACACAGTCCAGGGAATGCCCCTATGCCCAGCTTTCTCTACGCGCAGATGTGAGGGACATGATGAACTGCCTGGAGAGCCGGTTTCCGGGAACCAAACAATCTACTGTGCAGGGGTTTGAAAAGATCGCGGCCAGGGCGCAGGCCGGCTACGCCCAGATGGAACTGGCCGCTTGCCGGGAGTGCGGCGAGCCCTGCGTCAAGGAGCTATGCAAGGCCTGCGAGCTGTTGAGGCACTTAAGAATGGGATCGAGCATGATTTTGTAAAACCACACAATTGGCCACGCTAATACACCGTTACCCTCTTCACGCCCTCAATCTCCATGAGCAGGCGCACCAGGTCACCTGGAATTTTGCCCTCCGTGATGAGGGTCAGCTTGGGGCTTTCCACAAAATAAGGATCGTCGGATACTGCCTGGCGAATGGATAAGCCGCTCCTGGCCACGGCGCCGGCCACGTCACCCAACAGGCCGGTCTTGGCGGCATTGACTGGAGTAATCTCTATTACACCCAGGCCCAAAATGGGTGCCAGGTCTCCCAAAAAAGTCATGGAACGCACATTCTTGAAGACCTTCCATAAATTCTCATCCTCGCGAATGGCCTGAGCTGTGGTATCCACCACGCGGCGGTCCACGTCCAATTCCCTGGCAATCTGGGCATGAGGAATCTCTATCCGGCCCGATACAACACGCGAGGCATCATTGATCTGAAAGCCTCTTTGCAGGATGAGACGAATGACTTTCTCCTGAGCCGGGTACCTTTTAAACTTGTCTAAAATTTCCTGCCACATGCGAAGTCCTTTTCCGTAAGTTTAGCAGAACATCTCTCTGGGTGGCTGGCGGTACTCCTTTCTGGCCTTGGGAATGGTCTCTTCCAGATGCCTTTGTGTGATGTTGCACTCATCCATGATGGCATGATGAAGCGCAGCTTTAAGCACCTTCTCTACCAGATCCCGTCCTGAGAAGCCCTCGGTTTGGCGGGCAATCTCACCTAGATTGACATTCTCCATCTCTACCGGCATAGTGGCGCCGTTCTTCTCCAATATTAGCAAGCGCTCCCCAAGACTTGGCAGCTTGAACTCGATCTCCTCCTCGAAACGGGATCGTACCGATGCATCCAGAACCTCGATCTGGTTGGTGGCCGCGATGGTGCAAACCCCGGTTCGATTGGAGATTCCATCCATCTCGGTTAAGAGAGAGTTCACAATCTCCGAGACATCGCCTCTTAGATCCTGATACCTTCGGTCCAGTGCAATGGCATCCAGCTCATCGATGAATATGATGCAGGGTGCCTTTTCCGCAGCTTTTTCATAAAGGCTGTGAATCTGCCGGGCCCCTTCGCCCACGAACTCTCCGATCAGGCTGGTGGACTTTACCGCCAGCATAGGCACCCCTGTCTTGGCAGAGAGCGCTTTTGCGATCATGGTCTTTCCAGTGCCGGATACTCCGTAAAATAGAATGTTTCGCGGTGCCCACCGCCCGAATTTCTCAGGATCGGCCAGGAATTTCTCGATTATCTTGACCTTACGCTTAGCCGTTTCCTGGCCTATAACATCATCAAAACGAACATCGTAAACTACCGTATTCTTGGGCTCAGCCTTCTGTTCTACCTTAATGGTGGTCTGTGACCCCATCACCGAATGTCGGGGGTAAACTTTGACTACCTGGAAGGCAAAGTCCGGATAGAGCCTGCTATCGAATAAATAGCTACCTGGGAGCAGTTTCTCTCCGTACCACTGTTCCTGGGCATAAAGCTCGAATAGCTTGGAATCAGAGACAACCGGATGCTCCTGAAATATGCTCTTCAGGGGGTAGCCCGCGGGCCGCAAGAGCACAAATCTCGCACCGATTGCCTTTCGCCTCTCCTGCTTTGCCCCTTGTGCCTTGCTTTGGCTCTTTTGGATAGATCGCACGATATAAATCTTGCCGGTATTGATAGTTAAATGTATTGGCCTTTGCCCACCGGGTCCGACAGTAATTAATATTACCTCTTCCAAGGAGTAGCCAAAGAATATGCAGTAGGAGGATCTTTATGGCAGGTGGAAATGGGCTGGCAATCGGTTTAATGGTTATCGGATTCGTAATACTATTCTTAGTGCCTCTCGCCTTCTTGACTAGCTTGTTCAACATCTAAAGGGCGACAGTGGGCATTTATTATTTTTCGTTTTGGCATAGTAGCTTTGGCTATTAATTTGCAGTGGTCCGGCCGCGGATTTGTGAGGGGCGTTTCTTTGCAGAAATAAATCTTTATATGCGTGATCCTTAACATTAATGCAGGAAACAAAAAGGCGCAGCCTTGATATATGCAGTCCGAGGTAGAGTTGAGAGAATCCATCATTCTGTTATCAATACTCCTGATTCTGTGTCCCTCAGCCTGCCAGGCATCTGAAGAAAATGACCTGTGGTTGCTTCTATCCAGCTATGAGGATATAGGCATCACTATGTCAGATTTAGCATTCTTTCTTGCAACACATGGTTATGATGCGCAACCAGCCCCGGATCAATCCTCTGTCATTGTCAAGCTAAAAGTCGGCAAAGAGGTCTATCTCACGCCTAATGGCGCATCGCCAAGGCTTGCAGATCTGTGGATGACACCCCCCACCGCCAAGACGGGGCCGGTTCAGGTGATCTCAAGTAACGCCATCCGTATCAATGATACGTACAATCAAACGGACAAATCCGAATTTGTGAAGACGGTCAGCAGATACGTCATGTTTCCCGTAACCCCCCTAGGAATGTGCTATGACGGTTCTCAAAAGCTGGATAGCACTTACAGGAGTTTTGGATATAATGTGATATTCCTGTATAATCCCAGCGGATTTGACTCCCAGGGCCACATCTGGGTAGCTGTGGAAGATAAAAACCATCCTGATACCTGGCTTGCTGTTGATAGCTATTATGGGGTTATGAAGGACCCTGAGTATTATACCGCGCGCTACAGCTTCAATGAATTTCAATACCTTGATGCGATCAATCCCCAATGGAAGCTGGCTTAATTGAATATCACCAGAAACTTGAAATGTCATTAGAAGAGATGCCAATATAGGAGATTTATGAAAATTGTTTCTTTGATGCCGCTTGCATCTGCCACATTGATACTCGGCATATTGATGGCAGTATGTTGCAGCGCTTCGGCGCTGCCACAAGATATCAGCAGCAAGATTACGGATCGATCCGACCTGGCCAACTTGAATCTGACCCACATGAATCTCGTCAACATGCACCTCAATCAATCAAACCTATCCGGCGCAGATCTCTCAGGTTCGAATCTAAGTGGCACTTTTATGCGATCAGCGTGGCTCTTAAATTCCAAGCTTCAAGGAACAAAGATGCTAAAGACCGACTTATCCGGAGCAGTTCTAAGTGGTGCAGACCTGAGCGGAGCCGATCTTTCCCAGGCCGTCCTGGCTCATTCTCAAATGCCCAACGCCGATCTAAAGAATGCGGTATTGAAGAAGGCTGACCTTACTGAGGCAGATCTTTCCGATGCAAATTTAACCGATGCAGATCTAACCGATGCCAGGCTATTTCGAACAGATCTCTCCGGCGCCAATCTCAAGGGCATCTATCTTATCGGTGCAAACCTGATTGGAGCTCATGTAAGCTGGGCAGACCTCAGCGAAAGCAGTATCGCAAAAGGCCAATTTTCCCGGGCGGAGCTTTACAGTACCGACCTGCATGACGCAGACCTGAGTGAAGCAGATTTTACCAGAGCATATCTTATGAGGGCAAACCTAACGCGAGCCAACCTGAAATGGACCAGTCTCTCTTATGCAGATTTGACGGAGGCTGATCTTATGGGGGCGAACCTGAATTCCGCCAAGATGTCGTATGCCGACCTGACCCACGCCAACCTCACGGGAGCTGACCTTTCCGATGCAAACTTGAACTCGGCAAGGCTGACCGGCGCCGTCCTTCGCAAAGTAATGCTTGATCGTGTCAGGTTATCCGAGATAGACCTGAGGGGTGTAGATCTAACAGACTCTTCCCTTAGGGTCTCCAGCCTGGTTCTGGTGTACCTGACCAATGCCAAAATGAGCAGAGCCGACTTAAGAGATGCCACCTTGGATCGTGTGGAGATGACGGGAACAGACCTTACCGGTGCCAACCTGGAGCGTATTAAATATGACCAGTTCACCCTTTATTCGCTTTCTGATGCCAAGTTGGATGGTGCAAAGATGTCAGACAACCTCAAAGCGGATTTGACTCGTATCAAGGAGACTGCCCTGGTAAGGTCCTCATGATAAATAATTTGCAGTCATTTTGCATATTTACCTGCCTTTTGGCCGTCTTTATGCAGGCACCTTTAGCCCAGGCATCGATAATTTCCCTTGAGCCCGGCCAGAGCATCCAAAAGGCAATTGACAACGCATCACCAGGAGACATCATCGAGATACTGCCTGGAACCTATAATGAGAGCATCAATATCACCAAGAGCCTGATATTGAGAGGCATTTCAGGGAAAGACAGGCCGATTCTGGTTGCTCGCGATAGAGGAAATGCCGTCCGAATCTTCGCAAACCACACTCGTTTGCAGGGCTTGAGCCTGACCGGTGCCACAGACTGGTCCATGGCAGCAGTCCAGGTGCATTCACAAGATAATATAATCGCAAACAATACCATGCAAGGCAATGCAATCGGCATCTTTGTGTCTTCTGGGAACAACACAATAGAATATAATAATGTAGATGATAATTACCTGGGCGGATTGGTTATCTTTTTCGCGGCAGGAAATACGATCTCTAATAACAGCCTCTTCGAAAATAACCAGGTAGGCGTTATGGTCATAAATTCTACGAATAATACAATTATGAATAATAATGCCAGCGAAAATATGGGCATAGCCATTAAATTATTCCAATCCAGCGATAACATCGTAAAGGATAATATAATGATTACCAACGACTATGGTATTGTGTTATCAAACGCAGATAATAATTATATCCATCACAACACAGCAATTAATAACGATTACGGCATTTATCCGTATTTTTCTCGTGGCAATGAGATCTCGAATAACACTGCATTCAAGAATGACTATGCCCTTTATCTTTGGGATTCCCATGGCAACAAACTCAAGGATAATAACCTGGAAAATAACGATGGGAGCGGAATTACCCTATTTTATTCCAATGAGAATCGCTTCGAGGGCAATGATGCAGACCTCAATAAGCAATACGGGATCAACTTCATATCTTCCAATAATAACATAATATTGGGAAACTCCTTTTGCAATATCACCACAGGCAGCGGCGCATACCTTAAAGAATCATTGCAAAATAACTTCACAGAAAACATGGTATTTGCGAATTTTGATCAGGGAATACAGATCACGAATTCGAGCAGAAATATCTTTAAAAATAACACTATTCATAAAAATCCAAAAGGATTTGTAATCTCAGGCACCAGCGAAGAAAATCTATTCATCGAGAATATGGTGAGCGAGGGCAATATCGGCATGCTGTTTGATGAGGCGAACAACAATACTATTGCGAAGAACAAACTTCGTAGAAACGCCGCAATAGGCATACAGCTTCGCCAGTCCCAAAGGAATAATCTCTGGGAGAATGAGATCTATGATTGCCCTGAGGGCATACTCCTGGAACGCTGCCGGGATAATAATCTCTCCAGAAATCATCTGCAAAATGACGCTAACGGCATCATGCTACGGGCTTCAATTCATAATAACCTCGGAGAAAATAAGATCATGCGCGGCAAAACGGGCATAAATCTGGATCAATCCTCCTATAATCGCATACAATCGAATGAACTGTCCGAGAATAATGACGGCATCCTTATTGCGAAGTCCATGCAAAACGATTTGGCGGAAAACATAATTCAAAGCAAAGATGCGGGCATCAGTCTGACCAGCTCCACTGGCTGCAATATCACAGGCAATGCTGCCCATAACAGTCGCCAAGGCATAAAAATGGTCGATTGCAGCGACAACCGATTATGCTTCAATAATCTTCGCCAGAACTATGAAGGTCTTTATCTGGATGAGGGAATGTATCCAGAGCAATCCAGTCGCAATGAGATATATCTGAATGCATTTATAAATAATTCCCGTGATGTCTATTCTTTTATATCCATCAACACCTGGAGTTCTCCAGAGGCATTATCATATCGATTCCAGGGAAGAACCTTCCATAATCGCCTGGGAAACTACTGGCATAGTGCGCGAATGCGAGACGATAACGGCGACGGCTTAAGCGATCTACAACATAACATAGGCACCGATGTGGATGAAAATCCTCTGATGGAGCTTCCGGCTCTATATGAGATAATCTGATTTTTTCTCTTCTGAAAAAGGGGGTTAACTATAAGATCTCAGCAATGGCTTTAGAGTGCGGAGGTATTAGGAGAATGGGATTTAAATATATGGTAATAGCTTTGGCCTTTGTGGCATGTCTTTGCATGACCGCCTTCGCTCAGGGTCCAAAGAACGAGATTGTTGAACCGGAGTTTCCTGGAGAGGATATGTCTGGGAACCAAATTTACCAGGAAGTACGAGATGTGGGCCCTTATGACGACCCGGGTGATTCTGCTCTGTCATTTAGAAACGAGAGCCTATTTATCATAAGAGAGGATACAGGCATGAGCCCCCACGTTCCGGGCAAAGATGTCAGGACGCCGGTTGTCGTCATCAAAGGATTAGGCGTCGCTCCCGCGGCTGGAAGCTGGGCCTTTACTCTGAACGACCTGGATAAGAGCTATCTTAAGATTGACCTTTATCAGACCGCAGATGCAGTGTTTGGATCTGGAGAGCTGGCAGATAACGGGGTCGTTACTGCCGTCACCGCAGGGGGCAGCGTATTGGGCGATCGGCTGGCATTATTTGTGATCCCGGCTGGCAGTCAGAACATGTATCGCTTCAGCCTTACAATTAAACCAGGATCCATGAATGGCGAGTATATCTTCACAGCACCAGGAATAACCCAACCGGGTGTGGCCTTTGGCAGCCTGCTGTCACCACTGGGCTCTGTGGCTCCTGCAAATGCATAAGATCCGGGCAATATTGTCCGGGCCGTATTTCTATTTTTATTATAGAACGCGATATTTTTTGCGTGTCTTATTCCTGTGATGAAGCGAAGCTTCATAAGCATGCAACCTCTTTATTCATGGAATCTGACAGGGGGATTTAACATAAAATTGATAGCTCTTTATCTGATTGCATGCTCATTATTACTGGCCCAGGGGACGGCATTGGATAATGAATCAGAATCCAATTCATCAGAATTTGCATTTGAAGACCTTGATTTTGCAGACAACTACCATGAGTTTGAATTTTATCCACAGATATCCAATGAGCCGAAAGTCTTCAGCCTGGCATTTCCCGCAACCGATCTCAACGGGGACAATGCCACAGATCTTCTCGTCATGAACATTAGCAGTGATGCCGATACAGGTGCCTTTAATTCAGAGATCTCGGCGTTCAACGGTACAGACGGCAGCATATTATGGCAAAAAGAGTATCCCGGTTCGCTGGTCTTTGCCACAACGGCGGGAGACCTCAATGGCGACGGCCAAACGGATGTCATGATAAATGAAATCCTGGCCGCTGAGAGCTTCATCCCTTACAGCAGCGTTTCCGCATTTGTCGGCTGCAATGGCACTGTAATTTGGAGCAGGCCACAACTGCTAGCCATGACCTTTGCCTATCCGGTTAAAGATACCCGCAAAGACAACGCCACTGAGTTTCTGGTCCACGTATTCGGCCCGGACAGCATGAACAACAGCATATTCACCCGCATTGCTCGGGTAAGCGGTTCCAATGGCACAAATCTGGATGAGAGAACATTTTCTGGTGCACTGGCAATCGAATATCCTGCTGGCAACCTCACAAACGATATTGTGCAAGACAGCATTACTGCGATTTATCAATTGAACCAATCGATGACCAGCGATGGCGTTGACGATGAGGCCCTTCTGAATATTACGGCTACCATATTTGAGGCCAGAGACGGCCACGAGCACAAAATGCTCTGGAACCACAGCTTTGCCGGCCCGGCCATGGCCATGCCCGTAATAGATCTGACCGGCGACGGTCGGGATGAACTGGTAGTCTATCTCGTGAAATATGCAGAGAACGGTCCAATTAGCAGTGATATCGTCGTTCTTCGGGGTTCGGATGGAAATATTCTCTGGCAGCACTCTTTCGCCGGCCTGGTCTTCGCCGTGGCCGGTCCGGACCTGACTGGTGAAGGACACAAAGACCTGATCGTCTACAAGCTGAGTGAATCTGAGAGCGCCGAGGTGCTGGCGGTCAAAGGTGACGATGGAAGACTGCTCTGGAACAGGGAAGGGATGATATTCATCCCCCCATGATCCCAAAACCTTTTAACCAGGATCTTCATAGTAAGCTGGTTATCAAAAAGCTCAAACATTAACAGGAGGTGTATTTGATGCCATTCGAAAGCATAAGCGAGCTGCCCAAAAGCGTGCGAAATTTACCCAGCCGTGCCAAGTCCCTTTATATGAAAGCGTATAACGCCTGTTGGGAGGATTTGGAGAGTATTGAGGATGCAGATCGCGAGAAGGCATCTCACGAAGCTGCCTGGTCGGCCGTGAAAGAGCAGTACGAGAAGGACGACGAGACGGGTGAGTGGGTAAAAAGCGAAGATGTCACAGGAAGACGCTCGCGCCATGTAATTCGGCATCGCAAGAGCAGGCCCAGTGGGGCTGCCTCGCAGGCAAAGGCACACGCATGATGTCTTCAGAGCAATGCTGATGAGGAATTGAGCCGCGGACAGACTCAAAATAGACTCCTCATCGGCAAGTCTCATAATACAAATATATATTCTCTTCTTATTCGATGCTTTTAGGACGAACTCAGGGCTAATCCCTGCATTTTCAAAGGCGGGATACAGCCCGTGCCTATTACTTTTTGCCCCGCGTACGTTGTCTGTATATATTCAGACCATCTATCAAAATTCGTCTGGCTTTGCTACTAGAAGTGGAAGAGACTCAGGTAGGTCAGCCAAACTAGATCTCAGAACTCCCGATAGCTGGTTGTGGCAGGAAGTCTGCCACGTAAAATCTGGAACGGCGAGCGTCGAAGCCATGAAACAATCGCCCTGGGGCGGCATGGCGTTGGTTGAAAGACCATAGATGCCTGCGACTTCAGTCGCAAGAGCCGTCACCGACACCATAAATTCCTTATAAAATGTGAGCATCATAAAGAAATGCTTTTATACTTAGGAATAAATGCAGCTATGTGACTGGTGAATTAGAACATGTCCAAAGATATTCTAGAAAAGGGCGCAATTGTGCAGAGGGACAAAGAGACCTATGCCATAGCGCCGCATATCGCTGGCGGCATAATTGATCCTGCCGGTCTGCGCAGGATCGCCGATGTGGCTGAAAAATACAACGCAAAAGCTCTTAAGATCACCTCGGCACAGAGAATCGCCATCGTTGGAATTGACCCCAAGGACATCGATGACGCCTGGAAGGATCTGGGAATGAAGGCAGGGGCAGCCATTGGTCTATGCGTTCGAAGCATCAAGATCTGCCCTGGAACCACCTTCTGCAAGCGCGGCCAGCAGGATTCCGTGGGCGTAGGCTTGAAACTCGATGGGCTATATCACGGCATGCCGCTTCCCTGGAAGTTCAAAATCGGCGTATCCGGATGCGCAAACTCCTGTGCTGAGCCAGCCGTAAAAGATATCGGCTTGATCGGAATGTCCAAAGGATGGAGGCTCCTGGTAGGTGGAAGCAGCGGAATCAAGCCAAGGCTGGGCCAGATGCTGGCAGAAAACCTTTCAGAAGAGGAGGTCTTTTCAATCATCGATAAGATAATCAACTATTACAAGGACCATGCCAAGAAGCAGCGTCTGGGCGAGTTCATAGATGAGATCGGTTTCGAAAATTTCAAGCGCGACATTTTGCCATAAAGGATAGAACCCGGAGCCGCCCGCTCGGAGCGGCTCACCAGAACTCCTTTCTTTTGCGCAGGAATAGATAAACGAAGAAAGGCACCCCAAGGAAGGCAGTCATTATGCCGACCGGCAGAATAACTGGAGCCAGGACGGTTCGAGCTGCCGTATCGGCCGCAAGCAAGAGCAGTCCGCCCACCAGGGCCGAGGCAGGCAACAAGAACCTGTGATCTCCTCCGATTACCAGGCGCGTAATATGAGGGGAGACCAGGCCGATAAAGCCGATGGTACCGGTAAAGCAGATCACGCTCGCCGTTATAAGCGATACCGCCATCATGCAAATGACCCGTGTCTTTTCCACGTTCACTCCCAGGCTGGTGGCCGTCTCATCACCGGCGCCCAGGGCATTGATGTCCCAGGATTTGAGCAAAAGATAGGGAAAGCAAATGGTAATGACCGCAGTCACGATCCAGACCTTCTCCCAGGATGATCTGCCCATGGAACCCATCATCCAGAAGACCACCTCTTGTACCTGCTCGGCATGCCCCACATACTGCAGGAAGGACGTCATGGCCTGGAAGAGGTACATGATGGCGATGCCCGCCAAAATCATGGTCTCGGGTGTGATGCCCTTGTATTTGGCGAGGCCGTAGACCGTCATGGAAGCGATCAGGGTGAAGACAAAGGCATTGCCTATGATCATCCAATCACCCCCCACAAATCCTGCACCCAAAACGATGGCCAGAGCCGCTCCGAAGCTGGCAGCGGAGGAGATGCCCAATGTAAAGGGGCTTGCTAAAGGATTCTTGAGGATGCCCTGCATCACTGCTCCGGCTACAGCCAGGCCCATGCCAGCTACGACGGATAGAAGAATGCGGTGTAGCCGCAGTCCCCAAACGATGGTGTCTGCAAACCAGGAAGTATGGAAGCTTCCCGGAAAGAACCTGGCCAAAATGGCATAATAGACGTCCATGACACCTATTTTGGCGGAACCCAACGTCGCCGCCACTCCCGCCAGAAGGATGATCCCCACCGAGAGAAGGATGAGGAAGAGCATCTTTCTGCCCACGAACTGCCGGTATTTCTCCTTCAGCAAGACATTTTTTGCTGCAATTCCTGAGGACATCTCATTTTGCAATTTAAGTCATTATTGATAAGCATTTGGGATTATATATTACTTAATCATAAATTGCGTCTCAGAAATTAGATAAATGTGCCTTATCTAATAATATTCGGACTTCAAAAAAATGGGCTTTTAAATCAGCTAGCACTCGCAAGCTGTGGATAGACAAAGGTCCGTCCTTCTGGCCACTCTAATCCCAGACGCTGCAGATATTCCTTGTGAACGCTAACAGGATCAAGGTCAGCCGCGGGATGAAGCAATTTCGCGAGATAGGTTATGCCGACCACCTGGTCCAAGCCGTTCAAAACATCCCAGTCCATAAGGTAAACCCAGTCGGCCTTGACGGCAGAAATACCGCTTGCCCCCGATCGCGCCAGCAACTCATTTCTCGCAGCCTGCATCTTGACAGTATCCGAAGAAGGCTCCGATTTCCATCCGATCTGTTTTTGATCAGACGACTGGACTTGCCTCTTGAGTATGACCTCCGGGTTCTGGGTGACGACCCATTCCCAGCTCACCTTGGGATAGGCATCGCCCATCTTCTTGGCGATGTTGTATCCATTGGCCACGCCCAGAACCTGATCAAAGCCGGAGCCTGCCCCCAATGTTGATAGATCTGAAGTCGAACTCCACTCCGCATAAACCTTAGGCTTATTCTGGCCAGCTACTGCCTGCTCTACCGCGACTTGTTTCTCATTGTACCATTTGACGTAATCCTGAGCTTCTGCCTCCTTGCCAAGGATTTTACCCAATATCTCTATCTCCTTCGTCATATTCTCGGGCTTGGTGAACTCCAGGGCTACTGCCCGTATATCATTAAATGGGGCCAGGCCCTTTTCGACGCCAAATATTCCATAAGGCTTGTCGGGATAACTGTATCCGATGACCAAGAGGTCTGGTGTAATTTTATCCTCCCCCCCCTTGGCGATCTCTCCGATCATTTCATAGTCAGGCGCATTCCACTTGCCTATGCTCTGTTTCTTGGCGAGCTGTGGGAAGTAGTAGCTTTTTTTCTGAACAGTATCTGAGACGCCGACCACTTTGTCGGCGGCGCCCAACATGACTACGGCCTCGGCAGCATCCGAACTGAGAACGATCACACGTTCTACAGGCATGGGGAAAGTAACCTCTCTTCCGGCTGTGTCGGTGATGGTCAGAGGGTAGTCTGCCGCACAGGCAGAGCCGCAAAGAAGCAGTTCCACCAGCAGTAGAATTAACAACTCTAAAAAGGACTTTGTCATCATATCAAATCCACCTGTTTATATCAATTGTTACAACTATTCTAATATAAGTCTCTTTTGTTAATAAATTTATTAGATATATTGTTACGAAATAATATTCTTCTCATCGAGTTTATGACTAAGGCAGGATAACAATCTCATTTCAAGAAAGACCATTGGATTCTCAAAAAAGACAGAATAATTGAATAACCAGATGACTCTTTATATTGCGTACTATAATTTTTGCAGGAATCATCGATCTCTGAAATGCAAAAAATAGCTGAAATAGGCGCATTTCCTTCGCGCCTATCTTTTTCGCAAAAGTCAGTCTTATCTCGCCGCTTTTGCCACGCGCTCCACACTGTCCCTGTGGTTGATGGCGTAGCTCTTGACATCGCGGTTGGCTGCGGAGATGATCTCGTCCGCCAGAGCGGCATCAGCCTTCTTGGACTTCTTAAAGGAGGCATTATATGCGCCCTTGGTCAGGAACATGAGGGCCGTGTCCACACGCCTCTGTGGTGATGTATCCACGGCTTTGGGCACGGTAATGCCGCCGTACTTGAGACGTACAACCTCTTCTCGAGGGCCCGCATTGGCTATGGCCTTGGCCAGAACGGTGAGCGGGTTCTCCTTGGTCTTCTTGGCAACTATGTCAAACGCACTCTCGACTATGCCGTAGGCCTTGAGCTTCTTGCCCGTGTTCTTCTCCGTCCTCATCATCTTGTTTACCAGGCGCTCCACAATGTGCTGCTCGGACTTCTTGAACTGCTGCTTGGCATGCTTGCCGCCCGAAATCATGACTGACTTGGGTGCCATGTTCATATAGCCCTTTGTGCTTGGATCTGCAACCTCTACCTCAGCCGCATCCCACTTGCCGAATAGCTTCACAATAATCACCTCACCGGCTTTTCCTTTCTCCCTCGGACAAGCTCCAGTAAGGAGACATTATTGACAGCGATAACCTTGAATCTGACTCCAGGGATATCTCCCATGGACCGTCCCTGACGACCGCCGATACGATCGACAGTGACCTCGTCATGTTCATCTATGAATCCGATGGCTCCATCGCCCGGAGCAAAAGCCGTAACCTGACGGCCATTTTTGATGAGCTGTATGCGCACAGCTTTTCTTATGGCTGAGTTGGGCTGCTTAGCCTCAATTCCTACCTTTTCGAGAACTATTCCCCTTCCCATGGGCGCTCCACCCAGGGGGTCAGCCTTCATCTTGCTCCCCGACATCCTTCGGATATACTTAGGATCGCTCCACCGGAGCGCCTTCCTATCACTCTCCAGTTTCCTGGCGGCATAGATTCCATTTCCCATTTATTTCACCTTGAGTAAATCGCAACAATTCGCTATTGAATTATGATATCATCAACGCCGTGATGCCTCTGCGCAAGCATCTTGGCTTTTAATATGTTTCGGCCATCTCTGCCGATGGCAATGCCTTTATCCTTATTTGCTACCTCTACATAAGCCAATCGCTTATTATTCTTGTCAACAACCATAACATTCTTTATGGCTGCCGGCTGGAAGAGGTTCTCCAAAAATTCCTTTACATCGTCGCTGTACTCGACGATCTCAATCTGCTTTCCTACCGACTTTTTCACCCGGTTGATGTTCGAGCCCTTTCGGCCTATGGCTGCGCCCATATCTCCTTTTTTTATGACAAAAATGATGCGTTCATTTTCAGCATCTACGACGCAATCCCTGGCCATGCCGCCTGTCAGGCTCTCGAACAACGCAATATATCTGATTCCTTCGGTGGTGAGCTTGAACTCACTCATGCCTCAACACCTCGGATCTCGCGCTGCAGTGCCATTATCTCCGAGTCACCTGGCTCGATGATGGCCAAGGCGGCAACGGAGAAGGGTTTCCCGCAGGCAGATCCGAGGTCCTTGCCCATACCCTGGTAACCGTAGACTGGGACGTCCATGGTCTCCAGTTGCATCCTTACATCCACAGGACAATCTACCGCGAACATAATAAGTTTAGCCTGTCCGCCAAGTCCTGTTTCAACTGTCCTATTCGATCCTAGCACCACATTTCCTGTTCTGATGGAACTTCTTAAAGCTCTATCTACGTTTATCATCGTTATTACCTCATCTCTTGATTGCCACCAGGGTAACGTCACCTGTGCCGAGCTGTATGGGCTGGCCCACGATTACGTTTTCCGTCACACCTTTGAGATCATCCACATCCCCACGAATGGCCGCATCCAGGATATGATTGACGGTGACCTCGAAGGCTGCTCTGGCCAGTACGCTGGCCTTTTCGCCCGAGTCGCCGTGCCGTCCGATCTGTTTCAGCTCACCATCTACGGTCATGATGTCCGCCACCAACATGATGTGTCGCACGTCTACAGAGAGACCCTGCTCACGTAGCGTGTCCGTGGCTTCATTTATGATGGCATTTCGTGCCGCCTCGATGCCTAGCACCTCTCCGATCTCACTTATATTGTTTGTCTTGATGCGACCGGGGTCCACACCCTCAAACTGCATAACCTTTTTGATCGAAGAGCCTTCTGTATAGAGAATGTACTCGTCGCCTTCTTTGCGGATGACTACGCGCTTGATGCCCTCTACGCCTTTGAGCGATAGTCTCTTGATCTTCTCTACCAGTTGTAGCAGATCCCGGTAAGAGGGCTCCTTGGGGACCATCACCAGCAGATTCTCTTTTTGATCCACATTAAGACCGGTTTCCTCTTTCAGCCTTGAAGCGACTTCTTCTGCGGTGATCTTGCGCTGCTCCAATGCACTGGGATTTAGCTCAATGATCACATTCATCTCCGCCAGATCGGTGGCTATGGATCCCAGGTGGAGAATTGAAGAGGACTCTATGGCCCAGGCCACTTCTCTTGCCAGGTCACGATCGTGAGCATAATCCTGATTAAGCTTTATGGTCATGGTGGGTGTAGAGGGGATTTTTCTCGCATCTACAATCTCAATGAGCCGCGGCAAACCCAGGGTTACGTTAATCTCGGCCACGCCAGCGTAGTGGAAGGTACGCATGGTCATCTGAGTGCCGGGCTCGCCGATGGACTGCGCCGCGACCACGCCCACCGCCTCGCATGGCTCTACTTTAGAGTGCTGGTAGTCGCAGGCCACCTGGGATACGATATCCTCCAGTTGCTCTGAGCTTACCGGCACTCCTTTTAGCCCGTTTTGTATTGCTTCCTTCATGCTCTGGGGAAGGTCAAGCCCCACCAGCCTCTCTGTGATCTCTTTTTCTGTGAGGATCATGCAGACTCCTTTTTCAGCACACTCTTAATGATGCGCTTGACGTTATCCGTACTGGCATAGTCTCGCCGGGATGCATCCACGCCGTCTTCGCCGTACTGGAACTGGACAATCATGCCTCTCGTCTCCTTAACTGTGCCGTCGTACCTGACCTCCAGATCCTGCAGAGCATTTACCAGGCGGCGCTGCAGATAACCGCTCTGGGATGTCCTGATGGCCGTATCCACCAGACCCTCGCGACCACCGATAGCGTGGAAGAAGAACTCGGTAGGATTGAGGCCGCCTTTGTAGCTTGACTCCACAAAGCCGTGCGCCTCTGCACCCAGGTCTCCCGGCCGAAAGTGAGGAAGCGTTCTGCCCGCATAGCCACGCATGATGCGCTCACCACGCACCGACTGCTGACCGACGCATGCCGCCATCTGAGTAAGATTGAGCATGCTGCCACGCGCTCCGCTCACAGCCATGACCACCCCGGAGTTATCCAGGCCCAGGTGACGACCGGCAATCTTACCTGCCGTATCCCTGGCCTTGCCCAGTGTCTGCATAATTCTCATCTCCAGAGTCTCATCGAGTGTTCGCCCTGGCAGGGGCTCCAGTTCGCCGGCTTTGTAGGCCTCGATGAGCTGCTGGCTCTTCTCGCGAGCCGTTCTGGTGGTCTCCTCAATCTGATCCACGGCGGCCTTGAGGATGTCCTCATCATCTATACCAAAGGAGAATCCCGCATGCATGATGCCCCGTAGTGCCAGCAGGGTCATCCGATCCAGGAACTCGCTTGCCACGGTGGGACTGTACTCCTTTATTATTCTGTCTGTTATCTTGCCCTTGAAAGCGCCCACGGCCGCTGCGTCGATGGTGCCTTTCAAGAGCTGGCCGTCAACAATTACCACAAAGGCATCGTTTTCGCAGTCTACGCCTTTGCAGACATCGCAATTGTAACAGAAATTCGCCTTAAAGGATAGGTCCAGGCCCCGAGGCATAATGAGACTGAAGACCTGCTTTCCTGTCCAGTAGGGCTTGCCATCCGCCACGCCCTCGGGCGCTGGCAGCTCGGATATATTGAACTTCTTGAGAAGCTCCATAACACCACGCCGATCGATAGGCTTTCTGCCATGGGTAAGCAGAAATGAGCCGGTCACGTAGTCGTGTATGCCGCCGATGATGGGGCCTCCGAACCTGGGCGAGAGAATGTTCTCCTGCACGCGCATGAGAATCTCAGCCTCGGCGCGCGCCTCCTCGGTTTGAGGCACGTGCATGTTCATCTCATCTCCGTCGAAGTCTGCGTTGTAGGGAGGGCAGACGGCCGGGTTGAGCCGGAAGGTCTTGTAGGGCATGACCTTGACGCGGTGAGACATGATGGACATTCTGTGCAAAGAGGGCTGGCGGTTGAACAGGACTATATCGCCGTCGGCCAGTTGTCTGTCGATCTTCCAGCCGATGTCGATCTGCTCGGCCACCTCGTCGCAGTTCTTTTCTGTGACCTTGACGCGCCTCTGGTCGGGCCGGGTAGCATAATTCACGCCGGGATGTCTGTCGGGTCCGCGCCGCACAAAGGTCTTCACAATCTCCATGTTTCGAGCGTTGGCAATCATGGGCACGGACAACTCCATGGCGATTTCCATGGGCACGCCGACCTCGCCAATGCTGAGATTGGGATCGGGAGATATGACCGTTCTGGCGCTGAAATTGACGCGTTTTCCGGATAGGGATCCGCGAAAACGCCCTTCCTTGCCCTTCAGCCTCTGAGAGAGCGTTTTTAATGGCCGGCCGCTCCGATGACGGGCGGGCGGCACGCCTGATACGGTATTGTCCAGGAATGTGGTGACATGATACTGCAAAAGCTCCCAGAGATCCTCAATGATCAGTTGGGGTGCGCCTGCCTCGCGGTTCTCCTGAAAACGCTGGTTGATCCTGATGATGTCCACCAGCTTATGCGTGAGATCATCTTCGCTCCTTTGACCGGACTCCAGGGTGATGGAGGGGCGCATGGTAACGGGAGGCACAGGCAGCACCGTCAGGATGATCCATTCCGGACGCGCTGTCGCGGGATTCATGCCCATGACGGCAATATCGTCATCAGGGATCTTCTCGAACCTGTCGCGAATGTCAGATGCTGTGAGCTTGTGGCCGTCTTCGATGTATGAGAGGGGCCGCTCGAACTTGATCTCCTTCTGGGGCGCTCCACAGTAGGGGCAGGTCTTGTTCTTGCGCGCCTCTGAGAAGACCTTATTGACGGTGTCGTCAGTCATCTGGCCCAGGCGCTCCAGTTCCTGGATCTGCCCCAGGTACATATTCTTCTCATTTTCTTTAAGCATGAGACGCGAACAATCCCTGCAGATGCCCCGCAGCACCTTTCTGATCAATTTAGCGAAGCCCACATGAATTACGGGAGCAATTAAGTCGATATGGCCGAAGTGTCCGGGACATTCACCGGGCCGACCGCCGCAGGATCGGCAGCGCAGCCCTGGATCAATGACACCAAGCCGGGGGTCCATGAGACCCATTTCAATAGGAAAACCGTCGTCGTCGTATGTATCCGCGGTAATGATCTTTACCACGCTCATCTTCCGAAACTCTTGCGGAGAGATGAGCCCGAAGCGGATCTTACCAATTCTCTTGGGTACAGTCATATTTCCACCTAAACCGCGTCTTCCAGGATCAGTCGCGGCGCTACACCTAATGATTTGATCTCGTCGAGCAGTAGCTTGAATGCATAGCTCATCTCTACGGGGTAGATCTCAGTATCTGCGCCACAGGTGGGGCAGAAATCCGCATTTCTGCGCCGGTCATGAATAGCGATCATGCCACAGTGGCTGCAAACAAGCTCAGTCACTTTATCCGACTCATCTACCAGACGTTCTTTGAGAGCCAGTGCCGCGCCATGCGCTATGAGCACATCTCTCTCCATCTCACCAAATCTAAGGCCACCCTCGCGAGCACGACCTTCCGTAGGTTGACGGGTCAAGACCTGCACGGGGCCCCTGGACCTGGCATGCATCTTGCCTGTGACCATGTGATAGAGCTTCTGATAGAGGATCACTCCCACGAAGATATCAGCCATGATCTGCTCTCCCGTGGCTCCATTGTAAAGTATTTCACGACCGGTATGAGAGAAGCCAAACTTATTTAGCGCTCCGCGCAAATCCGGCTCATTCTCGCCCAAAAAGGCGGTGGCATCCACGAACCTGCCCTCTAGAGATCCAACCTTCCCGCCAATCATCTCCAGGACGTGGCCCACCGTCATACGGGAGGGGATGGCATGAGGATTTAGAAGCAGGTCGGGTACTATGCCCGACTCCGTAAAGGGCATATCCTCCTGGGGCACTATCAATCCGATAACACCTTTTTGGCCGTGCCGGGAGGCGAATTTGTCACCCAACTCAGGGATGCGTTGGTCCCGGCTCTTGACCTTAGCCAGGCGGTTGCCATTGGAGGATTCGGTAAGGATGACCATATCCACCACTCCCCGCTCGTTGGAACGCATGGTCACGGACGTCTCGCGCCTCTGCTGGGGTGTGAGGCCAAATTCGGAAGGCTCCTCCAAAAACCGAGGTGGGCTGGTCTTGCCGATGAGCACATCATTGGGGCCCACATAGGCATTGGGGTTGACAAGCCCGTCAGAATCTAGTTGATCATAAGCCTCACTGCCCCGAGCACCCCGAACTTCCACATCGGGAATCTCGAACTTATCCTCCTGGCCGCCGGGATATTTTCGCTCCTCGGCTTCTGAGACACGGAAGAAATGGCTGCGTGCAAGTCCGCGCTGGATGGAACCGCGGTTCATGACCAGAGCATCTTCAATATTATATCCTTCATAGGCCAGGACCGCCACCACGAAATTTTGTCCTGCCGGCCTCTCTTCAAAGCCCACGGCAGCCGAGGTCTTGGTCCGGACTATGCCTCTTTGCGGACTGTTAAGGTAATGGCCGCGCGTATCGGGACGCAGCCTCATATTGGCTGTGGACATTCCCAGGCATTGTTTGACCATTCCAGCGCCCATGGTATTCCTGGGGCTGGCGTTGTGCTCCGGATAGGGCACAAGGCCCGCAGCGATGCCCAGAATCAACGATGGGTCCAGCTCCAGATGAGTATGATCGGGTTTGATATCTTCTTCCCAGATGGCAATGAGGGTGTTCTCTTCCTCCTCAGCATCCAGATACTCCACCAGGCCGGCTGACACAAGATCGGCAAAGGTCATCTCACCGTTCTTTATCTTAGTTACATGCTCCTCTGTGACCTGTGCTTTTCCGTTCTCCACCACGATGAGCGGCCTTCTGGCTCGGCCCGAATCGTTGTTCATGAAGATCTCATTGGTGTCCTCGAAATAGACCACATTCATCTGGCTGCTTAAGCTACCGGAACGCCGCAGACGTCGCAAATTCTTGACCAATGTTTTTGGGTCTTCATGATGCCCTACGATCTCGCCGTTTACATAAATTCGCGCGCCGCAAACCATGGCTTCATCCAACATTACCACCTACCGGAGTCACGCCTAAATCCATCAAGATCCTTTTGATGTTAACTGAATCATCTACGCCCTTGGAAAGCTCTACTCCCTGGGCAAAGTTCTTTACCAGGCCACAGTTTGGCCCTTCCGGAGTCTCGCAGGGACAGATGCGACCCCACTGGGTAGCATGCAGATCCCTGGCCTCGAAGTGCGGTTGGGATCGGGAAAGAGGTGAGATCACACGACGCAGATGGGAGAGCGAGGCCATATAGTCCGTGCGATCCAGAAGTTGAGAGACACCCGTGCGCCCGCCGACCCAGTTTCCTGTGGCCAGGGGATGAATCATTCTCTCTGTGAGGACGTCCGCACGAACCGTGGTTACTACATTAAGATCTCTATTTCTCATGCTGGCCCTCTCCAACTGGTATTTTATGTCACGGGTCAAGCGGTTGAAGGCCACGCGGAAGAGGTCCTCCATCAGATCACCGGAGAGCTTCAGCCTCTTGTTGGAGTAATGATCCTTATCATCCTCTCCCCGGCGCTCCAGAGCCAGCTCGAAGCATGCTTCTGCCATGCGAGAGAGAAAGAGAGCCTTTGAATAGCGATCCTTTTCATCTACACCGATGTGGGGAAGCAGGTACCTATCCAGGACATAAGTCGCTCTTTTTTTCTGGTATTCCTTGGCCTGGCCGGCAGCTACGCGCGCGCCGATCTTCTCCAGGGCCTCATCATTAGTCGAGACCTCGGCTTCTTCCAGGTTTTCCAGCATGAACTTGATGATTTCTGGATTGTCTGATACGGATTTCACAATATCCATATCTGTGTCCATGCCCAGAGACCGTAGCAGTGTCACGAAGTTGAGCCGTCCCGAGACAGAGGGGAAGGATACCTCCAGGATGGAACGACGGCCGCGCTCTACAATGACCAGGGAGCGATAGCCCTGCCTCTGGCTGAAGACCTTGGCCACCTCGATGTTCTCATCATAGCGCTGGTTGTATTCGACCAGGATCTTGTTTGGCGCCAGGTCCTCCAGAGTCATGATGACGCGCTCTGAGCCGTTGACCACGAAATAACCGCCCGGATCGGAAGGGTCCTCACCATAAGTTATCATCTCATCTGTAGAGAGGCCGGAAAGGTTGCAGATCTTGGAATTGAGCATGATGGGCAATGTACCAATGTCCGCCTCCACCAGATCTTTTTCGGTCTCGCCCTCCACTATGGTCATCTCCAGCTTGATGGGCGAGGCATAGGTCAAATTGCGAAGCCTGGCATCATTAGGGTAGAGCCTTTCGATGGAGCCGTCCGCTTCGCGTACCATGGGCTTTGCCACCCGAATCTTGCCCAGTTTCACATAGGTATTCTCGATATTGGTCTCGATGATATTCACTTCATCTATGACCTTCTGCAGGCCCTTATCTATAAAATCATTGAATGAGTTTATATGATGGTGCACCAGCTTGTCCCGGGTAAAATAGGAGCTATAAAGAACATTTCTATCGAGCAAAAGACCACCTTTAATCGATTACCAGCCGGTAAAAGATCGATTGCTTAGCTGTAGTACTCTTTCGAATTATCTTGATGATATCGCCAACTTTGGCATCAATCTCTCTGGCCGCTGGGTCAGTTACGTGAATTTTTGGCAGCTGTGGAGCCACAATGTTGAAGGCTTTCAGCACCTCGGCACTCTCTTCCGGCGTAAGCAGCACATGTTCCGGAACCATTTCATGATCTTTTACGGCAAACTTGGTCACTCGAACCACCTTATTGGAGAAGGAGCAGCAAACAGGCCAGGAAACTCCAAACGGGCTCGGGGGGATTTGAACCCTCGACCACCTGGTATCTTCACACAAAAATTTAAAAGCCAGACGCTCTGCCTAACTGAGCTACGAGCCCCCGCTGCCTGACATGCCTCAAGCCTTTTATGCTGCACTGAGTGAGGAATAAAAGCATCCCACATAAAGCTTTTTCCCTTGTGGGACTTAGACAAGTCCCACTAGGCGAGCTATCTCCGAGCCAACCTCAGAGGTGGTCGAGCTTCCTCCCAGGTCATAAGTCTTTATTCTGCCTTCAAATAAGTTCCGCTCAATGGCAGAGACTATATCCGCTGCCGCTTTGCTCTGGCCCAGATGCTCCAGCAAGAGTGCTCCTGACCAGATAGTAGCAATGGGATTGACCTTGTTTAGTCCCTTGTATTTAGGTGCGGAGCCGTGAATTGGCTCGAACATGCTGGTGCCCTCCGGATTCAAATTTGCACCGGGCGCAAGGCCGAGGCCTCCTTGAATCATGGCCCCCAGATCGGTGATAATATCTCCGAACATGTTGGGAGCGACTCCGACATCAACCCACTCCGGGTTCTTGACAAACCACATGGTGACGGCATCCACGAAGTTGAAATCGTGTTTGACCTGCGGATAGCCGGCTGCGACTTCCAGGAAGACCTCGCGCCAGAAGCCATAGATGTCGCTGAGCACATTGGCCTTATCCACGCTTGCGACAAGATGACGGGGGCGCTTAGCCGCTAGATCAAAGGCATATTTTATGACCCTCTGGCAGCCCTCGCGGCTTACTTCGCCGATCTGATAGCCGATCTCCTCGCTATCGGTATCAATATCCAGGCCGAATTTTATATTGTAGAGGGTTCGATTGATTTCAAAATCAGCGTGGCTCTTGCCTCTGCGTGCGCGACTGCCTATGCCGATGTAAAAGTCCTCGGTATTCTCGCGAACCACTACGAAATCGATGTCCTTGGAAGTCTTATCCTTAAGTGGCGTCCAGACGCCCTCCAGGAGCTTGACGGGCCGCAGGTTCACATATTGATCAAAGTAAAAGCGCATGGCGAGCAAAACGCCCTTCTCCAGGATGCCTGGGGGGACCCGTGGGTCACCGATGGAGCCAAGGTAGATGGCTGGAAAGCGACCAAGCTCTTTTAGCGTCTCTTCGCTCACCAGTTCCCCTGTCTCGAGGTAGTGCTCCGCTCCGAGAGAGTACTCCGTCCAATCCAGAGAGAAATTATATTTGTCTGCTGCCGCCTGCAAAACTTTTTGGCCCTCGGCTATGATCTCCGGGCCGATGCCGTCACCTGGGATAACTGGTACCTTATAATTCATGTCGTCACCTTGGCCACCTGTCGCCTTGTATATTCCACGAGTCCGCCCACATCGACAATCTCCTGGAGGAAATCAGGAAGAGGAGTGGTTTTATATTGTTCAGAGCTGGATTTGTTGTGAATCACGCCACCGACCATGTCTATCTCTATTTGCGCGCCATCGGCGATTCTATCCACCTGAGGGCAGATAAACAAAGGCAGACCGGTGTTGATGGAGTTTCTAAAGAATATTCTGGCAAAGGATTTGGCAACTACGGCTTTCACTCCCGCCCCTTTGAGTGCTAAAGGAGCATGCTCTCGGGAAGATCCGCATCCGAAGTTTTCTCCTGCCACTACGTAGTCGCCCTGTGCAACCATCTTCGCCATCTCCGGGCGAACGCCCTCGAAGAGATGAGCGGCCAGCTCACCCGGATCATTGATAACCAGATAACGCCCGGGAATAATGGCATCAGTATCGATATCGTTTCCAAACTTCCAAGCTCTGCCCGCCAAAAAACTCAACTCCATATCGGTGGACTATATTCTCATGAGAATGTGGTATATTAAAGTAATGCACGAAAAATTCAAGGGAAGAGCCGAAGAAAATACTGCTTAAAAATAATAAAATCACAACAGCACCATTTATTACCGTCCAAGGGAATGAAGCTAAAAACAGCTAGGTGATGCGAATTGTTGGCGACCATGATCTCCGGGCGCACTTTAGCCCAAGGGGCGGGATGCGAGAGCAAAATGTCTCTAGATTTCTTCAAAGCAGTAGCTATATGCCATTTATCTGAGAATGATTTTAAATCTCTGGAACTTTCTGAAGGCAAGAATGTTCTAATCAAAAACGAGTTTGGCCAGGTAGTCCTCACGGCGAAGGCAGACGGCGGGCTGCCAGATAATATGGTATTCATACCTATGGGCCCCTGGGCCAATGTAATAGTCGGATTGGAGACCGGAGGATGCGGCACGCCCCATTTTAAGGGATTGGAGGTGGAAGTGGCCGCGACAAACTTGCCTGTTCTTAATGTTCGCGAGCTTTTCTCCGGCATGGGGGCATGAAGTAATGTCTGAATCTATTATGATAAAAGATGCTGTATGCTCTTTTTGCGGTTGCCTGTGCGACGATATCAATGTTGAAGTGGAAAACGGGAAAGTGTCGAGGGTCAGGCATGCCTGCCGTCTGGGCTCCAGCAAAATCATGGGCCACGAGCGAATAGAAAAACCCATGATTCGAAAAGGTGGATCTCTGGTGACGGCGAGCTTCCAGGAAGCATACGATCTTGCCGCCAAGATCCTTCTGTCTTCGGCCAAACCCCTCCTCTATGGCTGGGCATCCACGTCATGCGAGGCTGCCAAGAAGGGCATCCTTCTGGCGGAGGAGGTGGGCGGCGTGCTTGACTCCACAGCCACGGTCTGCCACGGGCCTTCGGTCATAGGCATCGAAGAGAAAGGGCTACCCGGAGCAACCTTAGGCCAGGTAAAAAACCGGGCCGACACAATTGTCTTTTGGGGCTGCAATCCTGCTGAAGCTCACCCCAGACATTCACTGCGCTACTCTTCCAACTCCTGTGGCAGATTCACCCCCCAGGGTCGAGATGGCCGAAAGATCATCGTCGTAGATGTTCGCGAGACCAGAACCGCCAAGAATGCAGACAAATTCATGAGGATTGCCCCCGGCAGCGACTATGAGGTGATATCCGCGCTGCGCCTGCTGGTCGCCGGAAAAGGCGAGATCGTGCCTGAGGTGGTGGGAGGTGTTACCAAAGCCGATCTGGCCGATATTGCGGCAACACTTAAAGCAGCCAAGTTCGGGGCGGTCTTCTTCGGTCTGGGCATCACTCACAGCAGGGGCCGGTACAAGAACATAGACAATGCTCTCTCCCTGGTAGCAGAGCTTAACAGCCATACCAAATTTGTGATTATGCCCATGCGTGGACACTACAATGTTGGCGGAATCGGTCAGGTCCTGGCCTGGTCCTCCGGCTATCCCATGTCCGTAGACTTCACCCGGGGCATGCCCTATTTCAATCCAGGCGAGACTTCTGCCTGCGATCTGCTGGCCAGAAGAGATGTTGATGCTGCCCTGATCATAGCCGCAGATGCTGTATCCAACTTTCCCCATGCCACAGCAGCGGCACTGGCCGATATCCCGGTCATTCAGATCGATCCTTATGAAAATCCCACGACGCAGCTCGCTGATGTGGTTATTCCCTGCGCCATTGCCGGAGTAGAGGTGGAGGGCACTGCCTATCGCATGGACGGCCTGGCTTTGCGCCTGAGAAAGCTGGTGGACTGCGGCCTTCCCAGCGACGAAGAGATCCTTACGGGAATACTGGAGAGCGTGCATAAAGAGCGCCATCTGGCCATAAACGAGGGGGCTTAAGAGATGATAATCAAAGGAGGAATTGTCTACGATCCGGCCAACGGCATCTATGGCGAGGAGATGGACCTTTTTATTGATCACGGGAAAATGGCCATGCAGGCCAAAGGCGAAGAGATAGATGCACGTGGCCTTCTGGTCATGCCAGGCGGCGTGGACGCGCACTCTCACATCGCCGGCAAGAAGGTGAACACCGGCCGGATTATGAGGCCCGATGATGCCCGGATAGGGACAGAGCCGCGCTCGGCGGTTTGCAGGCCCTCAACCGGCTATACCGTTCCCAACTGCTATGCTATGGGCTATCGCTATGCTCGCATGGGCTATACCACTGCCTTCGAAGCGGCAACGCCCATACTGGAGGCACGGCATACTCACGAAGAGCTGGAGGAGATCCCCATCATCGACAAGGGGGCACTCACCCTCTTTGGCAGCAACTGGCAGGTCATGGAGTGCGTGCGCGACAATGACCTCCCCAAGCTGGCCGCTTACATTGCCTGGGGCCTGCGCGCTGCGCGCGGCTATGGCGTGAAGATAGTCAATCCCGGCGGAGGCGAAGCATGGGGTTTTGGAGCCAATGTCAAAGGTATAAACGATAATGTACCCAATTTCGATGTAACGCCCGCGGAGATCATCCGGGGCCTGGCAGAGGCCAATGAGATGCTACGCCTGCCTCATTCCATTCACGTGCACTTCAATAACCTGGGAAAGCCCGGCAACTACACCACGGCCATCGAGACGCTGGACCTGTTAAAAGATATCAAGCCCAGCCGCATGAGACAGATCGTGCACGTGGCACACATGCAATTTTCCGCTTACGGAGGTACAAGCTGGCGGGATTTCGAGTCCAAGGCCCCCGTTATTGCCGACTATTTCAATACCCATAGCCACGCCACTATGGATATGGGGCAGCTGCTCTTCGGCAGCGCCACCACCATGACCGCCGATGCGCCTCTGGAATACGGCAATGCCCGTCTCACGCATAATAAATGGTCCAATCACGATATCGAGCTGGAAGAGTCAAGCGGCGTCGTGCCCATGGCCTATTTCAGAAAGATGCTGGTCAATGCCGTTCAGTGGGCCATCGGCCTGGAGCTGGCCCTGCTGGTGAAAGATCCCTGGAAGGTGCTCATGACCACGGATCATCCCAACGGCAGCCCCTTTGTGAACTACCCGGAGGTCATCACATTGCTTATGAGCCGGCCCAAGAGAGATGCGGAGATGGCCACGCTGCATGAGCTGCTGCCCAAGCGCACTACACTGGCCGGCATCGATAGGGAGCTGGACTGGACGGATATCGCTATCATGACCCGCGCCGCGCCGGCACGTATCCTGGGACTCTCAGACAAAGGACACCTGGGACAGGGGGCTGATGGGGATGTGTCCATCTACGACCTGCGGCCTTTGGAAGTGGACACGAGCCAGGACCATGCAATGGTCAAAAAATGCCTGGCCAATGCCAAGTACACCATAAAAGGAGGAGTCGTCGTATCCAAAGCAGGCCAGATCCTGGCTACGCCGCCAGGCAGGACGTTTTGGGTGGATGCAGCAGCGGCGCAGCCTGACACTGACCGGCTTATGATCGATTTGGAGGAGAAGTTCGCCAAGTACTACAGCATCCAGATCGCCAACTATGCAGTGCAGGATGCATATCTCCCCCATGCGAAAGTAATTCGGGCAGGCCAGCCCATACTCTCGGAGGTGGCTTAGATGAGAAACATCACAATCGCACCTAAGAGCGCGTTGCGAATCACCGTGGAAGCGGAAAATATATCACCAGACAAGCTTGCGCCCCTGGACATTGAACAGATCAGCGGCCTCTTCGTTTGGCAGGGAAATCGCCAGAAAAGGCTCTCAGATCTCTTTATCGTGGGAGGAGATGATGCGCCGGCAAAGGCTGAAGATATGACCATCCGGCTGGCAGGCGACTTCTCCCAGGTGAAGAGGATTGCAGAAGGCATGACTGCGGGCCAGGTTCTGGTGGAGGAGAGCGTGGGCATGCATGCCGGCAACAGGATGTCAGGTGGCCTTTTAAGCATCGCCGGAAATGCCGACGACTGGCTGGCCAGAGAGATGCGGGGCGGCAAGGTTGTCGTCATAGGAAATGCCGGAAACTATCTGGGCGCAGGATACCGGGGCGAGAAGTGCGGCATGCGCGGCGGAGAGATCGAGGTAAGAGGAAATGCGGGAGCATACCTCGGTGAGCATCTTTGCGGCGGCAGCATTCGCGTCCTTGGAAACGCCGGGGATTTCCCAGGTGCTGCCAATCAGGGCGGCACAATCTTCATCGGTGGCTGCACGTATCTGCCAGGCGCAGAGATGAGCAAAGGAACTATAACCGTAAACGGAGAGGCCAAGGTTCTGCCAGGCTTCCAAAAGACGGAAATCGTGCAGGTTGATGGCCAGTCCTACCAAAAGTATGCCGGTGACAATGTAGATAACGGCAAAGGCGAACTGCTGGTAGGCATGGGGTCATCTTGATAAATCGGGATGAAAATATGAGGGAACAACGTAATTATTTTGAGGTGCTCTGACTTGATGAATCGCAGCAAGGTTTTAGAGGTTTTGAAGGGATACGACCTCGATGATCTGCGAATCGGGATGATCGCATCCCATTCTGCCCTGGATACGGCAGACGGCGCAGTAGAGGAGAATTTCCGGACGCTGGCGGTGTGCCAGGAGGGGCGAGAGAAGCCTTATGTCAAATACTTCCGCGCGGGCCGTGACAAATCGGGCAGAATTGTAAGCGGCATGATTGACGAGGTCATGATGCTCAAAAAGTTCTCGCAGATTTTAGAGCAGGAGAATCAGGATCTTCTCAAGGAGAAGAATACTCTTTTCGTGCCCAACCGGTCGTTTACCTCTTACTGCGGCATCGATGCAGTGGAGGATCAGTTCCAGGTGCCTCTCCTGGGCTCTCGAAATCTGCTGCGCTCTGAGGAGCGTGGCGACAAGAGGGATTATTACTGGATACTTGAAAAAGCGGGGCTGCCTTATCCCGAGCCCGTCGAGGCGGAGGATATCAAGGAGCTGGTGATGGTCAAGCTGCCTCATGCCGTAAAAACCCTGGAGAGGGGATTTTTCACAGCCGGCTCCTACGAGGAGTACTGCCAGAAAGCCGATCTGCTCTTGCGCCAGAATGTGATCGATCAGGACGGAATTGAGCTGGCCAGAATTGAGCGCTACGTGATCGGCCCTGTCTTCAATCTGGACTTCTTTTACTCGCCCATCAGCAAGGCAATCGAGCTGATCGGCATAGACTGGCGCTTCGAAACATCCTTAGACGGGCACTGCCGACTGCCCGCGCCCCAGCAGCTCACCCTCAATGACAAGCAGATAAACCCCGAGTACACAGTCTGCGGCCATAACTCTGCAACTCTGCGTGAGTCGCTCCTGGAAAAGGCCTTCGTTCTGGCCGAGAAATATGTTGAGGCGACACAGGAGTACTATTCTCCCGGCATAATCGGCCCCTTCTGTCTGCAGACCTGCGTGGACAAAGACCTCAACTTCTACATCTACGACGTCGCTCCGCGTATCGGCGGCGGCACCAATGTGCACATGGCCGTCGGTCACCCCTATGGAAACGCCCTCTGGCGCACCAACATGTCCACTGGCCGCAGGCTGGCGCGCGAGGTGCGCATAGCTCTGGAGAACGACTGCCTGGAAAAGATTGTGACTTAGAATGCAAACGGCACAGAGATTACAGAGCACTCACAAATTAGGTCGTCTTTGTGCCTTTGTGTCTTTGTGGTGATGGTGGTAGTAAGCACTAATCCCACGTTTTCACTCAAAAAACCAAAACACAAAGGCACAAAGCCACAAAGGACGCACGAAGAAACTACCATAACCTAAAGCAGATTAATATGACCGATACGATAGAAATGGGCGGAATCGAGGTTCCCAAAAAGCTCAACCGCACGGCCAAAAAGCTGGCTGCCGCTGGCGAGAAGCTGGTGCAGATCGCCCCGGCTATCCTGCAAAGCAAGGCATCCAAGCAGATGCTGGCCATCGCCAGGGTGGGCATGCTGGACAAGGTGCTGGGCTATCTGGTGACCACGGATAGGAATGTGCATTTTGTGAGGCCGGGCATTGCCTGGGACAGCGTGCAGACTGTGCCCCTGGATGTAATCGATGATGTGCTGTACGTGGATGAGTTTCACAACAGCACTCTGAAGATCAAGGTGGGGGAGCGGGCGGAGAATATCGTATTCTACGAGGACATGGACGGCATAAGGTTCTACAATTACATCAAGAGCATTAAGTCCGGTTCAGGAAGATGACGTCATCTTTTCCTTGGAAGTCGCCATCCCCGGTCAACACGCTGGCGGCTTCTCGCTTGGCCGTAGCATAGACGATTGAGTCCCCCAATCCCCATTTGAGCCTGTGCCTGATCCTGGCGGCTTCGACTGCGATCTCTTCATCCACATCGATCAGAAGGCAGCGCTCTTTCATGGCGGATTTCTTTTCTTCTGCGATTCGTTCGTCGTAAACGTGGAGGATCCAGCGATAGACCTCAGCCAGATTGACTGTGCTGATTATGAGGTCCTGGTCGTCATCCAGATAGCCCATGACCACCTTTCCCGCGTCACTGCCCTGGAAAAACTCGATCCAGGCCCAGGAGTCAATCAAAACGGTCAATCTCTTCCCTCCGGAAGGATTCAAGCTTGGGCAGGCTGCCGAAATGTGATCGATCCATGCGCTTTGCCTTTTTGAAGAGATAGCGGATGACCTCGTCATAAGACTTGGCATCGATTTCCTTCTTCAGCCGGTCAAGCATCTGCTGAACATCGTCTTTGACCTGAATAGTAGTAGACATGTTATAGCATTAAGTTATTATAAGTTTATAACCTTATTGACTTAAGATGACATACACCGCAAAACCGGGAGAAAGTAGGGATAAAGGCACCGCTCAGGGAGAGAAGGAGATCACCGTCGCCGCCCACTGCCTGCTTAATCCTCTGACGCGAGTCAAGGGCCTCGCACCTGTGCCCTTTCGGCCCGAGGGCCCCACGATTCAGCTCCCCTGTCCGGAAGCGCTCTACCTGGGGCTGGATCGCTGGGCCGCAACCAAAAACCAGCTTGATGTGCCCGGGTTTCGCCGCTTCTGCCGCTCCCTGATCGAACAGTACGTGGACCTCTTGGAGATGCTGGCCCGCCAGGGGGCGAGCTTGCGGATTGTGGGGGTGGCTAGCAGTCCCAGTTGCGGCGTTATTACTACGAGCAGCGGCTACACGGGCGGACGGGTGCGGGAGTGCGAGCACGTGCACGTGAGTGGGCGGGGCGTGTTCATGGAGGAGCTGCTGGCCGAGCTGGAGCGGCGGGGTGTGGCCTTTGCAGCGGATGAGATCGGGAAGAAGTGAGGGCTTGGGCGAGGAATGCTAAGCTATGGCCTGATCCGGCAACTTATTGAAATTGCTTTATAGCCTCATCGGGTGTTATTACTATG
>CAZDLZ010000010.1:65000-66908 GCA_964506745.1 uncultured Methanotrichaceae archaeon | reverse complement strand
CCTACTCAATGAGAGTTAAGGTTATAACTTTTCCATTTTGCAGTTCAGGCTTGATTAAAGCAGAAAACGAATGCTCATTCAGTCGCATGATGATGTAATCCTTGAAAGGATCGAGCTTTCCAGGTTTTTCTGGTCGATCTTTCCTCAAAGGAGGTGTTTCTATATTTATATATTTTCTAATTGTCTTTCGATCATGACCTGTTTGCCTAGCAATCTCGCTGATGCTTAAACCTTCGTTGAACAAATCTCTCAACATGTGGAACTGCCTCCGGGTTAGCATCTACACAACTCCTAAGTATCGACCTCAGGAATTTGCAGGTGAGGAATTTTACTTTGCCACTATTGAGGAATTTGAGATTGCCATTGACATGAGGGTTCTGACGGAAGTCTTAACTCGGAGATTCAAGGGAATAATCGTATGTGACGGTTGGAAACCTTATGCCAGGTTTACAAATCGCATTCAGCGATGTTGGGCACATTTGCTTCGAGAGTCAAAAGAGACTGCTGAGAAGTATGAGGAAGCTATTCCGTTACATAACATGCTCAAAGAGCTTTACGAGATACTAACCGAGGCTTTGGAAAACGATCCACCGCCAAAAGTCAGAAAGAATTTAAGGAAATTGGCGCAAAAAGCGCTTCGGCACTGGATCGGGAAAGAGTACTCTATCGAGGAAGTCCGAAAATTCATCGGGAAGATCAAAAACGGTTTTGACTACTGGTTCACGTTTATCATTAATCCCGGTGTAGAGCCGACCAATAATCGAGCAGAGAGAGCTTTGCGACCTCATGTCGTTTTGAGAAAGATCTTTGGAACGCTTCGCAATGAAAAAGGAACCTCGATTCACGAGCGAATCATGACGACACTGGCAACTTGGGGACAGAGAGGATTGAATAGTCTCCAAATGCTAACCGAGAAACTGGCCAGCTAAACACGTACAGAAGTTGAATCCTTTGCTTTGATACAGACAAATATCTTTATGATTTGGCGCTGCAAATTGCATTTATCAACGGATAATGCAGAGAACGGCATGTCTGCTGGTGGAATAGGGAGGAAGAGGTTTGACTCGATCAAGCTCAAAAGGAACATGCAGCTTCTGTGCAGGAAGCTATGCCAAATCGGCTATGTCCAGGCATTTGAAGGCCTGCCGGGCCAGAAAAGCAGAGAACGAAGGAGCGTCGGGGAAAGGTTCAGGCAGAGGAGGAACTAAAACCATATTTCATCTGCAAGTGGAGGGACTTTACCTACCTATGTACTGGCTGCATATCGAGATTCCCGCCAAGTCCACATTAGAAGATCTGGATAGCTTTTTAAGAGCTATCTGGCTGGAGTGCTGCGGCCACCTGAGCAGCTTTGAGATTTCAGGCGAGTCTTTCATCTCGGAACCGTTTGAGCCTGGGGATCGAAGCATGGCGATTGCCATGGAAAAAGTGATGTCTCCTGGCATGAAGTTCGAGTACATTTACGACTTTGGAACCTCGACCGAGCTGCTCATCAAGGTTATATCTGCAAGGGAGGGCGGCGCCCCGAGCGGTAAGGTTCCCGTACGCATCATGGCCAGAAACGATCCGCCTGAGCTCAAATGCGATGTTTGCGGCAAGCCGGCCACTGGGGTGTGCTGCGTGTGTAGCGACGAGGAGACCGGCCGGGTGTGCGATGAGTGCGGGAAAAGCCACGAATGCGGAGAGGATATGCTTCTGCCCGTGGTCAATTCACCACGAGTAGGAATGTGCGACTATACGGGCGGCTATTATGACTAGAAGAGCCTCATCAGCTCTTCGGCTATGATCCTGTAGCCCGGCTCATTGGGATGGTCCAGCCCGGGCAGAATCAGCGATCCCAGGGGCGTGCCCTGCGCCGCGAGCTGCATCCAGGCCCCGTAGACATCCACAAATCCCACATCATTCTCC
>CAZDLZ010000010.1:0-64990 GCA_964506745.1 uncultured Methanotrichaceae archaeon | reverse complement strand
TGGCCTGATAGTAGTCTTGCACCAGTCGATCGTAGGGAGGAGTCTCCAGGGGTTGGGAGGAGAGCAGCAGAATCTCCGAGTTTGGGCCGGACCGGATGCGCCGCACCATCTCCACGAGGTTCATCTCAAACTCCTCCAAATCCAGGCCCAGAGCGCAGTCGTTGATGCCGAAATTTATGGTAACCAGGTCCGGCTCGTAGGAGAGAGCGGCCCAGTCCAGCCGGGCCAGGCCGTCCATGCTCGTGTCTCCGCAGGTGCCGGAGTTGATCATCTCCACCACTGCTTCGGGATACTTTTCTGCCAGCAATGCTTTCCAAAAAGAAGGAAAGCCGCGCCGCACGCAGTAGCCAGCGGTGATGGAGTCGCCGAAGGCCACAATTGTAACATTGCTGCCGCTTTCCAGGTCCAGTCTCGTCTTTTCCACGAATTTCTTCTGCCCTTCGTCCATAGCTTAAGATCCTTCAGCCGACTATTGGAGCTTTGCTCTTTGCAGCGGCCTTTACCGCCGCTTTCATGTCGCGGATCAATTGCTCCAGTTGCTCCACCTCTCCCCGAGCGATCAGGTCCACGCATACCGAGCCCACAATGGCGCCGTCAGCTCCTGCCGCGATCACCTCTGCCGCCTGGGCGGGCGTGGAGATGCCAAAGCCCACAGCTTTGGGCTTATCTCCCGGCACGCGAGCTATGAGGTCGCGCGTGTCCTGCAAGATATCACTTCTGGCGCCTGTCACGCCGGTGCGGGCCACCAGGTAGAGGAAGCCCGATGTCTGCTGTTCAATCATCTTCAGACGATTCGCTGGGGTGTTGGGCGCAGCCAGGAATATCAGGTCCACGCCGGCCCTGGAGCAGGCCTCCTGGAGCGGTCTTGCCTCTTCTGGGGGCAGGTCGGGCACAATCATACCTGTTATGCCCGAGCGGGCGCAGTCCCCGGCGAACCTGTCCAGGCCGCGGGCATAGATCATGTTATAGTAGCCCATGAAGACCTTGGGGATGGCGACCTGCGCCTGTGCTGCTACCTGGAAATAGACATCTGTGTTCATCCCGGAGGCGATGGCCCTTTGTGCCGCCGCCTGGATAGTGGGGCCGTCCGCGATTGGATCGGAGTGAGGCAGTCCCATTTCAATGATATCCGCTCCGGCTGCCGCCAATCGCCTCACCAGTTCAGGCGTTGCCGCAGGCGTCGGGTCCCCGGCGCAAATGTAGACAATGAGCAGAGGAGCTGCTCTAAAGGCTTCAGATATTTTCATAGTCCATCACCGTTGCCAGATCCTTGTCACCGCGTCCTGAGATGTTGATGATGGCCAGATCTCCCAGGTTCTCGGGCTCCTGCAGAGCATAGCCCACTGCGTGCGCAGACTCCAGTGCAGGAATAATGCCCTCCAGTTTGGATAGGGCATGAAATCCGCGAATGGCGGTCTTATCATCGGCGATCCTGGTCGACACGCGCCCTTTCTCTGCCAAAAAGGCCAGCTCCGGGCCCACGCCGGGATAGTCCAAGCCTGCGGCTACCGAATACGACTCCAGAATCTGGCCGTAAGGGTCCTGCAGGATCTTGGTAAGTGCGCCGTGCAAGACACCATCAGTGCCATGGCCCAGACTGGCTCCATGATCCGCAATTCTATCCGTCTTGCCAAGGCCCCGTCCGCCTGCCTCCACAGCCAGGAGGCGCACCTCTTCGTCCTTAAGGAAAGGAGCGAATATGCCCATGGCATTGCTGCCCCCCCCCACACAGGCCGTGATGCTATCCGGCAGACGGCCCTCAGCCTGCAGTATCTGCCGGCGGGCCTCATGGCCGATGACGCTCTGAAAGTCCCTTACCATGCTGGGAAAGGGATGCGCCCCCGCAACCGTGCCGAGCAGATAATGGGTTTTATCAAAACTGGCTGCCCAGTCTCGCATGGCCTCGTTGATGGCGTCTTTAAGGGTCCGAGACCCGGAGCGCACGGGAATGACCTCTGCTCCCATGAGCTGCATGCGGTAGACGTTCATCTTCTGCCGCTCGATATCCACCTCGCCCATGTAGATCTGGGTCTCAAAACCCAGATTGGCTCCCACGATGGCCGTGGCCACGCCATGCTGACCGGCCCCGGTCTCAGCGATGAGCCGGGTCTTGCCCATCTTCTTGGCCACCAGCGCCTGGCCCAGGGTATTGTTGAGCTTGTGGGCCCCGCCGTGCACCAGGTCCTCCCTCTTCAGGTAGACTTTGCGACCCATCTTTCGGCTGAGGTTTCGGGCATGGTAGAGAGGAGTCGGCCTACCTGCAAAATTTTTTAGAGCCAGGTCCAGCTCCTCTCTAAAATCATCGCTCTTCATGAGGCGCTGGTAAGCCTCGGCCAGCTCTGTCAGGGGCGTTACCAGCGTCTCGGGGACAAAGAGGCCGCCGTACCTGCCGAACTTGACTGCTGATATATTGGATATCTGAGTATGCAAAGGATCACCGGCTTGTATCTACTTTAAATGTACTAATTAATACTATGATGTATTAAAAGGTACATCTGTGGTGGTATTTAAACTTAATCGCAGCTTCAGCCCAGGTCTGGGGGTAGCTCTCCAGTCAGGCACTCTATCCTCCTCTGTGCACTCTCCAGCCTGGCATCACAGAGCTTGACCAGTTTCATGCCCTTTTCATACAGGTCCAGGCTCTCCTCCAGGGTCATCTTTCCCTCTTCCAGCACCTCTACAATCTGCTCCAGACTGTCCAGAGCCTCTTCCAGGCCGATCTCATCCTTCTTCATTGTGCTCCCTCTTCATCATTCAGGCATTCCAGCACTCTGCACCGCAGTCTTCCCTTCCCTAAAATCAGCTCTATCTCCTCGCCCGGTCGGGCATCCTGGGCCTGCATTATCAGGCCTTTCTCGCTTCTTGCGATGGCATAGCCCCGCAGGAGGGTGGCCCGTGGCCCAACAGCCTGCATCCGTCCTTTTGCCAGTTCCAGCCGGCTTTTTTGGCTCTGCACCTTATCCGCTTGAGCGCCGTCCAGGATTTGGCTCAGGTAATCCAGTCGCTGGCGAGCGTCCCGCGCCAGAGAGTACATCCTTTTGGCAGAGACATTGTGCTTCAGGTATTCCAGGCGCTCCTCTTTTCGTTCCAGGCTCGTCCAGAGAGCTCGCATTATTCTGACCTGGGCAGTTCGCAGCCCCTCTTTAATCTCTTCCACATCAGGCACGGCAATCTTCGCCGCAGCGGTAGGAGTCGCCGCTCGCATATCTGCCACATAGTCTGCAATGGTCACATCAGTTTCGTGCCCGACTGCGGAGATGACCGGCACGTCGCAGGCAAAGATGGCACGGGCTACAATTTCTGAGTTAAAACACCACAGATCCTCGGTAGAGCCGCCGCCGCGACAGACGATGACTACGTCAGCGCGGCCTTGCAGGGCCATGATTGCAAAGGCAACGCTCTCCTCGGCACCAGCTCCCTGCACCTGGGCAGGGGAGAGGATGATTCTGGCAGGATAAGGACCCAGGGTGCGCAAAACATCTCGCAGCGCCGCTCCCTGTGGGGAGGTGACAATGCCGATTCGTTCCGGATACAACGGCAGCGCCCTCTTTCTCTCCTGGGCGAATAGCCCTTCTGCAGCCAGCTTCTTTTTAAGCGCCTCCAGTTGAAGGTGCCGGAAACCCTGCCCCTCATCCTGCTTTACGGCACGAGCTATGAGCTGCACTCTACCCTGCGGCCTATAAACGGCAACATCTCCAAAGACCATCACATTCTTGCCGTCATCCAGCTCAAAGTTCAGAGAGAGGGCGCTGCCTTTGAAGAGAACGCAGGAGATCGAAGAGCCCTGGTCCTTAAGGGTGAAATACCTGTGTCCCGAGCGGTGATGAATGTAGTTGGATACTTCGCCTCGTGCCCATAGGTCGTGCAGGCGGGGATCGTTCTCCAGGCGATCTGCTATCCTCTGATTCAGGTCGGTGACGGTGAATATCTGAGTCAAGATAATGGAGTTTTATCAGGCCAGATATTTAAGAGCGATTCATGTGGAGCGAAACTGGTACATAAGCCCGAATTTTTCATTTTGTTAAACTTATTTGGTCATAACACAAGATAACTTTATATGGCAGAATATCTTTGCCATTAGCAAGGGTTGATGTAATGCATATAATGGAAGGCTTCCTGCCCCTCAACTGGTGCGTGTTCTGGTATGCGCTCTCGCTTCCAATAGTGGCTTATGGAGCTTACAAAATGAAACAATTGATGAAAGCTAACCGCGATGTTCTGCCTTTGCTGGCGGTATCGGGTGCCTTCATCTTCGTCCTCTCCTCTCTGAAAATGCCATCCGTTACGGGAAGCTGCTCCCATCCTACGGGTACGGGCATAGGTGCAATACTCTTCGGGCCGTGGATAACATCGGTGTTGTCGATCATAGTCCTGATCTACCAGGCCATATTTCTGGCTCACGGCGGCCTGACCACCTTGGGAGCCAACACCTTCTCCATGGGTATAGTCGGACCATTAGCAGGCTACCTGGTCTATAAAGCTTGCATGAAACGAAACGTGAATATGTACATCGCCGTATTTCTGGCGGCGATGCTCGCAGATTGGTTAACATATATTGTCACATCCATCGAGCTTGCTCTGGCCTTCCCAGCAGCTACGGGTGGAGTTGTGGCATCTTTTAAGGCTTTCCTGGCCGTTTTTGCCATCACACAGGTTCCCCTGGCTGTTGTTGAAGGCGTTGTAAGTGCGCTCTTGTTCAAGTACATCGTCCAGCTCCGGAGCGACGTCCTGTTAAAGCTCAATGTGGCGTCTCCCGGTGTTCTGAAGAAGCTGAAGGAGGCCTCTGCATGAAACTGGAGTACATAACCATTTTGGTTCTTGCAGTATTCATCGCAGCCTTTGCATATACCAGTTCAACCGGAAATCACGAGTGGAGTGGCGCAGATGATCAACCGGAAGAAGTCATCAACGACCTGACTGGCGGGTCTTACCAGCCATGGGCGCAAAGCGTATGGACGCCGCCTAGCGGTGAAATAGAGAGCTTGCTCTTCGCCTTGCAAGCGGCCTTCGGCGCTATCATCATCGGCTATTTCCTGGGTTACTACCGGGGCTTGGCGAAGGCCAGAGTTGCTGCACCTTCTGAGGAAAAAGATGGAAATTTGAATGTACGATCTGCTAGATGACTACGCCCATTCCAGCGCTTTGAGAGAGACGAGCCCCAGGCTAAAGTTGCTGCTCGGCCTGGGAGCCATGCTCCTTTGCGTCGCATCATCTGCGCCGATCGCGCCTTTATTCATAGCCGTTACCATGAGTCTAGTAACTGTAAGGTTGGCCAAAATTCCAGGACGCTTTTACTCCACACTGCTGCTGATACCTTTCTCGTTTTCCATTCTGAGCGCGGCTGTGGTGGCCTTTATGCATGGCGGAGGAGACCAATTATTTGCCGTTAATGTCTTTTGCATTGATTTAGGCATCCGAGAAGATGGAGCCAACCTGGCCCTGCTTCTGATCGCCAGGACCTTCGGGGGCATGTGCTCCCTATTCTTCATAGCCCTGACTACGCCCATGTTAGAGATCTTCTCCATCGGCAAGTCCCTGGGCCTGCCGGACTTCCTGGTCGAGCTTTCCATGTTGATGTACAGGTACATCTTTGTCTTTTTGGATCAGGCAACCATGATCCATAGCGCCCAAGTAATGCGGTTAGGAGACGCAGGATTCAAAAACACACTAAACTCCTTCTCCATGCTTTCGAGCGTTCTATTTTTGAGATCGTGGGAACAGGGCGAGAGGCTCATCGTAGCCATGGACGCTCGCTGTTACGATGGCAAGCTCGATCTTATGGTACAGGCCGGCAAAGCAGAACCTATGGCAATTTTTCTTGTTACAGGGTATATGTTCATGGTTGCTGCCATCGCTGTTTTAACTAGTGATATTCAATTGCTTTGAGGTTACATGACTTTCATCCTCGAAACCAGAAACGTTAGTTATTCCTATGGAGACGGAACAGAGGCCCTGAACGGGGTAAGCATATCCCTGGAGGAGGGCAAAAAAATTGCTCTGATCGGGCCCAATGGTGCGGGTAAATCCACATTGATGCTGATGTTCAACGGTATACTTCGGCCCACTTCCGGAGAGGTCCTCTTTCGTGATCACGTCTTACAGTATGATTCTGCATCACTCCGGGAGATCAGGCGCAAGGTGGGAATGGTCTTCCAAAACTCGGACGACCAGATCTTCGCTCCGACTGTCTACCAGGATGTGGCTTTTGGACCTGTGAACCTGGGCTTTCCTGCTGAGAAAGCAAAGAAGTACGTGGGTTACGCCTTGCAGTATGTCGGTCTTTCTGGCTATGAGCGCCGTCCCCCTCACCACCTTAGCGGTGGCGAGAAAAAGAGAGTAGCCATAGCCGGAATACTGGCCATGGAGCCAGAGGTTATGATTCTGGATGAGCCCACCTCCAATCTCGATCCGGCCAGCTCCGAGGAGATCATGGATATGCTGGACGAGCTAAACTGCACAGGCAAGACCATAATCATCTCAACGCACGACGTTGAGCTGGCCTATCGCTGGGCCGATGAGGTAATTCTGATGGAAAATGGGGGAGTGCTTCGCAGGGGTATGGGGCAGGAGGTATTTGGTGATGGTGAGCTGATCAAACGGGCCCGGCTAAAGCTGCCGATCGTGGTGGAACTCCATAAGGAGCTAGTCAGTCGTGGTTTGCTGAGCGGCACCAAACCGCCCAGAAACATCCTGGAGCTGACCGATCTCCTGGAATTTGGAAACGGTGAGATAGATCATCGGGAGAACCCTGGCAAGATCTACATTGTTAATGTGGACGGTGCAAACCCTGCGCAGATCAAGGGCATCCTGGAAAAGTTGCATGTTGGTAATACCGGTGCAATGGGCACGAATGCCAAGGCGCTGGCTGAGCAAGCCAGGATACCTCTGGACTTCACCTACGGGGTCATAGACAAGTGCATCCTCAAGGCCTTGATAGGCGAGGGCTCTCTGATAATGACCTCTGGTGGAATGATAGAACATTCCGTGCACAGGATCAGCACATATGGGATAGATTCTGGGGCCATGATAGAAGTGGTCAAGCTTCATCCTGTGGAAGAAGGCTTGAATTCAAAGTGAGAAAACGTGCCCAACAGGGCGCGGTAGTTCACATCCCAAAGCCCAGGAAATGGAGCAGTATCACCAGGAACGCACCCAAGACGCCGCCGATGCCGCAGATCAAGATCACCAGCCAGTTGTAGCCAATTCCAAGACCAGCGACGGCATTGGCAAGAATAAGAATCACCAGCCCCATAATGGCATTAACCACGAAATTCTTAAAGGATCTCAGGATCAAGAATATACCAAAGACCATGACGATGAATAATAATATAAGTCCTGCATCGCTCATGGCATTGGTTTATGCAGCCCAACTATTAAAAGGCTTTTTCTAAATTATGCCTTAAAAGACTCCATTTCGCTTCCCAAACGATGCAGCTCCTTTGTGTCGAGGGAAAGTGGATCAATATGCACCAGCATTATAGCGTTCTCCAGGGCGATCTCATCTCTCTGAGACTGAACAAAGCGAAGTACAGTCTCATAGTTGCTCTGGGTGATGAGATATCCCATCCCTTCAAGCAAGATGATGGGATAGTTAGCCCTGCCCAGGAAATCGGAAATCATACTGGAGAGCCGGGGGAAATTCGTAGGGTCCACTGCCTTATATCCCGGCTCGCTCTTTTGCGTCAGCCATATGACTGAATCCGCAGGCACATTATACCTTTCATTAAGGGTTTTTGGATTGTAGCGGCTCAAGCACAGCCCTTCCATGCCGTGACTCACCAGCTCGCTGAAGAGCTCCAGACTCTTTTGCGGCTTTTCCTCGGCAACAATGTAGGTAGTTCCAGGAATGAGGGAGATCTCATAGGGACTACGTCCATAGCTCTTCATGAGCTCGGCCAGGGTCGCAGTGAGGTCGAAGCTGGAATCGTATGTCTTGATGATCCTGGCCAGCCTTCTCACTGCCACAAAGAAGCAGCGTCTGGTCAGAACCATACCAGGAAGGATATTCAGAGACATGCCGGACGGAATTGCGCCTTGCATTTCCGGCTCACATGCACTGGTCGAATCATCTGAGAGCTGCTTTGTCCTCTTGCTGGGCTCAAAGAATTTTCCGGAATCTATCAGCTCATTGGCCTGCATAACAACCTCTCTTCTCACGTCATCGTCGAGCTGGGAGAGCATTGCATCGGAGAATACCTGGAAGAGATAGGCGGAAAGAGGGCCCAATGAGAAGATAAGCTCTTTGATCTCATTTATGCTGGAAGTCAAGCTCGTATGGACAAAATCGGGTCTTTCTGCAAGTATCAAATGTGACTTGTGGGCCAAAAGCTCCATCTGGTAGACGTAGTCGAGGATCTCTCTTTGTGGAATTTTGCCCTCATTCTCTTTGATGAGCTCCTCGATGCTGTCCATTAGAACGATGCTGTTTTTGCTGGACTCAACAAATGACTTTATGGTCACAAAAAGGAGTGGCAGGTTTCTTGGCGAGATGTAGCGATCGTTTCCTTTCTCATCGGAGAGTCTTATGATGGGTGTCTCTTTAAAGCCCCAGCGTCGCCTCACATCCTCCGGGGCATCATGCGTAATGCACAGCCCTTCCACGCCATGGGTGATCTGATCGGTGAAGACCTCATAAGCAATCTCAGGCACAACATAGATCTTTCCTCGTACTAAATCATATGCGGGAAGGGTTTCCTTGGCCGCTTCCATCACCGGCTTCACCGTTACCTGATCTTCTACAATCATCCTGGTGGCTGAGGACCCCACCGAACCGGTAAGCGTCTTCTCAAATTGGCCCCACAGCAGCCGAAGCTGCCCTTCATCAATCTTCTCCCGGTTTGTGCCCAGGCGCTCAAGGTAATCATCGACCTCAGTCCTGGCCGGTGTCTCACCAATATAGCGCGCCAGCGTTGCCTCCAGCTCATCAACCGTTCCCTGGTGTATCGCTCCCGTCTCCTGGTCGTGGGGAGGTACATTTTGCTGGTAAGCATCCACGAAAAAATCAGCAGTGCTCTCTTCGTCCAAACTGGGCTTGCTTGACAAAGATACGATGACATAAAGGCTGCAATTGACCAGAAGCGTCCAAAATACCGAGTTGCTCCAAATGTCCAGATCAAGCCCGAAGAGATTGGTGGGCCGAAGAGCGGCTATACCTAAGGGTCCATCTCGAACTAAATTCCCCAGCCATATATTCCCTTTCGCAATAGTGGGAATGAGTGCTGTGTAGGCCCAGAGCAAAAAGCCTGACATCAAGCCGGCCATGGCCCCCTTTCGGTTGCCTTTCTTCCAGTACAGACCCCCCAGTGTGGAAGGAGCCAGTTGGCTGGCCGCAAGAAATGATACAACTCCGATCTCTGCCAGTATCTGGTAATCCACGACGCACGAGTAGAGATACCCCAATAGCACGACCAGAAGTATATTCAGCCGCCTGGTATTAAGAAGCATTCCTGCTGGGTTTCTACCTTTCTCAATATGGCTCAAGATATAGGGCATCTCCAGAGCGTTAAGCAACATGGTGCCCACAGCAACTGATTCAACCAGGATCATGGCAGTAGCCGCAGAAGTTCCACCGATGAAGACGAAGATCGAGAGCAAGTTCTGATCCATCGAATATGGTATAGTTATTATGAAGGCGTCTTTCAGACCAGGAGTGTTAAGGAGCATCCCACCCCAGGCAATGGCAGGAACGAATAAATTGATCAATAATAGATAGAGTGGAAAGAGCCACATTGCTTTTTTAAGATGCTTTTCATCACTGTTCTCCACCACCATGACATGAAACTGCCGGGGCAAGAATAATATTGCAAAGAATGACACTAAAGTCAGGGAGAACCAGATCGTCGGCTCTACATCCATTAGCTCTGCATATGCCCGATTGCTCGATGCAAGATCGATCATGCGGCCCATAATCTCGCCATATCCCGCAAATACGCCGTAGGCGACATAGAGCCCCACGAAAATGAATGCTACTATTTTCACCAGAGATTCAAAGGCCACTACAGCAATCAAGCCCTCATGGCGTTCCATGGGATCGAGATGGCGTGCCCCGAATGTAATGGCAAAAGTCCCCAAAAGTACGGCCACTAACAGCTTGCTCTCATCGGCAAAGCCCAGAAATAATTGCGAGCCGCTCATTATCTGCAAAGACGTGGAGATGGCAATAAGCTGCAGTGCCACATAAGGAGTTACCATGATCAGGCTCAATAACGCCACCACGGCACCTATTGTGTAGCTTCGGCCATAGCGAAAGCTGATAAAGTCACTGATGGAAGTGAGACTGTGCTCTTTTGAGACGCGAATCATCTTTCGGATGATAATCCAGCCAACAGTCATGGCCAGGACAGGTCCCAGGTAGATGGGCAAAAATTCAAGACCAGTAGATGCCGCCCTTCCGATGGAACCGTAAAAAGTCCAGGCTGAGACATAGACACATAGAGAAAGAGCATAAACATAGGGATTGGCGACTATGCTATTCCCTGATATTTTTCTGCTATTGGCATACTGAGCTATGGCAAAGAGCAGCAGCAAATAAAGGATCATCACTACCAGGGCGACATATGGTCCAATCAATCAAAATTCCCCCGATCGAAAAGATACAGAGCCAGGATGATGAATAGCCAGATCGAGGCAATATAAATCAGTAGAGCAGGAGTGCCAATTATTACATAGCCACTCGCCAGATCGATTAAGGGCCAGTTGAGCAGCACCCACCCTAAGACGAAGATAAAAATCCAGAATTCCTTCTGGCCCAGGAGGTCCTTTGAGGATGGTGCCATATCTACAAACCCGGATAAACAACTAAACCCTTGACTGATATATCTACTGCATGCTTTCCCAAATGATGAGATGTGCCGCACATCTTCAAAACCTCGATAGATCTTCTCCTTGCGAAATTTATCTCTTCATTTTGCAGCAGGATTATTCCATCGGCAACTTGCGCAATATGTGCGGGATAGAGTGCTCCTGGCGGTGCATCCTCGGCCACCAGCGCCACCAATGATTTTGCTTTGATCATATGAGACAGCTTAAGGAGAAAACGCCAATAATCATCTTTGAGGATGTCTTCCAGAACGGATAGGTTTTCGATGACGATTCGGGTCGGATGGAATGTATCGATCTCCTTCTCCAGCATACCCAAAAATGAGTCCTTAGATCTGCATGATTCTTCTGCCATATCCTCCAGTTCCAGGCAACTGATCTCCTTGCCAAAATAAGTGCTCTTGACAAATTCATAGCGAGAAGCGTAATTTAATAGCAGATCCATAGGTCCGCCAAAGGTTAGCAGGTATAGCCCGTGCTCGCCCAGATCCGCGCCCTTGCAGAGAAACTGAGTGCAAAAGGTGGTCTTGCCTGCCCCAGCATCCCCAGCTAGAAGAGTGAGAGACGGTCTGGGAAGACCACCTTCAATCATGTTATCAAGACCTGAAATTCCTGTAGGCACCCTGTATATCAAATCCAAATCCTTCACCTGCATCTCTTTTTATTGCTTGGGGGATTTTTTTTCGGCAGCAAAGAGCGGCTTTGTGCGGCTCAGGGAATCTTTTCGAAAATATTGCCTCTTATCTTATTTGTCTTTATCTTATCCAGACGGCTTTTATATAAGGAATTCATTCTCGCTAATGTGAGACGACTTGATCCATAGAACTCATTATTCCGGCGATATTAACGCGCAGTTGGATGGGAAAGAGGTTATTTTAGCCGGCTTTGCCCATGAGATGCGCGACCTGGGGGGCATAGCTTTCCTGGTACTGCGGGACAGAAAAGGACTGGCCCAGATAACTCTGGTCAAGAAGCTGCTCGGAAAAGAGGTGTTTAAGAGCGCGCGCACCATCAGCCGGGAGAGCGTGGTAATGGTACGGGGAAATGTTAAGGCAGAACCGAAAGCACCTCGCGGATACGAGATCCTTCCCACGGAGATCCAGGTGTTGAATGCCGCAAAGGTGCCTTTGCCTCTGGACCCCACCGAGAAGGTGGAGTGCGAGCTGGATACACGCCTCGATGCCAGGTTTATGGACATTAGAAGGCCATGCGTTCTGGCTGCATTCGAAATAGAGAGCGCAGTTTTGCAGTACCTGAGAAGCTACTTCTACCAAGAAGGCGTAACAGAGGTCTTCACACCCAAGATCGTGGCTGCGGCCACGGAAGGTGGAACGGACCTCTTCCCCATCAGCTACTTCGAGAAGGAGGCTTTCCTGAATCAGAGCCCACAGCTCTACAAACAGATGCTCATGAGCGCGGGCATGGACCGGGTCTTTGAGATAGGCCCCATCTTCAGAGCTGAAGAGCATGACACCCGTCGCCACCTTAACGAGGCCATCTCCATCGATATTGAGTTTAGCTTTGCCGATGACAAGGACGTTATGGAGATTTTAGAGGAGGCGGTGGCAGGAGCTTACAGGTATGTGGCTGAGAACTGCCGCCGCCAGTTGGAGGTCCTGGGACTGGACATACAAATTCCCAAGCTTCCCTTTAAGAGAATCACCTATTCCGAGGCGCTGGAGCTGGCAGCAGAGAAGGCAGGCGTCAAGATGCTGTGGGGAGATGATCTGGACACGGAGACAGAGAGGTTCCTGGGTGAAACCATAGGCGAGCACTACTTCCTCACCGACTGGCCGTCCTCCATAAAGCCCTACTATACATTGCCTTATGACGAGAAGCCCGAGGTTTGCCGGGGATTTGACCTCATGCATCCGTCAATGGAGCTGGCCAGCGGGGCGCAAAGGGTGCACGATCATGACCAGCTTGTCGAGCGCATAAAAGGGAAAGGGCTGGACCCGGACGGATTCGAGTTCTACCTCAAGGCCTTCCGCTACGGCATGCCGCCGCACGCCGGCTGGGGTCTGGGCCTCTCCCGGCTGATCATGACCATGCTTAAATTGGATAATATTCGCGATGCGGTGTTATTCCCGCGAGACCGAAGGCGGATGGTGCCCTAGAGGCACAAACTGCTTTTTTTAGCAGTATTTTGTTCAATTACATTTTTTATTTATTAAGAGCCATCCAGAATCGTTCAAAGCTATTTTGCAACTTGGTATACAATAATAAAATTAGAATACACAATTCGATTTTAGAAGGTTATGGCCACTATTTAGCACACCATTTCTACTTAATTTCAATTCTTTAAGAAAAAAATATATATTACTTGTCTACAAATTACTTCATGATAAATGAGATGATGTTATGATCCGAAGAGAATCACTGCAAAAGAAGCTGGCAATTGCGGCAACGGCAGGGATGCTATTGCTGCTGTTGGCAGCATCATGTGTCGCCCAGACACCATTGAAAATGAGCGGACAGGAGAACTGCACAAACTGCAACACCAGCGTATCCAGTTCGCCGGAATCAGATGAAAATGCTGTTCCAGATGCATCGGCCCGCCAGATTCTCGAAAAACCTGAACTAATATCGCCTTCAGGAATTCAGAATACGGGCAAGCTCACCTATAAATGGGTGGACGATAGCGGCTGCATGTTCTACTGTCTGGAGGTAAGAAACTCTAAGGATAATATTGTTCTCAAGCAATGGTATGAAGCCTCAGAGGTCTTATTGGATACGGGTGAATGCTCAGCAACACCACCCGAGATTCTGGACGCAGGTGACTACAAATGGAGCATCCTGTGCTCGTACTGCGACTACGAGACTCAGAGCGAATTGATGGAATTCGCCGTCTGCAAATCCACATATTTTCCAGGCAAAGCGACACTCGTATCGCCCAAAGACACCATTGGCAGCTTAAACCCCACCTTTGTATGGCTGCCCGTGACCGGATGCACTCAGTACCGCCTTAAGGTGGCTAAGGCGAACCAGCAAAATATTCCCATCTTTGTGAGCGACGACCTTGATGCCGAAGATGTGTTCTCCGACACCGATAAGACCTGCTCCTTTACGCCTGAGCCATCTGAGCTGGGTATCGAGCCGGGAATCTATTACAGATGGTGGATTCAGACCATTAATTGCAAGGGAGACGGGCCATGGAGCAATTACAAGAGCTTCAGATATCTGGCCAGGCACCCAGGCAAATCGACCCCAATTTCTCCTCGTGGCCTCATCTCCACCAACACACCCGCATTCACCTGGACGGCGGCCTCTGCAGCCACAGAATACCATATTCAGGTAATCAACTACCAGGACGGCAAGGACATTATCGTAGCAGAAGATGATTTTAGGGCAGATCAGGTAACAAAAGGGTCCAGATGCTCCGGTTCATTGGGAACTCTGTCGGATGATGATCCCGTTTACTACTGGCGCGTACAGGCCAATAACGATGCCTATCCCTATGATATTAATGGAACCTGGAGCGGCTGGAGGTATTTTGAAACGATATGCGCATATAAGCCCGGTACGGACAAGAGTAAAGCCCGGAGAAGATAATTTCCGGCACCTGGGCAAGAACATAGGGATGAGGCCGAACGCCGGTCCCATCCGCCATCTTCTGGATTTTGAAACTACCTATTCCAACTTCTCGATGCCGACCTTCTTTACCTTTGGCTTCCAGATCTTGTCAGGCATCCAGGCCGGTGCACCCGCTGGCTTGTCCACCTGCACCCTCTCTCCCGTAAACACATGCACCTTCTTGGTACCACGCTCACGCAGCTTGATATCGGTGTAGCCCCGGTTGGCGGCCTTCAGGGCGGCCTGTCTGGGTGATTTTCCTGTAAAAACTCCAATCTCATTTCCCTGAGCATCCCGCAGGGCAAAATTTCTCATCTCAGCCATATTTTCCCTCCTTCGTAGTTATGAATATGCCTCTCTGATTCGGTATATTAATTTAATCCAAAAGTACCCTAAAAAAGATAGGATGAGTGTTGTGACGCTGCTGCAAACGCTTTTGTAATTTAAGAAAAATATTCTACAAAAAATTAATTATTTATAAAAAAATTAGCGAATTTGCCGGATGTTGCATCCATTCACCAATCGTTTCAGCAGATTAGCTCTGATACGCCTCCTGCACTCTGCTGGGCCTGCTCGTCGCCAGACTTCCCACCACATAGGCCACCGTGCCGCAGATGAGACCTACAAAGACGGGGTGTACGAGAGGGTTGCCGTAGAAGTTCCAGGCGACAACGGAAAGAAAGGAAGCCAGCAGGCTGGCTACAAAACCCGTTTGCGTGCCTCTGCCCCAGTAGAGGCCGAAGATAAGCGGCACGAAAACGCAGCATGCGATGACCCCCATGCTAACAGATACCAGGGGCACGATCTGCTGGGGAACATCGACCGCAGATATCGCAGCTATCAGCAGGATTGCCACACCCACGACGCGAGTGAGTAGCAGCGTCTTTTTGTCAGAGATCTCTGGATGCAGATAGCGCAGAATATCTGAGGTGAGCGACGTCGTCGTGACCAGCACAATGGCGCTCATGGTGGACATTGCCGCGGAGATGGCTGCCAGTAGGATGATTGCATCAAAGCCGGACGGAAGCAAGCTCGTGGCCAGGAAGGGTACCAGACCATCGGGATTCTTGAGGAATGGTGCTATCTGCTCGGTGCTCAGAACTCCGTAGGCCAGTATCCCCAAAGAGAATATAGAGAGAGCATAAACCGCAATCGAGAGCGGCCCAAAGATGCCGGCGAAACGTACCACCCTCCGATCTTTGGCTGAAAATATCATAATGAGCAGATCGGGTAAGGCCAGCAGGCCCAGGCTGATGGAAAAGGCCATGCCTAATGTCTTCTGCCAGGGAACATTGAGGCCCTGCATGGAGAGCACACTTGCCGGGATATGCTGCCAGATCTCCGATCCGCCGCCTGCGGAAAAAAGGCCACCATAGAGGAAGACCGCTCCGACCAGCATGAGAATGCCCTGAATAAAGCCGATCCAGATAATAGCCGGCAGGCCGCCGATGGCGTAGTAAACAGCCACGATGGCTACGGCAATCATCAAGCCCTGTAGGTAGCTGACCCCGATCAGTCCCTGAAAGAGGGTGGCGCATCCTTTGAAGATGGGCACAAGATAGACGGTATAAAGGAGCAGCATGATGACCGCCAGGATTACCTTGCCGGTGGGAGAGTTGTACCTTTTTTCCAGCAATTGGGGTACGGTCTTGGCATCATATTGCTTGGCCATGGACCAGATCTTTCCTGCCAAGAGCCAGGCAATGCAGGCGAAGGCTACATGAAAGAAGGTGCCGAAGACTACCCAGGGCATTCCGGCCACCAGGCCGTATCCTCCTCCGCCAAGAAAAGACGCTGCGCTGAAGTAAGCTGCTGTGAAGGCTATGCCTATGACGGCAGGATAAGCGATGTTGCGATCGGATAGAACGAATCCTGAGAAGGTCCCCTGACGCAGCTTGAAAGAGAGCAGTACTATGAGGGCCACATAGGCCACGAGCAGCAGTTCATTGATCATGGTATCTCCTCATCAAGATAAAGAGCGTTATGGAGAGCATAATTATTATTGAGATCAACAAAGCGAGATAGGGCAAAGGCATAATCCTTTTCCTCCATTTAGTGCGGATAATCTCCTGCACGGCACATAATCATCAGGTATATTCATATTTTTACCTCCTTTTAATGTATTAAGTTGTACTTCAATGTTCGTTGTCAAGCAATTTGTTTAAAAACATTTCCCTTGCAATGACCTGAAACTGGATGAATCAATTCCCAGATTCGAGAATCGTTCTTCGAGGGCAGATCTGATTATAGCTATAATCATGGGCCCACCACAAGAATTATAAGCGAAAATCAGGAATCGCCTCGTGAACCTTTGATGTATTAGATTGCGCATAAACGATCAACAACAATCACCAGCATTTCAGCATATAAAAAATAAGGAGAAAAATGGCATTGAGACGTTTGATGTCCGGCAACGAGGCCCTGGCCAGAGGCGCCTTTGAGGCCGGTGTGACAGTTGGCACTGGCTATCCGGGAACTCCCTCCACAGAGATCCTGGAGAACCTGGCCCTATACAAACCCGATGTTTACTGCGAATGGTCCCCCAATGAAAAAGTGGCCTTCGAGGTTGCAGCCGGAGCATCCCTGGCCGGAGCGCGCTCTATTGTGACCATGAAGCATGTGGGGCTGAACGTGGCGGCGGACCCGCTCATGACTTTGAGCTATATCAGCGTGGAGGGAGGATTTGTAGCCTGCGTGGCTGACGATCCGGGCATGCACTCCTCGCAAAACGAACAGGACACCCGCAATTATGCCCGCTTTGCCAAGATCCCTCTATTCGAGCCATCTGACAGCCAGGAGGCCAGAGATTTCCTCAAAATGGCCATCCAGATATCGGAAGAGTTCAAGACCCCGGTCATCCTGCGCACCACCACCAGAGTCAGCCATTCTCGCAGCCTGGTGAAGCTTGGCAAGCGCACTCTTTCCGAGAAGAAGATCGGTCTGGTGAAAAACCCGCCCCGTTTTGTACCCATACCAGTCTGGGGCCGACCCATGCGCCAGAGGGTAGAGGATAGGCTCCATAGCCTGCAGTCCCATTCAGAAAGCTCGCCTGCCAATCGCATAGAATGGCGGGAAAGAGATCTGGGCATCATCACCTCTTCCATCGCCTACCAATATGCTCGAGAGGTCTGGCCGAAAGCTAGCGTGCTTAAGCTGGGAATGTCCTATCCCTTCCCCGATAAGCTGATCAGGGAGTTTGCTGCGGGCGTCTCCTGCCTCCTGGTGGTGGAGGAGCTCGACGACTTCATAGAGCAGCATGTCCGGGCTTTAGGCCTCGCCTGTCGGGGAAGAGACGTTGTTCCCGGGATCATGGAGCTGACTGTTGATAGGCTGCTGGCCTCTCGAGCCAGGCTGGAAGGAAGGCCGGTGCCTGAGGAAAAGCCCCCAATGTTTTCAGACCGCTTGCCGCCCCGTCCGCCGGTTCTTTGTCCCGGCTGCCCCCACCGGGGCATCTTCTATGCTCTGGGCAAAGAGAAGGTTGTTGTGACGGGCGATATCGGGTGCTACAGCCTGGGAGCCTTTCAGCCCCTGGACAGAATGGACAGCATCCTTTGCATGGGCGCAGGTGTCTCCATGGCGCACGGCCTGGAGAAGGCAGGCGAGCCTCTTCGGGTCGTGGGCATTGTGGGCGACTCTACCTTCTTTCACTCCGGCATAACCGGCCTGCTGGATATCGCCTACAACAGAGGCCATTCGACCATAATCGTGTTGGACAACCGCACCACTGCCATGACCGGCCATCAAGACCACCCGGGCACTGGCAGAACTCTCATGGGTGAAGCGGTAAAAGCCGTCTCCATCGAGGATATCGGCCGGGCCTGCGGCATAAAGCGCATCTCTGTAATTGACCCCTACGACCTGGACCAGGCCGGGCAGGTCATCTCGGCAGAGATCGAGGCGAAGGAGCCATCCCTGATCGTCTCGCGTGCCCCCTGCCCCCTACGGGAGAAGAAGAGAGTGGGTCCGGTGAGACGGATCCTGGCGGACGAATGCAAGGGCTGCAAACTATGCCTGGATCTCGGCTGCCCGGCCATTGAAGGAGGAGAAGGCGGCCCCAGGATTAACGAGACGCTCTGTGCCGGCTGCGGACTATGTGAGCAGATCTGCCCGGCCGAAGCTATCATCAGCGGGGGAAATGCATGAGCGAGAATGGCAATGTGGCAAAGAAGACAACGGAGACGAAGAGCATCGTATTAGTCGGCGTGGGCGGCCAGGGAATCTTGCTGGCCAGTGAGATCCTGGCCCAGACGGCCATGCTGGAAGGCTACGACATCAAGACCAATGAGGTTCACGGCATGGCACAGCGGGGCGGCTCGGTGATGGCCCAGATCCGCTACGGCAGAGAAGTGCACAGCCCCCTGGTAGCCAGGAAGTCGGCTCACATTCTGGGCTCTTTAGAAAAGGTAGAAGCATTGCGCTATGCAGACTACATCCGGCCAGACGGGCTTGCCGTGGTAAGCACTCAGGCCATAATGCCTGTTACCGTCTCTTCGGGCGCCGCGCGATACCCGGAAGATACAATAGAGATGCTGCACCAAGCCTTTCCCAGGCTGGTTTACATTGATGCCGCAAAAATAGCCAGGGAGCTTGGCGACATTCGTGCCGCCAATATCGTCCTCCTGGGAGCCATCTCTCAGGGTCTGGATCTGCATTTGGAGTCCTGGGAGAAGGCCATTTTGCAATGCGTGCGTGAAAAGTTTTGGGACATTAATCAGAAAGCCTTTGCCGCAGGAAGGAGCTATTTATGATGAAAAATGACATTTTTTTCAATAAATCAATGGAAACCGCATCCAGAAAGGACATATTTGATATGCAGTCAGCCAGGCTGAAAGCAGTGGTCAAACATGTTTACGAGTCAAACGCCACCTACCGGCAGCTCTTTGATGAAGCGAACGTTAAGCCCGAGGACATCCTGACAGCAGACGATGTGGCGAAGCTGCCCATGACCAACAAGGACATCCTGCGAGAAAACTATCCATTGGGGCTCTCCTGCGTTCCCCGTCGGGATATCGCGGAGATGCATATGTCCTCCGGGTCTACGGGAACGCCGGTGGTCATGCCCTACACACAGAGCGATCTGCGGCAATGGGCGGAGTGCATGGCCCGTTGCTACCGCATGGCCGGGGCAAAGCCCGGAGACGCCACCCAGATCACGCCCCTCTTCGGCCTTTTCAACGGCGGCTTTGGCATGTACCACGGAGCGCGGGCGGCAGGACTCTTTGTCATACCAGCGGGCCCGGGAAACACCGTTCGGCAGATACACCTGGCCAGGGATCTGAAGACACGCGTCTTCACAGGCGTGGTCAGCTACGGGGTACGGCTCATGGAGATCCTGGAGGAGCAGAAGGAGACTCTACCGGACATGGAGATTGGCATCTTCGGGGCGGAGGCTTTCTCAGAGTCCATGAAAAAGAAGATCGCCACGGGACTTAATATCGATGTCTTCGATATCTACGGCATGACCGAGTCTGGAGGCGTGGGCACGCTGGGCATGGACTGCACGGCTCATGACGGCCTGCATGTCTGGGAGGATCAGTACATCCTGGAGATCATCGATCCCAAGACAGGAGAGGCTGTTGATGACGGAGAGGAGGGCGAGCTGGTCTTCACCTCGCTGACAAGAGAAGCACTGCCCATGATTCGATTCCGTACTGCCGATCTAACCCACGTTATTTCCAGGGATAGATGCGAGTGCGGCAGAACTCACCTGAGGATCGCGCCCATCACCGGCAGGCGTGATGATATGCTGATTGTCAAGGGCGTGAACTTCTTCCCCAAGCAGATCGAGCAGACGCTTCTGGGCATTTGCGGCATCGGCAACAACTACCAGATCATTGTGGAAGAGGTGGACGGGGTCAACAATGTGCGGGTAAATGTAGAAGCAGGGCCAAAAGTTACGGGCTACATGGTGGAAAAGGCACTCAAGGAGACGCTGGGCTTCTCCCCCAAGGGAGATGTCTTTCCCATAGGTGGCCTGCCCCGCCAGGAAGGCAAAGCCAAGCGGGTATTTCATAAGAAGATAGGTGAAGTGAAATAGATATATGTTAGTCTTCTTCAGGCAACTATATCAATTCTCATGGCCTCAAATAAAGCCATGCGCATTAGCGAGCATCAGTTTGGCGATCACATCGGCAGGTACAGGAATGTCATCTACCTCTGCCACAGGAACGCCGATCCCGACGCCATCGGGAGCAGCTTTGCTCTGAGCCGGGCCTTCGGAGGAGCAATCGGCGCGGTAGACGATCTGAGCCGCACGGGCATTTCCCTGGCCAATATCATAGGAGCCCGCGTCCTGATAAACCCGCCAGTTGAAGACTACGATCTGGTAGTAGTAGTAGACACATCGGTAAAGACGCAGCTGGGCGATCGGCTGCCGGCCAACTATGCCCTGGTGGACCACCACCTGGACGATGGACTGCTGGAAGGCGCCCTTTTCTACATACAAAGACAGACCAAGTCCACTGCCGAGATCGTCTGGACGATCCTAAAGGAGAACGGCAAAAAGGTGGACCGAAAGGCGGCTCTCGGACTTCTGGCAGGCATGATTGCCGACACCGGCCGCTTCAAGCGCGCAACACCTGCCACCTTCCTGACAGCAGCCGAGCTTTTGGAGACAGGTGGGTTTGCTTATGAAGAGGCGCAGGAAGCACTCTCTGTGCCCGCAGATATATCCCAAAGAATTGCCGTACTCAAGGCCGCCTCCAGGGCCGATGTTGTACACCAGGGAGACTGGCTTATTGCCTGCACCACGGTTAATTCCTTCGAAGGATCGGCTGCCATGGCCCTGGTGGATTTAGGCGCAGACGTGGCCTTCGTAGCAGGACGGCATGGGAAGAGCGACACGGTCCGCATCAGTGCCAGATGCAGCCGGGAAGCCGCCCAGAGGGGCTGCAACCTGGCAAAACTCCTGGGAGAGGTGGGCAAAGCCCACGGAGGCGACGGAGGCGGTCACAGGTCGGCAGCAGCCCTCGAAGCGATAGGCGATCCGCTCGCCATCCTGGATGCATGCCGGAAAGAAATCCTGCGTTTAGATCTTTCGTGACCGGAGAGCCGCCTTCTTCAGAGCTTCAATACCGGGCAATGGCTCGCCAGACAGATAGGTGATGGATGCTCCACCACCCATGCTAACATGGTTGAACTTGGACTCCAGGCCGAGCTGCTCAATGGCCGCCACGCTATGCCCTCCGCCGGCAATAGAATAGCCCGATTCAGTGGCCGCTTTCAAGAGTTCGGATGTGCCGAGCCGGAACTTCTCCTGCTCGAAGACACCTGTCGGCCCATTAAGGACGGTAACCTTGGCCTCCTTCATATACTTCGAGTAGATGACAATGGTCTCCAGGCCAATGTCAGCAATAGGCAAAGCGGTAGGGAGCTTGTCCACAGCAACTTCCACCCGCTCACCATTCTGGTTCAAAGCTACATCCACGGGCAGTAAGATCTTGTCAGGATAATCATGCAAGAGCTTTGCCGCAATGGGAATTTGGTCCAGATACTCCTGATCCTCTACGAACTTGCGATTGGCATCACCCACATTGATGCCAGCCGCCATCATGAAGACGGTGGCTACAACTCCCGAGGTCAGGATCTTATCGGCGCCGCCGCGACTTAGAACGTTTTGGGTGACTTTAATTGAATCGTCCGCCTTCGTTCCACCCAAAGAGAAAACGGTTGGGTGCTCGTTACCAGTTAACCCCTTATCCAGTGCCGTGATCTCCTTGTCCATAAGAAGACCGGCGTAGCTGGGCAGCACCTCAGTAAAGCCCACCACGGAGCAGTGAGAACGATGGGAGACTGCAAAAGCGTCATTTATGAAAAGATCAAACAATGGCGCCAGCTTTCTCACCATGTGGCTTTTGGCGTGATCGGCAGGGCTTCGGTTCATGTTCTCTTCGGCATAAAATCGGGTATTTTCCAGAAGAATAACCTCGCCAGCCGCCAGAGATTTTATGGCGCTTTGGGCATAAGATCCGAAGATATCATCAATATAGGTAACATCGCGACGTAGGAGCCGCGTTGCCAGACGGGCATGAGCCTCCATCGTGGTATAGTCTTTCTTTCCGGCCCGGCTCTGGTGCGCCATGAGAACCACCCTACAGTCCTCCAGGGCACGCAGAGTGTCTAAATGGCTCCTTATGCGCTTGTCATCCAGGATATTTCCGCTGGGGTCCATGGGAGAGTTGAAGTCCACCCTTACCAGGACCCTTTTATGATCAAGCTTGACGTCATCCATTATGAGATAATCCTTCAACTTGGTTCCTCCCGGTGTGGTAAAAATGTTGGTACAAGGAATATATAGTCATTGCTAATTTTAAGCGAACTTTTGTCGCCTAAGAATGAGGAATTATTAAGATCAACCGTTCCAAAGGTGATGTAATATCCTTTTCAGAGAGATAACGACAAACGTCGAGAAAAGTCCTTATATTGGTTCGCCAAAAGCACCCTGAAAGATATCGCAAGAGGAAAAACATTCGATCACAGAGTGATAAGATGCACAAGGCAATCTTCATAATGATCATAACGGCAGCACTTCTCAATATTGGCGCTGTCGGCGGGGCGGATTATGGAAAGGAGCGTCCCATAGCCATATTAGTGGGCTCGGAGCAGATGCAGCCTGCCATAGACGGACATATTGTAGCCTGGTCAGATAACAGGAGTGGAAACTTCGACATATTCATGTACGACCTGGAGACCGGCCTGGAAAAATGGGTATGCATTAATCCGTTCTTCCAGATAAATCCAGCTGTATCCGGCGAGCGTATCGTCTGGCAGGACATGCGCGCGGGCAACGCAGACATCTACATGTATGATGCCGTCAACCGCACAGAATCGGCAGTGATTGCGGCAGAAGGCAACCAGACACAACCCGACATCAACAAAGATAGAGTAGTCTGGGCTGATGACCGCGACGGCACCTATCACATTTGTCTTCACGACCTGACGACCAAAATGGAGAGCATCGTATCCACCGGGAAGGGAGAGCAGATTGAGCCCAAAATTTATGGGGATAAAATAGTCTGGATGGATAAGCGATCAGGCGATTTTGATGTATATCTGTACGATATTGCCAGCGGAAAAGAGTCGGCAATCTCCACAGGGCCAAATGATCAGGCGTTTCCTTCCATATACGGCAACATTGTAGCATGGGCAGATAATCGTACCGGCGAGTCCGACATCGCCTTCATGGATATCACTACCAAGAAGACGACTAAGCTTACCAAGCCCGGCATGCAGACCGACCCCAGAGTCTTCGGCGATATTATTGCTTACCTCAATAACCACACAGATATCAATATCTACGACATTAAGAGCGGCGACGATTTTACCCTGGCACCGGGAACCATAAAGATGGAACCTGCCATTAGCGATCGTGGCGTCGTCTGGACGGAGTACAGACAGGGTCCAAACGATCCGGATATCCGGATGTACGACTTCAAGGTTTTGGCCGATGTAAGCATAACCAACGGGCCTTTCAACCATACAAATCCATCCATTTCCGAGGATAACGTAGTCTGGACGGACAACAGGAACGGATTCTTTAATGTATATCTGTTCAACACCACAGCCAACAAGGAACAAATAATTACCAATGACGATTTTGACCACAGCAGCCCGGACATCAGCGGCGATAATGTGATTTGGACGGACAAAAGCCAAGGAAACCTAAACATCTACCTATACAACCTTCTGACGAAGAAGGCTAGAAAGATTACCAATGGCACATCCGACAACCGCTACGCAATGATCGACGGAAATAATATCATCTGGATCGATAAACGCTCAGGCAGCGAGGAGATTTATCTCTATGATATCTCTAAAGGAAAAGAGAGGCAAATCACTACAGCAAACTCCTTCAAGCTCTCGCCTGTGATAAACGGCGACAAAATCGTCTGGATCGATTCCCGAAGTGGTGAAAATAAATGGGACGTTTATCTCTACAACCTAACATCGAGTGAGGAGACAGCAATCTGCACTAACCCTGCCAGGCAGGCTCAACCCTGGATATGGGGCAATACCGTGGTCTGGGCCGACGGCAGAAATAAGAATTGGGATATTTACATCTACGACCTATCCACAAAAACCGAAAGAGCGGTAACAACCAACTTCGCTAACCAGGGCTATCCGACGGTATACGATAACTATGTCGCCTGGCTGGATGTTAGAGGAGGAGATTCGGATATTTATCTTAATGATCAGGAAAAAGGAGTGGAAATACCTTTGGCCACACTTCCTATGCAGCAGACGCCCAATGACGGCAAGGGCGACCCGGACCAAATAAAGCCGTACCTCTCATCCAAGATCATATCCGGTAATAAGATTGTATGGATGGACAACAGCAATGGCTTTTCCCAGATCAAAATGAGGTACATCAACTCCGATCCGCTGCTGCTGCTCGCCACCGATTTTCCCAGTACCAATGGCAGCCTGCTGGTATGGAGCGACAATAGGAGAGGCAACTGGAATATCTTTGGCTTTGATTTCTTCACACGGGCGGAAAGGCCCATATCCAAAGGGGATTGGGATCAGCTTTATCCCAAAGCCTCAGGCGATAAAGTGATTTGGGCAGACTATAGAAATGGAGACGCTGACATATATATGAAGAATATAACCACAGGCATCGAATCAGCCGTGGTAACTGGAAAAGGAGATCAGACCTGGCCATGCATCTCTAAAGAGAGAGTCGTTTGGATGGACAATTCCAGCGGCAACTGGGACATTTACGTACAGGACCTTACGAATGGTGAAAGCGTTGCCGTCTACAAAGGAAAGGGCCAGCAGATGTATCCAATCATCAGCGGCAATCTGGTCGTCTGGCAGGACAACCGTAACGTTGACTTTGATATCTATGTCAAAGACCTGATAACCGGAAATGAAACCCGACTTACGAAAGAAGGTGACCAGCTCTATCCCGATGTATCCGGAAACACCATCGCCTGGGAGGATGCCAAGAGCAAAGATATCGCCTACTACTTATGGGACAAAAAGTGGGGCAAGACCTACCCCCGACAGGGGGAGCAGACGAATCCTGTTGTTTCGGGGAAATACATATCTTATGTGGACGGAACCGATCCGAACACATCCATTCGCAAGCTGGACCTCACCAACTGGAAGGATGAACTGGTCCAGGTGGGACCAGGGCAGGTCAAGCCCAGCATGGACGAAAAACTGGTTTGGCTCAACACCCATAACGGCAGGCCGAGGACTGTGCCCGTGACCGCAGGTCAGACGAGCATCATATGCAACGCACCCGGAGACCAGAGCTACCCTGTAGTAGGCGGCAACGACCAGGTAGGATACTACGTGGCCTGGATGGACAATCGCACCGGAAAACCGGATATTTATGTTTACAGCCTGGCCCAGGAACTGGAGCTGCCCATCGCGGCAGGCCCGTATGAGGATATGTATCCTGACATCGATGGAAGCATCATCGCCTGGATATCCCGCAATCCATTGAACCAGTATAAAATCGAAGACTACTGGTCCATCCGAACCTTTGACGTATCCAATGTCAACTCTACAGAGCTGGTCTATGGCCTGGAGAATGTCACCCCAATTTCGCTCAGTGCAGACAATCTGGCCTATTTGAGAAAGAATTACTTCGGCTGGATGGTCTACATGAGACCGCTTTATGAGAAAGAGGCCCTTCCCGACTTTCCGCCTAACGGAATCAACCCGCGAGCTGGTGGAGACTATGTCGTCTATCAGAACAATAAAAAGGGCAACTGGGATATCTGGATGGGGGCACAGGGTAAGAGTCCTGTGGAGCTGTCAAGCGATGCCAGCGACCAGATAAATCCGGCTACGGATGGACATACAGTGGTCTGGCAGGACAATCGCAACGGAAATTGGGACATCTATGCCTATGACCTGAATACCAGCAAGGAGATACAGATAACCAGGGGTTTGATGGATGAAACAAATCCGGATGTCGAAAACGGCATCGTTGTCTGGCAGGATTATCGTAACGAAAACTGGGATATCTATGTCTACGACCGTAATGTGCAAAAAGAGAAGGCTATCTGCACAGATGCCGGAAACCAGACCCAACCGCGCATAAAAACGGGACGAATCGTCTGGACCGATGATCGCAGTGGAGACAAAGACATCTATCTTTACGAAAACTATATGTCGTAAAAGGTAAAGGGGCGGGCCACCCGCCTGCCCAATGCCTTTTCTTATATTTTAACATTTTTTCAGGAGAAGATCGAAGTCCGCCGGGGCAAAGTTTATTTATTCGCCCTGCATTAGCCTGGCACTTAAGAACATTTGGGGCAATTCATGGAGCTTGAAAATCTTCGATTTGGTACGGAACTGCTCAAGCGCGGTTTCGCAAAGATGCAGAAGGGCGGCGTCATCATGGACGTCACAACCCCAGAGCAGGCAGTTATTGCAGAAGAAGCTGGTGCTGTGGCCGTAATGGCCCTGCATGCCGTTCCTGCCGACATCCGAAAGATGGGGGGCGTAGCCAGAATGGCCGACCCTGCAATCATTGAGGCCATCATAGAGGCGGTGACCATTCCCGTCATGGCCAAGGCCAGGATCGGCCACTTTGTGGAGGCACAGGTATTAGAGGCACTGGGTGTGGATATGGTGGACGAGTCCGAGGTACTCACGCCCGCGGATGATTTTCATATTGAGAAGACCAAATTCACCATTCCCTTCGTCTGTGGAGCTCGAAACCTGGGCGAAGCCTGCCGGCGCATCAAGGAAGGCGCAGCTATGATCAGAACCAAGGGCGAAGCAGGAACAGGAGACGTGAGCCAGGCCGTTTTGCACATGAGGATGATTCATGGTCAGATCAGGAGCCTGAAGGGCATGGACGATCTGCAGCTTCTGAAGGTGGCACGGGAGATTGAGGCGGACCTTGATCTGGTCAGGGAGTGCGCTCGCATGCAGCGCCTGCCTGTGGTAAACTTTGCCGCAGGTGGGGTGGCGACACCTGCCGATGCTGCGTTGATGATGCAGCTTGGAGCGGATGGGGTCTTCGTGGGATCAGGCATATTTAAGTCAGAAAAACCGCAGGCCATGGCAGGAGCCATCGTTGAAGCAGTGCACCATTACGATGATGCGCCCCTCCTGGCCAGAGTATCCAAGGGTTTGGGCGCTGCCATGAAAGGGGTGGATGCTTCTACGATTCCTGAAACAGAAGCTTTGCAAAATAGGGGCTGGTAAGTGGCAAAGATCGGCGTCCTGGCTTTGCAAGGGGACGTATCCGAGCATATCCTGGCACTGGAGAGGGCGAGCAAGGGTAAAATCCAGATCGTGGAGGTTAGAAAGCCCGAACTGATCGAAAAGTGCTGTGCTCTGGTGCTGCCGGGCGGAGAGAGCACAACCATCAGCCGCCAGTTGGAAAGCAGTGGCCTTACCGAAGAGTTGAAGGCTGCAGCCCTCTCCGGCAAGCCAATTCTGGCCACCTGTGCCGGCCTGGTGCTCATCTCCCAGGAGATAATGGGCAATAGTGACTGCCGCCTCAAACCACTGGGCCTCATGGACACCAAGATCAACCGAAATGCCTTCGGGCCGCAGAGGGAGTCCTTTGAGGCGGACCTGCAAGTAAAAGGGCTGGACCGACCTTACCGGGCAGTTTTCATCCGCGCCCCGGCCATAGCCCAGGTGGGCAACGGCGTAGAGGTGCTGGCGCGCATAGGGGATGTAATTGTGGCGGCGCGCCAGAAGAATCTGCTGGCTTTGGCCTTTCACCCTGAACTGACACAAGACCCAAGGATTCATCAAATATTCCTGAAGATGCTGGAGGCATGAGATGTTCTCGGAAATGGATTTGGTTGCCAGAAGCAAAGAGGATATGGCCCATGAGGTCGAAGAACTGCAAAATGATGCCATGCGTTTGAAAGAGCAGCATGATGCAGCCGTACAAAGTGAAAAGGAGCTACGGTCCCGGTCCGTAGAGATCCGGCCCAATGATGTCGCGCTGGCGGAGAAGCTCTGGCAGGAGGCGGAAGAGTTACGGGACAGCTCCCGGGAGGCGCTGAGGCTTTCTATGGAAAAGAGACTACGGGCAGCCGAGGTGCAGCACCGCATCGACATCCATGATCAGATCGAGTCCATAGACAACTCCGATGAGGTCTGGCGGAAAGCGGCAGCGGCAAGACGGAGCTGAGGAAAAATATTTTTTGGATGGGCAAAGGAATATCTAAGATCTCAACGGTTTCGGGACTGCACAGATCCCTTCTATTTCTGTCCCGCATCCGTGAACGTGATGTCCTTCTGGGTCTGGAAAGAGCCGGTGTACTTCTGATCGGCCTTGATCTTCTTGTAGAACTTGGCATACTTGGTCTGGATGTTCCAGGTTCCATCAAAAGCCTGGTCCGTCTTGAAGGCCAGAGTATTGTTGACAAAATTGTTGCTGCGAACGCTTGATGTCTCGCTCTTGTCCACATGGCTTAAGTTGAACCTCTCTGTGACCGAGGCACCCAGGCCTCCCTGGAAGTTGGGAGAGGCCACGGTCTTATGGCCTTTGAGATTGCCGCCGGTAAAAACCAGATCCTTCTTCTCGGTAAAATTGTCTTGAGAACCACAGCGATCAATGGTGCGCAGCGTCTCCAGGCTGATAGAGCCGTTGCCCATTACATTCTCATTGAACAGCATCGTCGATCCCTGGATGGTATCTTTGATGGTGACCTCGCCTTTGCCTTTTACAGATGAGGACTCAATGAATAGCATCCCGTTTCTTCCGGAGGGGGCAACGACCGTCCGCCCCTTGACAGAGTTGACTGTGCTCCAGTGGAGCAAATACGGTCCGCCTTCCGCGCTGCTCGATGCGCCTGTTATCAAGACGGAAAGGGGCATGTAAGTTCCTGCGCCTCTGCCGGGAATAGTGCCGCTCCAGTATCCGTCTTCGAGGCTGCCAGATTCCAGGCGAAGGGCGCAATCGTAGACCCGATCCACACTGATCATATCCTGCCTGGTGAGGGGCAGTTCGGACAGGCCGTATTTTGCCGAAACGAACTGTATTCTCTCCGAACTTTGCAGGTGCACAGTCACCTTGACAGGCTCATTGGCAGCAGGCTGAGAAGGAAGTGCATTGACATCCAGAATGGTTATGGCTCCGTGCTCTGAGTCCTTCACCCCTGCAATGGATAGCTCGTAATTTTTGGACCCGGACAGGCCATCTCTGCTGGCAGGAGAATACTCCGGAGAAGCATTCGATTGGGGTTCATTCTCGCCCTGGGGCTTTATTCGGTCACCACCCAATCCCAGAAGCGTTTCCACATAGTGCAGAAGATCAGCAATTCTATCCAATACCAGATTGTTTTGCTCTGTTGCCGACCGGTCCACATCGCGGGCCATAGTATTCGAGACACTACTCTCTGTCTCCTCCTGGGCAGGCAGGTTGAAGGGCAGGCTGACATTGCCCATGCTGATGTTGGCATAAGCCATCTTCACGGCGGACGGCTGCAAAGGAACTGATGCACGACCCTCCTCCGCACCCTGAACCGGACCGGTTGAACTGAGAAGCTTCAGGCTCATGCTAAAAGTGCCGCGCACGGGCTTCCTGTCCGGAGTGAATCCTTCTGCGGTTATGGTATCATCGATAGATTCATTCACCGTCTTTTCCACAGAGACGGTTATTTGGCGCTTGGGTGAAAGGTAATCGATGTTGCCCAGAGGCCCCAGCCGTTTGCTGATAACGAATATGCTGTAGAGAGGAACACTTCCGGTATTTGCCACGGTGCAGGTGAGAAGGCTCTTCTCTCCCGGCACTATGGCGGGCGGCGAAGAGCTGACGAATATCTTGAGTGCGGCAACAACGGCCGCCACCTTAACGGCAGATCCGTCCGATAAGGTCAGGCCACGCGAGTCTTTTCCCCTGGCCTCATATTGAATTGTGCAATTATCGGATATCACCGCTTTGGTATTTATCAGTCTGAACTCACCCGGCTGAAGGCTGCCCAAGGATGACAGTGTGGTGCCGTTCAAGGTTAATACAACATCCCCCAGTAGATCGTCCCCGGAATTGGTGATAAGGGCACTGACCTCTGCCGCGTCGTCCGGGCTAACCTCGATCTCGGTGGGCATGAGCTTCAAAGTGATGCCGGACGAAACGGTCTTCAAAAGCACGCCCGCCGTGCTGACGGCCTCAAAACCGTTGCCATCAAATCCCCTTGCAGTAACGTTTATCCAGGAGGTAGTGTTCTTGATGTAAATGGCCGCCATCTTTACCGATTGACCGGGAGCCAGTTCCTTGAGAATGCGCTTCTTTCCGTCTCCCTCCAAGGTAATGTTTTGCAATAGCTCCTCACCACTGTTGCTCAAGACCCAGGTCACCTCGGCGGGCTCACCCGGATAAATCCTGACCTCGGAAGGATCGCCCTGTATCAAGAGCGTGGAATTTTGCACCCTAATGTCGACCCTCTCGCCGGCATAGACATCAGATCCTGCCTTATCGTGGGCGATAACCGAAAACTCATCTTGCAGGCTCTGAAAGACCGCCATCTCCCTTTGCAGTACCTTAAGATCGCCTGGTTGCAAGAGGGCGATCCGCCCGACCTCACCCATACTATCCCGGACCAGAATATCTGTGAGGTTTTCAGTCCCCTTGTTTTCAATGCGAATTTGCAGATTAACGCTTTCGCCACGATGCACCCGCACAGGGGCAGTAACTTCCAGCTTAAGAAAAGGAGAGATCTCCCATATGTCCAAAGAGGTATTGTTGGTGTAGGTTCTACCCCGAGCATCCAAAGCTCGCACGCTGGCCGATAGCCTGGTATTATTCTCAATCGGCATGGCTGCATCCAGAAAAAGCTCCTCGCCGACAGGGAGATATTTGGTAGAAGCCAGCTTTCCGGCGCATGATATCTGTACGTCGGACAGCTCGACCGCCCCCAGGTTTTTCGCAAGGCACCTATAGCCCACAACCTCGCCGGCTCTGCCTTCCGACTTGTTGGCATTTATGGTCAGCAAAAGTGCAGATGCTATCGGCGTCTCTTCCCTGATCTGATCAGTAGAAGAAGGAACTGCGGAGGCGTCACCAAACGTCCCGGAAAAGGTGGGCGTGGCGACAGAGGCAGCTTTTGTCCTCAGCACCTCTTTCCCGGAAATGAGATTTGTAGGAGCCTCACTTACGTCTGGTGAGATATACTGGACGCGAGCCAAGACCTCTCCCTCCGTGGGATCGAGAGCAGACACGCGCAGCTCCTCCGGGGATCCGCTCACAGCCAACACCTTCCTCTCGCCGCAAACAAGCTCGGATAATATGCCAAGAGACCTTCCCCCGCCGACTATTTGCACCTGATGCAGCTTTGAGGAGCCGGTGTTCTCCAGGTAGACCTGAGACATTTCGGGTGACAGGTGGACCGTGGCCAGAAGGGACGATTCATTGGAGGCGACATAATGCATTTCATTGATATTTGTTTCATTGTCTGAAAGGGGATGGTCTAGGAAAGAAGGGGTACTTGATTTCAATTCAAGACGGGATGACAATTCATGAGAATATGGCTGGGAAGAGTTGGGGACACTTGGGAATATGTAGAATAGAGATGGAACTAGAATAACTAAAAACAAGGCTACGCCCAGGAGTGCCGGACTTACCTTATAATCAAGCCTCCCCCGAGGTAGTTTGCCCCTAAAGCTACCTCTACTCATGCCACTACTCCCTTCCTTTCCCTGCCAAACTATCCCTTGCCGGGATCGCCGTTTTCACGATCCGGGATGATTCAAATAAGACTAAATCCCTTCTCTGCCTTTTTTATATTTCTATCTATAAATGTGTTTCGGATGTTTAGGGGAAAAAACCATAGCAAGCATAATTAGGGTTTTATAGCTAGGAAGATATACTTAACAATATGGACCCGTTCCTTGCTTTTCTGGCAACCGTCATTTTCGTTGGTTTGATCATAGCCAGGCTTGGTCCGTTCATGAGTTTAATCGTCTCCTCTATCGTCTTTGGCCTCCTGGTGGGCATGAACGGAGAGCTACCGGGGTATGTCTCCACGGGCCTATCCCGGATCTTTTCCTCCCTGGCCATAGTAGTATTCAGCGGTGCCCTGCTGGCCGAGTATCTGCGCAGCACAGAAAGCCTGGATCGAATCGTTGCCGACCTGAAGGGGCTGGCCGACAGGAGCCTGGCGATTAGCGGAGCGGCCGGGTACCTCATCTCGCTGCCTGTGATGTGCAGCATCACCGCCTATATGATTTTGCAGCCGGTGGTAAGCAGCCTGGCTGGAAAAGATAGCCAGGACGATAAAAAGGCCCTGTTCATGACGGCAGCCTGCACCATAATCTCCTTCAATCTCATCTATCCTTCTCCGGTCATGATCACGCTCTCCACCGGCCTGGGGGCGCAGCCCAGCGATCTGCTCATGCACGGCATTCCCATCTCACTGGTTTTGTTCGCCCTGGCCTACACCATTATGAAGCATCTTTTCCCAGAGAAAACCGAATATAAAGAGATCAGAGCCTCACCTAAAATGAGCAGGCCTCGTGCCTGGGCCCCTCTGCTCGTGCCACTGGCCCTGATACTGCTGGGAGGCGTCAGCCTGCCGGAGAAGGCGCGCATCCTGGCAGACCCGAGCATTGCCCTGCTCCTGGGAGCCATGCTCTGCCTGGCGCTGGAGAGAGAAAAGATACATGAGCTGATTCATGTGGCATCGAGAAGATCAGGCGTGATATTGCTGGACCTGTGCGGTGCGGGTGCTTTCGGCTATGTGGTGGCGCAAAGCGGCCTTGGGCAAGAGATCTTCCGTCTGAGCCATTTTCTGCCGGCTCTGCTCCTGCCTTTCCTGTTATCTGCCGCTTTGCAGCTTGCTCAGGGTTCGAGGGTGGTGACGGCAACAGTAGCCACAGAGATCCTGGTACACTACCCGCTACCAGGGACAACTCTAGCTCTGCTCATTGCATCAGGGGCTTTCATGTTCTCCTATGTCACAGATCCCTACTTCTGGCTCATTAAAAGCTCCACAGGGTCGAGCATGAAAGAGACCGCTCTGGGCTACACTCTGCCCCTCAGCTTACTTGGCCTGGCAGCCTTCGCATTGGCGGCAATATCGTCGATATTATGAGGTCAGAATTTCTAGGAGAAAAAGTGCCGGGCCGAAAAATTCGTGCTAATAGGAGGGAGGCAAAAGTCATAGGAGGGAAAGAAATGAGTCTTCGACCTTTGCCAATCCAACTATACGTCAATCGACGTATTTAAGGATTTCGTATCCCCCCATTTTTAGGATTTCACCAAATCAAAGACCCAGCGGCAGACTCCAGGAGCCACATTGCCGCAGCTATGAACCTGCATAACTTCCAGACCCAGATCTTCGTAGCTCTTCTTGAGCGGCTCGATCTGATGAAGCTTCTTGAAGGTATAAAAGTGCAAGCATCCCCTGGATTTCACAAGAGGCAATACGGTTTCCAAAATCCCGTCTGCTGCATAGGGCGCGGGAATGACGGCTCTATGAAAGTTCCCTCGCAGCAGCTTTGCCATGTGAAAGGCATCGGCGTTTATTATCGCGATCATCCCTTCCAGCCGATTTAGCCGGGCATTTTCAGCCAGATAAAGGCATGCTTCGCGACTCTTCTCCAGGGCCAGGACGTGAGCGCCCCGGGCGGCCAGAGGAACGGCAAACGGTCCCACACCCGAAAAAGGAAGCAGCACATCCTCACCAGCCATAGCCGCTGCCGCCACCCTCATTCTCTCGTAGCTTAGATGGCTGTTCCAGAAGACTCTCGCTACATCCAGACGGTAGAGGAAACCGAATTCCTTGTGCATGGTGACGGTATTGCCCATGCCTGCCAAGAGCTCGAAGCCGGCCACCCTTCTCTCGCCTTGCAGCTTCGATGTCTTGTTCAGCACTGTATGAATGCTCTTGCCGGAAGAGAGCACAGCCTCACCGATCTCCTTCTTGTAAGATGCCAGCTGCGGGGCAAGGGAGAGTACGGCAATATTGCCAATGATATGAAAACGATTCGAGAGTTTGCTTAGATCATCCTGCGGCACGACTCCTTGCAGCTTGTCTTTGAGGCGCATTATCTTTGTTCCCTTGGATTTTGCTCTAAACTTTTCAGCGTGGCCTTTTGGGCCAGGATCTATTCATTTACTTTTGCTACATCCCGGTTTTGCTTCCTCATCTGCCCATCATCTATATAAAAATCCGTTTTCAAGAAACTGGAGGTTGATGGAAAAATGGGTTATATTATGGAGATCCGCCGACGAGGAAGGGATGCAAACCCCTTCTTTCAATTGATGGGGATTTTGATTGGCGCTTATGGCAGCGGCGAAGCAGAACTCTTCATGCAGGTGCGGCCCGATATGCACAACGGCGTGGGCTGGCTGCAGGGCGGCCTTTTTACAGCTCTTTGTGATGAAGCCATGGCCCTGGCACTTTTCACCGTCCTGGAAGAAGATGCCGCCATCGCCACCATAACAGAGAGCACCTCCTTCCTGCAAGGCGTTCGGAGCGGGAGGATCACGGCCACGGGCCGGGTAGTTAAGAAAGGCAGAAGTGTAGCTTTTATGGAGGGAACGATCAAATCCGAGGACGGCACCGCACTTACCGAGACGAGGGCCTCCTTTGCTATCATGCCCAAACGACAGAAAGCCTGAGGGCTATGACCCGGCCGGTCTAAAACCGGTCATGCCATGCCCCTCAAGCTGCAGCTTTCTCACTATCTCGCCTGCGACATAAGCATCTTCCGCCTGGGCTAAGATCCTCACCTTGCTGAGAAGAGATCTCTTTCCGCAGGGACAGGTCCTGGTCTTTGCGTCCTTCGGGGCGTAGAGGTGGCGACCGCAACGACACCGGAAGACGACGAACATTTTTAAAAGAGGTGGGAGTTTTATGCAGCAGGCAGCAGTATGGCATTGATAACGCCATCCTGACCGGGCCGGTTGGTTATTCTGGCATCTCCCATTTCCGTCTTTACGATAGCGCCTTTGGTGAGAATGTTACGTCTCATGTAGTGCAAATTGGCCTTGTTTTCCTTTACGGTCTCAATCTTGACCATCTTGGACTTGCCAGTCACTGGATCGGCAATTGTAGCCATATCGCCCCGCAGCATGCGCATCTTTATGTTTCCGCCTTTGGTCTCGATCTTCTTAACTCTGACCGCAGCAATAGTGGTATCGCTCTGCTCTCTGCCTATCTCACTCTTTCTCTTGCCCCGGGCGGGAATCAATTTTCCCCCAGTGGGCTTCCTTCCAAATTTGCCTTGCCAACGCATATTATAATTCCTCAAAACCGCAAATGATCTTTGGTGCACGCTATTTAATGGTTGTGGTGCTTTGAACCCTCTTTCAATTGCTTGACCATGTAAGGCCCGCACAGCTCGTATCCCAGCCGCCGGTAGTAGCCCCTGGCCCCTATGCCGCTGGTAATTTCCAGGGAGCTGTAGCCCGCCTCCTCTGCCAGGGTCTCTGCTTCCTGCACCAATCTTGCTCCAAAGCCACGGTGCTGCCACCCTTCCGCTCTGCTGCCGATGGGAAGCATGGGCCCGTAGATATGCAGTTCCCTCACCCGGGCGCGGCCCAAAAGTCGCAGGCGCAGGAAACCAACAAGCGTCTCATCCTCCCCCTCAAAGGATAAAAAGTGCTCGGCACCACCACATGCCTCATAAGCCTCGTGTTTCAGCACCACTTCCCCGGCAGAGAACCGGCGAATACCCGCCTCACGACAACGAATGCAATGGCAACGACGGCCACGTGCCGACAGAAGTTGCAGTGCAAGCTGGCGAAGATTGGATTTTTTGACCCCCGCCACGATGAGCTGAGCAGGAATGTCTCGCTGCACCCGCTGCAATCGAACATAGGTGGGGAGAATCTCCTTTATGCGACTGACCAGCTCCGCAGCAGCAGCATCACTCAAAGGGACGTACTCGCCCGACCGGTATTGCCGGTAAAGCTCGGTTCCTTCCACCACTAAAGTGGGATATATCTTCAAGTAGTCCGGGCGAAAGCGGCTATCAGAGAAAAGCTCCTGGAAAACCTTCAGATCAACCTTCGGAGAGGAGCCGGGCAGTCCCGGCATCATGTGAAAGCCCACCTTCAGGCCCACCTCACGCAAAGCGCGATTGGCAGAGACTGTATCCTCGACTGTATGGCCGCGCTTCATATTCACTAAGAGATCGTCACGAGTGCTCTGCACACCCAGCTCCACCTTGGTGGCCCCTAAAAGCAGCATGTTCATTATCTCCCTGGGACCGCAATAGTCAGGCCGGGTCTCAAATGTTGTGCCGATGTTTCTAACAGATGCCGTCTCATTGGCCATAGCCACATCGGCAAACGACTGCCACGCTGCGGCGGGCGCTCTTGCCGCAGGATAATCATTCATGGCCTGCAGACAGCGCTTGACAAACCAGTGCTGGTAGCCCAGAGGTCGCGCTGTGATCGTCCCGCCCATTATGATCAGCTCCGACTTGTCCAGGGGGTGGCCAATCTCACCCAGTTGAGACAGACGGGCCGTCACCTGGCGGTAGGGGTCAAAGTCGTGCTGCGCGGCCCGAAGCGCCGCCGGCTCGCGACCGGTGTAGCTTTGTGCCGAAGAGCAAAGAACGCCTCCCGGACAGGGAACACATGTGCCGTGCGGGCAGCGAGCGGGTGAGGTCATGGCTGCAATGACGGCCACGCCGGAGATAGTTCGCGTGGGCTTACGCACCAGCATCTTGAGGCGCTCGCGCTCCAGAGGAGTCGCATAGCCGAGTATATCGGCATTGCTGGGGAGAGAAGATAGGGCAAGCCGCGATGAAGCATCCTTCTTATGCGACTCCAGATCCGCTTGCGTCTTGATCTCGCCCGCCAGTATGGCATCGACTATGCGCCGCAGCCCCTGGCCAAGGGCCTTGCCATTACCGAATGCAGAAAGCGCCTTATTCATAGGGAAACGGATATAAAGGGGCCATTAATCACAACCGCAATCTGGCTCGATCTTCCCTTCGGCCTTCGCTTGCTGATACTGCTGCTCAACCTGCTGGGCAAGGTTGCAGCGCAGCAAGCCCGAGACGAACATGCCGGCCAATAAGACCTGCTCTTTGGGCATCTCTTTTAGAGCCTCCTTGAGCTTCGCCACCGCTTCCTGCTCGCTGCCGGTCTGGGGATCGAAGAGCAGCTTTTTGAATTGATCGCCGATCTTCATCATCTCTTCAGAGGGAATGTCAAAGAAGCCTCGAACTATCTCCAGGACCAGGGATTCCTCATTTGGTTCGAACATGTTTTTGAACTGGATGATACATGATGAAATAGGTTTGGCATCTAGAGAAGCTCGCATAAAAAGAGAGGTCTTTTGCGGCCCAGCTCCCTGATGGCCAGTCCTCCCTCATCCAGAAGCAGATAGGTATCGGGCGTCTCGATGCGGGACCCATTCCCCATCTCACGCAAAAAGCAGCCCGTGTTCACAGCCAGCGGCCCCCCCTTTCTCTGGAATATGCTGGCCCGGTGTATATCCCCATAAATGAAGCAGTCTATTTTGCCAAGGCCCCTCTCGCGAATGAACTTCAATATGGCCTCATATTGACCCTCGACGCAGGCGCGGCGCTGGTTGGAAAAAACACCGGCGTTGAACCTCTGTAGCAGGCAGGATGCTTTCCAGACGGAGTTCTCGAAAGAGACCACCTCACCGATGCAGGCGGAGCGGTAGATGCCCTCGTAGGCGTAAGTCATCATCATCTCCAGGTCTGCAGGAAGAAACTCTTCCCCGGAGAATCTGCGCAGCTTCTCCACCAGTTGCAAAGTGAAGTTTTGAATGCCGTCCAGATGATGACCGTGCGTGAAGAGGATAGTTCTCTGACAACAACGAGTCCGGTAAGTAGGATAGAGCATCTCCATATCAATGCCGCAAAACGTCCGGTGCCAGCGCATTGTTGGAATATAAACGGGGTATAGATCGCCGCGTGCCGCCCTCTCCATGAATTCAGCCTCCCGCTTTTGTACCACCAGGTGATGGTCGTGGTTTCCCACGACATAGCGAATCTTCAGACCTTCCGAGGAGAGCCTTTTTAGTAAGGGTATGGCGTCCTTCACTGCGTTCTCCGGGCGAACCCTCCAGAAATCGAAGATGTCGCCCAAAAGCACGACCTCATCGCAGCCGCCCTCAAATTCGGATATCTCTTGCATCAACTGGTCTACCTTTGCCGGACTCTTGAGAGTCGATGAGTCCAGGCCGAAATGCGTATCAGAGATAATCAGAGCTGCCATGTCTTCCCCTTCCCACAACTGTTTATTACTGTTGTTATTTATAAATATTGTGCGTCGTGTATGCAGAAAAAACGGCAAACAATGGTCGAGCAAAAGACAAAAATATGTTCTAAAAAAGCAAAACACCAAGATGATCGACATCGCCATTCCCAAAGGCAGCCTGCAAAATCAGACACTGCAGCTCTTCGAGCAAGCCGGACTGGAGGTCAAGAGAACGGAGCGGGAGTACAATGCCTGCATACAAGACCCTCGCATCGGCAAGGTGAAGATCCTCCGCCCCCAGGAGATACCGGGATATGTAGCCAAAGGCTATTTCGACCTGGGAATCTCCGGGACGGACTGGATAATGGAGTCCGGTGCTGTAGTGTCCCGTGTGGCTGAACTCAACTACGGCAAACAGGGGCCAGGCATAGTAAAACTGGTGGTAGCCGTGCCCGAGAGCCTGGATATCCACTCCGCTCGTGAGATTAAACCGGGCAGCCGCGTATCCACGGAATATCCCAGCCTCACCCAGGCCTTCTTCCTGAGTCTGGGAATACCGGTGGACATCCAATTCTCCTTTGGAGCTACCGAGGCCAAGGTTCCGGAGCTGACCGATGTGGTTGTTGACCTGACCGAGACAGGCTCCACTCTGAAGAAGAACGGCCTGAAGATCATTGATGTCATGCTCAAATCCACCTCAGAGCTTATCGCCAATAAAAAGAGCTGGGCAGACCCGGAGAAGCATGAAGAGATCATAGCCGTTGAGACGCTTCTGTCCGCAGTCATAAAGGCGAGAGGAAAGGTTCTGCTCAAGATGAATGTGCCCGAGGATTCAATCGCGGACCTGATATCTATGCTGCCCAGCATGAAAAATCCCACCATCTCCAAGCTCTACAACTCCGGCTACTACGCCGTTGAGACTGTAGTGGATAGATCCATTGTCAACCTGCTTATACCCCAACTGAAAAAGTCGGGGGCAGAGGATATCCTGGAACTGGCCATCTCCAAAATTGTGCACTGAGATCATACTTTTTCGAAGGTCGATTGGCTGAGAACCGGAATCCGTTTTCAAAAAAGCCAAGCGGGCGCGGGGGGATTCGAACCCCCGATCTACAGCTTAGGAGGCTGCCGCCTTATCCGGACTAGGCCACGCGCCCTTTTCCGACCTTTCCCGTATAACCAACACGTATATCAACCTTTCCGGATTGGCATGCCCTGCCCTTTTGGGGCATTATTTCACAGCACAGCGTTATCGCTCCCTTTTAGCGGATGAGCACCGCGCTCAGAACAACCACGAAGAGCCCCAGGAAGAACCAGCCCAATATCCCTTCCGCCATGGCCAGATGCCTGTAGACACCCACGGGATATGTATTGACAGGCGCCTGGGAAGTGGTGAACATGGCAATGCTGAAATAGAGGGCATCGGTGAAAGAGACGCGCTTGCTGGGCTTTAGCCTCTGATCTCCAGGAAGCTCTATGCCCTCGATCTCAAACTTATCCATGCCCTTTCCCGCCCAAAAGACCACCCCAAAAGTAAGGATGGTAAAAAGGCACCAAAACGCAGTGTAGCTCACCCGAACACCATAACCGCAGGAGAGCCAGGAGATGGTGTCGGATAGTTTGTCCCAGCCCCAGGGCGCCAGTTCCTGGCCTATTCTGCGGTATTGATAGTAGCATTCATCTGCTTCGTCAAACCACTCCAGACTCTTGTAGTTCTTCACCAGCGCCAGGTAAGCGGCCCCGTTGTACACCATGCGCCCCTTTAAGATGCTCCAGTGAACCACCAACTTGGAAAAATCCGTGCTGTTCAGGTTAATTTTTGAACTCTCATTGAATGATGCATTGTCCAGTTGCATGCTGTACAGCCTGGCTCCCTCCAGGATTAAATCACCATCAAACCTGGCATTGGCGAAATAAGCCAGGTCTGCTAATTTCACACCACCAAAGAAGGCCGTCTTTTTGAATTCGACATTGCCATAATCCGATAACCCTCCAAAGCTGGACAGGCCGAAAGTGCTTCCACTCCAAAATCGTGCGGCACGAAAGAGCACATCGCTCTCGAAACGGGTGGCAGCAAATGTGGCATTGCCTTTGAACTGGGCAGAACGAAATGTGACCTGTCCGGCAAATTGAGTCTCAAAAAAGCTTACATCTTCAAAGTTGGCATTCCAAAAAGATCCGGAACGAAGGAACTTGGCATAATTAAAATCGACATCACTCGCGAAGCTGGAATTCAGGAATACTGCATCCCCGTAAAACTGACAGTTACCAAAGCTGCTGTCGTTTAAAAAATTGGTGCTGATGAAAGATGCCGGTCCCTGGAAATCGGTGCCGGTAAAGTCTGCCTGCCCCTGGAATCTTGCACCGGAAAATCTGGCATCCCCTTGAAACCTGGATTTGATAAAGCTGACATCATCTTGAAAGATGCATCCCCTAAGATCCAGCACCTCAGCGAAGGTCACAGCCCCTATTCTTACGGGTCCCAGGAAGCGGGAGTTGGTAATTTTAATCGGTTGCTTGACCGGCCCGTCTCCAGCCCCCAGATCCAATGGACCGGCTATGGTTACGTTATCATAGCTTAGCGGCTCGCCCGATCTTATTTGGTCCAGGACATCCTGGGCGGTTATGGAAGGAGAAGCCGAAACCTGCGGCATCGCGTCATCTTGCCCGAGTTCTTCCGAGGTAGCCTCGCTAATCAGGAAGAGCAGCAAGAAGGCCAAGCACAGCATCAGCCATCTGGAAACTGTAATCAATGATTCAATTTAAAGATGGCCCAGGATTTATCACTTTTGTATTTGTATTACCGGATCATAACCCGGCCCAGGGTCACCAGGAAGAGCGCCAGCAGCAGCCAGCCCAAAATTCCTTCCAGGATAACGTAATATCTGTTTTTGCCCACGGGCAGAAATTCGTTAGGACCCCTGGAAATAAAGATCATTGTGCTGAAGAAGAGAGCGTTACGTAAGGTTACGCGTCCCGGCACGGCATACATTTCCGCCGGCTCATGCAGAGGCTTGGCCGATTTCCTGATGCCGTCCCCCCTCCAGAAAACCAGGGCGAAGATGAGAATTGTCAGAAGGGATAATACCCCGGCATAGCCAGGCCGCACTCCATAGCCGCAAGAGAGCCAGGCCAAAATATCGATGACCTTCGACCAGCCCCATCCCGTATGATCTTGATCTACCTTTCTATATTGATAATAGCAGTCGTCCTGATCACCGGACCAGCCCAGGCGGCGGTAATTTTCCACCAGCGCAAGATAAGCGCCCGGATCCCAGACCACATGCCCTTCAATCTCATTCCAGCGGACCTTTAAGCGGGCAAAGTCTGTGTCGTTCAGGTTAATACGAGAATTCTTGCCGTACCTTGCCTAATCCCGAGGGATGGTGGAGATAGAAGCACTCTTGAAATTGAGATTGCCGTCAAAGCGTGCGCTCTGCAAGCTGGCGATATCCTCGAATTGGGTCAGGCCGAAGAAGGCATCCTTTTGAAACTCGGCTCCAGAGAAGTAGGCGGCCCTGGAAAAACGGGCCAGATTGAAGAGCGCCTCATCAGCAAAGAGCGCTTCGCCAAAAGAGGATAATCCGGAGAAACTGGCCAGGCCGAACTGGACGGGACCTGAAAAGACTGCATTGGAAAAGACAGCGCTCTCGAAGCGGGATTGGAAGAAGTTAGCCTTCCCATCGACCTTTGCCCCTGAAAAGTCCAAGGCTCCCGAGAAGTCAACGTCCGAGAAGCAAGCATCGCCGAGAAACTGCGCGGCTGCGAAGTAAGAGTAAGAGGCAAAATCGGAGTAATTGAAATTTGCATTGGCCATGAACAGTGCCTCATAAAAGAAGGCATCCTTGCTAAATACGACATCCTCAAAACTTACGTTATCCCTAAAGAGGGCCCTATCGAAGATCGCGGGCTGGCCAAATGATGCAGCGGAAAAACTGGTGTTGGCAAAGCTGCTGTTCGCGAAGTCTGCCTGGCCCAGAAAGCCGGCTTTCTCAAAGCTGGCACACTCAAAGGTGGTGCCCCAGAAGACAGCGTCCTTCGCGAAGGTGACGCCCGCGAAGCTGGCATTGGTGAGGTTCGAGTTGGTTAGAGTGAATGAGTTTGACACTCTAGAATCAGGCAATGTCCTCAGATCCAGATCGCCCAAAACCCGGATATGATCATAATAAACAGGCTCGTTGTCCGCTATTTTGGCTAATATCTCCTGAGCGGGGACGACTTGCTGTGCGCCTGAAGTTGATAAAACCTCCATCACCAAAACGGCCATCAATGCAATAGATCGCCAGAGCATCTTAGTAGCCCCTTTGCGACTTTCAGATCATATTCTTTACTATATTGCAATGAAGAACACGTAGCTATATATCTGCGAATATTCTTTTTTTACCTGGCATGCAACCAGAAAATCAAGCTATACAGACCCTCACCAAACAAGGCTACCACCTCGTGGGTGGCGCAGCCGTCAAGCCCTGCCTGTGGCTTCGCCGCGCCATGCGGGGCGGTGACCAGTGCTACAAGAACCACTTCTACGGCATCTCCAGCCACCGCTGCGTGCAGATGACGCCCACCCTGGAGTGCAACCACCACTGCCTGCACTGCTGGAGGCCGATAGACGACCCTGTGCCGGGAACTGCACCACAGGAACCCGTCGCCCTTTTGGACGGCATCCTACAAGGCCAGCAGAAGTTTCTCTCCGGCTACGGTGGAGCCAAGACTACGGACCCGGCAAGGCTCGCTGAGGCGCGCGAGCCCAAGCATGTGGCTCTCTCCCTCATGGGCGAGCCGACACTTTATCCTTATCTAAAGGAGCTTATCGAGCTGATCAGAAGGAGAGGCATGACCTCATTTGTGGTGAGCAACGCCACAAATCCAGAGGTTTTGGCAGAGCTTCAGCCGACGCAGCTCTACCTCAGCCTCAATGCACCCGACGAGGAGCTGTACCGGCGCGTCTGCCGACCTACGGCAGCACTCTGGCAAAGGATCCAGGAGAGCCTGGAGATCATCAAGCAGCACCGCTGCCGAAGCGTAATTCGCCTTACTATGGTCCGTGGCCTGAACATGGAAAGGCCGGAGGACTACGCCCATCTCATCGCGAAGGCCGAGCCGGACTTTGTGGAGGTCAAGTCTTATATGCACCTGGGCCGCTCACGAGACCGCCTGACAAGAGAGGCCATGCCCCCGCACAGCGAGATCCTGGAATTCGCTCGCACCTTAGGCGAGGCCCTGGGCTATGAATTGGAAGCAGACGTGCCCCTGAGCCGGGTTGCTCTTCTATCCAGCGGTCGCGTGGAAAGGAACCTGGCAGACAAATACTAAAAAGGCAAAACCGGTTTAAAAGCAGATGGCGATCCATATCACTCAAAATAAAGAAAATAGGCAGGATGGTTACACTCGATTAGAGACATGCGCCTGATCAAAAATCAGTACTATTTCTGGTAAGAGATAGTTTTAAATTCATAGAATATAAGATCTTGGAAAAATATGTGGCACGCCCCGGATTCAGATACGCAGTTAAGCTGGAAGCGAGCACCTAAGCGAGGATATGTTCCGCTCAGTGGGAAAACTATTTTTGTGGGTAGTTGCAACGATCCTTTCGGACTTGATGACAACCAAATGGAAAAGTGAGCATAAAGCTCCAGGTGAATCTATGGACTTAAAAATAAATATCCTGCTGGTGGAGGACAATTTTGAGGACGCAGCCGTAACAAAGCGCGTATTATCGCACAATAAGCTGAATAAGGGTCTGGTTATTGCCGCCAACGGCAAAAAAGCACTTGAAGCTCTGCAAAATGTTGATAAGGCAGATTTGCCCCAACTAATCTTGCTCGACATCAATTTGCCGGATATTAGCGGCATAGATCTTCTTAAATGCATAAAGAAAGATAATAATCTTAGAGGTATACCTGTGGTTATTCTTACCGGGTCCAATGAGGATCAAGATATTCAGAAGAGCTATGATCTGGGTGCGAGCAGCTACCTGGTCAAACCCATCTCCAATGACGCCTTGATGCTGGTCATAGAGAAGCTATTTTATCCCTGAGGCAAGACGCCTCGCTGCGTCAAGATTCCCACGATCATCCCGGCGGGCATCCACCGGTGTCTCCAGGATCATGGCTAGGTCGGCAAGAGCAGGATGGCAAAGGATTGCGCGAAGCCCCTCTTCACCTATCTGCCCCAGACCGATATGCTCATGTCTATCCAAATGCGACCCTATGGCACCTTTGCAATCGTTTAGATGAATAAGCCTAAGCTTCTCCAGTCCGATGCAATCCTGAAACTGATCCAGCGTCGCCTGCAGAGCGAAAGTGGTACGTAAGTCGTATCCTGCGGCATGAAGATGACAGGTGTCCAGGCACACGCCCAAACGACGACGATTCAAAGGCATGGATTGTAAGACGGCAGCTATATCGGGAAACGTGCTACACATGCTGTTCTTTGTGCCGGCGCTGTTCTCTAAAAGCAAGACCGTATCGCTATCACACTCAGAAAAGACAGTCTGCAAGGCAGCTACAACCCTATCAAGCCCAACCTCCCGACCCTCGCCCAGGTGACTTCCCAGATGAGTTACAAGATACGGTATGCCCAAAGCCCGGCATCGCTCCAGCTCCCTCGCGAGAGACTCTACCGATTTGGCATAAACATCTTCCATTGTTGAGGCAAGGTTGGGCAGATAGGGCATGTGATCCACAGCCAACGATAAACCAAACTGCTTTTTCAGAGCAAGAAAACGCTCCGCACATTCGCGGGAAATAGGTTTTGACCTCCATTTGCGAGGATTGGAAGAGAAGATCTGAAATGCATCGCAGCCTTTCTCATGAGCACGAGATACAGCCCTGTCCACGCCGCCTGCAACTGAAACGTGCACGCCTAATCGCACCATATTCATGATTCAAGAGTGCTTCCCGGATCAAACTTGCCCTGAGAACCAGGACCACGGATAAATTGATGAAGGAGATATCTGTATTAGAGCACGAAAGCCATGAGTAGCGACGCCGATGATGAAACAGCATGCTCTGATGCCATGATGAACCCTATGAGTTCTGAGGCGCGCAAAAATATCAGGCAGTCATACGAGCTCTTGCCCATAGGCTAATATTGTCGATCAGATTCAATTCTACGATCTTTCGAGTATCATAAAGCATCTCTGCCACCTCATGCATTGTGAAGCACTTCTTCACGCCCTTCTTATCGACAACATCGAGAACCTCTTGGGGCATGGATTTGCTAATCTTTAGCATCTGCCCTGCCAGAAGAGAACAGGCATTTTTTAGATATTTTATGGAAAAGTCGGATGTAGACTTCCTATCGGCGAGGTTCTTATTGACCTCCTTGATGGACCAGCATATGGTGAGGATATCTCTGTACATCTCGGCACCCTTAAAGAGATCGCGCGGTGGATATTTAAACGCTGTGGAGGGCTAAACGAAGTGAATGGTAAAAATAGAATAAAAAGGTGGGGCTGGTGAGATTCGAACTCACGATCGACGGGTATCTCCGATACTGGAGCGCATACAGCCGAAAATTTGTGGCTGATAACAACTCATTTCAGTGCTCCAACGGATCATCAACGATTTCCCCGTCGAGAAACCTCAGTAGACCCGTTGCTCATCATTAAATTATACCGCTGGAGCCCATCGCCCTACCTGGCTAGGCCACAGCCCCGGTTGTTTTAAAGCGGGCCGAGAGGGATTTGAACCCCCGACCTAAAGGTTAAGAGCCTTTCGCTCTGCCTGACTAAGCTACCGGCCCGGACTCATCCAATGTTGATGCTATATAAATACGTTTCGGGTAAAGTCTGCCTGAGGGGCCCCAGCGCATGCATTTAACAATAAATGCAAAGGATAAAATAAGCACACCACTCACAAATCATCGCAAAAAAGAAGTAACAGGAGCCACAAATGCCCCTTAAAACGCATTGATATATCGATCAATCTCCCAGGGATGGACGTAGGTGTTGTAAGCCTCCCACTCCAAGAGACCGAGGCGCATGATATTCTCAAAAACATGCTCGCCCAAAGCCCCGCGTACGACACTGTCCGCTTCCAGATAGTCCAGGGCCTCCTTTAGATTAGCTGGCAAGGTCTTGATACCCAATGCTTTGCGCTCGGCAGGACTGAGATGATAGACATTCAGATCAATCGGCTCTCCCGGATCGATGCACCTCTTAATTCCGTCCATGCCTGCCGCCAGAATTACGGCAAAGGTCAGGTAGGGATTGCATGTCGGGTCAGGCGAGCGGAACTCAATGCGCGTCGATAGACCCCGGCCGGCGGGAATGCGAATGAGGGAAGAGCGGTTCGGCCCGGACCAGGTAATATAAACGGGTGCTTCAAAACCAGAGACCAACCGCTTATACGAGTTGATAAGGGGGTTCGCAATCGCGGTAATGGCGCTGGCGTGCTCGATCAAGCCGCCCACGAAGAATCTGGCCAGATCGCTTATGCCGGTCTTTGTATCGGGATCGAAGAACGCATTCTCCCCACCCCTGAATAGCGAGATATTGGCATGCATTCCCGTGCCGGATGCACCGTAAATAGGCTTGGGCATGAAAGTGGCGCGCAGGCCTTCTTTCATGGCGATGGTCTTGGTGACATACTTGAAGGTCACCACCTTATCGGCATTCTTCAAAGCATCGTCATAAACAAAGTCTATCTCATGCTGACCCTTGGCAACCTCATGATGCGAGGCCTCTATGGTAAAGCCCATCTGCGTCAGCGCCCGGACGATCTCGCGGCGTACATCCTCGGCCAGGTCCACGGGACCGAGGTCGAAGTAGCCCCCACTGTCGTGCGGGATGGTAGCTGAGCCGCCATTTTGCTTCTCGAAGAGGAAGAACTCCAGCTCCGGACCGACATTCATGCTAAAGCCCATCTCCTGGGCTTTTTCCAGCTGCCGGCGCAGGACACGACGGGGATCGCCCTCAAAGGGTTGTCCACTCGGCAAATGCACATCGCAGATCAGCCGGGCCTCGTTAGAGCCGTCCTTGGTGCGCCAGGGCAGGATGCTAAAAGTGGAAAGATCCGGTTGCAGGACCATATCCGATTCCTGGATTCTGGCAAATCCCTCAATGGAAGAGCCATCAAAAGATATGCCGCTCTTCAGGGCTTTTCCTATCTGGGTGGCGGGAATGGCAACATTCTTCACTATTCCCGATATATCTGTGAACTGTAACCGGAGGAACTCTACGTTCTTCTCCTGGACGATTTTAAGCACCTGCTCTTGAGAGTACACTGTTATCATCTCCTGCGCGATGCGCGGATCCTCCCTAAACAGAAATCCGCGCTGGTAAGATCTATTGCCCATATGTCCGGGCGTGATTATATCTGCGAGTCAGGCTCAACCTGGTGTCTTAAATAACTATCCGATGGGAAAGACCATTCCGGCTGCAGTTAACTTCCGGTACGGCATTCTTGCGCCAGCAATTATGCTTATCTAGGGTTATACTATTCATAAGGGATTTGATGTCCGGCAAAAGAGTTTTCGTGGTGGACGCGGGAGGCAGAGGAAATGCCATAGCCCATGCCTTTGCCCGAAGCGGCGGCGTGGAGACGGTATTCGTGGCACCCGGCAATGCAGGCAGCGAGATGATTGAGAAGTGCCGACTGGCAACAGTGCTAGGCAAGCCTCCTAAAACCATCCCGGAAATGCTCGTTTTTGCGAAACAGGAAAACATAGACATGACCTTTGTCGGGCCGGAGGGCTACCTGTCCGACGGTATCGTCAATATGTTTCAGGAAGAAGGCCTGAGAATCCTGGGCCCAAAGAAAGAAGCAGCTATCCTGGAGAACAGCAAGTGCTGGGCCAAAGATCTTCTTAAGAGATTGAATGTTCCCGTGCCGCCCTGCAAAAATTTCGATGCCCCTGATGCTGCCGGAGAGTACGTCCATCAGTTCTGCTCGGAAAATCCCAGCGAGGGTCTGGTGATAAAAGCGGACGGGCTTGCAGCGGGAAAGGGCTCAGTGGTCTGTTCCACAAGAGAGGAGGCCCTGTCGACAATCGAGCGCATCATGGTAAGCCCCAAGATCTTTGGCCAGGCGGGAGAGAGAATCGAGATAGAGAGACGGTTGGAAGGACGCGAGTTGATGTTCTTTGCCCTCAGCGACGGCAGGACGGTTTTGCCGCTGGAGTCGGCTCTGGACTACAAGCAGGCTTTTTCCGCAGACGAATCGGTAGCCATCCGGCTCTTCAATAAACTCTCCAATAATCCCAATTTGGAGAATAATCCCAACACGGGCGGCATGGGAGGATTCTCACCACACCCCTGGCTGGACGAAGAGTTGACTGAGAGAATAATGAATAAAATTGCCGTGCCCACCGTGCGCGGCTTTCATGAAGCCACCGGGCACGAATACGTAGGCGTGATCTACTTCGGGCTCATGATCTCAGAAGAGAAAGAGCCGTCGGTACTGGAGATTAATGTACGCCTGGGCGATCCCGAAACACAGGTCATTTTGCCCCGCCTGGAGACGGATTTCTTCCAGCTATCTGAGGCCATTTTGGACAGAAAGCTCGCCTCGCTGCCGCTACAGTGGTCGCGCGACTTCTGCCTGGGGGTTTGCGCCACCTCAGGCCGGGCCATCAAACCACTAGCCTCGGGTGGAGGCGGGGAGCGGCCCGGCTATCCGGGAGAGCATTACACCAACATGCCCCTCACCGGCCTGGAGAAGGTGGACCCGAAGGTTCTGGTCTATCATAACGGCACGGCCTTTGGCCAGGACGCCGCTGGCAAGAAAAGGCTGTTTACCACGGGCGGCCGGGTTCTGACCCTAGTAGCGCGCGGCCTCAGCCTGGGCGAGGCCAGAATTAAGGCTTATGACAACATCAAGAGGATTCATTTCAATGGAATGCGCTACAGAAAAGACATAGGCCAGGGCTATCTATGATAATATTCGGCCTGGAAGGGACAGCCTGGAACCTCAGCGCCGCCCTGGTGGACGAGCAGGGTGTGATCTATGAGAAGAGCGCCACCTACACACCGGCAAAAGGCGGCATCCACCCACGCGAGGCAGCGCAGCATCATGCGCAGTACATGGCCAAGGTGGTGGGCGGGGTGCTGGCTCACTCTCGCCAGCAGAGCTTGAAGATCGATGCCATCGCCTTCTCCCAGGGTCCGGGGCTGGGACCGTGCCTGCGCACCGTGGCTACCGCGGCGCGCACGCTCTCCCTTCTGTTTGAGCTTCCGATCATCGGCGTCAACCACTGCGTGGCACACATCGAAGTGGGCAAATGGCAATCAGGGGCACACGATCCTGCGGTGATCTACGTGAGCGGGGCTAACTCCCAGGTTTTAGCGCTGCGCCAGGGACGCTACCGCATCTTCGGCGAGACTCTGGACATAAGCGTGGGAAATGCCATAGACAAGTTCGCCCGCACCGTGGGACTTGCTCACCCGGGCGGGCCCAAGGTAGAAGAGCTGGCCCGCGAAGCAAAGCAATACATCACCCTGCCCTACACAGTGAAAGGCATGGACCTCTCCTTCTCCGGCCTGTCCACAGCAGCCACACAGGCGGCCAAGAAGCACGATCTGGCTGATGTCTGCTACAGCCTGCAAGAGACGGCCTTTGCCATGCTAGTGGAGGTCACGGAGCGAGCCATGGCTCATGCCGAGAAGAAGGAGGCCATGCTGGTAGGAGGCGTGGGCGCGAACAAGCGCCTTGGCGAGATGCTCAATATCATGTGTGAGGAGAGGGGCGCCAAGTTCTTCTTGCCGCCGCGAAAGTTTATGGGAGACAACGGCAGCATGATCGCCTACACTGGCTTGATCATGCTCAAGAGCGGGGCGACGACGCCTCTGGCAGAGTCCAAGGTGCGACCGGGATACAGGACGGATGATGTGCCGGTGACGTGGGCATGAATGGGCAAAGACATAGCAGACCTGGACCGCGAGCCTATTCGCATGGAACACAGCATGCTAATGAATCTCGCCATTTCGGGCAGGGAAATACTACTTCTGGTTAGAGAGGTCAGGTTGTTTGCTATCAATCTTTTCTTGGCGCTTAATGGTGTCATTTTTCTTCTGCGTTGGCCCTACATTCCGCTGACCAATGAGAAGTGCTAACAAGAGAAGAAAAGGCACAAATATTGATGCAACTGCCCCAGTATTTTCAGTATCTTGCCAGATTATTTTAGATCCGCTTGCATTCTTGTTCTTAGCACCCAACAGGGCAAGGCTAGCCATCACAACCCCAGCTCTCCCGCCCGGATAGTGTGCTCCGCCTCAATGATCTTCACCACTGCGTCCACACTAGCGGCAGCCACCACCTGCACAAGCACGGTCTTGGGCACGTAAATTCATTTTCGCCAACATCATTTGACTGCAAACCAGATCGATCCAGCCCATCAACACCAGAGCTCTGCGATTCACATAGCCGCGTAGCTGAAAGAGACCGCAGGGTCAGTCAGCCCAAATCCCTGCACATCCAGCACAATTGAACCATTGTGGGACGAGGAGAGGAGCTCCAGTCCCTTGGTGCAGTTGATCTCCCGGAAAGCAAAGCCACCCGAGACTAAGAAGACGGCATGATACTCATCGTAATAGCCGCTGGCGGGAAACGACAGTCTCCAGCCATCACCCTCCCTCTTGACCAGAGAATCGTAAACTACGCAAAGCTGGCCGTTATCCTCATAAATTTTATCTGTGGTGTTCAGAAAGGCCAGGCCAGATATATTGTTTACATTGCCCACGACCAGCGCTTTGCCAGGGGTGTCGCCCACATAGACATTCAAGAAGAGCTCCCCGCCCTGGCCCAGGGCCGCTGGCGAAAAGAGGAGGAGCAATGCCATAGCAACGCAAAACCTACTTAAGAAAGTCTTTGTGGCATTCGAAAGGCCGAGACGACGGGAAGGGGAAGCGATTGGCTCATCTCCTCATCATTTTATCTTGGCCATGCCGCTGTGGCTCCATGTCAATGAGGAGGGAGTACCTGGCCGCAAGCGGGCCCTGTTCGATAAGAAGCTCGCCCTTTCCGATCATATCCCCGTTAGAAGGATAGATGCTTATAGAGATGCTGCCCAGTACCGCATTATCATTAGCATTGGACAACGGACCCGAGTCGGCCAGATCGGCCTTCAGGGCGGTTGAATTATTGCCGGAAGGGGATACGACCATGTTGATAAGAGGATAGATTCTGCGATCCAGAATCATGCTGCCACGATAAGCCTTATTGCCCTCTTTTGCCCGAATGTCATCCCTGATCTCCACCAGGCTCTTGTTGGAAGCCAGGAGGCCTTTGATCTGGCCGGGCTCCAGAGGCATGATGGCCTCAACCTTCAGTCTGAGTATATGAGACTCATTGCCTAATATTGCAAAACCATGACCGCTAAACAAAACCTCAACGGGAACGCCCATGGGAAAGCCCGCACTTTGTGGCGGCATCACCTCCCCACCAGGAAGACACAGCCCCTCACAGGGCTCACCTATCTTCTGACCATCATTGGGCTGGGCGAGAGACATGCCGGACAGACCGATAAAGAGCAAACTCGCCAGCACGATACATAAACTTATTCTGCAAATATCTATCATAAAGATTCGCCTGCCAAAACGGCCCAACAGCTTTCCCTTAACTCATCATTCATTAGTTATAAGATTAATCAATTTAGCAAATGGAGAAGGGCATGAAGCCCAACCGCCATTCAACGCTTTTTAAATCAAGCCTTCATATGGCGTCCGGCGTCTAACCCGCCCAATATCTCAGCCATTTGCCGCATATTCTTATTCTCTTCCTTGAGTTGGTTCAGGGTCATGTTATCTCTCTTTGCCGCCTTATCGTCCTGAAGCTGCTTGATCTGGGCAAGAGTCATATTGTCCAGCTCTTGCATCTTCTTCTCGGAGAGAGCCTTGATATCATTGACTGTCATGTTGCCCAAATCCTCAAGCGTCAGATCATCCATGAGCAGCATAATTGGAGAGGCTCTTGCCATGCCCCGGGGGGCTATGTCGAACCGACCGCAATTGTCATCTTTGCCGGAGAATGCGCCCTTGTGATTGGACATACCATCCATCTGGCCGGCCATCTTCTGGTCGCCACCCCGGCCCATCTCCCTCATGCCCTTTCCGTCCATGCCGCAGTTTTGTCCAAATTCATTAGCATTACAAGCAGTCGTGTTATTCCGGGACTGCCGCTGCATCTCCTTAAGCTCGCCAAGTGTCATACTGCCCATCTCTTCCTCAGTCAAGTTATTCATGGGGGCAAACATAGCACCATGACCTTGCCGACCAGGGCCGTTATCCATTGGCATTGACAGGGCAGGTACTGCCAAAAGGCAGGCGGCCAGAGCGATCAAAGCGATCTTTCCCGATATTTCCCTAAATTTCATCTGTAATCAAACCTCGAATTTGTTATATTCAACCTTTTTTCCCACTCATCTTACCCGTTCACTAAATCGGATCGGCCATAAGCCTAAAGCCGCCCGACAAGACAACATAATCCGGAACGATAGAAAAGGTAAATGCCGAACGAACTATTCTGAAGTGGAGGCAAACCGCTTTTTATCCTGATGAAAAAGGTTCATGAACGTTCTTTTTTGGATAAAAACCAATCAGAAAGTTCGATTATATTGGTTCTACCCCATTCCTTCTTGTTTACCAATTTTCTGCGTTCAAGAGAGATCAAAATTCCTGTTAAGGACGATTTAGGCGTTCTGGTGTCATACCGGATATCCGCCTGAGTCATTCTGCCACCATGATCGATTAGTGTGGTCATCACGGCTCGCTCTCGAGCGGTGAGCGTCTGCATGACCGCTTCCATCTCGGAGCTGACCACTATGGCGTCTGTCATGGACGGCTTTGCAAGATTCGCCACGGGCAATTCCGGGTATTTTGCAGATTCCGCAGACGGAGAAAACTGTGCCTGAATATCGGCAGTATCGTCAGCAGAAGACGATGCCTTTGCAGAGGCGAACGGCAAATCCGGTGGCTGCGCTATATCCGGCTTCTCGGGCAGGGGAAAAGTCGCGGCCTCTTTTGCCAGCTCAACCGCAATCACTTCCTCCGCCACAATCTCTTTGGGGGCCGCGATCGGACTTGCCACTAAGCTGCGCCTCTTTCTCTGCAAGATGACAGCAAAGCCAAAGCCTGCCACCAGGAGAGCTGCTGCAATGATAAGCAAGATGAGAGCCGCACCTTCGCCCGGAAAGCCTGGCAAAAGAGGCAGGATACTACCGTTGGCCGCCAGGGGCTGCTTATACGGGATGGAGATACGGGGGTCGGAAACATCATATCCCTGCACATCCGCCACCAGGGACTCATTGGACGCAGAGAGCAGATATCCCAGACCTTGCGAGGCGTTGATCTCACCCAGGCTCGTCTCGCTGGGGAGGTAGAAGGTAACACGATAATCATCAAAGCTGCCCGTGGCATCAAAGCTCAAAGTCCAGAGATCGCCTACCTTTGCAGTCAGACCGTCTGTGAGGGCATAGAGCTGATGAGAATCATTCTCAAACCGGTACTGTGAGCCGGCGAGAAAGTCAAGGCCACGAACATCCTCAGCATAACCAGTGACGAGAGCTTTGCCGGCGTTATCCAGGTAGACATTGAGAATCAGACTCTGTCCCAAAGTGGAGTCGGATTCCTGGGCATGGGCCATAACGAGAAGAACGGCGACAAAAACCAATGGTACTGCAGTTTTCCATTGCGCTGTACCGCTCCACTTGCTGCCGCCCGTCATAATAAATATCGCCTTTTGGCCTGAATCTATTTAAATAACACTCAAAATTATCAATCGCGACACCATTTCTTGGTTACCAGGCCCGGCAAGCCACCGGCATCCTCCAGCCGCTGCCAAAGGCCCGATCAGTCACCTTAAGTCCCGGCGCAGCCTGCCGCCTCTTGAATTCAGCGCCCTTCACCAGACATAGCACCCTTTCCACCAATTCTTTTTCATAGCCCAGGGAGAGCAGCTCCTCCTTAGACTGATGCAACTCGATATATCTCTCCAGAATATCATCCAGCACCTCGTAGGGAGGAAGGCTATCCTGGTCGGTCTGGTCGAAACGAAGCTCCGCTGTTGGCGATTTGTGCAGGACGGCCGTGGGGATGACCTCACTTCCCAGGGCATTCAGCCATTTTGCCAGCCGGTAAACGATGGTCTTGGGGACATCGGAGATGACAGCCAGGCCCCCGGACATGTCGCCGTAGATGGTGCAGTAGCCCACGGCCAGCTCCGACTTGTTGCCCGTGGTGAGAAGCACCAGGCGAAATTTGTTGGAGAGGGCCATGAGAAGGTTGCCCCTGATACGGGCCTGGATGTTTTCCTCAGTCACATCCTTGAGCAGGCCGCAAAAGGGCTTGGCAAGCTCTTCGTCATAGGACTTCATGATATCGGTTATGCTCATAGTAGTCGTCCTGATACCCAGGTTTTTCGCCAGAGCGCATGCATCCCGCACACTCGTCGGGCTGGTGTAGGGAGAAGGCATGAGCACTCCCAGGACATTGTTCGGACCCAGTGCCTGTGCGGCTATGGCCGCCACCAGGCTCGAATCTATCCCCCCGGAAAGGCCCAGCAAAACCCCGGAAAAGCCGCACTTGTGCACGTAGTCACGCGTGCCCAAAACCAGAGCTCGCCAAATCTCTGACTCAGGAGTAAAATCATCATTGGCGATAGACCCCATCCCGCCCTTCATATCCGCAATTATCAGGTCCGGCATAAAGCCCTGAGCGCGGGCCACAAGCCGGCCATCTCCATCGAAGACACAGCTTCGGCCATCGAAGACCAGATCGTCGTTGCCGCCCACCTGATTAACGTAGAAAAAGGGAACGGAGTACTTTTTGGCGAGGTTTGCCAGCATGGCCTCACGGTGTTTTTGCTTGCCGGCGGTGAAGGGAGATGCAGAAAGGTTGACGACTGCTTTGGCTCCCGCGGCCACCAGCTCCTGCACAGGATTTGTGTGATAGCGACGCCGCTTCCAATAGTCGCGATCGTTCCAGATATCCTCGCAGATGGAGATGCCCAGGACACTCGCCCCCAGCTCCAGGATCTGCGGCTCTGCCGCCGGCTCAAAGTAGCGGTCCTCGTCAAAGACATCATAAGTGGGAAGTAGCGTCTTTTTGAAGGTCCTCTCCACCCGGCCTTCTCGCAGCAAGGCAGCAGAGTTAAAGAGAGGACGGCCCACCTCATCCAAATTGGGCTTAGCCAGGCCCACCAGTATAGGCGGCAGGTCGGCCAGATCATGAGCGAGGTCGCGAAGAGTAGACCAACTGCGCTCCACAAAATCGGCATTCAAGAGCAGGTCACGAGGCGGATAGCCGAGCAGTGCCAGCTCGGAGGTGACGGCTAAGTCGGCGCCTTGCGCGCGACGAGCTGCGTTGGCGATGAGAGCGGCGTTGCCCTGGAGATCACCAACGGTAGGATTGAGCTGCAAGAGAGCTATTTTCATAGAATTGAGTTGAGAGATGTCTGGACGGCATTAATCTCTTTCGTTTCCTTTTGCATGCAAAATATAGGGCTCTTCGCTACATCCAGTTGCTAACCTCAGGTTACTATGTTTTTCCAGTTGTTAGTTAGTCGCTCTGTGCGTTCTCTGTGAACTCTGTGCCTCTGTGGTGAAGACGTCGTTAGCCACTGGTTATAACCAATGGTTTACGAACTACCACCACAGAGACACAGAGCGCACGGAGGACTCACAGAGGACTCGATTATTCCATTACCCACGCGAAACAGCGAGGAACCAAATATAGATTTAAGCCATGATTGTGAAAAAATAATGCGCTTTTGTGAGCGGCTAATCGTTCTTCGCGGCTTCGCTGTACTAGTGTTTTTTGCACAGCAGCCCGAATGATGCTGCAATGATGCCAAACATGGCCAGTGCAACTTCAAATCCCGGCTGTGTTTGGGCTGCGCCAGCAGCAGATTCGTTCTTGGCATTTTCTGCTTTAGCCTCCAGGCCCTGTCCGGATCCTTGCGCTGCCTCTTTTACCTCGGGATTGGCAAGGCCGGTTCCAGGTTCATGGATGCCTTGCGAAGCCATCGTATTATTCTCCTGGTTGGCTGCCATCATGCCCTGACCGGTTCCCTGAGCGGATTCTTTCGTTTCCGGGCTGGCAAGGCCGGTCCCCGGCTCATGGACACCCTGTGGACCTGCGGCAAAAGACAAGCCGCTGACCGCGAATAGAACCAAGAGCATTAGCACTGCATTTCTTATCGTTATTATCCCTCCATAATTCCAGACCCAGGTAAGTACGGCGAATATATATTTTTAATGGTGAGGAATTAGAGAGACATGTGGAGAAGGCCGACTCAGTAGATAATATTCAACTCAATACCATTATAAGGGCAATTGTCGAAAATAGAACAATTAAAAACCATATTCTGCGATTTGGAACCGTTTTTGAACTTCGACATTTGCCGCAAAGATTAAATATCGTTCAGGCAGGCAACTATTTGTGAGAGCGGCTCCATTGGCCGACCTCGAAAACAAGATTGGACGGAAAACAAGGTGGAGGTTAGTAAAATGAGAAACATGAAATTATTCGTTTCGCTGGCGGCATTATGCCTTCTAGCCGGTTTTGCCCTGGCAGCACAAAATGGAAATGGCCCTTGTGCCGGCACCGGAAACTGCAATGGGAACTGCATCAAGAACTGCGAGAATCAGGGTGCCTGCAATCAGCAGAATTGCCAGGTAGGAGCGCCCTGCCAGAACGAAAACGGCCAGAATGGTAACGCTCAGGGACCCCAGAATGGGGCAGGGCCGCTGAGAGACGGCAGTTGCCGGAAGTAACTGACCGGAGAGCATTAATCAGGGATTCATTTCCCCGACATTTTTTTCAAGCGAGGTTGTCGAACGATCAGCAGCGACTTTTTACCTCAGACCAACCTCATAGTCTCAGGCGCTATGATGATCCGGCCTGTCTGATTTCATGATGAGGATATTGAGTTCTGAGCGCCCCCAAACCTAAAGGTCCCGGCCAGGAATAAGATCGCAGCCCGTGCAGCGATAGCATCCGGTGAGGGCAGCGGCTCCATCCAAACCATTCTTTTCCAGCGCAGTTTTCAGGTAGCGCGCCAGATCCAGGAGACGCTCTGCCGAGGGCCGATCCATCCGCACCTCGCCCACTCTCAGCGGGTGAGGAAAAACGGCCCGCAAGACAGGGATAACGCCCATCTCCGTCAGCTCATCGATGCTGCGGCGCACAGTCTCATCAGACTCGCCCAGGCCCACTATGATATTCGTAAAGACCCGGTTCTTGCCAAAGATGGCCACGGCCTCTCGCAGAGCATCTATGATCTCCTGAAAGGATATGCCCGGGCAGACGCGCAAAAAAAGCTGCGGGTTTGCGCACTCCAGGTTGTACTTGACCTCATTTACACCGGCATCTTTGAGAATCTGATTCACACCGGGAAAGGGGCTGACGGAAACGCCCACAGGGACACAAAAGCGCTTAAGATCCCGGACAATTTCCGCCACTCGCTCGGCTTCCGCCAAAGGAGAGACCTCCACGCCGCTGGTCAGGGAGATAGCACGCAAATGGCCAGTTCGGGCCGCCTCTTCCACCATCTGCAAAACCATCTGCTTGGACTTTATGCCGCCCCTTAATTTGGGCACGGCGCAAAACTTGCAGTCAAAGATGCAGCGCTCCGAGACGGTGATATAGGCCTGCTCCGGGCAGTGCAGGAGCGGCTCTACCAGCCGACCGCGGGCCATCTCCCGGCCGTCCTTTGAAATCGCCACGCCCTCCTCGCGGCTCTCCAGACATAGGGGCGAGCTTTCCGCCACAGAGAGGCGGACTAGGTGCGGCCCGGACTGGAAAAAGACGGACTGGCCGCCCGCACCCGGACCCGCCGTGGAGGCGCGCCCGCCCGCGCAGGGATTTGCCACCTGCACAGTCCCCACGGAGAGGAGAAGCGCCTTGGTCTCAAGATCCATGACCACTCATTTGCACTCTTGCCTTAAAGCCATAGTCCTTGCGGCAAAAAAAGGAAGGTTCTTCACTATTTGGTATGATTGGACCACAAGTCATGGGCGTTTCTCTGTGTCTCTGCGCCTCTGTGGTTTTGTTGGAGTTGCTGGCACAACGAGGCCGAAATAAACCAATCTTTTGACTTCGCGGCTTCGCGCCTTCGCGTGAAACCGGACCCGGAGGCAAAGAGCAAAAAAAAGAGCAGGTAGACGGCATGGCCCTAAGATACCGTCACCACATTGCTCTGGGCCAGGAGCGGCCGGTTGATGTCATCCTGGAACATGCGGAAGTCATACTGGCCGGGCGCGGTGGGAAGCCGCCGGACCATGGTGCCGCAACTTCGCCCTCCCGTGGATACCTTTCCCAGATCGAACCTGTCCGGACGGGTCATGCCATACATGCCGATCACACTGGCCGGGGCCGCGCCCCAAAAGGTGATGGTAACCTTTCCACCCGGAGCGACATGCGAAGGCTCAGCAATCACCTTATGGCCTGCGTTCGGTTTCACCTCTACGCCGTTGCTTGAGGCCAGTGGGAGATTTTCCCCACCTGCAAACATCTTGAATATGTAGCTGCCTGCATCAGTAGCGGATAATGTGACACTGCCCTTATCACTGCTGCCCAGTGTTTGCCTTGCAATGGCATCCGAAGAGCCCTCCTTGTACATGCCGATCCAGTCATCCTTCCGACCTAATGCCCCCCGGAAGGCTACGGTGATCTTCTCGCAAGTGTACACCGATAAGGGGCTTGCAGAAAGCACCGGCACAGTCACATTGAAAGGCAGGGAGAGAACCTCTGTCCCGTTCCGATCGTGCATGTTCAGAGAATAAGAGCCCTCCTCTTGCGGGGCGGTGAGCCAGGCATTCCCCGAGACATTCTGCCCTAAATAGAGATCCTCTTGCCGATCCTTCTGGTCCTGAGCTGAGGGTACAGCCAGCCCAACCCAGACATCCCGGCCGGCAGGTGCCGTGAAGTTCAGATCCATCCTGCCGCCGGGAAGATAGCTTTTGCCGGAAAGCTGCAAAGCCGCTCCTCCCGGGCCTGTGGATCGACCGGGAACAGGAACAGGAGTGGCCTGAGGATAACGGTCCACGCTGGGGCCCCCGGCGATTGACATTTCCCTGTCGCAAATCTTGAGGCCCTTACAGCCTTCTGCCGCATCATTGAAATCGCTGTAGTTGTTGCCGACTTTGCCATTATCCCAATTGTTGAGGCTGTCATCGCGGACATTTTTCTTGTTGGAGAGATTGTTAAGATAAATGGAATTATTGGTGGATACCGACTCAGAAGTGGGCATGCTGTTATAGGATATGACCACGCCCTTTCCCCTGGACTGCACATCGTTGCCCGCAGCAAGGTAGGAGAGATAGATGCCTTTTTCGTTTCCCACAAAATCGTTATTGCGCACGATATTGTCTCGACTGCCATCAATAGCCAGTGCACTGTCGCTCCCGGCGGCATTATTTCCTTCTATGATATTTGCGTGGCTTTCCTGCAAAATGACGGCATCAAATCTGTTCTGCGAGAAACTATTTTCCAAAATCCTGTTCTCCCGGCTGCCCACCAGTTTGCAGCCGTAACGGTTATCGCTTACCTCATTTTTTTCCAGCAAATTGCGACTGCAGTTATCCAGCAAAAGCCCCTCGTTGCCGTTTCCCTGAACAACATTGCTGGAGACGGTGTTGTTGCTGCACTTCTGGAGAAAAATCCCCACATTACCGCTGCCGCTGGCCATACTGTAACGGATGATATTGTCATTGGAAAGCACCAATATACCGGCATCTCCCGTCCAGCCGCTTAAGCTTTTAGCCCAGATGCCTTCCAAAATAACTCCGTTTGCTTTGATGGTTATGGCAGGGCCGTTTTCCGACTCCAGGCGAGGAAGGCCGCCCTCTGCGCCTATGCCTTTAAGGATAAGCGGTCTGTCGATGACCAGGGCTTCCAGGTAGGTGCCGCAGGAAACCTCAATTGTTTCTCCCGGATGAGCGGCATCTATAGCCGACTGGATTCGCTCACCCGGTTTGACAAGGACGGCGGCATTCGCGCAATTGGCAAGCAAAATAAGCGTAAACATTACGATGAGAAACCTTAACGGCTTTTCTGGAATGCTCTTCATACAAACCGTATGACTTACTCGGCGGTATAAAATGCCATTCCTTCATAACCCTGATATGCAATGGCCATAAGAGGATGAATCAGCCAAAAGGGTATGAAAATGGAAATAAGCGAATTGCTGCTCTACTTTGTGTATGCATTCACCACAATATTCATCATAGTAAACCCCATCGAGGCCACACTGGTCTACGTCACCCTCACTGCCACCCTGAACTCAAAAGACAGGACGCATATCTACAGGCGCACAACTCTGGTTGCCTTCGCCATAGCCATTCTCTTCTCCCTGGGCGGAGATCTGGTTTTGCGCATCTTCGGCATCACCGTTGACAGCTTGCGCGTGGCCGGAGGCATACTGCTTTTCCTGGTGGCCATCGATATGCTGCGGGGCGTTCGCCAGCAAAACAAGGTCACGGAAGTGGAGCTTTTGGATGCAAATCAACGAGAGGACGTATCCATATTTCCCCTGGCCATACCGCTGCTCACAGGTCCCGGTGCTATAACTACAGTGGTGGTTTTAATGGGCGCTGCAGACGACCTGACGAAAAAGGGACTCGTGCTGCTGGCCATCAGCCTGACATTCCTGGCCACATTCTTCATCCTAAAATTCTCACAGTATATTGATAGGGCCCTGGGAATTACAGGTATAATGGTCATGACCAGAATCATGGGGCTGATCTTAGGAGCGGTGGCTGTCAGCTTTGTGGCCGCCGGGATCTGGAACATATACCAGGCGTTGGCAGGAGCGTGATGATGGATCGCCGCCCCGGTCACCTTACAATGCTATCAAACCCTCCGGCACTCAGACGGCTGAGCATGCAGGAATTTTTTTCTCGAAAACATTCATATTCATATCAAGCCAGTTCGTCTGTCCCACTAACACGATTTTAACCGTATCAATAGATTTTATCTCTATAATTTTAGTTAATAACACTTTAAGACGGTCCATGCTTTCGGCTAAGACATTATCCCTCTTGACAGGACAATTTCCCGGCAGAAGACAGGTATGGCAGTTAAGAGCCATAGCATCAATCACATCAGGAGATAGGCCGAAGTCTTCCATCCGCTCGATACATCGTTCAAACTCGATGAAATCGTCTTCAGTTGTGTTATAAGCAATCCATGGCTCTTCGCTACATCCAGTTGCTAACCTCAGGTTACTATGTTTTTCCAGTTGTTAGTTAGTCGCTCTGTGCGTCCTCTGTGAACTCTGTGCCTCTGTGGTGAAGACGTCGTTAGCCACTGGTTATAACCAATGGTTTACGGACTACCACCACAGAGACACAGAGCGCACGGAGGACTCACAGAGGACTCGATAATTCTATTACCCACGCGAAACAGCGAGGAACCCAATCCATCTCTGATCGTGGATCATGTAATTCCCCCATATTTGATTCCGAAACAAAAAAAAAAGGGTCAAAGGCCCAAAGCCTCCTTCATTATCTCGAATATCTGAGTATTGTCCAGCTTGCCTTGGCTCACCATCTCGGAGCCCGGACCAGAGGCCATGACGGGAACATCAACCGCGGTATGGGTGGCCTCGTCCATCTCCGTTATAAAATCGTACCTTGGTCCAGAAGTCCTGGTCGTCCCTGAAGCGAAGATGGGATCAATAACACCGCCCTCATACTCTGCCAGATTCTCCAGCTGCAAGACCAGGCCGCCGCATTCATGGTCAGCGGTTACAATGACCAAAGTATCGTTGTCCTGGGAAGCGAAATCCAGAGCAGCTTTAACGGCCTCATCAAAGGCCAGGGTGTCAGCGACAATATTGCTCAGATTTCTCTCATGACCGGCATGGTCGATCCGTCCGCCCTCCACCATGAGGAAGAAACCCTTGGGGTTCTTGGAGAGAATACCCATGGCCTTCTCAGTCATCTCGGCAAGGCTTGGGTCCATCTCCGTGGAAGATGACCTCTCCAGCTCATATTGCAGGTGAGAGCTCTCAAAGAGACCGAGAAGCTTTTCCGTCTTTTTGGCATCTACCTTCTGGAAAGCAGTCCCATTATAAACAAAAGCGTAACCCTGCGATGCAAAATCTGCAAGCAGATTGCGATCATCGTTCCTCTTGCTCTCTTTGCCTGTGGGAACGGAATCGTTCTTGGCTACAAAGTATTGCAGTCCGCCACCCAAGATTACCTCCACATTGCTCATCAAGAGCTGATCTGCGATCTCACTCTCATTGTCCCTGTTATCCACATGAGCATAGAAGCCGGCCGGAGTGGCATGAGTGATCCTGGTAGTAGTGATAAGGCCGGTGGAAAGGCCTGCTTTCTCTGCCATCTCCAAAATGGTAGTCAGGTTCTTGCCGTCCATCTTTTTCGGGATGGCTGTAGCATCCTGGCCGATTACGCCGTTATTGGTTTTGTGGCCGGTAGCCATGGCAGTTGCCGCCGGGGCCGAGTCGGTTACGAAGGAGTTGGCGCTTGATGTGGAGACATAGCCGGAATGCTGCATGCCGTCCATGAAAAGCTCAACAGAGGTGTACTCCGAGAGATTTTCACCTGCCTTTTCGATCCTGGCCAGATTCAATTGGGGAAATCCCATTCCGTCGCCTATCAAGAGAATTACATTCTTTGCCGATGCAGTCTCTCCAGCCAAATCATCTGCCATCCCTAAAGGAATAAAGCAAGAGATGGTGACGAGAGACAAAAGAAACCCTGTCGAAAATGACTTTGTTTTCATTTCATTACCACAGAGGGGGAGTTATCCGCAGCTTATAAAGATTTAATCGAAATAGAATATAGATTAGATAAAACACGTTATGATGGAAATATTTCTACATAGAGTATTTACATTTAATAGAGATACCTTTTTTAAGGGGCCAAACTATATATTGGATTTCATCCCCCCTTTCCCGATATGAGGTATTCGATTGTTTATGTGCTTTCGCTAATTAGGGAGGAGTATGATGTTTCGCAGTAATGGACTTTATGGCATAAAAGGTGTGATGTTCGACTGCTATAAAACACTCATTGATATTAAGACAGATGAGAAGGATCTGAAGACATATGAACCGGTGAGCAAATGGCTCATGTATCACGGCGTCAATATCTCCCCCCTGGATCTGATGAACGAGTATCGATGGAGATGCAAGGAAGAATTGGGGCGGCGCGGGGAGTGGCACTGCGAGCTTAAAGTGGAGGACATATTCAGCAAAATCTGCAGGCAGCATGCCTCCGGGTCCATAAATTGCACTGTTATTGGCATCGAGGCGGCGCGCCTCTTCCGGGCGACCTCTATAAGGCGGCTGCGGCCTTTTCCCCAGAGCGTGCGGCTTTTGGAAAAGCTGAAGGACTATCCGTTGGGCATAGTCTCAAACGGCCAGCGAGTCTTCTCCGAGCAGGAACTGAGAAATTTCGGCCTTTACGGCCACTTCAACTTCGTTATCTTTTCATCAGATTTAGGATATAAGAAGCCGGATTCCAGGATGTTTATAACAGGAGCAAGCAATCTAGGATTGCCGCATCACGAGATTCTTTACATCGGAGATTCGTGGGATAACGATATCAATCCCTCTCGCGGCATCGGCATGAAAGCGATGCACATCGAGGATGCCTGGAGACACTTCGGGGTGGCTTGAAGCTGAAAGAGAAGAGCCAGCGAAAAAACGATGTTTGATTGTCCCCCAGGCGGCCATGAGTATGGCAATTGAATTGATCAAAATCCATGGAAACCTGGGGCTTCATTGGGCATTAGCAGACAGCCGACACAAACATTTTAGGGCAGCATGAGTAATGGCCAAGTGGTTTTTGCTGATAGGAGATCCACATTTCTACAACCAAAGAGACCAACCTTTCGAGGGACTTCAATGCTGCCCGATAGAAGATAGAATGCTATTGAGATATATTCATTTTGCAAATAGAATATTCTGAGAAAATAGTAGTATGGATCTATAAACAATAAGCCAGGAGACAATATCCTATGCCGATGTAGCGCGAAATGGGCTTAGAACCAGCCACGCACGGAATCTCGATAAAAGGTCCTTCAATAAATGCCGTCTTGATTCATTGGGATGAAAACCGCCATAACAATTGCTACCCCATAGCTCGCTCGATTGCCGAATTCAGTTCATTGATCATTAAGGGCTTGCAGATAAATTCATTTCCACCTGCATCTAAACATAGATCCCGATAGATGCAGGGAGGAGATCCGGTTGCAAATACAACCTTAAGGGCACCACTCGAAACACTTCGGATGCGCCTTACAGCTTCTATGCCATCCATTTCTGGCATCTGAACATCCATTATCAACAGATCATAAACTGCACATCCGGCTGCCAGCACCGCCTCTGCACCATTTTTAACGGTATCTACACGATGTCCCAGCTTCTTGAGCATCTTTGCTGTAATCTCCTGATCCAGCTGATTGTCATCCGCCAAGAGAATCCTCAAGATGCTCTTATTTGATGCAGAGTTGTTCAAAGCAAATGGTAGTGTCCCGAATCTGCTGTAATTTCGTAGCGACCCTGTATCCTACTATCA
>CAZDLZ010000009.1:7973-67445 GCA_964506745.1 uncultured Methanotrichaceae archaeon | reverse complement strand
AGCGACTAACTAACAACTGGAAAAACATAGTAACCTGAGGTTAGCAACTGGATGTCGCGAAGAGCCTAAAAAATCAACCCGGAGCGTTCTTAATAATTTATCTAGGAGGGATTATGGAAGCTAGGAACCGGAAGCTTGAGGAATGGTACGGCAAGATAAAACGCAGCGAGATCAAGCTCCCTCGTTTTCAACGATTTGAAGCTTGGGATCGACATCGCATCTGCAGCCTGAACGAGATGGTTATTCATAACTTACCGTTAGGCATAACTCTGGTCTTAGAAGTCGGTGACCAAGAGAGGTTTGTCTCGCGTTTCCTAAGTACTGCTCCTGAAAAAGATGGTCGCGTCTTCGAGCACCTGCTTGACGGACAACAACGTCTCACTGCTTTATGGAGAACATTTCACAATAATTACGAGAACGAGACATACTTCATATATCTCAAGGAATTAGATCGATACAAAGGAGACAAAGATCGCGAAGACCTTTCCGTGTTTTGCCGAAGCCGCTACTATGATAAAAGTGGTGATCGTTATCCTCTTTGGTGTGATAGTCCACATCAATGCCTTGAAAGAGGCATGATCCCAACCGACCTCCTGCGACCTGAAGACATTCAGAAAGAAATAGATGACTGGATCGATGCTGCAACAAGGCCGATGGAGCCAAATGAGGGAAAAGAGGAACTACGTCAGTTCTTTGATTTTAAAAAGCAGGTAAGCGACCGGATCAGGGACGTTCGTTCAACTGTCGCCAATTATAATCTTCCATATCTCTCACTGCCACCCCATACCGAGAAGACCGTCGCCCTGAACGTTTTCATCAACATGAATACCAACAGCAAGCCACTTTCAACTTATGATATCATTGTTGCGGAAGTGGAGAGCGCTATGGAGCAATCCATTCACGATCTCGAAGCAGATCTTAACAGAAAACATCCCGAAATTATCCGGTATTCGCCACTCTCAGATCAAATTCTCACGACTTCTGCACTTCTGCAAGGTAATCTGCCAAACCAGCGAGGCTCATGGGATATGGATAAGAGGCGCATGGTGGAAAACTGGGACAAAATGGAAAATGGGCTGCACCGAATGGCAATCTTCCTAGAGAGCCAAGGCATTTATGATAAGCAGCGTCTTCCTACAAATGCTGTGCTAGCAGTTATTGCAGCCCTATATGCATATATTCCTGAATCAGGGGACAAAATGGGACAGGACGAACTATTATTAAAAAAATACCTATGGTACGCCTTTTTCACCGAGCGCTATGAAAACTCAGCAGCTTCTCATGCATTTGTCGATTTCAATGCGTTGAAACGGATGATCACTGAAGAATGCAAGCAGGATGGCTCAAATTATGGCATCGAAGACGTCCCCATCTTTTCGGAGCAGGGTCTCGCAGAAGTCGAAGAGCTAATAACAGCCGAATGGCCGAAACGAGCAACAATTCGTGGTCGTGGTGTGTTAGCTGTCGCTTGCCGCCTTGGAGCCCACGACTTCGCATCAGGTAAGCAACTCAACGCTGACAATATCAAAGGGCGGCACTATCACCACATATATCCCGATGCTCTATTGAAAGAAGCTGGAATCAACAGCTTTCTCGCTATGAACTGCGCACTCATCGACGATAAGACAAACACTGTTATCGGTAGGAAAGACCCAAAGCAATACCTGATAGATCGGTATAAATGGACCACAGAAACTATCGTTTCCGAGCGTCTGCAGTCGCACCTAATACCCATCAAAGAACTTGAAACCGGTGGGTATGAAAATCTATCGGATTCGGAAAAGAACATAAAACTTGCAGCAAATTTTGAGGCATTCACCCGCAGACGTGCAGAACTTGTACTTAAGGCAGTAAAGCTGCTGGCAGAAGGTAGACAGCTGAGCGCCAGTGAGATTTATCGTGAGTGAAATGGCGGCGGCGCACCCCCGCAGCAAGCTGCGGAATATCGCGCTTAAAAAAAAGGCTGTTGCCTGGACCGTGCGCATACGAGCAATCCCTCTGTTTCACTCGCCCATACCCTCGTTCCGAACTTCCCGCTGTACAGTCGGCTGTCAGAACGTCGAAGAGTTTTGTTGTTTGGATTTAGCACCCAATTTTTTCCAGCTCTGGCCCCCCACGGCTATATGCCGTTTTATCCAGGACCGCCAGCCAGTCAAAATCGGTGAAGCTCTGAGATGTTAGTGGAAAATAGGTCGGGTTCAATGTGCTTGCGAAGCGTTTGGGAAGAGCAGCGATTTCCGAGGCAGGAAGCCCCCGGCCTTTGTGAGTGGGAATGAACCTTCCCGGACCCGGCACGCCGGTCAGCCGCACCTCAAGAGTGCCGTCTTCTGGTCGGCCAATGCCGTTGCCATCAGAGACGCCCACAGCCGTTCCGATGACCGCATAGCGCTGCCCGAAGATCTCATCGAGGTGTGCTCCTGCCGGCCACCAGGACAATTGGTTGCTGCCCAATTGCCACTCTGCCTTTGTGCGCTTTAGATGGCTGTTGTGAGCAAAGGCCAGCACCTTTCCCCGGCTGCGCTCTTGGGAGACCACGTACGCCAGATTATCCGCCATCATCGCGTCTCGCAGGCCGAGACAATCGATAATCCTTTTTCCTGGCTCCGGTTTTCGCGCCAGAGCGGCGTGATAGTTCAGCAACGCTCGTGCCACCTTTGCATACTGTACTGCCTCCAAATAGCTGCCAGCATCGCTTCTGGCCACCAGCTCGGGACGGCGCACTTGCAGCTCTGTAAGGAGATCCTCTACCTCAATTCGCAAGGCGGTGGCGGCTGGCGAGAGGCCTATGCACTTCGCCGGGTCCATCGTTGCAGCGGGGTTCTCCCAGTCGGAGTCCTGGCCCAAAAGCGGCTCGATGCGCTGGCGTTTCTCCTCGCTGCTGGCGCTGTCAATCGTGGCCAGGTAATCGAGAACGAAATGCAAAACCTGGGCAGGACTATCGGCAAACATCATCTCAGTGGGACTGTCGAAGCCGTAGAACCGGAGTTTGATGCTATGCGCTGCATCGGCATTGTACTCTCTCATCCACTCCACAAGCTCTCGATTGGCTTCGAGCCGGCCAAAACCGTGGCTAAATCCCGCTTCCCGCAGGGCGTCATACGATGCCGGGCCGTGGCCGGCCACATACTCGTTGACAGCGTGCACCCTGGGAAAACTGCTCTCCATGGCAATGGCGCTGTAGCCGTGCTTTTCTACCAGGCGCTGAAAGAGCCTGTTGCGCAGCATCAGAATGTCCTCGCCGCCGTGCAGTGCTTCTCCCAGCCCCAGCAGCTTCACCAAAGCGCCGAGCGAGGCCATGACCCTGTCGACGGAAGCGCAAAAGGATTGAGGCGAATCGAGGGAGAACGGAATTGCTTCGTGCCGGATCCAGTCATCTAGGGTGGCATACATGGTAATTAGATCCAAATCCTAAAGAGTCTCCACCCTGCTATTCCCCGCCTCATCCTCCACCACCAACAGTGTGTTGTCGAACTGCCCCTGCACGTCGCTGATATGGCTGATGGCGATGATCTGGGGAAAACGTTCCTCAAGGCTTCTCAGCATCTGGATCATCTTCTCTCTGTGCTCCTGGTCCTGGCTGCCGAATACCTCGTCCAGAATCAGGAAGGAGTAGCTCTCTCCATCGGGACCAAAGCGCATCAAATACTCGCTGATGGCCACCCGCACCGAGACGGCGATCATGTCGATCTCCCCGCCTGAGTAGCGGGAGATGGGATAAAAATTGGCACCGTCCTCCACCTGGATGTTGAAGTCGTCATCGATCTTGAGCAGGCTGTATTTGCCGGATACCTCCTCCAGGATCTCTCCGGCAGATCTGGCGATGTCATTCTTGACCCGGATCAGGACCTGATCCATGAAGCTGTTGACCAAACTTCTGGTCACCTCCACCACCTCCAGCCTGCTGCCTACCTGGGCAGCCTTCCTTTCCAGCTCCCCCTTCCTCTGCACTTCCAGAACTTGCCGCTCCCGGGCAGCCATCAAAATACCCATTTGCACCTGCCGCTCGATAACGGCCTTCCTGGCCATTTCCAGCTCCTCCTCGGCGCTGGCCTGCATGGCTTTCGCCTTTTCGTGATCCTGCGGGCGGTATGCCAGATCGGACAGATTCTGCCTGCACTCTAAAAGATCCAAATTGAGCTTTTCCTGGGCCGCATGGGCAGCGGTCAGCCTCTCTCTTGCCTCGTTTTCTCCTGCCATCATCAGGCGAATCTTCTGGGCTTCCTTCTCGGCTGGACCGAGGTCTTTCTTCTCCTTAGAGAGAGCCTCATATTCCTGCGGATTGTAGCCCAGATCGCTTTGCGAGCTATGCAAAGCCTTGAGGGCTAGGTCGAGCCTCTCGATCTCCTGCTCTTGCCTCTTTATCCTCTCTCTTAAATCGGGAATTTGTGCCACCCTCTCCGATAGAGAGAGGAAGCGATCGTGCAGCGGCTTGAGGCAGGCCTGGAGCGTTCTCGCTTCCAGGTAATCCGATTCGGCGTAGCCCAGTGCCTGTATCTGCGTTGTGAGCTTCTCCTGCCTTTCCCTGAGAGACGCCAGCTCCTTCTCTCTCCCGGCAATCTCGTTTTCCAGGCCGGGCAGATCCTCCAGTTGCCGGGATAGGCCCGCGTACTCCATAACCAAAGGCGCAAGAGCCTTCAGGGCCGTTTCGACCTCGGCCAGCTTGCCGGCATCAAAGCAGACTGTTCCCAGACCCTCGATCTTTGTCGAGATCTCCCTGATCTCAGACTGCGACTCGTAAATCTGCATGGCCAGGCTCTTCAATTCGGCCTGCAAAGCCGATCGGCGGCTCTTATTGGCATTGATTTCATCAAAAGCCGCCCGCAAATTGCTCCTCGACCTGGTCGCCCCCTCAATTCTCTCCATTTGAGCGGCAATCCGGGCGGCAAGCTTTTCCTTCTCCGCCTTGGCAATTGTTGCGGAATTTTCATACTTCTTGATTAGCAGATCTCGCTGGCCCTCAAGCGGCCGCTCGCAGGTGGGGCAGAGCCCGTCTGTTCCCAGCGCCATGACTTTCTTTATGGAACGCTCCGCCTCGGCTTGGGCCAGCTCCTCTACCCTGTAGCTTCCTCTCAGCTCCGCCAGGGAGCGGTTTAAGTCGCTGCCCAGTTGATCCAGATCCTTATCCTGGCGGCGAAGCGCTGCCTCCTTCTCTTCGATGCTCTGAAGGGCCTCCACTCCGCAGCGCGCTTCTGATGCCTGGCTTTTCAGCCTGTCTTGCCGCTCTTCCTGAGCTTTTTTTCGTCCCAGCAGTCCATCCAGCTCCTTTTGCAGCTCCCTTTGCAGGAGAATCTCCGCCAGCTCGATCCTGCACCGTTTCTCTTCCTGTGGGCAGGAGGCAATCTCCTTTTGCCGGGACAACGCAACATAAAGATCTTCGATCCGTTTTTTTGTGCGGGAGATGCTGGCAACGATCGCTTGCTCTCTAACAGCATCCTCCTTTTGCCTGGCCTGCATCTCGCTATGGGAATCCCGGAGGGCCTCCAGAGCGAGAAGCTGGGCCTGCAATTTTGTGTGCTCCTCCTCTTTAGGCTGCAGTTCCTCATGCATAGCTACATCTTTGTCCAGTTCCAGGAGACGCTTCTGGCTTTCAGCAAACGCTTTTCTCTCGCCGTGGATAACGGCCTCCTGGGCGGCTATGCGCCGCGCGGTCTCCTCGTAGATCGCTCTCCTGGGCTCAAGGATTTCCAGCCGATTTCTTATGCCGTCCAGCCTCTCCAGAATTGGCGCAAGATCCAGGAGCCTCCTTTTGCAGCCATCGATCTCAAAGAGCCGCTTCTCAGTCGCTTTTGCAGCCTCTTTTAGCTCTTGGTCCGCGGCCTCCAGGCTTCTTTCACGTTCTGCAAAAAGGCCATGCCGGCGCATCTTCTCGGCCATGGTCTCCAGTTCCTGGCGCATCTTTTTTGCGACTTCCCGCAGGTCCTCCCTTTTCACCTCAGCTTCCTGCAGGCCCTTTTGCCCGGCAGCAATCTCCAAAGAGGCTTTCTCCAGCCGGGCCATAGCGTCTCCAGTCTCAGCCAGTGCTCCTGCCAGCCAGCTTTTCTTCTCTTCTAAGGAATCACGATCGGCTTTGATCTGCATAATGGCATTTTCTTTGATATCTTCCAGGCCCAGGAGCTTGAGCAGATATTCCCTCTTGCCCATCCCCCCCTCTTTGAGCAGATTGTCCAGGTCTTTTTGCCGGGCATAGAAGGTCTTCATGAAGTCCTGATAGCTGATCTTCAGGATCTCCTCAAGCCTCGTGTCCACCTCTTTGCTTCCCGTGGCGGTCCTGCATCCATCCAACTCCAGAAAGGCTTCTGCCATCATGCCTTTTCCTTTCATGGCCCGGTAGATGACCAGCTCCTGCTTACCTAAGGAGAGTGTCAGACGGACCTCCACAGCATCGGATTCTCTGGCACGTGAATTGCGAATGAAATCTCGTTTGATGCTCGAAGCCCTGTTTCCATAAAGAGCCCAGGCAATGGCTTCCACTATGGTGCTCTTACCGGATCCGTTGCTGCCCACAATGCCAGTAAGCCCATCGGAAAAATCCAGCTTTGCGTGGCGAAATTTTTTGAAATTTTTAATGACCAATCGATTAAGATGCATCCAATGCCTCTTTATGCCTGGCCAGTACGGCCCTCTTCATAATCTCCGAACCATAGGCCACTACCTCATCCTTAATCTTTGCCGGGATCAGATCTCGCGATGATTCCTCCTCCAGATATCCGGAAAACTCCTCGTGCAGCGTGCGGCGATCAATAGAACGCTCGAAATGCTCCTCAACATCCGCAAACTCCTGCCGGATCTTGAAGTAGAGAGCAGAGGCACCAAGTTGATTCAATCTGGTCTGATCTATGCTCCTGTAAGCAGCCCGGTTTACGTTTTTAATAGTGATGCGCACCATTTTATCCCGGATTTCATCCTCGCGGCATAGCTTTAGCAGGCACTGTGCTATCTCCTCTGATCGCATCCCACTGCAATCAATTGCCGGGTGATCCACCATGTACTTGGGCTTTATCTGCACATTCTCGGCTTTGCCTGTCTCTGTGTCCACCAGCAGCATTCCTTTTTTATCCTGGGCCTCACCGAAGTTGAAGTACTCCAGCGAGCCGCTGTACCAGGCGTTCTGGGAAACCTGAGCCTGTCCGTGAAAGTGGCCCAGAGCAATATAGTCAAAATCGCTTTTAAGGAAGCTATCCTTCAGCTCATGCTCTCCCACGCTCCTCATCTTTCTATTGGCAAGCGACTCCACCAGGCCGTGCATGACCAGGACATCTCTTCCTCTGCGTTCTATCTTCTCAAACTCGGTCAGGTAGTCCTGCGGCTCCAGGCAGAAGGGAATGCAGTGAAAATGGCAGTCGCCTGCAACAAATCGCTCATATTTGTACCTCTGGGCGATATGCACGCCCTGCAGATCCTCAAAGAGACGAAAAGGGCTGGTGGATGAGAAGCTCTTGGGTGCATCGTGATTGCCGCTGATTATTATCACAGGTATGTCCTCTCTCATGAGCCGTAAAAGGCCCCTCTGGAAGACCACCAGGGGCTTGATCTTGGGGCGAACGTGATGGAAGACATCGCCGGCATGGACAACAGCATCCGCTCGCAGATCTATTATCTTCTCGATGGCCTGCTCAAAACCGGAATATACCATCTCTTCTATGCGGTTATTGCCATGCTCATCCAGGCGGCTGTAGCTGGAAAAGCCCAGGTGCGAATCTGCCAGGTGAATTATCTTCATTTGCCTGCGTCCTATTCTAAAAACGGCTTGAAGCCGCCTCTGGTAATGAGGCTCTCCTGCTTATCTTCCTTATCCAGGCGGCGCAAGTAATCCTCGTAGCGGTGTATCCTGACGGGCACGGGAAAGGGAATTTTCAGGGTGGATATCACGGCTTCGCCCTTCTCCAGGGTCTGAATCTCGATATCCATGGAAGAGAGATCTTGCTTGGCCGAATCCTCCAGTTGCTGACGGTCGTTTCTGTCCCCCAGTCCCATAACCACCAGAGTATTGAACTGGGAAAGAAGCTGCTTATCAATGAGCTTGGGCTGCTGGGTGATGGCACATAGGCCCACTCCGAACTTGCGGCCTTCCCGGGCGATGCTCTCGAAGCGGGATGTGTTGCTGCCCGTGCCTAAAACCCTCTGTGCCTCCTCGATGGTGATGAGACAGTTCTTGCGGCCCTCCTGGCACTCTTGCTCGTCCTTTTTGTATTCATCCAGGATATAGCGCGATATGACAGAGAGCAAGAAGAGCTCGGATCGGTCGCTCATCCTTGGAATGTCTACCAGCACGACCTTTCCTTTCTGCAGATTGGCCAGAATATTGGCAAGGCTGGACCTCTTCTTGATGTACGGATTTCTCCCCAGCTCGTTTTTAATCCTTCTAACCAAAACCATGATCGTGCTGTCTTTAAAGCCCTCCTGCATCATGCGGGCCATGCCATCCGGGCTCTGGATCTCTTCCAGCCATGATGCAGGATCCAGGACCCTGGAAATGGCTTCCAGGGCATCTCTTTGCGGAGGCGACCATTCATAGAGCAGGGCAATATCCTCGGGAAGAATTTCGTCTTCCGAGATGGCCAGCTCCTCCACGCCCGGATCGGAGGCGTTCTGCCTGTTTGTAGAATAGCAGGCCAGACCCTCTCTGTATCTCTTGAGATGGACGAGTCCCTTGACAAGATCCTTGCTTTTGCCTTTCAGATATTCTCCGTGAGGATCGACGATTAGAAGCCCAAACTTTGACTCGCCCTGTGCGGCCATGCGCATGCAGGAAGCAGCAAAGACCTTCATGAAGTTGGACTTGCCCATGCCCGTGGTGGCGAAGACGCCCATGTGGTGGTCCATGGCCTCGCTATGCAGGGCCACAGGAATCTCTTCCACCAGTCGCGAGCCGTTTCTCAGGTAGCCAACCTCGATGTCTCCCATAACCTGGCTTAAAAACTTAAACTCTTCATTCTCCGCTCGAGATACAGGCGCAAACTTCGTAGGCAGTGTCCTGGACTTCTTAAACTCGAGTTTTTTATTTATGAAGCCCAGTGGCTCGGCTATTACGCGGTTGAATATCTGATCGTCGTCGAAGAACTGGGCCCCTTTCATGGTGGTGTCCCAGTGGCCGTCGTAGTTGGAGCTGTGCTCTATATTCAGAACGCGGGCGAGAAAGGTCAGCCCCTGATCTTTGATCGAGAAGATCTGTCCCACTTCCACTCTTTCCTCATCTGTCAGATTGAAGGGTACAATGAAATGATATTCGGAAACGTTCTTAGAGACGATACGATAAGTTGTATCTCTCCCGGCGATCACTTTTCGGTCCAACAGACTTGCCGCGCTGTCGGGCTGGATCTGATCTTGCTTTATGGCCACCTTTTTTTCCCTCTCTTCTAAATTCTGGAATTCATCTCCAGGATGTCGTGGAAGTCCTGCATAAGCATTCTTATCTCTGAATAGGGCATGTCCATCTCCAAAAGCCGTGCCATTAATCTTTGGCGGACGGCTGCCCCCTCTTGCTCGGTGATCCTGATATCCCGGTGCGCCCGGAAGAGAGCATGAGGATACCCCAGGCATTCGGCGGAGCAGGAGTATGCGGCCAGCTTTCCCAGGACCGATGCCATCTTGCCCTGGAGAAAAGATGGGGCATCCACCCGAAAAGCGTAATCCGACTGCCCGCAAAAGCGAACAACGTAGGTCTGGCCGTTCCATTTGCCCTGGCCCGCATCCACTTTCTTATCCAACAGGCTGAGATACCAGGCAGCGCCTGGCGCCAACAGGCTGCCGGCCATGGCGGTATGCTGCACAAAGGGAAGAGTGATCTTCTCACCCCAAAAGAGGGAGCTGGACTTGGCCACGGCCAGAAGGGCGACTTCTTTTTCCTCTGCCCGGGCGAAGATGGCGGCAAGAGCGCCCCTCAGGAGTTCAAAGACATCAAAGCTGCCGTCGTAAAGGATGATGTCTCCAGCATGAGCCTCGCCCAGGGCCTCATTTATGGCCACATACTCCTGCATCTCTCGATAGTAGCTGGAGAGTCGATCCAGATCCGATTCCTTGAAATCGACTCCTTTCAGGCCGAAGAATTGCTCAAGATAGGGGTCGAACATATTTGTGCATTGCTTGGGGTCAGCCAGAAAGACATCGTCAAAGGTGATGACTGTGCGCCTCCATACTCTCCCCTGGTAGACGGCATAGCCTGCCCGGATCAGGTTCACATTGGCTGTCGACCAGTTGCAGATGGAGACATTGGAGCCATCCACTGCGAAGATCTCTCCGGCAAATTCACAGGGCTCCACGAGTACGAAGTCGCTGCTTTGCACCCCCGTCTCGGCCTGATACCGGTCAATTCCGTCCAGGGAGATATGATCGCGGATCATTTCTGCAACAAGGGAAAGGCGGCTCTTATCTTCCATTCAAAATTATTGTGAGATAGGCAAAGTATATACGGATTGCTCCCAGCAGTCAGTTGAAAAAAAGATAAGATAAGGCGTTTGCTCAAATCACTACATGTAATTTGAGTCTCCATTGTCATTCCCCGGTTTGCATTAATCTCTTCCGGGGCACTCAACAATTATCACACGGTCCATGAGAAAAAGCAAATTAGCTAAACAGTTTCTTGTTTCTTTGGGTCCGAAATTAAGCGTTTACGCAATCGGAAATTGCCTGCGCACATATCCACCAAGGGAACTTCCTTATTCTTTGCTTGGATAGCGATTCTAGCCCACTCAAAATTTGATAATCTCTTTAACATTTTATTTCACCTACGTCTATTACCAGTTATTACTGCCCGACAGTCACGATCCCTTGTGATGATGAACTAAACCCGGCAATAAAAAATGTATCTAGCTTGATGCCAGCCATGTATTCGTCAGGCCATTTCACATGGAAGATAATAAATTGATTAATTCTGCTTGGAAGCCATCTTCATTTATTCAACTAATTCTAATAATGGCGTCTTTAAATAAAAGGCTTTTGGTACCAATATTTTCAAGTGTCAGGAGATATATAACCTTTAAGCCCATCCCGCGTAATGAAATTATTTAGGGGAAAAGGACCCCTTAAGATATCTGAGGGAAAAATAACTGCGAAAAGTAAAAAATATAAGCAGTTTTTACGCAAATATGCGCATTATCCCCACGATTTTGTTGCCCGAAAAATCGAACAGCTTGAAATCCAATTGATGGAATCTATCGGGATACTCTTTGACGATCTTTTCTGCGCTTACTGCCATATTCTGCAGCTCGTACCCAATGGTATCCACGCCGCCGTCACTAAACTCACTGAGGTTGCCTTGGATCGATAGGTTCTCTCCATTTATGCTGGCCGTCCTCTCATAATATTCATTGGCCAGAACGCCCCTGGCAAACTGCAGTATCTCCTCATCCGATGTGGCTGAGATCAATCCTACCGATGCGAAAATTATAGCTATAATTATAAGCAAAGCCGATTTCATTTGATCCTCCTCCTAAAACATCCTGTTTAGCAGAGAAGAAAAGGTTTTTGCACGGGCCTGGCCCCCGATTCCTGGAAGGGCAATGAAAAGGAGGGAGGCAAAAGCCTTCGTGTAGGAGGGGAAAACAGAATTGACTTTTGCCAAACGCATCTCTGCGATCAACGAATAAATAGTTTTCGGTATTCGTCCATTAACGAATAGCGCTTGTCAAGCTGGGGCTCTTTTTCTGATCAACTTCGATGTTCCTTTTCGCTCTCTCTTGCGTCATCACTCGAAAGACTCCTGTCACCACCCCGACCATTGCCGGAGCCAGGAAGAAGCCGGCGATTCCGGCGACAAGGCCGCCTCCCAGAAAGGCAAGCAACACCAACAGCGGATGGAGCGAGGACTTGGTGTAGACGATATAAGGCCGGATGACCAGCTCCGCGATATGGACCAGAATCGAGGCGGCCAGGAAGAAGAGAGCGGCATCCAGAGGCCCGATCTCAATGTACCGGCCCACAGCGGTGGGTATGAAGACCAGCCATGTCAGAAATGGCACCATACCGGCCAGGAAGACGATGCTGGCCATGGCGAGGGGCCGGGGAACGGCAAATATGTAAAATATGGCCACCGAGGTAATCCCGCCCACGATGGCTGTGTAGATGCTGCCCATATAGATACCGCAAAGAATGCCGTCGATTCGGGTCAGGCAGCGCAGCTCAAAGCTGTCGTTTTCCAGACGGAAAAGACCCATTACGGCCTCTCTTAGCAGGTCTCCATCGAGCAATAAAAAGTAGCAGACGCAAAAGGCAATTAAGAAATTGACTATCCCCAGGGTAATGGTTGAGCCCAGACTGAAGAATGGCAGACTGGTCAACAGATTGAGGCCCATTCCCATCAAATTGGCCATGCCCCGCGAGATTTCATCGAATATGGCTTGTGGGATATGGACGCGGGTGACCAATTCGAAGATGAGGGAGATGATCACCTTCTCATGGCTCTCCAGCCAAATGATCTGTTTTGATGCCTCGATAACCCCCGTGGCAAAGATCGCAGAGAGCGGAACCACAATGCAGATGACGGCAGCCAGAGAGCCGATACGCCGCCTCTTTCCGAATAGGTCACGTACCGGTCGGCCCACATAGGCAAAGACGAGGCCCAGGACCAGACCGTCGAGAAGCGGCCAGATGTAGTAAGAAAGCAAGATGATAAGGGCTAGCGTGAAGCCCATCAGCCAATTTTTCCTTTCCAGGCGCATTGGCAGATCAAGCTGCATTCTATACACCGGGGAGCGCATCCCCTGGATTTAGAGGCGTTGTCCCTGGAACCGCCCCAATCCATGTGAAGTAAGAATCAGCCGGATAGCCAAGAACTCTTCCACTGGCATCCGGTCTCAGTACTCCGGTGCTCGATGATCGAGGCGAAACGGCAATGGGCGAGAGCATGAACTCATTCATCAATGTCTGGTTATCTGAAAAAGACTCCCAAAGAAACCGGTTATAGTTCTCCAGGTAGGTATTAAACTGCCCGGCAGATTCCATTACGTACAGGCCTTTTCCATGATATTCGCCCATAAACAGTCCGATCTTAAGCCCATTGGCCACTCCTCTCTGGTAATCGGTCATCTCCCCAAGAACAGGAGGGACGGCTATTATGAGCATAACTAAAACGGCCACTGCCGCGATAAACTTCATTCTAAATGTCATCTCCAGGAGATCTGCTATATTGCTTAAGCTTTTAGCTTTTCTGCTAAAAATTCCCTTGGGCCAGAAAACTGGGAAAACCGGAGGGCGCAAAGACTGCTACAGCCTTACTCAACTAGTACAGCCAGGCCTAATTAAAGTCAAAACATTGGTTTATTTCGGCCTCGCTGTACTAAAAAGAATTATTTTATCCCTTTAAAGCACTCCTCCAGATGCTTATCTCTTGGCCCCTTTGTCACCAGGCTTACGGCCACGGTCACCAGTACCGCCAGCGGCAGAGCTACTAATATCGGGTCTACCACCGGCCAGGGCATCGAAGCTATCAGAACGTCCTGGCCAAAGAGCATCTTGCATATCCCCAGGGGCACGGCTTCGGCTTTATGGATGAAAAGATACCAAAAGACCGTCACAAGAGTGCCGGTGAATAGTCCCGCAATGGCACCGGCTTTGGTAGCTCCCTTCCAGTAAAGAGCACTGGTGTACATGGGCAGGAAGGCAGCCGCGCACAAACCGAAGAAGATGGCCGTACCACGAGCGATGATGTTGTCTGGCAGGATGTATCCAAGGGTTACGGCAATTATCATGGCGACAATTATTCCCATCCTGGTGACCAGTATGGACTTGCCGCCTTTCTTATGAGTAAGCGTCTCATAGATATCCCTGCCAATAGCGCTTCCCTGGGTGTGGAACTGGGAGCTGGAGGTGGACATGGCAGCCGCCAGAAGGGTGAGCATGAAGAGGTAGACAAACCACTCCGGAGTTGCTGCGTTGATATAAAGTGGAATTATGCTGTCTGCATTTCCTGCGGCGATGTTTATGGATATGTTCCCCATGTTTTGCAGGAAAAAGACATTGGAGAGAGCCCCCACAGTGAAAGCCACACCGGTCATCATGAGAATGAAGACTCCACCGATCAGGACTCCCCGGTTAAGCTCCCGGTTGGATTTGACAGTCATAAAGCGCACCACAAGCTGGGGCATCGCCAGAACGCCAATTCCCACACCAAGGACGATGGTCGATACCAGCGTCCAGCACCAGGTGCTTCCCAAAACCGGCATTGCCGTCCAGCCGGCATGTCCCATTGCAGCAAGCTTTGCAGGAACCAGATTTGCCATATCGCTGAGAGCCTGATGGGCGGGAACGATTCCACCCAGATGGGAATAGGTGATGAAGAGCAGAAATATCATGCCAACGAACATGATGGTCCCTTGCATGGCATCGGTGTACATGACGCCGCGCAGCCCCCCCCAGATCACATATGCAGCTATTATTACCGAATATACTAGAAGCGCCACATCAAAATCTATGGCCAGAGTCGTCTCTATGAAGCGGGCAGCGCCGATCAGGACCACCGAGGCGTAAAGGGGCATTCCCAGGAATATCACAATGCCGCTGAAGTACTGGATAAACTTGCTGTCAAATCTCTTCCCCAAAAGCTCCGGGAAGGTCATGGCATTGAGATTGTGACCCATCTTGCGGGTTCGCTTGCCGAAGATGATAAAGGCCACGAAGATGCCCACGAAGATGTTCAAGAATGTCAGCCATAGCAGGCCCATGCCGAAAAGGCCGGCTGTGCCGCCGAAGCCGACGATGGCAGAGGTGCTGATGAAGGTGGCACCGTAGCTCATAGCCATGATGTAGGGATGGGTCTTTCTGCCCGCCACCAAAAAGCCCTCTGAATCCTTGGTTGATTTCCAGCCCCTGTAACCCAGATAAAGGGTGGCAAGAAGGTAAATTATAATAATTAGATTAAGCAGAAGAAGATTCATTCATATCACATTCCCAGCTCTTTTTCCTGCATCTCTTCTTCACTCTCTTCCCAGGCTTCTTCCGCTTTTATCTCCAAAGCCTCCAGTTCTCCTTCTCGATTCCAGTTTACCATACCGTAAATCAGACACAACAGTGCGCTGAAGATGCAAAGAAGGTAGACTCCCCAAATCCAAGGATCATCAATGCCGAGCACGATTATCACCAACCATAATGCTGCTTGATAGCAGTCTATTGCGCCAGCCTACACACATATTGCGGGCTTTCCCGGGGAAAGCTGTGGTGTGTGGTAGCATGTAGCATTATAACAAGCTATAAGGGTGTCGGTCAGGAATATATATTACAATTTATGCTTATCTAAGGCGTAATCGATGGGTATTTGAATTGCGTGGATTTCAGGATCTTGCGATGCCCGAAACCCTGGAATTTGCCGATATTTCCGTCATGGCTTTAGCTGCGGTTCTGATCCTCATCGCCGTCCGGCAGGTGGGCAAGAACAGCCTCGCCATCTGGCAGATTATGCTGCTGGGCGCGCTAGTAGTTCTTTTCACCGGCCAGATCTCGCCAGTGGAAGCGCTTTTTGCCATAAACCCGGATGTGATGATCTTTCTGGGTGCAATGTTCGTGATCGGCGAATCCATGCAAAGGAGCGGCTATCTTCTTTTTCTGTTCAATCGACTCTTTTGCAAGGCCCGCAATCTCGATCAGCTTCTGCTTCTCATTCTGTTTGCCATGGGCTTTCTCTCGGCTCTGCTCATGAATGACACCCTGGCCATCATCGGCACGCCGCTCATGCTCTACTTTGCCAGGACGCTCAAGATAGACCCCAAGCTCCTGCTTTTGACGCTGGCCTTTGCCGTGACCACTGGCAGCGCCATGAGCCCCATCGGCAATCCGCAAAATCTGCTCATCGCCGTCAACTCTGATCTGTCCAATCCTTTCGCCGTCTTTCTGCATTATCTGCTGCTGCCCACAGTTGCCAATCTTCTGCTGGCCTATCTGCTGCTCAGGGTATTCTACAAAGAGCAGTTTCATAAGAGGACGCTGGAGATCTGCCATGAAGAGATCACCGATCCGGCACTGGCCCGTCTCTCCCGCATATCCCTTATTCTCCTCTTCGCAATGATTCTGGCCAAAATGGGAGCCGTAATCCTGGGCGTGGGCGGCGAGTTTCGACTGACCTACATCGCCCTTATCTCGGCGCTGCCTATCCTTCTTTTCAGCAGCAAAAGGTACGTGGTCTTGAAAAACATAGACTGGTGCACTCTGATCTTCTTTGCCGCCATGTTCGTTCTCATGGACGCGGTCTGGAGGACGGGGGTTTTTCAGTCTCTTCTGGCTGCATCAAATGCCGATCTGGCATCTGTTCCCACCATCCTGGCTTTCAGTGTCCTCTTAAGCCAGCTCATCTCCAATGTTCCCCTGGTGGCCCTCTGCCAGCCGCTGCTCGTCAATCCATCCCCGCAGGCGCTCATGGCCTTGGCCGCGGGAAGCACCATCGCCGGAAACCTCTTCATTTTAGGAGCGGCGAGCAATGTGATAATTATCCAGAATGCGGAGAAGAGCGGCGAGACACTGACCTTCCTGGAGTTTGCCAGGGTGGGGGTGCCCTTGACTTTGCTGAATGTGCTGGTTTACTGGCTGTTTCTTTGATCAATGGGCGATTTATAAGGTATTGAATGCAAATAGATTGAAGGAGAAAAGGACCATCGCCTGATTTTTTTGTTCAAGACTTGTGTTATGGTGCGATAGCGATTATTCTTAGGAAAACGCTTTTAAGGAACGTTACCAACCAGTTAGCATAGTTGTCTTTCGGGAATCAGAAGAGATTAGAGAATTTTTATTAATATAGGTGGAATAATGAACGTGAAAGACGATGAGATGCGAACGATTGTGGAGATCGGGCTTCGCAATCTGCTGTCTTTTGGACCCGATACAAAGCCCATATCTCTAAAAAGCCTGAACGTGCTCATAGGCCCTAATGGCTCGGGAAAATCCAACATAATTGAGGCAGTATCCCTCATGCGTTCCGCACCGAGCGACATACGAACGGTCATCCGCCGGGGCGGAGGCGTTAGTGAATGGATATGGAAAGGAGATCCCGAGGGGGTTGCCTCCATCGACATCATTACCAAAAATCCCCACGGAAACATGCCGCTCCGTCACGTCCTAGCTTTCCAGAAGGAGAACCAGGCGTTCCGCTTGGTAGACGAACGCATCGAGAACGAGAAGTCCTACCCAAAATACGGAAATCCCTTGAAGATCTATTTCTACTATCATTATAACGATGGGAATCCGGTTATCAACGTCAAGACTGAAGGCCTAGATGATAAACCTGAACAACGCAAGCTAAAGCCGGAGACAGTCGATACAGATCAATCCATTCTCTCCCAACGCCGAGACCCTGAGACATATCCGGAAATTTCTTACCTGGCAGACGTTTATGATAAGATCAAGATATATCGGGAGTGGTACTTTGGACGCAATGCAGTCTTCCGCGTGCCGCAAAAGGCCGACATGCGTAACGATCGACTGGAAGAAGACTTCTCGAACCTGGGGCTGTTCCTGAACCGGCTACGTGGAGTGCCGAAGGCGAAGAATATAATTCTCGAAGCGCTTCGTGACCTCTACGAAGGCCTTGACGACTTCGATGTGAGCATCGCAGGTGGTACGGTCCAGGTATTCTTTACCGAAGGGGATTTCACAATCCCTGCAACCAGGCTATCGGACGGAACTCTGCGATATCTCTGCTTGCTGGCGATTCTGTGCGACCCAGCACCGCCGCCGCTCATCTGTATCGAGGAGCCAGAACTTGGTCTTCATCCTGACATCCTGCCCAAAGTAGCCTACCTGCTCAAAGCCGCCTCAGAGCGCACTCAGTTAATAGTAACCACACATTCAGACATCCTAGTCGATGCGATGACTGATCGTCCTGATGCAGTCCTCGTCTGTGAGAAACACGATGGCCAGACGAGAATTAGACGTCTCGACAGCAAAAAGCTGGAAGAATGGCTAAAAGATTATCGTCTGGGCGAGCTCTGGACCAGTGGTGAGCTTGGGGGGACGAGATGGTAAGCGTAAAGATATATGTCGAAGGGGGCGGCGACAGCAAGGAACTTCACATGCGATGCCGCGAAGGGTTTAACAAGCTCATCAAAAAGTTGGGCTTTAATGGACGTATGCCGAAGATCGTTGCTGGTGGAGGACGCAAAAGAGCCTATGACATGTTCGATAAGGCCATGACATCAGCTAAAAAAAATGAGGAATATCCGATACTTCTTGTCGATAGCGAAGATCCGATTATCTTGGGCCCTTGGGAGCATCTTAAGGTCCGCGACAATTGGGACCGTCCAGTTGGTGCGGAGGATGACCAAGCTCAAATGATGGTAACTTGCATGGAGACGTGGATAATGGCGGATCATGAGGCTCTGCGTAAGGTTTTCGGTTCGTGTCTACGAGAAGGAACTCTTTTCCCGTTAAACGATTTAGAGAAAAGATTGAGGCAAGAACTGCTGAAGACGCTGGAATCTGCTACGAATGACTGCGGAAAAAACAGAGGGTACGACAAAGGAGAGCGTTCATTCCAGATCTTAGCGATACTGAACCCCAAATTGCTTGAGGAGAACTTGCCCTATTTCAAACGTTTCAGGGAAACACTTGACCGGCACCTATAAGCGTTTTGTTTGTACTGACATAGAGATTCTAACAATACTTGTGTTACGGCGCACTAGGACCAATCATGAAAGACAATTCTACTGTCTCATGCTACGACAGACACGCCAGGGATTACGACCTCTACCAGTCTGCCGTGGTTCCCGGCTATCAGGAGATGCTCGACCTCGTGGCCGGAGCCTGCCAGCGCTATCTTCCCCAAGAAGCGGAGCTGATCGATCTGGGCTGTGGAACAGGCAATGCCTCTCTAGCCGTTCTTCGAAAAATGCCATCGGCCAGGATCTATCTCATCGACGGCTCAAAGAGAATGGTTAAGGTGGCTGAGGAGAAGATCTCCCGCGCCCATCCCCAGCAGGCGATTCTGGGATGCAAGGTGGCAGACCTTGCAAGAAGCAATTGGGACGAAGGCATCAAGGTGGAGGGCCTTGTGGGCAAAGGGTATGACGGCGTCATCACCACGCTGGTTTTGGAGCACCTGCCCTTTGATCGCTACAAAGCGGCCATTGCAAAATGTTACAATCTGCTCAGGCCAGGCGGCTGGCTCCTTGCAGCCGAAGGCTACTCGGAAGCGGGAAGCGATATGCAGGAGTGGTTCTTCCTGGAGATGGAGGAGCGGCGTAAGGCAGTTGATCCCAAGCTCTCCGATTTCGTAGCACGGCTGCGGGACGAGAAGGAGACGCATTACTACGCCAGCAAGACAGAGAAAGAAGAATGGTGGAGGCAAGCAGGATTTGTGCAGGTAAATGTGCTCTGGCAGTACCTTTGCATTGCCTTGATGGTGGGAAGAAAGCCGATGTGATTTCTGCAATCCGTAAAAGAATTTATAAATAGTACCTAAACCACCTAATTATTCTTTATGGCCGCAGTTAGTTTTGTCTATGCATTATGCATTATATTAGCCCTAACGACAATGGGTTTTGGATGCACGACATTTGCAGTTACCAGGTCAGCTTCTGTAGATGGATCGGTTTTTGTCGGCCATACCAATGACGGCTTTTCGCTTGGTGACATCGGCGGTACAATCAAAGAGGATATGGTGTCATTCCAGTATATTCCAGCTCAAAATCATACACCAGGATCTTTGCGTCCCATCATCTATGATCCGAATAGCGGCGCAGCATTGGCAAATGAAAGCAACGTTTCGCCAGAAAATGATACCATTATCGGATATATCGATCAGGTAGAGCACACCTATGGCTATCTCACCGGGGTTTACGGGATCATAAACGAGTACCAGTTGATGTCCGGGGAATGCACCGACTATGCCAGGGTCTTCCCGGATGCCGAGAAGGGAAAGCGCATCTTCTACAGTTCTGAGCTATCAAACATTGCCATGGAACGGTGCAAGACAGCCAGGGAAGCAGTGAACCTGACAGGAAGCCTGATTGATAATTTCGGATACTATGGGTCTGGAGAGACACTGATTTTTGCAGATCCTGATGAGGTCTGGGTAATTGAGATGTGCGGCGGCACGCCCTCAGGGAGCGGCGGATATTGGGCCGCTCAGAAAGTTCTTGATGGAGAGGTCTTCGTGGCTGCGAATGAGTTTCGAATCAGGGAGATCTACCCGGGAAATGAAGATCAGATGTTTTCCCATAATCTCTTTAGTGATGCCGAGAAGATGGGTTGGTGGAGACCAGATAATGGCCTGCTGGACTGGACAGAGGTATTTGGCGCCGGCGAGTTCGTGAATCCTTATTATTCCCTGCAAAGAGTCTGGCGCATCCTGGACCGGATTGCTCCCTCCAAGAATCTCTCACCATGTGTGGATGGACCGTTTACCAGAGAGTATCCTTTCTCAATCGCACCTGATGAGACGATCGATATTCGGGAAGCATTTGATCTTTTCCGCGATCACTATGAAGGCAGTGTCTTCGACCTAACCAAGCCGCCTGGGGGAGGAGCGTTTGGCGATCCATACCGAAACTGGGGCCCGCAAGAGGATGATGACCATCCTTCCCCAGAAGAGATCAAACCCGGTGCCTGGGCAAGGCCCATATCCACGGATCAGTGTGGATACTCGTATGTTGCTCAAGGGAGAGACTGGCTGCCGGACGCCATCGGCTGTGTATGCTGGCTGGGGCTCTCCTCGCCGTCAGAGACCTGCTATGCACCATTTTATGCTGGAATTACACAGCTTCCATCACCCTACCAAAATGGTTCCCATTGGGATCTTGATATGGATACTGCCTTTTGGCCGTTTGAAATTGTGCAAAACTGGGCCAGACTTATGTATGCAGAAATGATTCCAAGCATCAGGGCAGAACAGACACGCCTTGAAGAGGGGGAGCTATTGAGACAGACGGATATTGAAACACAGGCTCTGGAATTGTTCGAGAAAGATGATGATATGGCCCGAGCATTCCTTACAGAATACACAAATCATACGTCAATGGAGAACCTGGAGAGCTGGAAGAGGCTATTCGAAGACCTGGTGGTCACTTATCGCAACGGCCAGTACAATGATATTAAGAATAGGACCATTACGAGCATCGGATATCCGGACTGGTGGCTTTTCGATGCAGGTTATCAGTATGGTCCGCGAGTTTACGACTTGAAATCGCTGCAGAGCATTCCAGATGTGCGATATGTGGGCCAGACGGTAAATGTCACTTCGGCTGATAAGGTCGAATACATTCGGCGGTATCAAACAAAAAATCCCGCTAGCTAGTTAAACCAGCAGTCCTTTTAATCCATGGGGAAGCAAGAATGGCAGCAAGAACAGTCTCATCCAGAGTCACTATCGCATTGATTCAAACCACTGTCTCCGAGGATCTCGATCTCAACCTGAAAAGAACCATGGAAAAGGTGAAAGACGCAGCAAGCAAAGGCGCACAGATCGTCTGCCTGCAAGAGCTTTTCCGCACGCGATACTTTCCCCAGTGGGATCAAAGAGACGCCGCCGCTCTAGCGGAGACCATTCCCGGTCCCACCACAAAGGCCTTTTCCTCACTGGCAAAAGAGCTGCAGATAGTGATAATAGTGCCCGTCTTCGAGAAGGACGTTGCCGGCTACTACAACTCCGTGACCGTGATCGACGCAGACGGCAGCCTTCTTCCCACCTATCGCAAGGTGCATATCCCCCATGACCCTCTCTTTTACGAGAAGAGCTATTTCACCCCCGGTGAAGAAATCCGGGTTTACGATACCCGCTATGCCAGATTTGCGGCGCTCATCTGCTATGACCAGTGGTTCCCCGAGGCGGCGCGTGTAGCTGCCCTGCATGGAGCCCAGATTATTTTCTATCCCACGGCCATCGGCTGGATTAGAGGCGAGGAAGAACCGGAAGAAGGCGATTGGCATGATGCCTGGGAGACGGTGCAAAGAAGCCATGCCATCGCCAATAGCATCTTCGTAGCCGCAGCCAACAGGGTGGGCTGTGAGGAAGCCCTGGTATTTTGGGGCAGCTCCTTTGTCTGCGACCCCTTCGGCAAGATCCTGGCTCGTGCTGGCAGCAGCGAGGAGGAGGTTCTGGTGGCGGAGCTGGACCTGGCCAGGAACGAGGCGGTGCGGGAGGGCTGGGGATTTTTCAGAAACCGCCGGCCCGATGTCTACTGGCCGATCATCGAGATGGTGCAGGAGGCGGAAAAGCCACAACGCAAGGCCAGAGAAGATATCTTCCAGCAGGAGACGCCCCGCTCTCTGGGCTACCACATGCCTGCTGAGTGGGAGCGCCACGAGGCCATCTGGCTCTCCTGGCCTTATGACCGGGACAGCTTCCCGGAGATCGAAGCGGTTGAGAAGGCATACCTGGCCATCATCAAATCCATTCACGAAAGCGAGATTGTCAACCTGCTGGTCAAGGATGAGATGATGCAAAGCGATGTGGTAGACCGGCTGAGAGAAGGAAAGGTCGATCTGCACAGGATTCACTTCCATCTGATAGATTATGCGGATGTGTGGTTTCGGGACTTTGGCCCCACCTTTGTGGTCCGTGAGAGTGAAGCGGGAAAGAGCGTAGCGGCGGTAAACTGGATCTTCAACGCCTGGGGCGAGAAATATGCAGAGCTGATGGGAGACACAAGGATTGGCAGCCTCATCAACGACGACCTCAAGATGAAGTACTTCCGCCCTGGCATCGTCATGGAGGGCGGCTCCATCGATGTGAATGGCCGGGGAACCGTCCTGACCACGGAGCAGTGCCTGCTCAACAGGAATCGAAACCCTGCCTTAAGCAAAGAGAAGATCGAGTGCTATCTCCGGGATTATTTGGGGGTAAGCAAGGTCATCTGGCTGAAAGAGGGCATCGCCGGGGACGACACGGACGGGCATGTGGACGACATCGCCAGGTTTGTGAATCCGACCACGGTTTTATGCGCCTATGAGGATGATCCTGAGGATGAAAACTACCCGGCCCTGAAACAAAACTACGAGCAGCTCTGCCGGGAGACGGACCAGGACGGCCTTCCCCTGACGGTGATCAAGCTGCCCATGCCGGGAAAGGTAGGCGCAAAGCGTCGGCTGCCCGCCAGTTACGCCAACTTCTACATCGGCAATGATGTGGTCATGGTGCCGGTCTTCGGGCACAGGAACGACAAAAAAGCGCTGAAGATAATCGAGGAGGCATTTGCGGACAGGCGGGTCGTGGGCATCAACTGCCGGGAGATGGTGCACGGGCTGGGGACGGTGCACTGCATCAGCCAGCAGCAGCCGAAGGGGTGAACTAAATCATACACGATGGGAAACATTTGGATATGCCTATTTTAGATATGTCTCTCTCTCAGGTATCCATCCCAGTTTCCGTTCGATGATGGCCTCGGCGTTCTCAGTCAGGATTAAGCGTTGCGCCTTGTGCCTTCCGGTTTTTGCTATTACATGTGGGTCACTGATCTTTCTGGCTTCGGCCCGGATCCTATAGCCGTGTATGGAATCTCCAACCTCGTAGCGTTCCATCAAAGAACCTCCAGGCGTCCTTCTCTCTTCAACTCTTCTACAATCTGGCATACCAATTTGTAATCGAGTTCAAGGTCTTCCTCAATATCAGAAGGATAGGCTTCTCCTCTTTCCTGGAAGTATCCCCTGACTTCCTTTTTGGCGGTCTCATAATCCACGTCGCGATATTTTATCGTTTTAATGGCCGCAAGCTTGTCCCTGATGGCATCTCTGACAAAGTCTGAGGTGTTCAGGTAGATTCCAGAGGTAACTAATTGCCTGATCTGCTCTAATTCCCAGGCAGAGACCTTTGACCCAATAACATGCCCTTCTGATCTAACAACATCCATCATACTCTTTTAATATGTTAAACTGATTAAAGAGCATTTCGGTAATTTGGCTGCATTCATGAAAAAATAGATAACTAATGAAAATATGATGATACCTTTACCTTCTCATGAAATCAATAAATCCCTGCTCCACATCTACAGACACCAGCTCTACACGGATCCGGTCTCCCACATCAAGGCCCTTACTTCCGCTCTTAAGCATCCCTTCTACAGGAATCTCCAAAAGCCGAACCCATGTGCCTTTTTCAGATGCCCCGGTAACCATCGCCTCAAAGCGCTCACCAATTCTCGATTCGAGCAGAAGCGCGGCAGCGGACTTGCCCACCTGCCTCTCCACTTTGACGGCTGCATCCTCTTTTTTCGTGCAATTCTCTGCCAGAAAATCCAGCTCGTCCAGGCTGTAGGGCATCGGCCTCTTTTCAATGGCCGCTTTGAGCAGACGCTGTGTGATCAGGTCGGGATAGCGGCGGTTGGGGGCGGTGGAATGGGTGTAGTCCTTTACAGCCAGGCCGAAGTGTCCGGTGGCTTCTTCTCCAGGCAGCTCAGCCACATATTCGCCATTGCCCAGAAGCTTGATCACGGCTAAAGAGAGATCAGGGAAACGCAACGGATCGGACTCTTTCATCATGTGGAGAAACATCTCCAGCTTTCTGGCATTGGGATTTTTGGGAAGCTTGAAGGCGTGCTCAGCAGCGATCTCGACGATTCGACCCCATCTTCTGGGAATGCGCACCACACGACGGATGGAGGGGATATTTCGGGCTGAGAGGTAGCGTACCGTTACGCCGTTGGCGGCAATCATGAAGTCCTCGATGATCTCCTTGGCCCGGTTCTTTTCCTCGACCCGCAGATCGCTGATTTTGTCGCCATCAAATACCGGCTTAGCCTCAATGGTCTCCAGGCTGAGCGCGCCTTGAGCATGGCGAAGGCTCTTCATCTTCTGGGCGACCTGATCCTGGAGCAGCAGGTTTTCGGCCAGCCCTTCAATGGCTGCCACCGCCTGGGGCACGGGCGTCTTTCCCTCCAGCCAGGCACCCACGCTATTGTAGGCCAGCTTGGCATGATTGCGCACAGCCGCCCGGTAGACGTCCGAGTCCAGGAGCGATCCGTCCGGGCCTATTGTCATATCCACTACAATGGCCAGGCGGTCCTCGCCAAGATTCAGGGAGGTGAGATTGGTGGACAGCTTCACCGGCAGCATAGGAAATATCTGGGCGGCGGTGTAGATCGATGTAGTGTTGTGCTGGGCGTCTCTGTCGATGGCGGAATCCTTCTTGACCAGTGCATCCACATCCGCCACAGCGACGCGAATCTTTGTCTTTCCTTGCGGCAACTCTTCAGCAAAGGAGAGCTGGTCGAGGTCCTCAGAGTCGTCATTATCAATGGAAGCCCAGAGCAGGCCTCTCAAGTCACGAGCCTCAGCGACGCTGCTTACCTTCGCTGGCCCCTTAATCCCGGCAAGCTCCGAGACGGCTTGAGTGGAAAATTCGGGGAGCAGCCCCCGTGTAAGCATGACCCGCCGCGCGATGTTCTGCAGGGCGGCGCGGCTTTGGATGTCATCGTTTTTTGGATTTGTTTCTTTATTCATTTTATGTGTCTCCTGTGTCGATGAGCATAATTTTTGTTGGGATGACGTCTTGATTCTGGCAATGCCTTCATCTCCCGGCAGGAATCTCGCGCACTGCATCGAGTCATTGTTACTGAGTCCAGGTATATTTTATTTGCTCACCATATCCAAGGTTATCTTATTTATCTTAAGAAGCACATAGTTAGAGTTATGACAGAAATGACGGTTGAATCGGTCTTTGGCTTGAATGCAGGTATCGTGTGGGAGATTCTCAATCAAAATGGTCCAAGCACCATCGACAATATCGTGAAGGCGACAGGCTTGAGGCGAGAATTGGTCTACGGTGCACTGGGCTGGCTGGGTCGCGAGAATAAGGTTGTCTTGGAGAGGCGAGGACGGGCTACGGTCTTCTCATTGATGCCGTAAACTTTTTTTCAATTTGTATTAACTTCAAAGATCATTGCCATCGATCTGCATCATCTCCGGTTCTTCAACTCCTACCCACACCAAGAAATGATGGAGACTGGCCAGCAGCTTTGCTCTTTCCGCTTCTGTCAGATAGTCGTTGATGTCATTTTTTTCAATTTCAGTCATAAATCTTCTTTGAAATAAATCCAATTTAACGGTCATCAACTGCCCGTATCTTTGTATAGTATGGCAGACGCGCCAGGGGCCCGGTTCCTGTGATGAGCTTTTCTAATCAGGGCGGCAAAAGTTTTATAGCTATGCATGCCATCCCTGTATCTATGACATACGAAAACTCTGTGGGGAATCGTCTTCTACGACGTTCATTCTCTTGTTGATGAAAAAGTCCGCATTTTTGACACCACTCTTAGGGATGGCGAGCAGACCCCTGGTGTATCTCTTACCCAGGAAGAGAAGCTCAAGATTGCCAGGCAGCTTGATAAACTCGGTGTGAATGTTATCGAGGCTGGATTTCCCGTATCCTCCAAGGGCGAGTTTGACAGTGTCCGGCAGATTGCCAGAGAGGGCCTGCAGTCCCAGGTCTGCGGCCTTTCTCGCATTGTGAAAACTGATGCAGAGGCCTGTCTTGATGCCGATGTGGGTATGGTTCATGTCTTTGTTCCCACCTCCGACATCCAGATCGCTCATACTATTAAGAAGAGCCATGACGAGATTGTGGCCGCAGCGATGGAGACGGTGCAGTTTGTCAAGGATAACGGCCGGACCTGTCTCTTCTCAGCCATGGATGCCACCCGCACCTCGCCGCAGTTTTTGCATCGCATCTTCAAGGCGGTAGAGGAGGTGCACTGCGATATCATCAACATTCCTGACACGGTAGGTGTAGCCTCGCCTTCTGCCTTCTACCGTTTTGTCAAGGATATCTGCGATGATGTCGATATGGTGGTTGATGTACACTGCCACAATGATTTCGGCCTGGCCGTGGCCAACAGCCTGGCCGCGGTGGAAGCGGGGGCCCGAGAGGTGCAGGTATGCGTAAACGGCCTGGGTGAAAGGGCCGGCAACGCCAATTTAGCCGAGACTGTGATGAGCTTGCATGCTATTTATGGTGCCCGCACCAGCATAAAGTCGGAATACCTGGTAGAGACGGCCCGCATGGTAGAACGTCTCACCAAGGTCAAGATTCCCATAACAGCTCCCATTGTGGGCGAGAACGCCTTCTCCCATGAGAGCGGCATTCACAGCCACGGAGTTATCGAGAACAGCAAGACCTTTGAGCCCGGAATCATGACTCCGGAGATGGTGGGTCATAAGAGGCGCATAGTCCTGGGCAAGCACACAGGACGGCATGCCGTGGCCAAAGTGCTGGAGGAGGCAGGCTACCAGCCCACAGATGAACAGCTCCAGGAGATCCTGGAGAGAGTCAAGGATCTGGGCGACAAAGGAAAGCAGATCGCTAACATCGATCTTCAGACCATTGCCGATGTGGTGATCGGAGAGGTAGCCAGAGGAAGCCAGGCCGTGGTGCTCAAGGAGGTCTCGGTTATGACCGGCAACATCATCACGCCTACGGCAACCGTAAAGGCCCTGGTGCGGGGCAAAGAGAAAGTCCTCGCCCATATCGGCGTGGGACCGGTAGATGCCGCCGTAAATGCAGTGCAGTGTCTCCTGGAAAGCGACACATCTATTCGCCTCTGCGACTTCAGGATCGAGGCCATATCCGGCGGAGCTGATGCCCTGGCGGAAGTGGTAATTAGTGTTGAAGATGACAGGGGGCGCAAGGTCAGCGCCAAATCAGCACGCGAGGACATAGTCATGGCCTCAGTGGAGGCCCTGGTCAGCGCCATAAATCGGCTGATGCTCCTGAATTCCAGAGCGGAAGAGAAGAAGGCTTGAACTTTCAAGCCTTTATCTTATTATCTCTTCGCGATAAAATCCACTGGCCGCTGGCAGCGTCCGGCGGAAAATGGATCGTAACGCTTTGCTTTCTTTTGCTATACCAAAAAAGATAATACCTCCGAGACTTGAATGAGAATTGCGGCGGAAATGATAACGATGAAATGCCGCCATTTCCCGAAAATTATCAACATGGACAGATTAATGCTGGTGGAGGAATTACATCGATAAATGTCTCTTTGCAAGGGGTAATCGATTCACATTGCCATCTTGACTTCAAGCAGTTCAACAAAGATCGCGAAGCTGTGCTGGACAGTGCCCGAAAATCAGGTGTGGTCCACATGATCAACTCCGGTGTGGACTATTCCACCAATGCCAGGTCGCTGGAGCTGGCCAGGAAGTACGAATTCATCTCCGCTACCTTGGGTCTCTCTCCCAATACGCTGCAGAGCATAAGAGAGCCGGAACTTGAGATGCTTTTTGAGCAGATAGAAAGCAATTCAGGTCAGGCCGTGGGCATAGGTGAAGCGGGCTTGGATTACTATCACTGCAAAGATGCTCCCAGCAGGGTGCATCAGGCAGAGGTCTTTCGCAGGGTCATAGAGCTGGCCAGGTCCCTCGATTTGCCTTTGGTCATTCATTCCCGCGATGCTGAGCAGCCTGCTCTGGAAATGGTCAAGCACCTGGACAAGGTCGTGTTCCACTGCTACAGCGGCTCAATCGGAACTATGAAAGAGGCCATCGATAGGGGGTTTTACATATCTCTGGCTACCAACCTCTGTCGATCCGGCCACCATCAGATCCTGGCCAAGAACGTATCATTGGACCGGCTGCTGGTAGAGACTGACAGCCCTTTCCTTTCCCCTCGAGGAGGCAGAAATGAACCCTCGTTTGTTACGGACTCAGTACGGCTCATTGCCAGGATCAGAGGCGTAGAGCCGCAAGAGATCGCCCGGATAACTGCGGAAAATACCAAACGAATTTATAACATCTAATCCAGATCTATTAAGAAAGGGTCAACATGAATCGGATGCCAATACAGTTCGAGCATATCATGAGTTACCTGGGCTCCAAGAAGGAGAAAGGAAGAAAGAAGATCGGTCTGCTCGTGGACGGGCCCAATATGCTCAGAAAGGAGTTCCAGATGGATCTGGAGGAGATCCGGGACATCCTCAAGGATTACGGCGATATCAAGATGGGCAAGGTATTCTTAAATCAGTACGCCTCGGAGAAGCTGGTTGAAGCTGTGGAAAATCAGGGCTTTGAGCCGGTAATCTGCACCAGCGATGTTGATGTAAGAATGGCCGTAGAGGGCGTGGATATGATCTACAATCCCGTCATCGACACCCTGGCTCTTGTCACCCGTGATGCCGATTTAAAACCGGTCCTCATGAAGGCTATGGAACACGGCAAGGAGACCATCATCTTCGGTGCGGAGCCCGGTTTCTCAGTGGCTCTGCGAAACTCTGCTGATTATGTCATAGTCCTACGAAACGGCCAGTACGTACCGGAATGATTTATAAAGGGAGTTAAATTGAAACCATTTCAGGCCATGACGGGCGGAAGGGAGGACTTCAGGCGACGGGATGAATGGGGAGAGACGCTTCCCGTCAATAGCTGGAGGGATCGCATACCTTCCGGGCTGCCCATAACCTATTCAGGTCTTATATTATTAACATGCATAGCGGTATTCTTCATCAGCATCATATTTCCCGGCTTCGTATACAATTACCTGGCTTTAAATCCGGACTATGTGATGCAAAGGCCCTGGACGCTCATAACGCATATGTTCGTGCATGCAAACTTTAACCATCTCTTCTGGAATATGCTCTTTCTCTTCTTCTTTGGCATGGAGCTGGAAAGGCGTGTGGGAGAGAAAAAATTCCTGCAGATCTACATCCTCTCCGGTGTAGTGGCGGCGCTGGGCCAGATGATGATATCCAGCGGTTCCATGGTGGGTGCGAGTGGAGCTCTCTATGGTGTGATGGGCTGTCTGGCTATAATAGCTCCCGAGATTCGCATACTGCTCTTCTTCGTGATACCGATGAGCATTCGAGGAGCCGTCGTGCTATTCGCTCTGATCGATTTCCTGACTTTGGGTTCGGCAGACAACATCGCCCATATGGCCCACATCGTGGGTCTGTTGGTTGGACTGGCCTACGGGCAGGCGATGATGAGAAAGCCCAAATACTACTAATACAATATTTTTTAAAGTTAATAATTTAATAACCTATCGTCCGGGCATCTTTAGCACAAAATCAAGGTGAAGCGGGCTATGCAAAATTGTATTTTGTATCGCTGAAATATCTGCTTTAGCGAGGCAAAGTGCATCGTTTTCACTGCTGTTGGTAAAAATTTTTAATTAATTGTTGAGCATAATATAGCAAAGAGTTAGAGCTTAGTAGCTCTGTGCATGATTATATTAAATTAATTTCCTACACAATGAACTAACCTGCATTTGGACCAATCTTTTTATACTTCAAGATACGTATTAAAAAAGGGAATGTAGCAAGAAGGCGATGCAAGAAAATGATGTCGATAGCAAAGGGATCGGTCGGTACAATTGTTGGTGAGACCAATCCATTAGCATTTAAGTTCATTATAAACAAAGAGGTAGGCAGAGGCACTTACATAAAGGCCAAAGCTGATGGGAGGGAATGGGCTCTGGCCCAGGTTGAGGACATTAAACGGTCCAACTCCGCCTACAGCGTAAACCAGCTCAATGATGCCGCCAGAAATTATGATTCCAGGGAAATGATGATCGCTGAGGCCAGAGTTATCGGCGTGACAAGTAACGGCAAGCTACATCTTCCCACCAGCCCTGCCAGGCCGGGAGACCCAGTCTTCATAGCCGACGAAAAACTGATCAAGGCAACTTTAGGCCTGGCCAAGGGAGATATGTACATCGGCATGTTACGGGGCTATGATATCCGGGTGGAACTTGATGCCAATACCCTGGTACAAAAGCACTGTAGCGTTCTGGCAAAGACCGGCTCAGGAAAATCTTACACAGCCGCTGTGATTTTGGAGGAGCTTCTGGAAAGAAAGGTGGCTCTCCTCATTATCGATCCTCACGGCGAGTATGCCTCCATGAAGGAGCCCAACAAAGTGGGCGACTTTTCTAAATATAAGGTCAAGCCGCGCAGCTATGATGCTACAATCTACACTCCGGGAGAGATGGCCATGAACCCAAGAGCCGACCGGCCTTTTCGCTTTAACGGACTGAACATGTCTGCCCGAGAGGTGTCAAAGATGATTCCTCATGAGAGCAGCAGCAGTGGCCAGTTAGGATTGCTCTACGAGGCTGTCAGTGCACTGCGAGCCGAGACGGATGCCTATACCCTGGAAGACATCATAGAGCAGGTAGTACGCAGCAATTCCAAGGTAAAGTGGAATCTGGTAGGCCAGCTTGAGTCGCTCCTGGAACTGGGTCTCTTCTCCGGAGCAGAGACGCCTGTGGAGGAGCTTTTGCGTCCGGGAAGGGCGGCAGTCATAGACATGACCGGCATCCTGCCCGAACTGCAGTCTATGATTGTATCTCGACTCTTAACAGATGTCTTCGAGGCCAGAAAACGCCGGCTGGTCTCGCCGGGAATGGTGGTGGTAGAGGAAGCCCACAACTACATCCCTGAGCGGGGGACAGGAAACGCCGCCTCGACCAGCATAGTGCGCACCATTGCCGCAGAAGGCAGAAAATTCGGTATGGGACTGATGATCATCAGCCAGAGGCCGGCGCGTGTGGATAAGAACGTCATCTCCCAGTGCAACACCCAGATCATTATGAGAGTCACCAATCCCAACGATCTTAAAGCCCTCTCCAAGGGCCTGGAGGGGATGACCGGCGAATTGGAGGAAGAGATCAAGAGGCTTCCGGCGGGCGTTGCCATGCTGGTAAGCAATGAGATCGAGAGACCCATCACAGTCGATGTCCGACCCAGGAAATCCAGACATGGTGGGGTGAGTACCCAGATCGTCATTAAAGAGAAGGCTACAGCCGCAGCCCGGGCTTCTCGGGGAGCGGAAAAAAGATCAGCCACTCCCCCTGCGTCTCCTGCTGGAGCTAAGGCAAGCAGGCCCAGGGAAAAGAAGGCAAGCGGCCTATTGAAAAAGGTCTTTGGGGCAAGAAAGGCATGATGCTTGATGAAGGAGAAACTGGAAATAATGCTATCCCGTCACGGAGATTAAGGATTTGAGCCGAAAATTTAGCGATCTGAGCCCCGGTGATCTGGCTAAGCTGCCTGCCTTAACCTATGACCATTCTTGCATAGGTCAGGAGATAATTTATCTGCACCTTTTTAACAAAAAGAATATGCACTGGTATCTGGCAGAGTATGGTTGCATAGGCAAGAAATTTTTCGGATTCTTCGAGAATAAAACGGACGGATTGACCTCCGGGCAATGCGGCGTTGAAGAGATAGTCTATTGGGCAAAAAAAGGGGAGGCATGGGAGCCGATGGTCGATGAAGACTGGAAGCCTATGGTAGCTAAAGAGATTCCCATTCTAACTGAATACGTAAAAATGATGATTTTACTGCCGGATATAACATAAGTCTTAAGATCTCAAAGTGCATAATAATTGTAGTGGCTTTGAAATCCGGGCGGTTTGTAATTGCAATTGCCTTAACGTTGGCGGCTATTGCACTATTTGCCGCCAATGCCGGCGCCATCATAGATGGTGGCTCAGGACTTTCTGTAGATCAGCTCATCGATGCCAGCAGAGGAGTCTACGTTCCTAAAACCGGCATGCCGGAAAATCCTGCGGCGTCAAGAAAGCTGTGGAGCGAAGAGAGTGCCATCAATTTCACCATGCCTGGCAAGCTATCAGGAAACGGCACCAATCCACAAGCGTCCCGAAGCTATGTGCAAACCGGCGAGGCGCTTGTCTATCAGACAGCAGCTAATGTGAGTTTGGGCCAGGCTATGGCCGCATCATCTCCTGAGCCAGTCATCTCGCCGCCTTCATTGCCGACACCATCTCCAGATGTATCGCCTGACGTGTCTACGGCCGAACCTCTGGCAGCAAGCGTGAAAGGAGATTGGTCCTTCCGGCTCAAAGACAGCAAGAACACTGTCCTGGTACTGACGCTTTTTCAGTCAGGCGACACGGTTTACGCAGCGGGCACCTTAAACGATGGCGGCAATACCCTAAAGGTCCTAGCTTCCGGTTTTGTTACGGGAGATAAAATGAGTTTGGATGTGATATCTTCCGGAGACATCCGACTTTACCGGCTGCGGCTTGATCTGAGTGGCAACTCTGCTTCAGGCGAGTACAGGGCATTCTCGACTAATCGCGATCCCTGGATCGGAATTGTGGAAGGCGTGCTGGCCACAAAATAAGAAAAATAGTCATTTCAGGCTAAAATGCCTGTTTACTACTACTACTACTACCTTACAGCCTCAGCATATTGCCTGGAAAACTCCTCGCATTGACCGATGATGCGTCCTGTTGCCTCTCTTAAAGCAACTATGGGGTCTACACCCGACGTCGTGAGCCGGAAGACTGGGTTGTCCATGATGGGAAATTTGGTGTCGTAGGTAGCCATCAGCACCCTTTCGTCAGCCAAAAGTTCAGTTCGCAGCAAGTTCAAGATAGTATGCCCTTCCCCCACAAACTCGATAATGGCCCTATTTTCCGTTTTCTCAATAATCTTCAAATTCATCAAACCACTCCCAGACCATAGGCTGAGCTCATCTTGCGCGTCTCGGTATTGGCGCAATTGGGACAGACCAATTTATTTTCTTTCTTGACCAGGCCCGTAAGACAGCGAGTGCAGTAGGCCTTGATAACGCCCAGGTCCTCGTCGCCGGTGGTAAGCCTCATCTGCCGGTCGTCGATAATCTTGGCTTTAAGAATATCGCGGATCGAGAAGAGGTGACGCAGGTCTTTGACATAGGAGTTTCTCACATTGGATATGTGAATGGTCGCCTCCTCATCTGAGATGGGTCTATCCTCATGCCCCTTCTTAAAGGCCAGTGAGACTATGACCAGGCTGTCTTTGAGATCAATCACCTCTCCCACCACGATATCACCCTGAAAGAGCTTTACCGGGGCATTGGTCTTGGGTATGACACTCGCGGATCTGGCTCTCGAATCGATCTTAACCAGTCCCGCAGTAGATGCAAAAATCGTCCCTGCTCGAGCATATGTGCAGTCACCGGGAACAAATTCCTCGGTCGATCCCACCACATCTCCAGGAAGTACAAAGCTACCGTTCATCACAATTCCTCTATGATTCCTCTATATTTAAATCCAGTATCATCTCTAGCATCTAGAATTACTAGTATCTAAAGTCTGGCATGTTATTCTATATAGCTCAACCTCAATGATCTTGACATCTTGGCTATGAAACTCAAAGCATCTCTTCAAGGGATAGGGAATGCGATAGATCTCCTGCACAGTGCACGGTTTCATGAAGCTTCTCATGAAACCTTCGCTTCCCTGATTATGCAGTGAGTAGATAGTCTTGGCGATCTTTTGGGCAATGCAAAGAAAGGCGCGGTCTCCGGCACTCGCCTTCTGGGCTCCGAAAGGCGGATTCATGACCACAGTATCGATGCCCTTGAGGGCCAGTGATTTCACGTCGGCGCGGATGAAGTCTACATCCACGTTTAGCCTTTTTGCATTTCTCCTGGCTATGGCCAAAGCCTCGCCGTCTATCTCTACGCCAATGGCCCTCGCACCCAGTAGGGCCGCGCCTATGGCCAGCACGCCCGTTCCGCATCCCAGGTCACATACGGTCCCCAATTCTCCTCTCATTCCTGCCAGGAAAAGCATCTCTGCTGCGACGCAGGCGGGCGTGGCATACTGCTCCCTTTGAAAAGAGGGCCGACTAAAGCCCTCCAGCCGTTCCAGCATCATCTCAAGCTGCTTTCTCTTCATGGTTGCCAAGCAGAGATGCTATTACGGCCTATATCAAATATAGTATTGCCTCTATTGCCAGGAGCATCACCAAAAGCGCCGCCATAGCCTTGAGAAGGAATACGGCTTTCGAGTTGATGATGGGGCTTTCCGGAGATACTTTTTCAATTTCGGGGTTGTTGACGGCTTCGAAAAATTCTCTCTGCTCATTATTTTGCTCTTCCTCTATCTTTTCGTCTGCATCTGAAAATGTCACTACGTGCTGCTCTTCTCTTTCATCTTCAGGTTCCAGGGGCATTTGCTTATTTTCATCGAATTGCTGCCTGATGGTCGGCGAGAGAAGCTGGCTGCAACTCTTGCATGCCACGTTGGCTTTGATTGGGACCATCCATCCATCTGCCAGAATGAGGTCTCTTGCCACATACCTCTCCTTTGAGATCTCCAGGACCGGCAGGTTTTCCTTTGCAATTGGTTGCAAATCCTGTTCATGCAGATCATTTATTTTGATATCAAATTCACCTTTTTCCATCATGGGCAAGATATGTAAAGACTCATTCCAGGTCAATATGCGATTATTATCCTCGATTTCACTCAGCAAGTCGCTCGCCATGACTCCCGCAATAAGAAGCATGGCAGCTTGACATTGCCGGCTTGCATTTGCCGCCGACCCTTCCAGGATTTCTGCGGCCTTCACAATCCGATTTGCGCTGCTTTCTTTGCCATTAATTTTCGCCGCGCCTAAATGCTTTTCTGCATGACGCAAAGCCGCGGCTGCGGCCTGTAGCTTTCCTGTCGGATCGCTTCCTGATCTCTGCACATCCGCGCTCGCATTGATATCTTTCAGGGCCTGGCAAATCGATCCGCTTGCTTCCACCGTTGACCACTCCCGGGCTCCTCCCATAAGATATTCCGAGGCGCTGTTCAGGGCGCGACTTTGCATCATGGGCTCGTTTGCCAGAAGCCCTATTCTGTAGACTTCCTTCATACCGGCAATGATTCTTTGCAGTCCCAGGATCCCTGCCTTATTGCCATCACTGGCATTTTCAGTTGCATTATCCAGGAAGGCCTGGGCCCTTTCCAGTAGCATCAACGCCTCTTCATCCTGGACATCCTCGCACAGTCCAGCCAGATAAGACCGGCTCTTTGCAATGGCCTCGGCCACCCTGATCTCAGCCTGGCCTTCTCCAAGGATAGAGGCCAGTTCTTGATAACGGTTTGCTGCCTGGGCGAATAGCGAAGAAGCCTTCAGGACTTGCTGTCGGCTGGATGATCGGCCCGATCCTTCTTGCAGACAATTTTCTGCCAGGGAGCTGTAAGTTTTGGCCAGGCAATAGAGTGCGTTTTGATAACTGGGCTTTATTTGACGAGAAATGAGTAGGACGGCTCTTTCTAAAGGTTCGCGAGCCGCAGCTGCCTGCCCCATCTGCAGGTAGGTGCGTCCCAGGTTGGATAGAACAATCCCCTGGCTCTGACTTTCGCCTTGCATAGCGAACAAAGAGAGACTGGAATTGAAGTAGCACAGTGCTTTATCCCAGTCCTTTCTCTGGCTGGCAATTCTCCCCAGCCGGTCCTGTACCCAGGCAGCGCTCCTTTTATCGCCCAGTCTCTGAAAGTCGGTCAGGCTTTTCTCGAAGTAACGGGCAGCAAGCTCTTTCTCTCCCATATCGGCATATATCCGTCCGAGACTTCCCGTCATCTGAGCAATGCCGAGATCGTCGCCCTTTTCTTCAAAGGTCTTCAGGCTGCGGTAACAGTGCTCAATGGCTCTGTCCCATTCCCCGCTCTTCCGGTAGGCAGAGCCCATATTTCCCAATACATGAGCAAGGCCGATAAAATCCCCCTCCTTGGCAAAACAGTCGGCTGCCTTCTGGTAGTAGAATGCTGCTTTCGCCAGATCTCCTTGATGGACGAAAGCCTGACCCAGGTTATTCTGTAGCACCGGTCGCAGAATCGGATCGCAGCAGAGCGACAGAGCCCTGCTGTACGCATTTATGGCAAGATCAGGCCGTCCCACCCGGCGGCAGATATCACCCAGCCGCTTGATCTCATAAACATCCTGGAGCTTAAGTGAAAGTTCACGGCAAATATCCTCGTCGATTCTGTCCTTTCTGGAGCTTTCCAATAATTTGCTTATTAGTTCATGACAATTCCCTTCGATGGCCTTTCTATCGATTTTTTGTAGACCATCACCTCCTTTAGAAAGAGATGCATATATTTCCTGGAGAACAACTAATTGATTCATGAGTTATAAGATAACTTATATCTTTATATAGTTTTTGAACAAATCTAATTTTGCGATTTCTATTCAGGGTTTATGATTCTCGTCTTGAAGAAGCCTTTTATATCTTGGCCGTGAGTGTTTTTGGGAGATTCCCGATGGAGTTCACTGCACAGGAAAAATATGAATTTAAGCGTCTTCTCGATGGCCTGAGGAGCAAGACGGGTCGTGGGACGGAGCTAATTTCCCTCTATATCCCCCCCGACAAGCAGATCCATGATGTCACAAGCCAGCTACGTGAGGAGTACGGACAGGCAGCCAACATAAAATCTCGTGTCACCAGACTTTCCGTGCAGGGCTCCCTTGAGTCGGCCATGTCCCGACTCAAGCTCATCCCCAAGCCACCCGCCAATGGCGTGGTCATATTCATAGGCAGCGTGGATGCCGGAGCCAATAGAACTGAGATGTACAGCGTAGCTTTGGAGCCACCCGACCCCCTGGTAACCTACCGGTACCACTGTGACTCTTCATTTCTCCTGGCGCCGCTCGAAGAGATGCTGGCCGATAAAAAGACATTCGGGCTCATCGTACTGGACCGGCGCGAGGCGACCATTGGCATTTTAAAGGGCAAATACACGGAACCTATAAAGCATCTCACCTCGACCGTGCCGGGCAAGCAGAGAAAAGGTGGCCAGTCCAGCCACAGGTTCCAGCAACTGCGTCTCATCGCCATTCACGAATTTTACAAACGGGTGGGAGAATCGGCCAACGAAGCATTCCTGGCCGTCGATGCCAAAGATCTGCAGGGCATCTTGATAGGCGGGCCTTCACCTACCAAAGAAGAGTTTATGGAGGGGGGCTTTTTGCATCATGAGCTGCAAAAGAAGGTTCTGGGCGCCCTGGATGTATCCTATACGGATGAATCAGGGTTATTCGAGCTGGTGGATGCCGCTCAAGATCAACTCTCCGATTTAGAGGTAACGCAGGATAAATTGCTCATGCGCCGCTTCATGAAGGAGCTGGTTTCCGACAAAGGTCTGGCGGCTTACGGCGATAATGAGGTTCGCCATAACCTGGAGCTTGGGGCCGTGGAGATCCTTCTTCTCTCTGAGGATCTGAGAAAGACGCGAGCCAAGATAGAATGCACCAGCAGAGCCTGCGATTTTTCCGAAACTGCAACTCGCTCGGGGGCGTCTGCACCACTGGGAAACTGCTTGAAGTGCGGGAGTACTCTAACTATCACGAGAGAAGAGGATATAGTCTCCGAACTATCCAAGCTGGCAGATCAGAGCAAAGCAGAGGTAAAAATCATCTCTACGGAGTTTGAAGAGGGTGAGCAGCTTTACAAGGCCTTTGGCGGGATTGCAGCCATCCTCAGATATAAGACCAGCCACACCTAGGGGCGATGAGAACGATCGAGGTTACTATTAGCGCATCGGTGCGGCCCACGGAGCGTGTGGAGAAGGTCGTATCCGCCATTGAGAATATCTTTTCCGGTCTGATCATGGATATTCGCGGCGACAGAATTGAGGCCTACAATGGCCCGGATAGCCTGAAGACGCTTCATGAGCTTCTGAGAAAGCAAGAGATTTTGGACACGGCCCGGAAGGTATTGCTGCGTGGACTGGTGGGCGATACCACTGCATTCCAGCTCAGCAAGCAAGCCGCTTTAATGGGAATTGTGAGCTTTCCTCCTGAAGAGGAGGCTTTAGGCTCACTGCATGTGCAGATCACTGGGGGCGAGCGCGTTATCAAATGGCTGGCGCCTGAGACCGAGAACGGCGTACCGGTCAGCGAGATTGGCCTCTGTGAGATCGGAGAATCCGGGCAGGATGGAGCAGATGTTTAGCTTCTCCTCCAGCAAACTGGTGGACAGGCCCTTTGACTGGGCCTATCAACTGAAAGATCTGGGTTACAGCGGCTGGGAGATCGTAAACGAGGGAAAGCAGAAGCTCTCGCAAGAGAACTTACGCGAGGCAAAACAGATCGTCGAGACTACCGGCCTTATTATTACCATTCATCTGCCCTACTCCGACCTGAATTTGGCTTCAGTCAACCAACCCATCTGGGAGGAGACGGTTCGGCAAATGAAAAGCTGCCTGGATCTCGCCAGCGACTTTGCCAGACTGGCCGTGCTTCATCCCGGCCATTTCTCGCCTCTGGGAATGCATATGCCCGATGCCGCCTGGTCGCAGAGCATCCTGGGCATCCAGCAGATATGCGATCATGCCCAAAATCTGGATATGAGAATTGCTGTGGAGAACATGGTCAATATGCCTGCCATTCTGGGTCGCCGTCCGGAGGAGGTTATGGGAATAATAGAGACCGTGGACCGGGAGAATGTGGGCTTTGTTTTTGATGTGGGCCATGCCAATACCAATGGAAATGTAGAGAGCTTTTTGCCGCTTAAGGACAGGATCATCCACATTCATGCACACGACAATCACGGAGAGAGAGACGAGCACTTGCCGGTGGGAAACGGCACCGTTCCATGGAAAAAGGTTGCTCTGGCCTTAAAGGAATATAGCGGCCGCATTGTCACTGAGTCCCGCTCTTTGGAAGAAGGACAACGGTCCGTAAACCGCCTGAAGAAGATGATGAATCATGTCGATCTTTGAAAATCTATCCGAAAGTATGCTGGCCGGTTTCGACTGCAAAGATCGTGCCCGTGAGGAGGCATTTCGTCTTTCCCGCGAGGTTATTCGGCTCTGCTCTTCCTCCATCCGGTCCGTGCATAGAAACGACCTGGCTTCGGCTGAGAGGCTCATGGGCGAGGCGGCCCTTGGCCTGGAGAGGATTCGAGAGGTTCTGAAGGACCACCAGGATGTGCGCTATGCCGGATTTGTGGATGGAGCGGAGCAGGAGTATGCGGAAGCGCGAAATGTCTATTCCATCACCACACAGCATGAGATCCTGACTGTCGACATGGTGGGTGTAGAGAGCGTTAATTATCTGGCGGGCCTGGGAGACGTCACAGGAGAACTGCGCCGTCATATTCTGGACCTCATTCGTAACGGACGGGCATCGGAAGGCGAGTACTTCCTGGGCATTATCGAGGAGATTTATTACCTGCTCATGCTCTTCGACTATCCGGATGCCATCACGCGTGGCCTGCGTCGCAAGAGCGACCTGGCCAGGAGCATGCTGGAGAGGACGCGAGGAGACCTCACAAATGCTCTGGAGCTGGCCAAGATGCAGGAGTCGCTCTGCAGTTTCCGCGAGCTGCCAAAAAACACAAAGGCACAAAGCCACAAAGGACGCACAAAGAAAAGACCAATTTCCTGGAGCTACGAAGCATGAAGTTTGATCCCAGCACTATTAAAGAGGCTGCCAAAGAGGATTTTGATAAGGCCTGGCAGCAGGGGAGGGAGTATCTCGGCAATCCTTCCCTAAACGAGAGATATCCCAGAAATAGCTATTCTTTCGGGACAGTTCATCCCATATTCGACACCATTCAGAAGCTTCGCGAGGCCTACATCCGCCTGGGCTTTTCCGAGGCCATGAACCCGGTAATGGTTGATGCATCGGACGTTTACCGCCAGTTCGGCTCGGAGGCGCTGGCCGTGCTGGATCGCTGCTTTTACCTGGCCGGACTGCCCCGGCCTGACATCGGCATGTCCGATGAGAGAATCTCCCAGGTAAATGCCCTTCTGGGCCGGGAGATTTCCGGGGAGGAGGCGGAGGCCCTGCGCCAGATTCTGCATGGCTACAAGAAGGGCAAAGTGGAAGGCGACGACCTGGTTGCAGAGATCGCCGGCGCTCTTGGTGCGCATGATGCCCTCATATCCGTGGTCCTGGAGAAGGTCTTCCCGGAGTTTCGGGCGTTGAAGGCCGAGGCAACGACGCGCACGCTGCGAAGCCACATGACTTCAGGGTGGTTTTTGTCGCTGTCCGATCTTCATTTCCGGAGCAAACTGCCCCTGCGGCTCTTCTCTGTGGACAGGTGCTTTCGGAGAGAGCAGGCAGAGGATGCGGCGAGGCTTATGAGCTACTACTCGGCGAGCTGCGTGATCATGGGTGAAGACGTTAGCGTGGAGGACGGAAAAGCCGTTGCAGATGGCCTGCTCAGCCAGTTTGGCTTTGAGAAGTTTCAGTTCCGGCCCGACGACAAGAGAAGCAAGTATTACACTCCGGGAACGCAGATCGAGGTCTTCGCCTACCATCCAGGTCTCGTCGGCTCGGCCACGAAGTACAAGAGCGGCTGGGTAGAGGTGGCCACCTTCGGCATCTATTCGCCCACGGCTCTCTCGCAGTACGACATTCCTTATCCGGTCATGAACCTGGGCCTGGGTGTGGAGAGGCTGGCCATGATTTTGCATAACTCTCAGGATATGCGGGCCCTCTCTTATCCGCAGTTTCAGACTGGCTGGCAGCTTTCCGCTCGGGAGATGGCACAGATGATTTCGGTTGAGAAGATTCCCACCACACCTGTCGGTCAGGCCATTGCTGAGGCGGTGGCTCTCGTCTCCGTCGAGCACGGGGAGACGGTTTCACCCTGCCAGTTCTTAGCCTGGGAGGGAGAGCTATTCGGTCGAAGGGTTCAGGTATCCGTGGTTGAGCCGGAGGAGAACACCAAGCTGTGCGGCCCGGCTGCCCAAAACGAGATCGTGGTGCATAAGCAAAACATTATGGGCATCCCTCACACCTCTCGCTGGGAGGAAGCTTTCAATGAGGGCGTGACCACTGGGATCAAGTTCATCGATGCCTTTGCAGCGCTGGCGGCCTACGAGATTGAGGTGGCCACCATGGCCGGGTTGGAGTCGGAGACGCGGGCCCGGATCGTGAGGAGCCCGGGTGATATCAACATCAAGATCCATCCGGCTCTGGAGAGATACATCACCAGCTACAAGCACAAGATGGACCTGCGTGGACCCGTGTTCACCACGGTGAAGAGCGAGATCGTGAAGTAAGGAGCAAGAGTGTGGGCCTCCGTGCCTCTGTGCCTCTGTGGTCAGCTTGTTAAGTGATAGGGTTTAGACTCTATGGCGACGGAAACGAACCACAGAGACGCAGAGGCACAGCGACAATTCAAACCAAGGCCTTCATAAGATCCATGAACTAGATTTTTCAGAGGCTGTAATGAAAGATACTTCTGCTAATACAGATGCCAAGAAAGCAGCAGGCGAGTCTGCTGCAGAGCTTGTAAAGAGCAACATGGTAGTTGGCCTGGGCACGGGCTCCACTGTGGCCTGGACCATCAAGCGGCTGGGCGAGAGGGTCAAGGAGGAGGGGCTGGACTTTTGGGGAGTTCCCACCTCCTTTCAGGCCGAGAACCTGGCCATCGCTTCAGGAATAAAGCTCACCACGCTCAATTCGCACCCTGTGCTGGATCTGGCCATCGACGGTGCCGATCAGGTGGACCATAACCTTTTCGTCGTCAAGGGTGGAGGAGCGGCGCACACACGGGAGAAGGTGGTCGCCTGCTCGGCCCGGCGGTTCGTAATAGTAGCCGACGATAGCAAATATGTGGAGAAGCTCACCTGGCCGGTGCCGGTAGAGGTCCTGCCCTTTGCTTTTCGGCTGGTGGAGCGGCGGCTGATGGACCTGGGCGGAAGGCCAGTGCTGCGACTGGGGAAGATGAAGGACGGGCCAGTGATCACGGACAACGGCAACTTCGTGATGGATGTGGACTTTGGGGTGATCGTTGATCCCAGGGGCCTGGCGGCCAAGATCAGTCCCATTCCCGGAGTGGTGGAGCACGGCATATTCGACAACCTGGACGAGCTGTACCTGGCCAGGAAGGGCGGAGTGGAGAGGATAGGGAGATAGGTGAGGGTGAGGCATTTTCCCAGGATCGAATCTCTGGCAAGTAGCATGCTGTGGCGATGTGAGAGACAAAGATATTAATAGTGCCAATGGGGATAATATAATGCAAATGAGATAAGTAGGTTGTGAAAGACTATACAACATCTATAATTAAGATAATTGCGAACTGATATAAAAACATGCTTAAGAATTACAGCACCCGAAACGCGGCCCAAAGGCCGCGCTTCTGGAACTGCTCCTCCCTCCTGTGATGTAGTTGTTGTTGGGTTATAATCGTTTATCCCGAGGCCATAGCCTTATGGCATCGTGTCCGGGCGCAGGTGTAGCCGCACCCGTCCGACTCCATGCTACGACTTCCCATGATATAAAGCTTACTTCTTCTAAAGCCACGGCGTCATGGCCCTCAGCTCCGCTCCACCGGCTCAATTGGGTGCTCGGCCACCATCTTCTCCAGTGACTTCTCGAAAGACCGGCCCGCCTGGCTATCTAAAAAACACTTTCAAGCGAACTTTCCGGACTGGATTTCTGCCGGGATTTTCCACACGAAACATCCGAATTTCTCATAGGCGATCCTATTTCTGTAGGTCACACAACATACTCCGCAGTGTTTGATACCTCACTTGCATGCGCATAAGACCGCAAGCGCAGATCTTTCTTCTGCACCTCTGTCACGTGCGGTCGCTGAGGGGAGGAGATCTTAAATTTAATTTTTTCGTAATGATCATTATCATAAAGGAAGGATACGATAAGATTTATACGCTCCAAAAGTCCACTATGTATCAATCCCTGGATTATCCTGCATTTCTAAGGGAACCGCGATCCTATGGAGGCTTAATTTATGAGTCGCAAGGTTGACCTGATCTACATAACTCTAATTGCAGTTTTCCTTATTGGAGGGGCCTTCTGTATTCATGCTCCTGCCCAGGAGCCCCTTCAGGTGTATCAAATGAATACACCCGCCCAGATAATCGCCCCGGAGCCGATGATAATGCCTCAGCAGGATTTAATTTTGCTTGAGACTATCCCGCTGGAAACCATCGCCCCTTCCGAGGTTAAGCTCTCCGGCTGGATCTTTTTGGGCGAACCCGGAGACGAGAGCAAAGGCCTGGAGGATGTGCCGGTAGGGCTGTACTGCTCCCAAGATCCGCAGCTTCCGGGAAGGCTGGCTGCCAGGACCTTCACCGATTCCAGAGGGTGGTTCGAGCTTTCAGCCCCTGAGAGCTTCCAGTTCTGCAATATAATTCCCCTGCCGCCCATTGGATATGCTCCCAGTGGGGCAGACTCGACAAAGGGAGTGGTGATCAACCAGAGCTGGATTCAGCATACATTGCCTCTAAGGGATAAAGAACTGAGCGGCAACAAGTTCTGGATGAAGCCGCTCGTCTTTGATATCATAGCTTTGCGATCTCCACTTCGCCCCGGCGATGAGCTTGAGATAAAGTGCCCTGATGGCTGCCAATGCCTGACTGTTGCAGAGGCCGGGGAGGTGTTCGAGTATCCGAAGAGATGCCTGATAGATCCCTGCGGCACTGCCGCCAACGGTGAACCTAAGTACTGCTTCCGGGCAGGGGAGGAGCCGTCAGTCCCATCCAATGAACGATGCCCCGATGGCTGCCGCTGCATGCAGGAGGAGGAGGCAGCAAGTATTGGAGACCTTGAGAAATGCTCCAGGTCCATTTGCGGCTATTCAGAGGATCGAGTTCCCAAGTACTGCTTCCGGCAATCATCTCCTCAGGCGGAGCCTCAGCCCGAATGTGTTTGCCTGCTGCCTGAACAGGCCGAGCAAATGTTCGGCTTTTATGAGAAATGCTCCCCCGAAGTCTGCGGCCTGGAATACCAGCTTTTCAACAAGTACTGGTTCAGGAAAGCCACTCCCCAGGTTGCTATGCCAAAGCAAGGGATTGAGAAGGTCCCTGACACCAGAGACTTGAGCAGCAGCCTGGACTCGGATGGAGATGGCATTCCCAATTCAAAAGATAACTGTCCCTCTGTTTTCAACCAGGATCAGTCCGACCAGGGAGACGTCAAATGCGAAAAGATCTGCTTAACACCGGAGATGCCCTGCCATACAAAATGCAGCAATTCTGACGGTATTGGGGATGCATGCGACAACTGTCCCACCGAATACAATCCTGACCAGGCGGACTCCGACAATGACGGAGTAGGAGACGCTTGCGACAAATGCCCAGGCTGTTCGGATAAGGAGGATGCTGATGGCGACGGCATACCGGATAAAGCCGATAACTGTCCCTCCCAGAGCAACCAGGATCAGAAAGACTATGATAAGGATGGAATAGGCGACATCTGCGACAACTGCAAATGGGATAAGAATCCCGGCCAGGAGGACCAGGACAACGACCAGGCAGGAGATATTTGCGATAAATGCTCAGGATTGGACGATCTTTTGCCGGACCCAGATGGTGATGGCATTGGAAGTGCTTGCGATAACTGCCCCAATGTGCCCAATCCAAGAGACGAGTGGGGAGCACAGCTTGATCAAGATAAAGATGGAGAGGGCGATGCCTGTGACTGCGATGATAGGATAAGAGGGCCTGAAGAAGATGATGTTGACTGCGGCGGAGTCTGTCCAGCTCCCTGCTCCTACTGTTCCCAAGCTCAGCTTCCTGCGAGGTTCGATTACCGGGACTGGAAGGGCAAAAACTGGATCACGCCGGTGAAAGATCAGGCTCAATGCGGGTCTTGCTGGGCTTTCGCTGCGGTCGGAGCCATGGAGGCTAAAGAGAACCTGGAAGTTGGCAGCCCCATGAACTATGACTACTCTGAGCAGTACCTGGTCAGCCATCCCGTCACTGGGGGTTGCACAGGGTGCAAAGTGGCAAAGGCCCTGGAGATCATCAGAGACGGGGGAATTTGCACCGAGGCCTGCTTCCCTTACAAATCTCAGAACTGCTTGGACGGAAATAACGACTGCCTTTCCCAATGTTGCGCTCCAATAATTCCCAATATCGTATTCTTTGGGTGCCACTGCTCCGATCCCAAAGACCTCGCTGGCGTCTGCGCCGGTGCGATTCCCCAGAAGATCTCCAAGTTTGTCAAGGTGGACGGCAATGTGGACGCCCTAAAGAGAGCCATGGTATGTCACGGTCCGATCTCAGTGAGCTCCCCGCACTGGAAGCATGCCTTTGTAATCGTTGGCTGGGACGACAACTGGTCGATGGGACCTTATCAGGGAGCCTGGATCTTCAAGAACAGTTGGGGAAGCAACTGGCTGGCGGTTCCTGCTGCAGATACATGGAGTGCAGGGCCTGGATATGGATTTCTGCCCTACACAGGCCACCAGTATAGCGATATTTACGACAAAGCATATTATGTGGAAGGAGTGAACTAAGATGAGCCGAAATAAGACAGAATTATTCCGATCCAGCGCCTGCATTTTCCTGGCATTTTCAGTTCTATTCCTGACAATCGGCCCCGTCCAGGCGATAGCCAATCCAGCCGCCACCTACTGTCAGGCTCTGGGATACCAATACCAAACAGTAAAGGCAGATGATGGGAGCGAATCTGGCTACTGTAATCTCCAGGATGGCAGGTCTGTCGATGCCTGGAAGTTCCTCCTGGGCCAGGAGGCTCAGGACTGCAGCTACTGTGCTAAGAGGGGCTATCCGACTGAGGTTGTCAGTGATCCCAAGTTCTGCCAGAACTTCATGACCGATCAATGTGCAGCGTGTGTTCTGGAGAACGGCGAAATGGGAGAGGTCACCAGGCTGAGGAACCTTAGCTTTGGTGGTGACACGTGCAATGCCGGCGTATGTGGCATGTTAGAGGACGCCGGCAATTGCCCGAAGGATTGTCCTTCCGGAGAGAGGGATGAATTCTGCGATGGCCGGAGAGACGGCAAATGCGATCCTGATTGCACTGGCGCTACAGATCCGGACTGTCCGGAGAAAGGAGTGTCCGCTCCGGATGAAGTGGCAAATCCGGCAATGATGGAACCATCTGTAATTGTGCCAAAAATGATGGAGCCCGCCGTAGATATAATTGAAAGCCCTGGAAAATTGGCTGACTTAAAAGCGATTAGCCTGCAGGCTGGCAAGGCAAGCTTTGACTTAGGAGGCAGCGTTGCCAGGATTCCTGTTTGGTTTAGAATCGAAAATGCGGGGCCAACTCCATCCGGCTCCTTCAAGTTAAGCATTGATGCAATTGACGCCAGCGGCAAAAGAACTGCGGTTCCCTTCACTGTCCGGGATCAGGAGAACATTTGGTATCCGATATTCTCCGGGCTGGCTGGCCTTGCTCAGACCGAGATCAGTGGAGAGGTGACTTTGGGAGAGTCCTCTGGTCCCGAGCTCCAAGGACAGGTCTTCAAGCTTGTAGCAAATGCGGATAGCTGTTCTGGCGACGAGTTCATGCCCGACTATTGCAGAGTAAAGGAGAGCAATGAGTCCAATAACCAGCAGGAAACGAGCATAACACTCTAAAAGGATTTAAAAAATGCCTGAGGGGCCGGAAAATCAGAAAATTCCAGGCCCCGTTCTTCTTACTTCTTCTGAAGCCACGGCATCATGGCCCGAAGCTCAGCTCCCACCTGCTCGATGGGGTGCTCGGACTCGATCTTCTCCAGAGACTTCTTAACGGGCAGGCCAGCCTGGCTCTCCAAAATCCACTCGCGGGCGAACTGTCCTGTCTGAATGTCGCTGAGAATCTCCTTCATGGCTTCGCGGGACTCATCATTGATGATCATGCTGCCTCGGGTCAGGCCGCCGTACTCTGCCGTGTTGGAGACATTGTTCCACATGCGCATGAATCCGCCCTCGTAGATCAGATCCACAATCAGCTTCAGCTCATGGCAGGCCTCGAAGTAGGCGATCTCCGGCTGGTAGCCTGCTTCCACAAGCGTCTCGAAGGCGGCCTTGATCATTTCCGTGACTCCGCCGCACAGGTCCACCTGCTCGCCGAACAGGTCGGTCTCCGTCTCCTCGGTAAAGGTGGTCTCAATCACGCCTGCCCTGGTGCCGCCGATGCCCTTGGCATAGGCCAGCGCCTTCTTCAGGGCCGATCCGGAGGCATCCTGCTCTATGGCCACCAGACAGGGCACGCCCTTGCCTTCCTGGTATGTTCTGCGCACCAGATCGCCCGGCCCCTTGGGCGCTATCATGACCACGTCCACATTTTCGGGCGGCACAATCTGGAAGTAGCGAATGTTAAAGCCGTGCGAAAATCCCAGAACCTTGCCTTCCTCTAAGTAGGGCGCAATCTGTTCCCGGTAGATCTTGCCCTGGTACTCGTCGGGCAGAAGGATCTGAATGTAGTCCGCCTTCTTGGCCGCGTCGGCCACGGACATGACCTTCACGCCGTCCGCCTCAGCCCTCTTCCAGGCTCGAGAGCCCGGCAGGTCGGCAGCGATGACATCCAGTCCGGAGTCCTTAAGGTTCTCTCCCTGGGCATGGCCCTGATTTCCCCATCCAACTATGGCGATGGTCTTGTCCTTTAGCACCCTTAAATCTGCATCCTTTTCATGGTATATCTTCACCAAATTTCATTCCTCCTGTACTCTATTCTTAAAGTCATAATAATAGCGAAAATAATGGATTTGAGGGCTGCCTGCCTTTCCGTCATGCAGCTCTCGAATCCTTAAGCCTTGACGATCCTCGCTCCCCTAACCATCGATACCTTGCCGGTGCGGGCTATCTCCTTTATGCCGAACTGGCGCAGCAGTTGAACCATGGCATCGATCTTCTCCTCGTCTCCCGTAACCTCAATGATCATGGACCTCTGTGAGACATCGATGATCTTGGCCCGGAAGATGTTTACGATCTGCATGATCTCGCTTCGGGTCTCTTTATCCGCGTTCACCTTGACGATGGCCAGCTCCCTTTCCACGGACTCGCCCGGTTCCAGCTCGCTGACGCGAATGACGTTTATGAGCTTGGAAAGCTGCTTTATGACCTGCTCCAGGACATCTCGGTCGCCATGCACGGTGATGGTCATGCGCGAGTAATCGGGATTGTCCGTCGCACCCACAGAGAGGCTGTCGATATTAAAGGACCGGCGGCTGAATAGGCCAGCGATGCGCGTCAGAGCACCGGATTTGTTCTCTACAATGACGGCAATGGTGTGCTTCATCTAGAACCCCTCCTGGCCCAGGATATCTTTCCTTCCCTGGGCATAGATCTTTTCCAGGTGACAGGATTGGTCTTCATCACACCACTCAAGCTCCAGAATTTCACTCAATGTAGCGCCGGCGGGGACCATGGGCGAGACCTTCTCCGCCGGATTTACTATGAAGTCCATAACCACAGGCCTGTCCACGGCCAGTGCAGCTCGAATGACCGGCTCGACCTCCGAAGGCTTGGTGGCCCGCAGACCCACCGCCCCGTAGGCCTCGGCCAGCTTCACAAAATCGGGACTGGTACGGCCTAAAATGGTAGCTGAGTACCTCTTCTCAAAGAACAGCTCCTGCCACTGCCGAACCATGCCCAGGCAGCCGTTGTTGAGCACCGCTACCTTTACGGGAATGTCGTTGACGACCGCAGTTGCCAGCTCCTGGCTGTTCATGAGGAAGCTTCCGTCGCCAGCCACATCGATGACATCGCACTCCGGCCGGCCCATCTTGGCCCCGATGGCAGCCGGAAAGCCATATCCCATTGTGCCGAGACCCCCGGAAGATATGAACTTTTGCGGATCTTTATGCACAAAGAATTGAGCGGCCCACATCTGGTTTTGTCCGACCTCCGTGGTGATGATGGCGTCGGGTGCAAGCTCGCACAGCTTCTCAATTACATATTGAGGCTTTATGATATTCATATCCGGAATATAGCGCAGAGGATAATCCTTCTTCCAGCATTCAGTCTTCTCATTCCATTCAGACCTGTCTTTTGGGCCGACCTCTTTTAGCAATCCTTGCAGGGCATTTTTTGCATCCCCCACTACGGGAATGTCCACCCTCACGTTCTTGCTGACCTCAGCCGGGTCCACATCGATATGAATTATCTTGGCCCGCGGCGCAAAGCTGGAGATCTTGCCGGTCACACGATCATCAAATCGCGCGCCGATAGCCAAAATGAGATCGGACTCCTGGATGGCATAATTGGCGTACTTTGTGCCGTGCATGCCTAACATGCCCAGCGAAAGTTGATGGTCCTCAGGAAAGCAGCCTATGCCCATGAGTGTAGTGGTAACCGGGGCATTGATCTTTATCGCCAGCTCTACGAGCTCACGGTGCGCCCCGGCATACTTCACTCCGCCACCCACATAAATTACGGGTCTTTCCGCTTCCATGAGCGCTTTGGCAGCTTTCTTGATCTGCATCTCATGCGCCTTAAAGGAAGGACGGTAGCCGGCCAGATCTACCTGTGGCCAGGTAAACTCTACCTCATCCACAGTCACGTCTCTTGGCAGATCGATGAGCACCGGTCCAGGGCGGCCGGTGCGAGCGATGTAGAAAGCCTCCCGGAAGACGCGCGAGATGTCCCTGGCACTTCTGAGCAAATAATTGTGCTTGGTAATGGGTAGTGTGATCCCGGTTATATCCGCTTCCTGAAAAGCGTCCTTCCCAATGAGCCAGGTGTTTACCTGTCCCGTGATGGCTACCATGGGCACGGAGTCCATGTAGGCGTTGGCAATTCCTGTTACCAGATTTGTGGCCCCGGGCCCGGATGTGGCAATGCACACACCCACCTTTCCCGTGGCTCGGGCATATCCATCCGCCATATGCGCCGCGCCCTGTTCATGGCGCACCAGAATATGGCGAATATCGGACTGGTAGATGGCATCGTAAAGAGGCAGCAGCACACCGCCGGGAAGCCCAAATATTACATCTACGCCCTCTCTCTTCAGGCTCTCCAGTACCGCCTGAGCACCGGTCATCTTTTGAGTCATTTGGCTCTGTCCTCCTCTTCCAGCCGCATCAGCCGGTTGATGCCTTCCAGCACCGCTTCGACCGATGCCATGATTATGTCCGCGCCGGCTCCTCTAGCCGTTATCTTCCTGTCTGCCATTGCCATTGTCACCCATACTTCCACTAGTGCATTCGTTCCGCCTGTTATGGCGTCAACGTGATACTCTTCCAGCCGCACATCCGCCACATCTGATATGGCCCTCCTTATGGCATTTATGGCCGCATCCACAGGCCCGACTCCGGTTCCTGCTTCCAGCTTCATAGCCCCGTTGAGCATTATCTTCACAGAGGCCGTAGGCGTTACCGTATTGCCGGCCACAACTGTTACCTCTTGAAGCTTAACCTTCGGCTCCATCTGGATGGAGAGCACTGTGTCGGCTATGGTCTGCAAATCAGCATCAGAGACACGCTTGCCTTTGTCGCCCAGCTCTTTTACCCTGGCCACTATCTCAGCGAGCTGCTGATCGGATGTCAGGAGTCCGAACTCGCGCAAGGCCAGTTCGACTGAGGCCCGACCGGCATGCTTGCCGAGCACTATGCGCCTCTTCCTGCCCACAGTCTCCGGATGTATCGGCTCGTAGGTGCGGGTATCAGCCAGCAGCCCGTGCACATGAATGCCTGCCTCATGGGTAAAAGCATTCTCTCCTACGATGGCCTTGTTGGGAGCCATTGGAAGGCCGGTCATTCGCGAGACCAGGCGAGATAGCTGGTATATATCCTGGCACTTGATCCCTGTGTTGATTTTGTAAAGGGATTCCAGGGTCATGACCACTTCTTCCAGGCTGGTATTGCCGGCTCGCTCGCCTATGCCGTTCACTGTCACGTGCGCCTGGGCCGCTCCGGCGCGAAGAGCCGCCACGGTGTTGGCGGTAGCCATGCCAAAGTCATTGTGGCAGTGGATGCTGATCGGCACGCCCAATTGAGATAGCCGGGAAAATATGTCACCCGTCACTTCCGGAACCAGCACGCCTACTGTATCACAAAAAGCCAGCCTATCGGCACCTGCCTCAATTCCAGCCGTGTAAAGGCTGACCAGATAATCCTGGTCGGCCCGGCTGGCATCCTCGCCGGAGAGCTCCACAATGAGGCCGTGGTCTTTGGCATACTCTGTCACCTGCACAGCCTTATTTATGACCGATTTTCGGTCGGATTTTAGCTTGCACTCGATGTGAAGATCCGATACAGGCACCACAAGATGGACGGAATCTACATCGCATGCTAATGCCGTATCAATATCTGCGGTCAAAGCCCGGACGTAGCTGCATATCTCCGCTTTAAAGCCAAAATCAGCAACTGCTTTTATCGATAGGCGTTCTCCCTCTGAGGTCATGGCCGAGCCGGCTTCAATCACATCCACACCCAGAGAATCAAGCCCCTGGGCGATAGCGAGCTTCTCATCCATGCCGAGCGATACACCTGGCGTCTGTTCACCGTCACGTAAGGTAGTGTCTAGAAATCGTATTTTACCAAATAAAGCGATCCCACGCATTCATGCTTAATCACCCTTAAGCCCCTCGGGCCGTTCTAACAATGAGATCTTTAATGATTGATAAAGCTAACGAGGGACAGGCATGTGATCGGCATTTCGTTAAATGACGTTCCAAGGGGAAGCTTTAAACCGTTGTGATCCGATGCAGCTTTGAGAATGGTGGAGGTTTAGGATAGATGAAGTACAAAATGTTGTCTCTTTCCATAGCTGTGCTCATTTGCCTGATGACAATGCCCTTTCTGCTCAGCAATACGGCATTTGCAGGGGCAGGATGCGGCATAAATCCCCTGGGCGATACAACTGGGGATAGAGACTTTTACGTGAGCAAGAACCAGAATATCGGTTCATCCACGCTGTCGTCGGCGCCACAAGCCGGCACGGAAAAGAACGCTATAACTCTGGGAGAGGTAGCTAAAGGAAACAGGAATGCCACGATCCAGAGCATAAATCCGGACAAGCCCGGCCCCCAAAGTCCGGGCGCTGTCATTGCCTGGAATGTAGAAGCGTCCAACAGCGATAATGAAAAGATGCTTTATGATTTTCTGCTTATGGGGCCAGCGACAGGCGGACAGCTTAGAGATGAGACCGGCTGGATATCCGAAAACTCCTGGACCTGGAATACCACTGATGCAGATGCAGGTGAGAGCCAGATTGAAGTCAGGGTAATGCGTGCCGGATCTGTTGGAATTGAGGACAGCAAAGTGCAAAGATACGTCATTGTCGCAATGTCTCAAGATGGCGATACGACAGGGGCAGTTGATGTAACACCTGTTGCGTCATCTGCCGTAGCTGCAGTTACGCCGACCAGTGCATCATCAATGTCCGCACCCATTTCAGATAGGCCCAGAGTTGCGCCTGATGAGAGGGGGCCTGTGGTCCCGGCAGTCAGCGGACCCAATATGAAGATGCCAGATACAAAACCCAAACCCCTGAACCAGGCCGCCACACAAGCGGTAGTGGAAACCGCAGAGATTGGAAATGCACAGGAGGTCCAGCCCCAGGAGCCGGATATCATGGATGTGGAGGGCAAGTGGACGATAAAGCTGGAGAATGTAGGCGCTACCTTAAACCCCTTCACCATCATTCAGACCGGGGAGAGTATCATGGGCATGGGAACTCTCAATGAGCAGAACACGAAGCTTCAGGTCAGCGCCAAGGGTTCTGTTTCCAAGAACGCCATGAATCTTGATGTTTGGACAATAGTTTCCCAATACGGGAACAAGATAGACAAGAGCATCGAGATCAATCTGGTCAAGGTAGACAGAATCATCTCCGGAAGCTATGAAATGTATGCCGGCGAGGATCTGATAAGCAAAGGAAATGCCACAGCCAGCAGGTTTGCGTCTTGAGTAATTGCAAAAAAAGGAGGACCACAATTGAAGAGCCAGTTAATTGTATGCATGGTACTTATCCTGGCCATGCTCGCCTGTCCGGCCTATGCAGGCTGCGGAAAATGGGTAATTCGAGATAATACTGATTTTCTGAAAGACCCTATCTTCGATGATGCAGTAGCGTCCTCCACCGGGAGCAGTGCCACAGTAAATCCCGACGGCACGGCGATAGCGAAGAACGAAACGGTAGAGAATAACGAAAAAGCGGCTATTGCCGAGAAAAAGACCCCCACCATTGACCTGGCAGGAAAGTGGAAGATCTTGCTGGAAAAGAGTCCTGCTGAGCAGGATACAATTGATTTGATTTTGATCCAGACCGGAGATCGGTTGCAGGGTTACGGCACACTCCTCGATGGAGGGACTGACACTCCGGCCACAGCCACAGGCTCGATATCGGAGGCGGGCATCAGCCTGGACGTAAAATTGATCCAGCAAAAGAAGGATTACCGGCTGGATATGGCTCTGGTCAAGAGCGAGCTTGTAGGCAGCTACGAGCTGCATGAGATGGAGAGGCTGGCCGAAAATGGGAACGCTACTGCCAGTAGATCCAGCGCCTGAGTATTCATTCCTCTATTTTTCGATAACATTTAGTGCCATATAAAATAATGCTCTGAATGCCTATTGGACTGCCAAGAACTACATCTGGATCGACGCCGCAGGCATACGGATTGAGGACCAGACCTGGCCCAAGCGCTGCGGCCATATGAGCGGCAAAACGATTATCTCTAAGGGCGAGATGATTTCGAAGATTGCTGCCGTGATCAGAGCCAGGGATGAAGAAGGCTCAGATCTGGTTATTGGAGCGAGGACCGATGCCAGAGCCATAGAAGGCTTCGACAAGACCATCGAACGCGCCATGGCCTACGCCGACGCCGGCGCAGATTATATTTATGTAGAGTGCCCGCAATCGCTGGATGAGGTCAAACATCTGGTCAAGATGATCAAGATCCCTCTGGCATTCAACCTGATTCCGGGCGGAAAGACACCAGATTTCTCAATTTCAGAACTGGAAGCTGCCGGTGTGAAGTATCTATCTATCCCAATGGTCTGCCTCTATCCGGCGGCCAAAGCCATGCTCAATGCTTTGCAGGCATTGAAGAATGACGAACTGTCAAAGGTAGGAGAGCTGGGGATCAACTGGTCTGAATTCAATGAGCTGATTGGCGTACGCAGGTGGAGGCAGCTAGAAAAAGAATTTGGGCCGGGTAATTAGGAATACCTGGCAATCCCGCCGCCCCGGATGACATCGGCAAGCCCCTAGCCGAGCTGGACATGTTCTGGCGAGAGGCGGCCAAGACTGCTCTACAAGCACCGATATTTAAAGCGGGCTTACTTTGCACTGCTGGCCGGGTTTGTGCCGCTGCTGGTGGTTGTGGTGTACTACCATAGTCGCCCCTTCACTTGCAATGGCACTCTGCTCTTATCACTTTCCCTGTCTTGGGATCCCGGTATATGGTATTCAACTGGCATTTTTTGCCGGCAGAACAATCGCCCACGCATCTTCCCAGGTTGTAGTCATACTGGCATCTCACCTGCTCAGGATTCTTGAAGCAGTACCTGAATAATCCGTTCCCGGCATCTATCACCCCGCAGACAATGGGATTGCCCATGGCATCCAGACAGTTGTCCTTAAGGCCTTTTGCAGCCGCTTCTTCTTTGCTCATGCAGACACATCCTGCAGGACAGACAAGGGCCGGGATCTGATAGCAGAATTTCGGGTATCCGCGGGCATCTTTGCCGCATTCCTTCTTTTCGTTCTGGCAGAACTTGTCGTATCCCTGCTTCTTGGCCTCTTCTTCTGTCAAGCATCTGCATTCAGCAGGACACTGGCTGGTTGGTGAGAAGCAAAACAATGGCTTTTTGAGCTCGTCATAGCCGCAGGATATCCTCTGACCGGAGCAGAGGCTGTATCTCATCTCTTTAGCCTTTTCCTCTGTCACGCAACTGCAGCCCTGAGGGCATTTGGCCTTGAAGCAATACTTGAGAAGCATAGCCCCTGTAGGTGACCTCTCTTCACCACAGGGTGACGTCTGGCACATTTGAAAATTTCCTTCGCCGAATAGCTCCTTAGCATTAGCCTCTGTGAGACACCGGCAGCCCTCCGGGCAGGGCTGAGCGTACGCTGACCAGGACACCAGTGCAAAGGCGGCCAGTAATACAAAAAACAATGATGCTCCGAACGATTTTTTTATTTGCATTTTTTATTCATCTCCTTTGCTGAATTCAATAATTTCCTGCTGAGTGTTCCTCTAAGATATTGGCACTTATCGGGCCATGTTTTCCGGCGGATTCGAGCGGTGAACACCCTTACAGATTGGTTATACTATATCTGCGATTATTTATCAAGGTATTCCCTGTTCTACATGATTTATGAGTTGGAAATATTAGATTTGATCACGCCCATCTCAGATAGGGATGAAACCGTTATCTATAGCTATCTTTTGACCTTCGGGGCTCAAAATATAATCTATGAAGGCCTTGGCACCGGGCGAGGGCCTTCCCAGGGTGACAAAGTAGAGCTTTCTGGCCAGCGGATAGGCACCACCTTTTATGCTCTCAATCGAGGGATAGATGCCGTCCAAAGATATCACTCTGGTATCACCCGTCATGACGAAGCTGTATCCCATATAGCCAATGGCGTTATGGCTGCGCTGTGTACTGAACTTGACCTCAGAGCTCTCCCCTGCATCATAGGATACGGCTGGAGTCTCCGCTTCTTTGCTTCCCATTATGATCTCATTGAAGGTGTCTCTGGTTCCTGAGCCGGCCCTTCTGCCTATGGCAAATATTTCCATGTTCTTTCCGCCCAGTTCTCTCCAGTTGGTTATGTCTCCGGCATAGATCCGTCTAACCTGATCTTTGGTGAGCGTTCTTACTCCGTCGTCATACACATCCGCACTTACTACCATACATATGGCATCAAATCCTACCGGCTGCTCGATAAAACGTACCTTTGGCGTCTCATACCTCTGCTTCTCTGCCAGTTTGACCTCTCTGGAGCTCATGGCAATATCCGATCTGCCCTCGGCTACGTCCACGATGCCTACACCGCTTCCTCCCGATTTTACATTCACTTTGTAGTTGTTCTGCAACATATTGAACTCTTCGGCAGCAAGCTCTGCCATGGGCATGACTGTGCTCGACCCTGAAACTGTAACAGTCACCTCTCTGGCTTCACCGGCAGCTCCGGCCATGATAAAAAAAAGCAACAATATCAACAGCATACTTTCGGCTCTCATCTGCATATCGTTAGCCATACTATTATGTAAGGTTGATGTCCGGCCCGACGCAAAAAGGAAGGTGTACGCATCCACCACCAAAATTCCGGCAACAAGAAAAAGGCAAAAGGATTAAATCGGTATGAAACCCTCCATTGCTGCTATATTCTGGCCATGTGGCCCTCGCACAAAATCTATGAATGCCTGAGCACCGCTCGTGGGCTTACCGAAGGTGTAGAAGTAGAGATGCCTGTGCAGCTCATATAGATCCAATTTTATGTTATCGTAGCTTGGCATGACCCCATTGAAAGCTATGCCTGCTACGCCGTTGCCCAAATAGTTGAAACCCAGATAGCCTATCGCCTTATCGCTTCCAGCTATGGCGGTCTTGACCTCGGCACCACCATTGGCCACCGTATTAACGCCGGGCATCTCAGCATCTCTCTTTCCCAAGACGATCTCATTGAAGTCGTCACGAGTTCCGGAACCCTCCTCACGAGATATCACATATATTTCAGCATCCGGGCCGCCAACCTCCTTCCAGTTGGTGATGTTTCCAGAATAAATATCTCTAACCTGCTGCCGGCTTAATCCCTTCACGCCCGCCTGATAAATCTCATCGCTCACCGCCAGGCTGATGCCGTCCTGCCCGACCAGGAACTCCTGAAAAGAGTCGCCAAATCTATGCTTTTCGTCCTCGGTTACCTCACGAGAGGCCATGGCTATGTCATTCTTGCGCTCGGCAATGCCCAGAATTCCCGCTCCCGTCCCTCCAGCGGAAACCGTCACCACATAATCCTTCTGCAGGGTATTGAATTCCTCTGCCGCAACCTCGGCCAGAGGCATCACGGTTGATGATCCCGAGACTGTAACATCCCTGGCAGATGCCGACCAGGAGATAACATAAGCAAGCAAAGCGATTATCAAGATGATTATTATTTTTCTAATGATCCCCACCATCTAGAAGTATATCGTCAAAATATGTAAAGCTTATCGTCGCATTTTGCCGTCATACTAATAAATTATACTCTTTCATATAGAGTGGTCCTCTGCACCGCCTTCTTTCCCCGTCCTTCTATCAGCTCGATCAGCTCCCCCGCCAAGATGCTGGGTTCCTCCTGAAAATTACGGGCAATTCCCTCATCCATGAGGGTCCCTCCCAGATCGTTGGCTCCCCAATCGAGGGCAGCCGCTGCAGCATTGCGACCCAATTTGGTCCAGCTCGCCTGGATGTTGGTTACGTTGGGATAGAGAGCAACCCTGGCCAGAGCATGCATCTTCAGCCGATCCAGGAGATCGGCGCCTCTGGCAACCTTGCCCAGCATATTATTATCCGAGATAAAGGGAAGCAAAACCATCTCTGTAATCCCTCCCGTCTCGCTTGAAATCTCTTTTAGGATCTGCAAGTGCTGCAGGCGGTCTTCCAGACTCTCCACATGGCCAAAGAGCATGGTCGAGGTGGTGGGAATTCCTGTTTTATGTGCCGCCTTGATTATCTGCTTCCACTCCTCGGTCTTCAGCTTATCCGGGCATATTTTCCGGCGCACCGAGTCGACGAGAATCTCAGCGGCTGTTCCGGGCATGGAGCCCAGACCGCTTTTCTTTAGCTCCCGTAGCGTCTCTTTAACCTCGACATGGGAGTTTTGGGACATGTGTAGCACTTCCATGGGCGAGTAGGCATGCAGATGCATCCTGGGAAAGTCGCGATGTATGAGCTCCAAAATCCGGCAGTAATCCTCCAGATACATTTTTGGTGCAAGGCCCCCTTGTAGGCAAATCTCTGTGGCCCCCAGCTTATCTGCCTCGACGGCGCGCTCTAAGATTTGCTCTGCTGTGAGGAAAAAGGTGCTACCATGCTTGAAAGAGCAAAACCGGCAGGTACCTGTGCATTCATTGGTAAAGTTGATGTTTCTGTTTATGACAAAAGAGACCTCATCCCTGCAACTCTTTTCCCGCAGCATATTGGATAAACGAAAGAGGCGCAGGGGCTGTTGCCACAGCCTTTTCAGCTCATCTTGATCTGAAATCATCCGGATTCTCACTCCCCTTAAGCCTCACATGCAAGCCGATCTTATTGCTGACAGGCCTCGCCCTTGGTTGTACTTGCCATTCTTCGTTCTTTGGGAATTTGGGACACAAGCTTGCCATGTGAGTATAGACCGCACCCAAGCACATCCCCTCTATAAAATACCACCACATAGCCGATCTCGCAGTCCGACTCGATGACCTGGCTGCCCCCTTCCAGGAAGGTGATAGCCTCTTCTCGATTCAGATGAATAAGGTTTTTGGTGGCATGTCGGCCGAAGATCTGCAGAGCAGAGGTGGTTGGCTTCCACGGGCGGTCTTTGCAGCTCATGATGCGCATTCCAATGGTCTCGTAGCTGAGAGCGGGAAGCTTTGCATCGCTAACGGCCCAGATGCTCCTGGCTTTTTGGAAAAATTTGTAGCCAGCAAATGTCTGCTCTGAGATACCGAACCGGTCTTGCCACACCTTTGCTACCAGAGACTTGTCCAGCGACTCAAATATATTCCTAATTCTTGATGATCTTGGCGACATAAAAACCCCCCGTGTCATTGATATGAGGATAGTAGCGGGCGGTGCACGACAATTCATCGTTTAGCTTTTTACCGTTCCACTCTGTTATTCCCGGACATTCCTGAAGGCCGGGAATGCAGACAGTTCCCAGTCGATACTCCCCAGTTTTCCCCAACACCCCCTGCACCACCATCTCGTTTTCTTCCGGGGCGTAGGTACAGGTAGAGTAGACCACGACGCCGCCAGGCTTCGTCAGGCGCAGGGCATTCTTGAGAAGGCCTATCTGCAGTACCATCAAATCCAGGGATCTTTCCCGGCTGCATCTGGATAGGACACCGGGCCCTCTTCTCTCCCGGCCCTCGGAAGAGCAGGGGGCATCCACCAGGACCCTGTCAAAGGGACCGCGGGGAAAATTGCGGCCGTCATAGCGGGTGACGGCCACATTCAGCACGCCGAGGCGCTCACAGTTCGAGCGCAGAGGTGCGACTC
>CAZDLZ010000009.1:0-7963 GCA_964506745.1 uncultured Methanotrichaceae archaeon | reverse complement strand
GGATTATCAGACCCCGGTTTTCCATCATCTGCGATATCTGAGAGGTCTTGCTGCCGGGAGAAGCACACATGTCCAGTATTATCTCGTTGGGCTGTGGGTCAAGCACCAGGGACGGTACCATGGACAGCTCCTCCTGGATGTGAATATAGCCCAGGAGGTTTTCCAGCAGCTTGCCGGGGCTCTCCGTGTCCAGCTTCAGGCCCAGAGGATACCAGGAAAAGCTCTGAAAGGGTACACCTTCTTCCTCCAACCTTTCCAGGAGCTTTTCCCTCTTTATCTTCAGAGTATTGATGCGCGCGGAGTTGGAGAGAGGCCGGCATTGAATGTTCCGGAAGGCAACATAGTCCGGCACGATTTCCCTGTATCTATCCAGGTAGTCCATATACGCAAAGAGCGGCATCCTAGCAGAAATAAATTGGCATTGCATGAGCAAAAGGATTTAATAGTCGGATAACGAGGAAGCTGACCGCGGAAGATGTTTTATGGCTTATCGCAAAGGAAGGTGACGTATTTTGGCAAATTATGATTCAGATAGATCCTCCATGGGCACACCTGCCCCGGTAGAGGTCGGAAAAGAGTACGATGTCAATATTGAGGACATTGCCCGGGAAGGCGACGGCATTGCCCGAGTGGAAGGTTTTGTGATCTTTGTGGCCGATACCAAAGTGGGCGACATTGCAAAGATCCAGATTGATAAGGTAATGAGACGCTTTGCCATTGGTCATAAGATCTAATTTGTAACTTAATGGTCTATTGGTTTTACTGGTTACTCCAACCAGTACATATTTGTTTTAGCAGGTCCAATAATAATTAGAAATGCATAGGTTTAACGATGTTTTCCTTTGTATTAAGTTTCTCTGTTTTATCATTAAAGGGATTCCTGACTTGGCACTCAGTTCCTCAGGTGTTATGCCATGCAGAACACCTGTTACCGGCAACCTTTTGCCCCACGAAGCTCCTATTTCCGTCCAGACATACGGCCTCTAAAGATCAGATACAATATGCTCACCGGTCTCTTGCTTTCGCCTCAGCTATCCGATTCTTCAGGGATTGCCGGAGAGTCTTCGTTTCTGAAACTAGATCCTCTTTTGGCAGACTTCGTTCAAATCCTCCAGAAACAGATCCAGGTTCTCCCTGGTCATATGCTTCATCAGAATCAGTCGCAGAGCTCTGTTGGGCTCGCGGGTAATGGAAACGTGCCAATCCCTCTTCATGAGCTCCTCACGCACTTTTGCCGGGGAGGAGACCCGCAATGTCACCACATTCATGATGGGCTCGATCCACGGCGGAATGCCGATTTCCCTTGCTCCCGCCACCAGATGATGCGTCAGGTCCATGCAGTAGTCAACAATCTCTTTGAAGCCTTCCCGGCCCAGATGCATCATCACGGCGTAAGTAGCCGCGGCTGCAGCTCCGCTCCTCGTTCCAGTTAGTGATGCCTGTCTTGCTTTGGTGAGATAATGGGTCTCCGTTTCCAGGGCACTCAAGCATTCCTGTCCTCGAAAGAGCAGTCCACCGGCAGGAATGGTGCTCATGCCCATCTTATGCGGATCTATGGTGATGGAGGAGACGCCGGGCACGGAAAAATCCCAGGCATACTTCTTTTCCAAAAAGGGAAGGACAAAACCGCCGAAGGCAGCGTCCACATGCAGGTGAATGCCTCTCTCCACGGCCATTTTTGCTAACTGCTCAATGGGGTCCACCTGACCGAACTCGGTCGTCCCGGCTATGCCCACCAGGGCTACGGTCCTCTCGTCCAGCAGAGACTCGACCGACGATAAGTCAACCTTGAGGCTCTCATCCAGCTTCGCCTTTCGAACCTCCAGACAGAGAAGATCGCCGATCTTGTCGAAGGAGAAGTGAGCAGAGGCGGGAACGACGATATTGCCGTCTCTTATGCCTGCTTCATTTCTGGCCGCCCGGATGGCCTGGATGTTGGACTCTGTGCCGCCCGTAGAAACATAGCCAGAGGCGTCCGGACAGCCCAGCATCTCACCGAGCATAGCCACCACGCGCTCTTCCAATTCGGCCACGCCCGGAAACAATCCCGGATCGCCCAGGTTTGTCTCCAGGAACATGTCGTGAGCCCTTACCGCAATTGGGTGGGGCAGGGTGCACATGGTGGACAGGAAGCGGTCATAGCTGTAGTCACGTCCTCTCGTTTCCGCCAGGATGCGTATTACCTCATCTTCGGGAAGGGCTTTGTCTCTCATTTTTTTGTCCCCGTTTCCATTTGGATTTGTTTCCTACCAGCTTTTATTCCCTGTTTCTCAGGGCCTTGAGCATAAGGATCTTCTCGCTCCTGGCCACCGTCTCCCGAACTGTGGCCACGGCATCGATGTTAGCTGATATGCTGGTGATGCCTATCTCCACGAGCCTCTTGGCCATCTCCGGGTATGACCCGGCCTGACCGCAGATGGAGGTCTTGACTCCCGCAACATTACAGCGTTCCACCACATACTCGATGAGCTTGAGTATGGCAGGATGCAGCTCGGAATACAGCCCGGCCACATTCTCGTTATTGCGGTCCACCGCCAGGGTGTACTGGGTCAGATCATTGGTGCCAAAGGAGACAAAATCGATTCCGTCATCGATGAAGTCTTCAATGGTGAGCGCGGCGCCGGGCGTCTCAACCATGATGCCTACATCTATCTTCTCCAGGTCCAGGCCCTCATCAACCATGATGGCCTTGGCTTTCTGAAACTCGCGAACGTGCTGGACCATGGGCAGCATAATGCCCACGTTGGTGAGCCCCATCTCATGCAGCTTTTTGAAAGCCCTTATCTCCAGGCGGAAGTGATCCGTCTCAGTCAGGTCGCGGCGGATGCCCCGCCAGCCGAGCATGGGATTGTGCTCATGAGGCTCGCCCTCGCCGCCCTCCATGGCCCGAAACTCGTCCGTGGGCGCATCCAGGGTTCGTACCCACACCGGTTTGGGGTAGAAAGCATCGGCTACCACCTTGATGTTCTTGACCAGCTCGTCGATGTACTCCTCGGTCTTGCCGTTCTTGATGTACCAGTTGGGTGTCTTGCCCAGACCCAGGATCATGTGCTCTATGCGGAGCAGCCCCACGCCGTCCGCCATTGTTTCAGCCGCAGCCGCAGCTCGGTCCGGCTCACTGACATTGACTTTGATCTCGGTGGCCGTAATGGGTTTAGTGAATACCACACCACCCCCACTGGCTGCAGAAGCGGGCTTAGCAGGTGCTGCAATGGCCACCCGGCCTTCATAGACTGCGCCCTTGCCGCCATCTACTGTGATCTCCATGCCTTCTTTCAGGATCGTTGTGGCTTTCTTGGTTCCCACCACTGCCGGGCAGCCCAATTCACGGCTTACTATGGCTGCGTGGCAGGCCATGCCGCCCTCATCGGTGACAATAGCTCCGGCGCGCTTCATGCCCGGAACCATATCCGGCATGGTCATCTTGGTGACCATGATATCGCCCTGCTTGACCTTATCCAGCTCCCTGCCGCTGGCGATCAATCGCACCACACCCGTGGCCACTCCAGGAGCCGCCCCCAGGCCAGTGAACAGAATCTTGCCGCTCGCGGCAGGTGCGGGCTCTGTCTTTTTGCCGTTGTTGATGGTGGTGATCGGGCGAGATTGGAGAATGTAGATCTTGCCTTTCTCTACGCCCCACTCAATATCCTGGGGGATGCCATAGTGCTTCTCCAGAATCTCAGCGTATTTGGCAAGCTCTATTGCCTCACTGTCTTTGATAACGACTGCCTCTTTCTTCTCCACCGGGACCGGGACCGTGACCGTCTTCTGGGTATTGGGATCCCTGATGATCATGATCTCCTTGGTGGCGATGTACTTGCTCAAGATGTTCCTGGTCTTTCTGTCCACGACGAAGTTATCAGGAGAGACACTGCCGCTAACGACTGATTCACCCAGGCCCCAGGCACCTTCAATGACCACCAGAGGCTCGCCGGTGGAAGGCTGTGAGCTGAACATGACGCCTGACTTCTCGGAGTCCACCATCTTCTGCACAATGGCCGAGAGGTTGACCTTATCATGCTCAAAGCCCTGCTCCACCCGATAAAAGATAGCACGCGCCCCGTAAAGAGAAGCCCAGCACCTGCGAACTGCATTGAAGACATCCTCAGCGCCGCGCATATTGAGGTAGGTCTCCTGCTGACCTGCGAAGCTGGCATCGGGAAGGTCCTCGGCTGTGGCACTGGAACGCACTGCCACAAATACCTGCTCCCCCTCGCGATTGCACAGCTCCTCATAGCGGGATTTTATGGCATTCTCAATGTCTTCTGGAACCTTAGCCTCCATGATGAGCTTCTTGGCCATCTCCTCGGCCCGGTGCAGCTCAGACTCTTGATTCACATCGACTTTAAGGGCCTCGAAGAGCTTCTTGGCGATGCCTGCTCGGTTGAGAAAATCCCGGAAAGCTTGAGCAGTAACCGCGAATCCGCCAGGTACGGGAACGCCGATATTTATCATCTCACCCAGGCTTGCACCCTTGCCGCCCACCACGGAAAGATCATTCTTTCCCACTTCTTCCAGCCATACAACAGCGTCCATTAAATCATCCATCCACCGTCATGATTCTTCATTATATCTTCAGTATCTGCCCACCTCTCCCTCTTTACATTATATGAAGCTTTCACACGGTATATCGAATATATACATAAGCATATATTCAGGAAAATGCTGAAACAACGTCTGCATGTTCAAACGTTTTCGCGGGGCAGCAGCGGCAAAAGAGATGCTTCTCGATTGCTGCTTACCCTTACAGCGCACTGAGCACCTGCCAAGCGTGCAGGCAGCAGGCCGGGTTTTATCGCAGGATATCGCTTCTCCCGTAAGCCTGCCGGGATTTGACCGGGCCGCAATGGACGGCTTTGCCGTGCGGTCCGCGGACACAAGAGGCGCAAAGCCTAACGCCCCCGTATTTCTGGATAATTTCCTGCCGGTACGTACCGGCATGCCGGTTCCTGGAGATTATGACTGCGTGGTGATGCATGAAGATGCCAGGAGACGCAACGCAACTTTGGAGATCTCAACGCAACTTCATGCTTACAAGAATATATCCCGAATCGGCGAGGACATAAGCGTTGGCGAAGCGGTCTTTTTCGAAGGTCACACCTTTCGGCCCCCGGATGTGGCAATGCTCTCGGCGCTGGGAATTGTTGAGGTGCAGGTTTACGAAAAGCCGAAGGTGGTCATCATGCCCACTGGAGGAGAACTGGTTGACATCGGCGCACGCGCTCTAGCCGCCGGCGAAGCATACGAGATCAACGGGCTCATGGCCCGGCTCTATGCAGAAAAATGGGGGGCTCTGGCGAAAAAAACAGAGATCATTCCGGATGATGAAGGACTTATTCGCGAGGCCATCTCATCTAACATAGATGCGGACATGATCATAATAATAGGCGGAACATCCGTGGGTGAGAAGGACTATGCTCCAAAGGTGCTGGAAGAGATGGGCGAGCTACTCGTGCATGGGGTGCGTCTGCAGCCGGGAAAGCCTACCGCTTTTGGAGTTGTGGACGGCAAGCCCGTGGTATGCCTGCCCGGGTATCCCGTGGCTGCCCTGGCCGATCTCTACATCTTCTTGCGACCGGCTTTGCAGAAGATGGGCCGCCGCTCTGACCATCAGCCGAGAGTCTTTGCGCGTCTGGCCAGAAAGATTCCCTCGCGACCGGGCTATTTGAGTATGGTCAGAGTTGCCCTCCAGAACGGCGAGGCTGAGCCCATCATGATCTCAGGGGCAGGCATCCTCAGCTCCGTGGCAAGAGCGGACGGCTTTGTGATAGTGCCCGAGGAGAGGGAAGGGATAGAGGAAGAAGAGACGGTAGAAGTGATGTTGTTTGAATAGCCTTTATATAGAAGTTCAAACAACATCTAGCTGTTAAATTAGAATTTGTTGAGGTTAATTAATGGCTGGACAATTCAGTGGCACACCTATTTACATTCTCAGGGAAGGCAGTCAGAGGACTGCTGGAAGAGATGCACAGAGATCGAACATCATGGCAGCCAAGGCTGTAGCCGGTGCTGTGAGGACCACTCTCGGTCCCAAGGGCATGGACAAAATGCTGGTAGACACCATGGGCGACGTTGTCATCACCAATGACGGCGTAACCATTCTTAAAGAGATGGATATCGAGCATCCTGCCGCCAAGATGATGGTGGAGATTGCCAAGACCCAGGACCAGGAAGTAGGGGATGGCACGACCACTGCCGTAGTGCTGGCCGGGGAACTTCTCAAGCAGGCCGAAGAACTGCTGGAGCAGGAGATTCATCCTACGGTGATTGCGGCAGGCTATAGAGCTGCGGCAGACAAGTCAATGGAGATTCTCAAGGGGCTGGCCATAGAGGTCTCGGCAAAAGATGAAGATCTTCTCAGGAAGATCGCAGTCACAGCCATGACCGGCAAGGGCTCTCAATCGGCTCGCGAAGAGCTGGCTGAAATGGCGGTTCAAGCTGTCCGGTCGGTAGTAGACGAGGACGGGACTGTTGATACCGACAATATCACCGTGGAGAAGAAGGTCGGAGGCGGAATCACCGACTCCATGATGGTGAGCGGAGTGGTCATCGATAAAGACCGGCTTCACCCCAACATGCCAAAGTCAGTCACCGCAGCCAGAATTGCTCTCCTGAACGCTGCCGTGGAGATCGAGAAGACAGAGGTTGATGCCAAGATTCAGATCACCTCCCCAGATCAGTTGCAGGCTTTTCTGGACCAGGAGGAGAACATGCTCAAGGGCATGGTCGATAGGATCGCGGCCACCGGCGCCAATGTACTGTTCGTCCAGAAGGGCATAGATGATCTGGCCCAGCACTTCCTGGCCAAGGCCGGCATCTACACCGTGCGCCGTGTCAAGAAGAGCGACATGGAAAAGTTAGCTCGCGCCACAGGTGGAAGGGTTGTCACCAGCATCCACGAGATCTCCAAGGACGACCTGGGCAATGCAGGTTTGGTCGAGGAGAGGAAGGTCTCAGATGAGAAGATGACCTTCGTGGAAGATTGCAAGAACCCCAAGTCGGTATCCATCATTCTGCGGGGCGGAACTGAGCACGTGGTCGATGAGCTGGACAGAGCCATGGAAGACGCGCTTCGCGTTGTAGGCGTGGCTGTGCAGGACAAGCTCCTGGTTGCCGGCGGCGGCGCACCTGAGGTAGAGCTGGCTTTAAGGCTTCGAGCTTATGCATCCACCGTCGGTGGGCGCGAGCAACTGGCCATTGAAGCCTTTGCCAATGCCATGGAGGTCATCCCCAAGACCCTGGCCGAGAATGCAGGCCTCGATCAGATAGATTCCCTGGTCTCGCTGAGAAGCCAGCATGAGAAGGGAGTCAAGACTTCCGGCCTGGACATGGACACCGGCAAGCCCGTGGACATGCTCAGTCTGGGAGTTGTCGAGCCTCTGAGAGTCAAGACCCAGGCCATCAACTCGGCTGCTGAGGCTGCCATCATGATTCTGAGAATCGATGATGTCATCGCTTCCAAGTCCGGCGGACCGGGCGGCATGCCCGGCGGCGCAGGCGGCATGGGTGGAATGGGCGGCATGGGTGGCGAGGACTTCGAGTAGATCCTTAACACCCATTTTATCTTTTCTTTTTTGCAGAGACAAATCAACTTGACTTAATTGGCACTGGCACTGCCACAAGGATTTTCCTTATCGTCTATAGTAATCGAAAAATTGCAGCCATTCCTTACTATGGAAAAACATGAAAATTGAATTATTATTTATTTATGTCTTGGTTTTGATAATATATTAGGGGAAGTGAAGAGTTATGTATGGAAAAATTCTAGAGGCGCTGGTTCTCCTTGATGAGCATAGCCAGCGGAGTATCTGACGAAACCATAATCGATGAGGTGAGCGCCGGTGCGTCTGGAATTGGTGTTAGCCCATCCGTCCTGAGGATAAACGAAAATCCCTGGGGATCTGAGCTTTTAACTTGTAGGATCGCGAAGGACGGATTTCGCTGACTGCGGGTCAGCGAGAGT
>CAZDLZ010000008.1:69097-69584 GCA_964506745.1 uncultured Methanotrichaceae archaeon | reverse complement strand
GTTTACCACTCGGCTTGCGCTGGCCTTTTATCTTTTGAAAGGTATCTGTTGAGGGAGGTTTGCTGCTATTGCGGCTGTTTTTATTGTTCTGATCCTCCAATGATTTTATCCGCTCCTCCAGTTCAGCGATCCTTGCTGCTTGTTTTAAGAAAATGGTTTGGACGAATGCAACAACTGCTTCTGGACCTTCTTCATAAATCGCTAAAATATCTTCGCGACTCAAAGAGATGGTTATTCTTGATTGTGATGATGGGAGGGAATTATCTGGATTGATAACCTTCGTTAGGATTTGATGAGATTTGCGCCCCTCCATTATAAAGCTTATATGATTATCATTATATTTAAATTTTTGGTTGAGTATCCCACATTATGATCCATGAGGGTTCGGAAGAAAAAGAGGGTTTTGATTGGGTGGCTGAATAGTTACGATAAAAGAATAGATATCGTCCACGAGAAGCTTATCATTGCTTTCTCACACTCATTAATC
>CAZDLZ010000008.1:41921-69087 GCA_964506745.1 uncultured Methanotrichaceae archaeon | reverse complement strand
TATTGCGGCTGTTTTTGTTTTTTTGATCCTCCAATGATTTTATCCGCTCCTCCAGTCCAGCAATCCTTGCTGCTTGTTTTGAGAAAATGGTTTGGACGAGTGCAACAACTGCTTCAGGACCTTCTTCATAAATTGCTAAAATATCTTCGCGACTCAAAGGTATTGTTATGGCTGATTGTGATAGTGTGAAAGAATTACCTGGATTGACACCATCCGTTTGGATGTGATGAGAATTGCGCCCCTCCATTATCTCAGTTATATGATTATAATTAATATTTAAATTTTGGGTTGTGTATCAGATATTATGATCCATGATGTTTTGGAAGAAAAATAGGGTTTTGATTGGGTGGCTGAATAGTTACAAATATTTATCCTTTTTCATCTGAACTTCGCGGCTTCGCGCCTTCGCGTGAGCCCGTAATCACGGCCCGACCGGTCCCTGAACACAATATCTCGCCAGGCAATCCCGCCCGCCCTGACAACGGCGGCAAGCCCGGACGGCCCGGCCCACAGGTGGCAGCAGGAACCCGAACGGCGCAAAAGAGCAGCCTTGCGGCTGCACGGCGCTGATTCCGATAGACCGCTAGAATCAAAAAGACGGAGACTGCAATGAGATTTCTTCGTTGGTCGTTTGGTTTATGATTGCTTAATCATTTCTATCAAGGCATCCTCTGAAATACCATTCCAGATGGATACCTGAGATAAAATGTCGTTTAGTGTACCCTTCGCCAGCTCGTCGTGCAATGGAACCGTGATATTATGATCTCCTGCGGCAGTTTCTTTTTTCAGCCTGACGTGACTTCCTCTCTGCCGGACGATTTCATAGCCCAGTCGAATGAGCACTTTCAGGAGCTTCTCGCCGCTAACAACCGGACGCTTTCGCAAGAGGCTGCACCTCAAATTCAGAAATCGATAAGATCTTCAGCTCTTCGCCAGATTTAAGAATGTCTTCAAAATGCAGACTAGTTGCCTCTTTTATATTTTCAGTTAGTTCATCAAGGGTTTTTCCTTGTGTGAATATGCCGACACTTATTCCACGAGCGCACCAGTTATTTCCATCAAAGTAAACCTCAAACTTCACAAGCAACCAAACCACCGATTCCTTCTGCAAGATTATTGCTACTGCTTAATATTTGTATGCTCCTGAGGAGGCACAAACCGAACTGATGAATGTCTTCGAAATGATCGAGGAAGAGTACAAAGAAGAAGGACGCATGCTTCCATCAGAAACAGAAGAGGATTTTTGTAAGCTCTTAGTCGTTCTCCTGAGCCTTCGCAGCGGCTTTGCGAAAGATGCTTCCGCTTTTGGAAGGCAGGAAGCTTGCTGCTATGGCCAGAACGGGACCCATGATCAGCCCCGAGCCTGCCAGCAGGGCAAGGGTTCCCAGGACAGCCAGGAGGACTCTTTGCAGTATCCCCGCCTCACCTCTGGCCAGACGAATGGTGGCTACGCCGAGAAATGCATGTAAAACGGCTATGGCTATGGTGATGTAAACCTGCGGCCCGAAAGGAGCGCGAGTGAGATTGAAGACCATCTGGGTGAAGACAGAAGCGCTGCTGGCCAGGAAGAGAAATCCGGCCAGAGACCCGGCCAGGCAAAATGAGGTGCGTCGGGAACCGCGCCAAAAGAACAGGAGTGCCAGGAATTCCGCCATCAAGTAGGGAATGAGAATGACCCCCAGGCTCTGGCCTTCCCAGAGGTAGATGGATATGAGCTGTAGAGGTGTGGTGATCCTCTCCAGGAAGCTGGCCTCTTCCTTGTAGCCAACTACCAGGCCATAGTGCCCAATGGTTGCATTTGCCCCGTTTAGATTATTAATATCATTATTACTGGTAGAATTGCCATAAACCGCCGCATAGTAGCGGGCCGATTTTGGGGCGGACAGGTTAATCTCCGCGATTTCCTTAAAACTGCTGGGACCGAAGGGCTCGTAGACGGCAGCGTCGGCGCCCTTACTCTTAGAAGCCAGAATCTTCAGGCCGGATGCTTGAGGCGGCAGGGCCAGTTGCTCGGGCAAAGGTCCGCTAGCATTCAACCCCGGACCCAGGAGGAGCATGGCAGGAAGAAAATCATTTTCTTTTGCATCCGCTGACTTGAAGAGAGATAGATAGATTCGTTCGCCCTCCTCCAGATCGAAGCTGTAGTACAACACCTCATCCTTCTCAAGAGAGCCGTGGACCGCCCAGGACTTTCCCGGATCGGATATGTGCATGGCTGAGGAGATGTTCTCATTTCCCCCAGCCATGAGAGGCACATGGGCTGAGGCTGGAAAAGCCAAAGAAAGCATGAACAGCAGAAAGACGAATAGGGTGGGGCTCAATTTCACAGCTATACCTGGCTACTTGATCGGTATTCAATTTTTCGGCCTCTGCCCGAGAACTGACCCTGGAGTTCAAACTCTAGCCTTGCAGGTTCCAATTGCCTTTCTGCGGGCGCAGACGTGCCGGCTTGATCAAATCAGATCTTCGATATGCTTCATCTCTGTGACATCGGTCAGGTCGCTTATCGATTCATGCCTTATGCGAATGCCGCACTCCTGCGCAGCGGCCACCAGATTGGTGCCGCCCACGAGAGCAATTCCCACGTGATCCCTCTCCACAGAGACGCCCAGCACATTCATATTCGGCTCGCCAAGCTCCAGGACTCCGGTAAACTCTGCCACCGTTAAAAGATCGAGCACCTCCTCAATTCTATCCCTGGCCAGCATGGGGGCCTCTTGCAGGTTGCCCAGTATGCGCCCGTTTCCTGTGCGCATCATTCCTGTGATATCCGTCAGCTCCTGAGAGGTGAGAACGTCTATGGGATCGATGGTTGTGGCCCAGTACATGAGCATGTCTGTGAATCTGGTCGGCGCGCGCTCTACCACTTCTATCAGCCCGCCGCCTTTGGGACGCACCGGTATGCCTGCCTTCAGCAAAACGCCGCTGATGGTCAGGCTACAAGCGGTTTTGATCTTTACCAGTCCTTTTTCTTCTCCCAGCATAATCAAAGGCGAGACCGAAAGGCCGCTCTGGATTATATCGAAAAAGATAGCTAACGTCTCATTCAAGCGTTCCTTTTCTACTAAAGATGTGTTGGTGATGATTGTTCCTTTCATCTCAACCGGATTAAAGCTCACCTGATGCATGAGATTTTCAATCCGGGATAAGGTGAAGACCGGTGGCTCGGATGATTTCACGATATGTAATATGTGAAGGGATTTATTAGCTTTTCACCTGTAGATTAGAAGGTATCTTATATCACTTCTTTCATACTATTATTAATGTTGCGCCAAAGGTTCGTGCTGGATACCACTGCCCTCACGGACTCTTTAGCCTGGGAGAGCGAGGGTGCCGCCGGCATTTGCGATGGAATGAATGCCATATTGGATCGCGTGGCAGAAGGAAGGCTTCACCTGGGGATTAGCTGCTACATTCCATATCCTTCCGTCTACAATGAGATCAAAGATTTTGCCAGGCATAATAATTGTGATTCCAGGGTCTTGGGTAAGGTCGATACCTGGCTTGTTAAAAAGTCACCGGACAGGTACAAAGTTATGGTGCCTTCCAAGATCTTTTATGAATATGTCGATTACATGAGAAGCCGTATAAACAAAGGCATGAACATCTCTGAAGAGGCTATATGGGAATCCGTTTCCAGATGCATCTCGCTCACTGAGAAAGGCACCGGTCTCGCTGAGATGAAAGATGAGATCGAGCGAGAGATTGTGGGCGGCATAATACGCAAATTTCGAGAAAAGTACAGAGCAGCACTGCGCTATGGCATCCTGGATAGCGCTCCCGATATCGACGTTTTGTTGCTGGCAAAAGAGCTGGATGCGGCTGTTGTCTCTCAAGACCTGGGGATACAACGCTGGGCAGAGCAGCTCGGTCTTCGCTACATGGAATCCAGATCATTTCCGATTATGATTAAGGAGTACATGAACGCATTGCCGGAACTGTACAGAGATGAGAAAGATGAGTATCGAATGATTTGAGAGAATGGAAAATGACGGCAACTAAGAAGACTGCAATCGAAGGATTGATCTATAAACCGGGGGATCGTTTCTGCCAGCTGGTTTTTGGGGATGAAAAAAAATACGATGCGAAATGTAAGGCCATCACAGAATTAAGATACGTGTCAATAGAGCCGACAAATCATTGCAACCTTCAATGTACAATGTGCTATTCAGATCCGTCTCCAAGAAGCAAAGGATTCATGTCGATGGAATTATTTAAATCGCTTGTGGATCAAATCAGCAAGATACCGACGATTAAGCAAGTCAACCTGTTCTACGGTGGGGAACCATTGATGCATCCAATGTACAAGGAGATGCTGGAATATGTAACTATGGTTCCAAGAAGATTCAGATCGGTCATAAGCACAAACGGTGGGCTTTGGAATCACGAGTACTCAGAACTTGTTTGCGATAGGGAATTGTCATGGGTCCATTTCAGCCTCGACGGAGTGGGCGCTAAGCACGAGGAAATTAGAGTAGGCTCAAATTACGACGTAGTGAAAAAGAACATAGAAGATCTACTCAAGACAAGAGGAGAACGCAAATTTCCAGTGATAACGATAAACATGGTGTTTAGCGACCATACCAGGAAGGATGTCGAGGACTTCGTAAAAGAATGGCAGGGTAAACGGGTGACTGTGGTTATAGATACCCTAATGACGGAGGATTTTAAGTATTCGAAGCTTAAAGAGATGGAAATGGCACTGGGGTTAGAACTTGAAGACCCCGTCGATTATCACGAGGTCTGTCTTTCCATGAATACCTTCATGGGTATCCTATGGGACGGGCGCACAGTGTCCTGTTGTAATTATTATGAGGGGCAAATAGAAATGGGAAGCGCAAACAAAACCCCTCTGTCACAAATATTTAATGGAGAAAGATATAGAAAATTAAGGGCGATGGAGGAAACCAAAAGCTATCCGGAGGGTCACCCCTGCAAAGAATGTGATGCCGGTCACTGGTCCTTCAACATATCAACTGATTGCAAAGAGTGATCTCCGCAATTTTTTTAAAAGTGAATTAAGAGCCACTCTCCTTCAGGACCTTTTTGCATCGATCCAACGCCAGCTTAAGTTCTTCTATGCGTATAGGTTTGCTGAGATAGTCGTTCATGCCTGCCTTGAGGAACTCCTCTCGATCCCCATCAAGAGCGTAAGCGGTCATGGCTATTATGTAAGGCTGTTTTTTCATTTTTTGTTCTCGGATGCAGCGCGTGGCTTCCAGTCCATCCATATCCGGCATTTGTATATCCATAAGAATGACGTCATAAGCTTTTGTTTCCAGTGACGACAGAACACTAAGGCCATTATTGACAAGATCTGCTTTATAATTGAGGCGTTTTAGCATGCTAAGAGCCACTTTCTGATTTACCGGATTATCCTCGGCCAGGAGAATGATAAGATCGCCACTCTTTTCAGGCTGGCCTGGAGGAAGCTGGCACGCAGCAGCTTTTGTCTCCGATCTCTCGGGAATGAGCAAGTTGACCAGCAGACGTTTGAGCTGAAGAAGCCTGATAGGCTTGCTTAACCAGCCGCTCACAGAAGGATCTCGCTCTACTTTTCTTCCTATGTGGCTCATTACTATAATAAATGGACTATTTTCCATGGCTTTGATATGTCTCGACAAGAGCAGGCCGTCCATATCAGGCAATAAGGCATCAATGATCGCAAAATCATATTTCTCTCTCTTCAGAATCTCTGCTGCCTCCTTTCCCCGCGCTATCGCTTTTGTATTCATCTTCCAGGAGATCAGAGACTTAGCAAGCATATTTCGCACAGATTCACTGCCTTCCACTATCAGCACATTCTTTCCGGCCAGAATTGGGTTATCTGGCGGCTTCGATGCATTTTGCATTGAAACATCGCATAAAATGGTAAAGTAAAATGTGCTGCCTTTTCCAAGCGTACTTTCTACGGAGATCTCTCCGCCCATCATCTCTACTAGCTTGCGGCTGATAGCCAAACCAAGACCGGTTCCGCCGTAATACCTGGTGGTTGAAGAGTCTACCTGACTAAATGACAGAAATAGCTTGCCCAAATTTTCCTGAGATATGCCGATACCTGTATCTTTAACGGAAAAATGGAGCAAGACTTTGTCGTCCTCTACGGGAGAAGAGCTTACCGACAAAATGACCTCGCCTTTTTCTGTAAACTTCACGGCATTTCCCAGTAGATTGGTCAGTATCTGACGCAGCCTGTTCTCATCGCCTATGAGCTTTGCAGGCACATCATCCTGGAAATATGTCAGCTCCAGCCCCTTCTCTGCCGCCTTGGCAGCCACCAGATCCATAGAGACATCAATGCAGTCAACCAGATCAAAGGGCAAGAACTCCAGCTTGAGTTTATCTCCATCTATCTTGGAATAATCCAAGATATCGTTGATAATGGCAAGCAGAGCATTTCCGCTGCTTCGAATGGTCTCCAGGTAGTCGCGCTGCTCGATCTTTAGATCCATCTGCAAGAGAAGATCGCTCATACCTATCACTGCATTCATAGGGGTGCGAATCTCATGGCTCATATTGGCCAGGAATTTCGACTTGGCCATTGTGGCCGATTCTGCTCTATTCTTGGCGCTTTTCAGGTCTTCTTCGGCCATTTTTCGGTCCGTAATATCCCTTATGGACTCGATGGCACCATAGATCTTCGCCTCAGAGTCGTAAAGAACGCCGGCGCTTCCCTGTAAATGAGCCGGCTTTTCCAATAGGTCGGGAATAAAGGATTCTGCGACCATCGTGCCGTCTTCTTGCCATTTGATACGCTCGTATTTATTTTCCATAGCGAGATCGGGTTTCAGCACAAGATCGATAAGTATCGGTCGTCTTACTTTGTAGAAGGGAAGGGCATATTCATAGTTGCTCTTTCCCAGGATATTGGCGGCCTTGATGCCGGTCATCTTTTCTATTGCCCGGTTCCAGGCAATTACCAAGCCATCTCTGTTTATTACGAATGTGGCATCAGGCAAGAAGTTGATTATGTCCGACAGCCTGCGCTCTGAGTCCTTAAGCGCATCCTCCGTCATTTGGCGCACCACGATCTGTCTTTGCAGATCTTTGTTGGTCGCTTCCAACTGGGATGTACGCTCTATGACCCGCTCCTCCAGCTCTTCATTAAGCATTGTAACCTGATTTTGCACCTCTTTGCGCTCGACAATCTCCTCTTGCGCCTCTTTGTAAAGGACTGCATTCTCTCTCAATACCAGGACCTGACGAGCGATTACAAGGCTTATGATCAGACCTACCGACCAGGCAAGGAGGGAAAACGGGACTGCAAGCGGATTGCTGTGGCTATAAACCAGCATTATAAAGGCAATGCCTGCACATAAATAAGGCAGGTAAAGAGGCCACATTATCTCGCCGTAATGATGTTCAAGATGCAATTCTCCCTTATAACGGCCGAGTCGCAGATTATTTACGTGGGCTATTGCGGCCAGGCCGATCATAAGGTATGAAAATGTCCAGATCATGTCTAACGGCCCTCCGGAAACATATGTTTCCGCCATGGACTGGCCCATATAAATGGCGTCAGCGAATATGTTCCCGGCGCAAAAGAGGCCCAAGAAAAGGAGTGGATCTGCGCCCGGATTTCTATGCCTGCGGAAGAGCAGCTCGACAAGGGCGAAAAGCTGTATCAGATCTCCGATGGGGTAAGCCACTGCCAGAAACATGGTCATGGCATCGGCACCAATATTCTGCTCGATGACAGGTGCGATGAAGAGCGACCAATAAATGAGGATAGAAGATATGAGAACAATTCCGGTATCTAAGAGCAGCTTGATACGCTCACTGGGCTTGAAATCTGCTGAAGGCAGTAACAGTACGCCAGCTAAAAATAGTGGATAGGCAAGAAGATAGAATATATCCGCGAAAGTTGGAGAAGGGCTCTGTTCTAACACGATATCGTAGTAGGAAAAGAAAGCGTCCCCTAAGAAAAATGAAAATTGCGATACAAACAGCAATAACCAGCCATGGTAGAATCGTTTATCATAATTGCGCGATACTTTTGCTGCATATAACAGACACAGTGCTGCTAGTGCGTTTATGGACAGTGGAATCAGATCGCTGAATATAAGGTTGCCTAAAGTATCTTCTTTCAGGTAATACCAGGAGGCTACACAAACCAAGAGCAGCATAGCAGCAATAATTGCTGCCTTTCGCAGTGATGTTTCTAGCAAACCCTGCATCAAAGGATGCACAATGCTGGGGGTATTTGCTGGAGGGGGCTCTATTTGGCCATCAATTACTTCATTTTTCTCTGATGGAAGCAAGCAGCTCTCATGCGTGGATGTAGGTCTTGGCATATTTAGCACTTTTTTAAGCACGTTGCATCTTCAGCCGATTCATCCTTGATATCATTTTTCCATTCCTTTTGAATATTAATATTGGGTCTTTACTTCGGATATTGATATATCTTTTTGTTAGATCAAACTGTTGGCCTGGAAAAAATAAGTAACTAATAGAGCCCTACCCACTAAATCATTATGAATTCAAACCGCAATCAAAGTCTATCTCGTAGTGAATGGATGCAAAAAAATCTTGCCTCTTCCCATTCACGTCTCAATTGTCTTTTGGTTGCATCGCTTCAACCTCTAATCAGGGCTAAGTCTGGGATCTATCTCGCTCTCGAAGGTGGAAAAAAAGAAATCCAATATTTCCCGTTTTTTCTCCTCCTGTCCGACTTCAAATACACCATTTCTAAAAATATTTCTAAAACAATCGCAATTGCTGAAGTCAATCTCTTTATCGATCAAATGTTTGGTCATCTCATAAATTTCTGTGCCGGGTATTGGTGTAAGAAAGGATATATCTATTGAGGACGGCCCCAGTTTTGCTATCAATTTCTTGGTCATCTCAATATCCTGATATGTCTCTCCGGGGATGCCTATGATCAAATACATTTGTGTTTTTATTCCAACTTCCTTCGCCAATCGGAAGGCATTCTCTATTTTTTCGACTGTAATCCCTTTTCCCAAGAGATCCAATATCTTTTGGCTTCCGCTCTCCACTCCAAAGAAAATATCGGTGCATCCTGCCTGCTTCATCCGGGTGAGCATTTCCCGATCGATTGTGTCCACTCTGGAATGAGCACCCCAAATCTTCCCCGGAAGCTCTTGTTCCATCAACTTGCAAAAATCGAGCACTCTTTCCCTGTTATAAGTAAATAAATCCTCCTCAAAATATATCATCTCCGCACCGTAGCCGTCATAAATTAATTTCATTTCTTGAATAATCCTGGGCGGGGACATAAATCTAATTTTTCTCCCAAAAGTTCTATTATCACAGAATTTGCAAGTGAAGGGGCATCCTCGGGATGAAACGATTTGTGTTACAGCAACTCCCATCTTTTCCTTCCATATTCTCAAATATCTATCCATATCCAATAATTCCCTTGCAGGAAAGGGGATTTTATCCAGATCTTTTATTGGCTTTCGGGGAGGTGTCTTGATCTCTCTACCATCAGAGCAGTATGATATACCTTTTATATTTTTCAGAGGTAGACCCTTTTCAAACGCCTCAACCAATTCCACAATTGTATTCTCGCCTTCTCCATAGCATATAACAGAGTAGCCACTTTCGTAAAGCTTGGAGCTTTGCAGGTTCACTGCTCCAGGACCGCCGATTACAAATTTTGTGTTAGTATCTTTTACTAAACTAGGGAGCAACAAAGCTTCATTTAGTTGTGCCATGGTAGTCGTAACCCCTATGACATCGGCTTTTATATTCAAGATCTTTTGATAATATTCATCTCTTTCCATAAGAAAGCCATCAATTATCTCAATATGTAGATCATTTCTGTATCGTAATAAGGATGCGGCCAAATAGGCCAAGCCCAGGGGAGGTTCCGGGCATCTAGAATAAGGTGATCTCAAAATTGGCAATATGAATACGATTTTCATAGAATTGGCAAGCAATTATGAATAGTTATAATTTTCCCCACATTTCTAGAAAGTAACGTAACTGCATATCGTATTATCCTTCTTCGGACATGGAATGGATGCAATGCAAAAGCTTAATTGTGAATGAATTTCTAAAACTATCAGGGGACTATAGTTTGACGGAAGAATTCGAGAGGATGCCCTTTGATGAAAAGGTATCTTATCTCATAGAAAACCTGAGAAAATTGCCAGACGAGCTGGCGAAAGAGGGCGTAGAGGTACTGGCAAAGGCAGGTGAGACGGAGTATGCTGTCGTTTTGGCCAGAGACAAAGGAATGATCGATAAGGCCATGGCCGTTCTGGTTGATGCGGGAGACTTTTTGTGGGCAGCATTAATTGCCAAAAATGCAGGCCAAGCAGCTCTTTCCGAGAAGCTGTACAGGGACGGCTTGCAGTATTACATCGAAATGGAGATGTTCGGAAGGGCCATCTCTGCTGCAAATGCCCTGGGCCTGTCTCCCGATGAGATCGATGATCTTTATCAGAGGGGCATTGCCAGAGAAAGCCAGGATGTCGATCTCGCCCATAGCAGAGATATGATCGATTGCGTCATGCAGTCACTGGACCTATCTCTCATTGGTAGGGATGATGAGCTATCCCGGCAGCTTATGCGATCTTTACAAGAGGAGCGAGAAAAAAAGGCGAGACTGTAATTCGCGCACGATCTTCCTCTCCAATTTCTTTACTCATCCTTTAGATGGATTTCCAGAGACATCAGATCTTCTGCTACAATTGTCCTCCCGAAGATGGATTTTGCCTCTTTTAAAAGGTGGGAGGTATCCTCAGAGTACCGGGAGCTTATATGAGTTAGGACGAGCTGTCCAACATCTGCGCTCTTGGCTATTTCTGCAGCCTCTGCCGCAGTGCTGTGCTTTGTCTCTTTGGCCCACTCTGCCATATCGCTAGCCAAAGCGCAGTCGTGGATGAGCAGGTCAGCTCCCTTGCTGGCCATTTGCACGGATTTGCAGGGCCTTGTGTCTCCCGTGTAGACGATCTTTCTGCCCGGCCTGGCGGGCCCCATGACCATATGGGGCTCTATCTTTTTGCCGTCTATCTCGATTTCCTGGCCGTGCTGCAGCTTTCCGAAGAGCGGTCCGGGCGGTATGCCAAGAGAAGTGGCTGCATCGCGGTTGAATCGACCTAGGCGAGTGTCTTCTTCCAAAGCGTAGCCGAGGCTGGGAACGCTGTGGTCGGTTGATATGGCTCTCACCTGGCAGCCTTTCATCTTCAACACGTCTCCCGGCACAAGTTCTATCGCCTGGACATCGAAATTGCGAGAGAAGTAGCAGATAGACTTGAAGCTCTCCACCAGATGCTGAGTATGGAGGGGCCCGACGATTTTAATTGGATTCTTTCTTCCCTGGAAGGCCAAGGTCTCCAAGAGGCCGGGAATGCCCAGGATGTGGTCGGCGTGCAGATGGGTTAGAAAGATATAGTTTAAGTGCATCATGCCTGTTCTCGCTCGCATCATCTGCCTTTGCGTGCCCTCTCCGCAGTCGAAGAGCATCATCTCTCCCTCGCGGTTGATGAGGATGGCCGAAGGATTTCTCTCCGGCGTAGGAAGCGATCCGGCAGTTCCCAGGAAGGTCACATTTAGCAACTTTTCAGCCTCGTTAAAGCTTTCGGGGGAGAGACACATGTTTTCACATATCATCTTTTGCATGCAAACCTTTATCTGATAAAAGAGACGGCACTTCTTGTTGGTGTAGGAAATGAATGCTATTACTATAGTCGAGTGGCTTCAGGCACTGCTGATCCTGGCAATCTTCCTGGGAATAATGGCAACGAGCTTCAAGGTCTGGCGCTGGAACTACGCAACACCGCCCAGATAGATCCTGCGTCCCAGTGAGATCTATCAGCCGCTAATTTTCTATTTTGCGACGATAGCTGGCGGTTTAAGCTGGGTCTATGTGAACGCATAGCCGGGCACTTAAATGGTATGGATTTTCTCAATTCGAACGGCGAGGTCGTGATCACATTTATAAATGAAAACTGCATTCAAGCGCAGGCAGAGCATCCTGAGATATGCCGGTGCAAAAAGAAAAATGAAAAAGCAACTATAGTAATTCAAAAAAACAAAAAATATAAATAAAGAAAATGCGAGTAAATAGCTTATAACAATCATGTATTGGAGGAGATCTATGGATCATGTCAGGGTCGGTGGAGTCTGTCTGCTTTTCTTAATCATAGCTGCGGCTCTGCCAATTAATGTATTGGCGCAAACCCCTTCTGAGAATGATAATGCAGCAAACGGGGCGGCCCCAATCATAAGCCAAAGCTTGCTTGCTAAGAGCACGCAGGGAGAGACGATATCGGCAGAAAAGCTGGCCAAGCGTAATACTGGACTTAAGCCGCTGGCATCTTCTGGGCAGGCTGCAAAATCGGAAACCTCAGCAACCCCAGAAGAGGCTGCAAACACCGCCCCTTCTGCCCCAAAGAGCAATGCAAGACAAGAAACCGCGAGCCAGGAGCCTGCCCAGGATGCGACAATAACGCCAGATATGATCCAGACAGAAGCATCTGCTGACCCATCCGCGATATCAAATGACGCAGCCACATCGGATCAAACCATAGAGGCTGCAACAGAGACGACTATTGCTCCTCCTGAGGACGTAGCTTTGGGAACGACGGTTTCGGCGGATGCGACAGCGACCAGCATTACCGACTCACAAAATGCATCTCAGACCGAAACGGAAGCTGTATCCACTAACGTTTCTCTGAATGAATCAGAAAATGCCACGAAAGAAGAGGCTGTGCCTGCTGTTGAGGAAACTGATGAAGCTAATGAGCCGGCGGATCGCATCTGGCGGGAAGGAATCAGCTCAGATAAGTACACATGGGATTACAGAAGCTTCTCCGGCTTCTTCTACGACATGAAGAATAATGTCGGCACAGAGAGGCTTACCATCGATCTGCAGGGCAACGACAGGTCCATAGATTCCGGCAGTCTGGTATACAGTACAGCTGCTGAGAAAATGGATTTCGAGTTTGGCGATTGGGGAGAATACCAGGTCATCGGCTTCATGGCTGAGAAGTTCTTTGCCGGGTATCTGGAGGCAGACGGCGAGATCTTCGACAATGATGTCAGCCTCATCAATGACGGCCAGCTTCGGCGCGTGCTGATGGATAGCGATGATGAGAGCACCATTACCACCGGATCGGTCCTCACATTGAAAGATGGATATGAGCTGCGCATTAAGCAGATCGATATTGATGGAAATAAAGTGTATCTTGGTCTGGCTAAGGATGGGGAGGAGATCGACAGCAGGGTCGTCTCTCCGGAAAGCAGCTTGAAGAGTGCCACTTATGAGTATAAAGTGGAGATCTCCGGAGAGGACCAGCCTATCATCATGGCCCATATCTCCAATGTCTTTGCCAGCACCGAATCCGACCTGGTAACCGTAGACGGTATCTTCCAGATATCTGATACATATAATTCTGTTGAAAGCGGCGATGAGTATGGCAAGATGCAGGTGACAAGTCTCTCTGATACTGGTCTTGAGATGGATAACGATAATACCATCTCTCTAAGAAAGGGAGGCACTGCTGAGATCTTCGGTGATGTTGGATTTATAGTTGCAGATTCTAATGAGCTGCGCTTCGCACCAATTGTTGAGAGGTCAGGACCTCAGGAAGTGAGGGGCACAGTGATAAATCCGTCCAAAGATAAAGAATTTACCTGGACGGTTTACAACTTCGAGGGCTTCTATTACGATATAGATGATGATGTGGGGACTGAGGAGCTTACTGCCAAGATAACCGGCGGTAGTAAGATCGAGGAGGGTGATCTGCTCTATTCCACCAGCCCGGCACCAGTTGAATTTGAATTTGCGTCCTGGGGCAAGTATGATGTCGTCGGCTTTATGGCAGACAAATACTTTGCAGGATTCAATAATGAAACCAAGTTCACAGACGAGGTCAGCGCCATCAATGAAGGGCAGCTTAGAAAGATCCTGATTGATGACGACGACAGCCGGACCATAGCCAGCGGATCGGTTCTCTCTCTGGAAGAGGGATATGAACTGCGCATCAAGCAGGTGGACCTCAATGGAAACAAGGTCTATCTCGCCCTGGCCAGAGACGGAGAAGAGGTGGACAGCAAGGTGGTAACGCCTTCATCCAGTCCGGGAGATAAGGCCTCCAACTACATGTACAAGGTAGACATAGGCTCTGAGAAGGATGTGCCGATAGTTATCGTTCACGTAGAGAGCGTCTTTAGGAGCACAGAGTCGGATCTTGCTACTGTGGACGGCATCTTTCAGGTATCCGATAGTCCGGAGTCTGTGGAAGAGGGTGAGATTCACGGCAGGATGAAGGTGGAGACGCTGGGCGATGACGGCATCACCATGAAAAATGACGGCTCAATCAGCTTGGGCAGAGACAAGACCATTGAGATCATGGAAAATCTGAAGTTCAGGGTTGCCGACAGCAGTGATAGGTTGATGGCGCCTATTGCCATCAAGCCAGGAGAGGGAAGCGATATGACACTGAGCGTTCCTGCGGCGATCGTGGGCACACCGGCAATCATTAACGTTAAATCTGGCACCTCCGCCATCTCCGGGGTGCAGTTCTTGATAAATGGCAGCAGCGTAGGAACTGCTGATGCGACGGGTTCATTCACCTACACACCTGTTTCAGTCGGCACATTCCCAATTGTTGCCAGGAAGACAGGATACAATGAGGCTAAAGCTGATTTGGTGGTAAGGACAGCATCTGAGGCCGCCAGAGAGTCTGCATTCGAGAAGGCCAATGCAACGCTTACCGGCCGGCTAACCATCAATGCACCGGCAGAGGTTGTCAAGGGAGAAAACTTCCTGATATCTGTGGTGCAGGGCATCAACCAGACGCCTGTGGATACGGCGGCTTTATTCCTGGATGAAGGGGGCATCGGGCGCACCGGTCCTCAGGGAACGATGACCTATTCCGCCAATGTCACCGGCGAGCATATCTTGAAAGCAGAAAAAGAGGGCTTCAATTCCTCCACCAGGAAGATTATGATAACCTCATCTCTAAGGGTTGTTAATCTTACGGTGCCGGATAAGGCCAACGCAGGCAGCGAGATAAAGATATCCGCCATTGTAGAAAACGCCGGCCGCAATGAAGACACCCGTCTGTTGGAGCTCAAGGCCAACGACACGGTTGTAGATTCCAAGAATGCAACGGTCAAGGGTGGCGAGAACACTACGGTCAGCTTCAGCTACAAACCCGAGGATCCGGGATTGTCCCGAATCAGCCTGGATGAGCAGAGCAAGACGGTAAACGTGGAGAACGCGCAGAGCAACTGGCTCATTGCCTTGATCCTGGTGCTGCTCATCGCCATCGGGGCGGGGTACTATCTCTACTCGACTGGAGAGCTGGACGGTCTGCAAAGACAGGTTAAGAAGATGATGCAAGGGCGATAGAGAGAGTCGCCCTTTGCATTTTTTTGATTTTTTAAAAGAGCAATTTCTAGCATTATCATATCTTTTTGTTCAACCCTGCCGGCAATCCTTGCTCATTTTTTGGGCAGCATGGGAATTATTGATATACCCTGACGTTTTCTCTCATGGCACTGTATAGCATAGGCAGATCAATAAAATTCACCAGGGAATGAAAATGAATTACTGGCAACCGAAATTGGAGCTCATGGAGAGAAAAGAGCTTGAGGAGCTGCAACTGCAGCGGCTCAAGAGTGTTGTAGAAAAGGTTTATAAGAACGTTCCTTTTTACCAGAACAAATTCTTGCAGGCCGGCATCACCCCGCAGGATATCAGGAGCCTTAAGGACCTGGAAAAGCTGCCCACTACTAAAAAACAGGACCTTCGGGACAATTATCCCTTCGGCCTATTTGCAGTTCCGCGAGAGGAGGTAGTTCGGGTTCATGCCTCTTCTGGCACGACCGGCAAGCCTACCGTGGTCGGCTACACAGCCAAAGACATCGAGACCTGGTCGGACCTCATGGCCCGGGACTTCGTGATGGTCGGGGTCAAGAAGGGCGATATCTTCCAGAACGCTGTGAACTACGGCTTTTTTACGGGCGGCCTGGGAGTGCATTACGGAATTGAGCGAATGGGGGCCATGGCTGTGCCCTCCGGCGTGGGCAAAACGGACAGGCAGATCGAGATAATGATGGACTTTGGGGTGACGGTTTTGCACTGTACCCCCTCTTATGCGCTTTACCTGGCAGAGACGGCCAGGGCAAAAGGCGTAGCGGACCAACTCAAGCTACGCATCGGCTGCTTTGGAGCCGAGCCCTGGTCGGATGAATCGAGAAAGGATCTGGAGGAGGCGCTGCACATCAAAGCCTACGACTCCTACGGCCTCTCAGAAATGATGGGTCCGGGGGTAGCCTTCGAGTGCCAGGAGCAGAATGGATTGCACATCTGGGAAGACCACTTCTTGATCGAGATCCTTGATAAAAATGAGCTGCCCTGCGCACCGGGAGAGCCTGGCGAGCTGGTCATAACCTCGCTTACCAAAGAGGCCATGCCACTCATCAGGTACCACACGGGCGACGTAACCTATATCCTGGAAGAGAAATGCCCATGCGGGCGCACCAGCAGAAAGCTGCACAGGTTCCTGGGCCGAGCAGACGACATGCTCATTGTGCGCGGCATCAACGTCTTCCCCAGCCAAATCGAGGATGTTCTGGTTGGCATTCCGGAGATTGGCAACTACTTCCAGGTGGTCGTGGACAGAAAGAAGCATGGCCTCGACGAGATCAGCATCCAGGTGGAGCTGAAGGATGAGGCCTTCACCGGCGAACTCACGGACCTGGCGAAGATCCAGAAGAAGACTGAAGGGAAGCTGAAGTCCGTGCTCAATGTGAGAAGCAAGATCGAGTTGGTGGAAAAAGGGTCCATTCCCAGAACGGCCGGAAAGTCCAGGAAAGTCGTGGATCTGCGCGATGTCTACGCCAAGGACGAGAAAGCGAAGAATTAGAACCAAAAATCCGGAAAGCTGCAGCAAATAAGCTGCAGCAAATTTTCTGCTGCTTTTTATCGAGTGACATGACTTATGAGATCCTGGCCGATGACGGCGCTCTCATCGACTGCTGATAGTAGCTCGTCGTGGATAGAGCTTTGCGAGTAGTAGAGTGTCACCAGCACGCCTGCCTCTTTTGCCGCCTCTATGGCAGGCAAAAAATCACTGTCACCAGTGACTATGACCGCCTTTTGGATCATCCTGCCACAGGAAAGTCGCACCAGATCAACAGCTAAGGCGATGTCTACCCTTTTTTGTATAAATTCACCGCCCACGCATCCCAGGCGTCCTAGCTTCACCTCAAATCTGGGTAGCTTTCGCAGAGTGTAGACGAACTTGTCCATAGAAGCAAACCTGCGACGCTCGTCCTCGGTAGGAGGGCAGCTCTGATAAGGCATACAATTATAGTAGTAGGTTCTCAGCCTCTCATACTTACCGCAGAGAATATCCGAAAAACCCGCCAAATCTATCTTGGGTTTGCCAAAATCAACATCTAGAATCTTGGTTAAATAAGCACCATCAATAAATACCGCTGCACGGTCTGCCAAAATTGTTTCCCACCTTAACTTATTATTACTGCCGTCCGCCCCGAACGGCAGTGGCGATTATCTCCACATCCCTTCTCATTCAATGGTATATCAAATTTGTGTCTTCTACAAATCCTGGGCTTCAATGATAGCCTTTGCCCTTTATTATGTGGCCATCTATAAAAATATGTGGTACAATGCCGGCGGAAATATTCTTCCCGAGCCCACAGGCAGCCAATCAATATACATTATTGATCCTTTGATTCCTGTTTATCCACAATCTCCACGAGCTTTATCTCGAAGGTCAGAGTCTGTTCGCACAGCGGGTGGTTGGCATCAAGAGTGATGGTACTCTCTTCGATCTTGGCGACCTCAACTGGAACCATTACTCCATTGGGTGCGCATACTTCGAGAGCCATGCCCTCCGCAGGTACGATATCCTCAGGAAAATCTTTCTTGTCAATCTTAATGACCCGATCTTCTCTATAATGGCCATAAGCTTTCTCTGGTGGGATATGCACAGTCCTGGACTCGCCGGGACTCATTCCCACTACCGCTTCATCAAATCCCGCGATGAGGCAGCCAGAGCCTAATTCGAACTGCAGTGGATCAGAGCCATCCGAGGTGTCAAAGAGAACGCCGGTATCCAGCTTGCCGTTGTAATGTACCTTTACAGTGTCGCCGATTTTCGCTTGCGCCATTTTGTTATCCGCCTCTAAATCCATGTTTGTATCTTCAACTATTTAGATCATATCGAGGAGAAGGTCTAATATCCTAGTAGCTATAACGTTCAGCGAAAGAGTAAGATAGAACGACAAGGTGAAATTGAGATATGAGAAGATGGAAGTCTGATCGAGGACTTGAAGCTAGAATGCTCCTTACTATGGGCCTGCTGCTGGTGCTCTACCTTGGTTTTTTGGCCGTTTTGATAACCATGAACGTCAGCCATATGGTGATAATACTGTTCATGGGCGGGTTCATGTTCCTGCAGTATTTCTTTTCCGACAAGATGATACTCTCTTCCATGGGCGCGAAGATCGTATCTGAAAGCGAAGCGCCAAAGCTTCATCAGATCGTGTCCAGGCTCTGTGCCAACGCCGACCTGCCCATGCCCAGGATTGCCATAGTGAAGACCAGCATGCCCAATGCTTTTGCAACCGGCAGAAATCAAAAGAATGCCGTGGTGGCTGTGACTACGGGAATCATGGAGCGGCTCGACAACAATGAGCTGGAAGCGGTGCTGGCCCATGAGCTGACCCACGTCAAGAACAGGGATATGATGGTCATGACCATTGCCACATTCCTATCATCCATGGCCCAGATATTGGTGCAGTGGCTGCCATTCATGGGCGGAGGAAGCCGCGATCGCGATTCCGGCAGTAATTTCATGGTGCTGTTCCTGGTATCCCTTGTGGTCTGGATAGTGAGTTTCATTCTCATCAGGACGCTCTCCCGGTATAGGGAGTATGCGGCTGATCGCGGCGCAGCAATCTTGACCGGGCAGCCGTCGCATCTCGTATCTGCTCTCAAGAAGATCAGTGGCTTTCGGGTGCCGACAGAGGACCTGAGAAAGGTGGAAGGGCCGGTAAGCGCGCTCTTCATCACGCCTGCCATCTCCGGTTCGTCTTTCATGAGACTGTTCTCCACCCATCCCACCCTGGAAGCCAGGATTGCTGCTCTGCAGAAAATTGAGATGGAATTGGAGGCCTGAGATGGGGTTTCTGGACTCCATCCTGGGAAAGACCAAGCTGCCTGAGGCCAAGACAGACAAGCTCTTTGCCATCTCCACGGCCGCTATCACATTGGAGGCAAACCTGGGCTACAAGGCGGACGGCGCTGCGGGGGTTTGCATCAAGCCCATGGAGTCATCCCGCTATGAAGCAGCCAGGGCCGAGATAGAGGAGCTTCTCAAATTAAGCATCAAGGAGACGGGCACGCTGTACAAAATCCAGAAGGACGAGTATAATTACATCTGGGTGGTTTTGGCTGACCCGGACTTCGAAGACCTGGTGACCAACATTCAGATGGTCAGCCAGATCCTGATGGAGCAGGGCTTTGGGACGCAGCTCCTGGCAGCCGTCTACCGCTTCCGGGGCGAGGCTGTAATTTACTGGATCTACAACTTCAAGCTGGGATCTTACTATCCATTCGTCCCGGCGAGCGGCCAGCAGCGCGACACATCCCGGGAATTCCGGCTTAAGGCTTTGATGGAAAAGGAGATGCCCATCGAAAAGGACGAGAGCAAGTGGTATCCTCTGTGGGGGATGCCGCTTTAGTACGGTACATGATCCCGATTTGGCAGGTAGGGGCTTTCATAGGTATCCAGGAGGATCAGGGCATTGATACCTTGGTACTCTTTTTTGGTCTGGTAGCTGGTCGGTCCGACCCTGGAGGATTACTGGGCCGCAGAAGTTCATGCCCCCTGGAAGGAAGCCGCCCAAAGCCAAGCCATGCAGGTTTCTGCCTCGCCTGAATCTCCCGCCTGGAATCGTCCCCGTATCCAAGCCTTTCCGGCGTTGGGGGAGCCACGCCGCAGAAGCGCGTGACACCCGCACGATTCTCCGGAAAAAAAAAAAACTTCAAAAACACCAGCCGCATAAAGAGTCAGGCTCTTCGCTATTCCAAGTGGCTAACCTGAGGTCATTACGGTTTTCCAGTTGTAAGTTAGTTGCTCTGTGCGTCCTCTGTGAGCTCTGTGGTATTATTTCGTAAACCGCCAGTTTTTCATCACTCACTTTATTTGCAGCAAGGGGCCTTTAAGTAAAAGCTGTAGGGAAAAGATATAATTACCCGGAAACCCCCTCCAGAAAATGGGAGAAGGAGAGAAAAATGTCGGAGGATCAGAAAGCAGTCTTCAGCCGGGCACCGGAGATCTTCAAGAAGCTCCGGGGCGAGATTGATAAAGTCATTGTCGGCCAGAATGTGGCCATAGAGCAGCTCCTGGTGGCCATCCTGGCAGGAGGCCATGCCCTCCTGGAGAGCAACCCCGGTCTTGCCAAGACGCTCTTGGTCAAGACCACAGCCTCCTGCCTGGGCCTTGATTACAGCAGAATTCAATGCACTCCGGACCTTATGCCTGCCGACATCACCGGCACAACCATCATCGACGAGATCGATAAGAGCAAAAAATTCCGCTTTGAGGCAGGGCCCGTCTTCTCCAATATCGTCCTGGCGGATGAGATCAATCGGGCATCTCCCAAGACGCAAAGCGCTCTTTTGGAGGCCATGCAGGAAAAGCAGGTAACGGTTGGAAATAAAACCTATCTTCTGGACAAACCTTTCTTCATCCTGGCCACGCAAAACCCAATTGAGATGGAAGGCACCTTTCCCCTTCCCGAAGCGCAACTGGATCGATTCCTGCTTAAAATTTTCATGGAATACCCCTCTCAGGAAGAGGAGATGGAGATACTGGAGAGATATACCATTCGCGGCGAGCCCATTGTGCAGCCGGTGGTCAGCAAGGATGAGGTCATAGCACTGCAGCAGCTTTGCCGCGACATACCCGTCTCCAATGATCTGAAGGCTGCGACAGTAAACCTCGTGCTGGCTACAAGAAAGTGGGAAGGCGTCCAATATGGAGCCAGCCCCAGGGCGACCATCGGTCTCATACTCTCCGCCAAGGCCAGAGCCTTCTTGCAGGGCAGGAACTATGTCTCCAAAGAGGACCTGCATGTCATGGCCTATCCCGTCTTGAGGCATAGAATCATCCTGGGATTTGAGGCGGAGAGAAAGGGTCTCACCCGCGACCAGGTGGTAACAGACATTCTCAAAAGTATATCCCTCTGAAAAATATGTCATTGAGGTCTTTAAGACAGATCTAGGACAAATCTCCGGGACGAATCATGGATACAGAGTTCTTCAAAGAGCTGGAACGGTTCTCCCTGCTCGTCAAAAAGCGGGTGTCGACCGCCTACAGTGGCGGCAGAAAGTCCCTGCGCTTCGGACACGGCATCAGCCCCGTCGGTTACCGGGAGTACCGCAAAGGAGACGACTTCAAGCTGGTGGACTGGAAGGTCTACGGTCGAACCGAGAAGCTCTATATTCGGGAGCACGAAGAGGAGAGAAGCCTGGTGGTGCACATGCTTCTGGACGGCAGCGCCAGCATGGGCTATGAGGGGAAGTTCGCCTATGCAGCGCGCCTGGCTGCCGGATTTGCCTATCTCGCCACCCTGGAAAATGAGAAGTACGCCATATCGCTCTTCTGCAATAAGCTCTATCCGGCTGAGCCCAAGCGGGGTAGAAGAAAACTCTTTCAGACAATCGAGGATCTGGATGGGATCACTCCCCGGGGCGGCACGGGATTGCTTGCCATTGCGGATCAGGTGGAATCGCTTCTCAAGACCACCAGCCTGGTGGTCCTGATATCCGATCTGCTGGGCGAGACAAATGAAGTCCTGTCCAGCATCTACCGGCTATCCGGTCACGAGCTGGTGGTAATTCAAGTGCTGGCACCGGAAGAGACGGAGCTTCGTTTCGGAGGCGATGTGAAGTTCGTAGACATGGAGAGCGGCTTGCCTCTCATCACCCGTGTAACTGAGGATGAGCGCAGGGAGTATCTGAGGCGCTTAGCAGAGCATAATGATCGCATCCAAGCGGCATGCAGTCAGGTGGGGGCAGACTATTTCCTCATGAAAACAGACCGGCCCATCTTCGAAGCCTTTTCCGAAATGCTCAGCCGCGCAGTAATCTGGAAGACATAAGTCGTCTTTGTGCCTTTGTGTCTTTGTGGTGAGCGCGGTAGGAATCTCTCGCCCCTCATCCCTACCGAGCAAACCAAACCGCAAAGGCACGAAGCCACAAAGAACGCACAAGAGACGAACTAACATGTTCATGAATTCGAATAACAGCAAAATCAAGCTTGGTTACGGTCAAGAGTGCCTCGATCTGATGGTAGGCGACGGGGCAGAGGTAGTGCTGGCAGAGGAGCTTCCAGCCGCGCCTGCCGGTGAGATCGATAGATCAATAGATCATTCTTACGGAAAAAGACTGGATGATTTTGCCGGCTCTAAATCGGCCTGCATTCTGGTGAGCGATATCACCCGTCCTGCTCCCAGTCACATCATGCTTCCTCCACTCGTACGCAGGCTCAAAGAACTGGGCATTGGAGGTCTGAAGTTTGTCTTTGCTCTGGGCACGCACCGCAGGATGACGACCGAGGAGGAACGCTTGCTCCTGCACGAGTGTACCTGCTTGCCCTACATGCAGCACGAGCCAAAGAATTGCGTATATTTGGGCGAGACAGGACGGGGAACGCCTGTAGAGATCCTGGAGACGGCTCTCTCCTCAGATCTGATTGTAGCCACGGGAAATATCGAATATCACTATTATGCCGGCTACAGCGGCGGAGCCAAAGCCGTCCTGCCAGGTGTCAGCTCGGAGCGTTCTGTGATCAAGAACCACGAACTGATGAGAGATCCACACTCAATTACCGGAAGGCTGGATAGCCCCGTGCGCCAGGACATGGAGGAGGCGGCAGAGATTGCGGGGCTTGATTTCATCTTGAATGTGGTGCTCAATGGCAAGAATGAGATTGTGCAGTCAGTTGCAGGCGACTATATCTCCGCTCACCGCATAGGGGCCGCTACCGTGGATCGCATGTACCGGCGAGCTGTGCGGCAGGCAGAGATAGTTGTTACCTGCGCTGGCGGCAGGCCCAAAGACCTCAACCTCTTCCAGGCGCAAAAAGCTCTGGACAATGCCAAGAATGCGGCTCTTCCCGGTGGCAGCATCATCCTGGTGGCAGAGTGCTGTGAGGGTCTGGGCCATCCCGTCTTCGAGCGCTGGGCAAAGGAAGCGACATGTGCCGAGGATTGCTGGGAGCGTTTCGGCCGGGAGTACGAGTTTGGCGGGCACAAGGCCGCCTTCCTGGCAAAAGAGTCCATGCAGCATCATCTGATCCTGGTATCGGCTCTTTCCAGAGAGCGGGCAGAGATGTGCTTCTTCACCCCAGCGGCAACCCTTGAGGAGGCCCTGGAGCTGGCCAGAGCCAGGCAGGGCAAAGATGCGCGCATTCTGGTCATGCCGCATGGCAATCTGACGCTGGCTGTGGCAAGATAATTTTGTGCAAGCACCACTTGCATAATTGGCTCGTTTGTATGGCGTCAGCAGGTTTCTTAAAAGCCCTCCCCTTTTTATATTGTCGGATAAACTATTTCCCCTCATAAATCCCAGCAGAAAGAGAATGTGGCCTGAGGAACAGACTCGCAGTCGGCTGATGGATGGAATGGACGGGGCATTCTTCAATAACCCAGTAGTGGTAAGGAGATTTCTGCCGGACGATCTGGAGGCAGCTATGGAGATCGACCGGGAGGTCTTCGGCGGATATGATCCAACCATCTTCTCAGCCTTTTATGAATACCACGGAAATAGTACTCTCGTCGCAGAGGTTAGCGGAATTGTGGCGGGCTTCGTACTGGGATTCAAGCATACTCCATTCGAAGGAAGAGTCTTCTGGCTGGCCGTAAGGCCGGGCTTTCAGAGCCGCAGCATAGGCATGAGGCTTATGATGGAGGTCTTGCAGATCTTCCGGCAGATGGGAGCTCTCAGCGCCACACTGGAAGTGAGAGTAAGCAATAAAAAGGCCCAATCGCTCTATTCCATGCTGGGATTTCGAATGATCGGCATCAGTCCAGCTTACTACAGCGACGGCGAGGCGGCCATCGTCATGAGAATGCGGCTGTAAGCAGTCAGGTTACTCTGTTTTTCCAATTGTTGGTTCGCGTTTGTGCGTTCTTTGTGGCTTTGTGCCTTTGTGGTTTGGTTTTTTTGGTAGGGATGAGAAGCTGTTTCTCTGCGGTTCTTATCACTCCACGCCGCGAGCCGTCAGGCGGAAGTCTGCCGTAATGCCCTCCGGGGAAGAGCGGTGCTTCATGAGACGGGCGCTACGCACCCCTTCTCCTTTCTTTTCCAAAAAGACAATTGCTTTGCAGATGTGCTCCAGTCCCGTGCCGCCTATAGGCCGAAGCGAATTGCTCTCTATGTCCATGTAGACCTGATTGGTTATTACTACGGGAATCCTGTGCCTGCGGGCAATCTCCTGCAGCTCGGAGAGTTGGACTGTTAAAGTTCGGCGAATTGAACGGTTATCCTCCGCCTCCAGAAGTACACGGTAAAGGGATGTTGCCGAATCGAGAATTATCAGGCCTAAATCACGGCCTGCGATCTTGGCAGCCTCGCGAATGGCTATTGCCTGCTGCTCCAGGCTCATGGGCTCAAAGATCATGATCTTCGCGGCCATCTCCTCCGCTCCGGGGCCGGCGATCTGTTTGAACCTCTCCGCGGAAAATCCCTCCGTATCTATGAATATGACGCGCAGATTGCGAGCCACGGCCTGCACCGCCAGTTGCATGACGATGTTGCTTTTTCCTGTACCTGCTTCTCCGTAGAGCTGGGTTATGATGCCCGATTCAAATCCTCCGCTTAAGAGAAGATCAAGGCTCTGGCAGCCGGTTGGCAAACGGTCAAGCATGAGCGATCACAAATCACCTATCTTACATGAGTAAATTTATCGATCCGATCCATGAGCCGATCCATGGCCTCTCGTTCCCTGGGACCGCCACAGCGGTCGATGATCCTTTGCATCTTCATCAGCTGCGTGAAATAGGAATCGGTGCGAAGAGCCAGATACCTGGTGGCGGCAACAGCCGCTTCAATCACAAGATTTGCACCCCGGTTGCAGGCGCGAAAGTCCCTTCGCAAAACCTCACCCTTAACCAGCTCCACCTTGGCGATGATAATATCCGTGGCAAAAGCCTCGCATTTAAAAAGCCCCCAGGCCTCTGCCTCCTTTAGTACAGGCAAATCTTCCCGGCGCGTGAAATATTCCGGGCCAAGGTCTTCTATTGCCGTCTCTGCAAAGAGCCAGGCGTCGTGGCTGATATTGGCCACAAACCACCCTTTGGCCAGGACGTTTTCATAGGTATGAGTTCCTAAAAAGAGCCGCACGTAAAGGCTCTCTCCATCTCTGATGATGCCCAGAGGCGCGGCATTGATCCTGCCTGACATCTCAGTTGTTGCGATTACCTCATTTATGCCGTCTTTTATTCCCAGTTCATCTAAACCGTCATTTCCATAACGCATTATCAAAACCTCAAACCCCTCAGAAGGGAGATAAATAAAGATGCTGCAATCAGATCTGCTGTGGACCCGGGATTTATGTCATGTGCCAGAAGATCCAAGTCCAGCTCATGAGCTTTGCCAAGGGTGTCATCCAGGAGCGCCTCGCCTGCCCGCCGCGAGACCTTACGGGCCACCTCATCTCCAAATTTGGCGCAAATCAGGCTGTCAGGCACCTCTGCCAGCGCCTCCAGGAAGGTTCTGACCACGCCGTCGTTTTGGCCCCATCGGCTGATTTGCTCCTCCAGTCTTTTTGCGAGCAGAAATGAGCGCTCATAATTGGTGGCCCATTCGCGAGCAACGATGTCGTGCTTGGAGGAGAGCTTCATCAGCTCCAATAGAGTCTTGCCGCTGCCCTTAACGGCTTCTTGCCCATTCTTGTCATTCAAGCTGAAACTGTCCACCTCAGTAACTCTGGCTTTGGCCTTATCGAAGGCCCTGTAAAAGTCGATGGCGTCGATTACGGTGGTGTTCTCCAGGACAACTGCCAGATCGCTTTGCAATTCACCAGGCTTTTTTGCAGCGATCGCTATGGGGATCATGAGGACCAGAGAACCAAAGTGAGTGTTGCTGCTCAAATTCCAGGTCTGCCAGGCCAGTACCCCCTCCAGAATAAGCGAGCCCACGCCACCCCTGCTCTGGGTGGCTTTGCGAAAGACGGGGTAAGCGGAGACGGCACTGGTCAGGAAATGATGAAAGCCGATATCGGAAAAGTCGTGGCAGCGATCTACGTTGCCGGGCTTGGGACTGGAGGAAAGCTCAAAGAGCATGGCCAGCATTGCGCACTGGGCCACGCGGTCCGGACTTAGATCAGGGTTCATGACTTGTCGGGAGGATTAGGAAAGAAGCTTTTGCGCCAGTTTCTTCTTCAGCTCCATATACTCCTTTGCCGAAAGCCCAATTCTGGCCATTGCAGCATCTCGCAGATAGCACGGTTTGCTATTCTTGCAGCACCACACAAGACTTCCAAAGCAGGTTCCATCGCCTTTCTCCAGAGGGGTGCCCTTGGCAAAGGAGAGCTTCTTTTGTACAAACTCATCAGGCGACATACCTGCCTTCTTAAGAGCGCCATGGACTGGGCAGTTCTTGACGGGAGGACAGCAGAAGGCCAGGCCGCGCAGGTCTCCGCCCGCGCAGATGTGCTTGGGTGCATTGCACCATCCGCTTAAAGAGTCGTACTCCTGCATGGCCCCGGAGAGCCACTGTGCAAACTCGGGGTCCGCTCCTCGCAAAGATACAACGTCGGCACCCATGGCCAGCAAATTCCTGGCATCTTCAAACTCGCCGATATCGGCCAGAGCCATGATTACAAGACCTCTGCTGTCTTTTGCCTTCTTGACCATTTTTGGCCCCGCTCCGTTCAGGCCGCGCAAGTCGAGGTGGATGATGTCCAGCTCGCTCTCATTGAGCTTTTCTAAAAGGGCATTGGATAAGTCTTCCGGCCTTATCCTCAAAGATAGGGTGACACCGCAGCGCTTCAGGCGTGGAATGAGTTTCAAAAGGCGGATCGGGTCTTGAATCTTGGAAAGCCGGAGGTCGAGCAGGCAGAGATTTCTGCTTGCGAGCCGGGCCGCCTCCATGAGGGGCTCATCACGAGAACAGGTGGCAGACAGTCCGAAGGCTCCTGTTCCG
>CAZDLZ010000008.1:5931-41911 GCA_964506745.1 uncultured Methanotrichaceae archaeon | reverse complement strand
GGCCTGCATCTCATCAAGAGGGACTTCATCCAGATCGAAGTCATCGAGCAAGAGCAAGCCCGCAGCATTGTTAAAGTCGGGCTTGTTATGTGAAGAAATAACGGCAATGGGATTATCGATATGCAGATATCCTATTTCAAGCATCAGTGGTTAATGTAGTCCATGAAGATATCAGCCTTTCGCTGCTAATATAATAAATTATATTTGTTCGATGCTCTGCCATTCTTTATATCCAAGAAAAACATTACGATATACGATGATAGCATGGTAACCTTTAAAGTAGATGCAGACGCACGGGCAAAAATTCAGGGATCAGAGGACCAGGAAAAATACCCAATCGTGGCCAAGGTTAAAGGAACCGGAAAGGATGGGGCATTGGGTGTACAGGTCTTTGGAGAAGAAAGCAGCCCTATATCGGCACGGATATCCGGTGATGCCAAGAGTCCCATTGCAGTGGGGCCCCTTGAGGTTGCACCCATCACCATAATTCCAAATTTAGAATCGGTGGCAAAGACCATTGATTTCGGAGCTCTTATCGGCGCTTTCACAAAATTGTCTCAGGGGATCAAAGTGGATGTCGCCAATTCTGGTGCGCCCCTGTCCATTGCTCTTGGAAAAATCCCCGTAGATTTGACCATATCCGTTTCTTCTCCTGCGGCAGAGATGGTCTTCAAGGTGGAGATCAAAGGGACTGTAGGCGAATAAAAATACGATGGTTTTTATTCTTCCGGCCTGGCTGATAACCCTGGCAGTGGCGGCTCTTCCCATCTCCGAGGTTCGGGGGGCCATACCGCTAGCCATAGGCGTCTATGGATACGAGCCCTGGCAAGCTTATCTCTTATCAGTCTTCGGTAACCTCCTGCCCATAATCCCCCTGCTCCTCTTCCTGGGGCCGGTTTCAGATTACTTGAGGCATTTTAGCTGGGGAGACAGATTCTTTTCCTGGCTTTTTGCCCGAACTCGCAAAAAGTACATCCAAGAACATGAGAACTTTGGGCTGACCGCCCTGGTCATCTTTGTGGCTATGCCACTGCCCATGACGGGAGCCTGGACGGGCTGCGCCATTGCCTTTTTGCTGGGATTTCGTTTCTGGCCGGCGTTCGCGGCCATCGCGGCAGGTGTTCTCCTCGCCGGAATCGTAGTCACGGCCACGGTGGTGGGCGTGCAGTTTCTGGTCTTCTGAAGTTAGGCGATAGGACTATCAAATTTTCTTGGTTCTTCAGGATATTTTTAAAAAATATTCCGATAATTATGAAATATTCAAAACCGTATAGTATATCAAACATAGTGTGGCTAGTATACACTACCAAAAAATATAAATATTATCGATGTAAACACTATCTTATATTTAAGAATGTATGGGGTGAGATCATCAAAAAAATAGGCGCTATATTGGTGTTGGCTATGGCAATATTCTCGATTCCTGTACTGTCACAGGGCATAGCCGGCAACGGAGGTGTAGATATTCTCGGCAAAAATGGAGGAATATTTGAGACGGAGGGATCTGCCTTTAATTTCCCGGAAATGCAGGATACAAACATCGATAGTCTGACTGTGGGAGATGATAAGGCACTAGCTTTTGGGAATATTTGGCAAAAGAATCTCATCACCACTGCCATCAATAACCTGGAGATCAAAAAGAATCAGTATTCAGGGAATTGCAGCCCCTGTGGATCTTCATGCCATAATCCATGCACCAAGGTGAATATCGAAAAGATCAAGGCAGGCAGCAGAGTGGCCACAGCTATAGGACCTGCCTCCGCCACTAACTACATCAAGATTGTGACCAATCAGCAGTAGCTTTATGCATCAAAATGCGAATCTACCTGTGAAAACCATGCTTCTCTATTTCCAGGTTGATTCGCATCTCTTCCTCTGGTGTTGATGACACAGTTCATGTATTGCTCCATGGTGGTGCCTGGATTCTTCCTGAAGGAATCGAATTGGATAAGAAAACGTGCGGCTGCCGGGATTCGAACCCGGGTTACAGGCTTGGGAAGCCTATGTCATAACCGCTGGACCACAGCCGCTCTATGACAACGATATTTTGATGTGCCTTTAGCCATTTCCACTTCCAATATTTAAATGTTACACGATCGATTGCCCCCCGCGGCCATAGGAATTACCGAGACGAACTGAAACTGCGGCGCACCCGGGAAGTCAAACGCGCAAGATCGTCAACAAGGAGCTGAAACGAAGGAGTCGCGTGTCTGGGGCGTACCCAAATGATCAGTCACTATTTCGTAACCCCGAGGGTTTGATTATTTCGCATCAGGAGATGACTGCCGTTTCCTTCTCCAGCCGCACCCCGTCGGCGCCGCCAAGCTTGACCACCGATCGCCCGGAGGAACTGCTCTTTGGGGCCAGGCCTGCCTTAAATGCATGCGAGTACATATCCTGCGAGCTCCAGGCATCATTGATTCTCTCCAGCGGCTGTCCTTCACGGCTCAGGACCAGATCCACCAGATGCACCGCGGAGATCTCATCCTGGTCCATGAACCGGTTGGGATCAAACGCCAGCAGCATCGTAACGTTGCCAGCCGATAGATCGCTCTTCGCGCTCTCTTCTCCCACCACATCTCCTGCGTCATCCACAATGATGCCTTGCAGCTCGTACCGGCCGGGCTTGTTGACAGTCACATTTACCCCGATGACGATACTGGTGGGAGTCGTTAAGTTGACATACTCGCCGCTGAGATAAGCGGCAGGCGGCTGAAACTCTTTCGGCTCCCGGTTTATGATGATCTCTCTGTCGAATCGATCGATGTAGCTTCCACTCTTATCGTAGAGTATGAGATTTTGGATATTCATCGGCCCACACTTGCCATTTCGCCAAATATCGGTGCCGCTGGCATTGACCAATATGCTTCCGCTCTCTTTGAGCGCAAAGATGCGATCGATTTCCCCAATCCCGTCGCCGCGACAGTCGACCAGCACCCCATTTAGCCGGAACTCTCCAGGTGCAGAAATGTTGATACCAAAGCCCAATGCAAGCTCGTCAAATAAGCCGTCATTGTCGAGGTCTATAGCCTCTTCTTTGGTGAGGCCTGTCAGCCTGCTGCCGGCTATGGTCAAACTCACAGGAATCTCAAAGGTATGACTATCTGAAGAAATTTTTATATATCCATCCAGCCTGGGAAGCGATGTACCTTCCGGTATGGTGAGATTGGCCACCATCGTCCCATTGGAGTCGCTCTCTAATCTTCCCGGGCCTCTGGTCGTGATCCAGGCCCACTCTTCCTCTGCATATTCCTTAATACTGACCGCAAAGTACTTTCCTGCCAGCGGAACATTGTATCCGTAAACCTTTAGCGTCCAGTTACCCACCTTCGGATTGGCGATTTCCAATGGACCAATATCGCCGGATCCTAAAGCTGCAGTATCCTCCGTGGCAATGCCCTCAGGATTTTCAAATACAAGCGCAACCTCGCTGTCATTGCTGCCATCAACAGAGCTTAACTTTGCCGAGATCTTCTTTGTACTATCTGTGACATTTACGGTTTTATTCCATGTTTCTTTATATCCGACATGGCCCTCAAATTCCCGGAGAGTGGTATTCTCAATAACCGCGCTGTAGCTTAGGTTTTGCAGAGACAGACCGAGGTTCCTCAGTGTAAACTGGATTTGCTTGCTCGTGCCGGATGATGCTGACTCCAAATTCCAGCGGATGGGAAAAGTCCCTAACTGAGATCGTTCTACCTGCAATGAGTAGTTAGCAGCCTGCGATGCATTCTCGCTATGCACGGCAATAAGCCATCTTCCCGAAGACGGTCCCTGTATCTTCTTCTTCTTCTCTTGCCTGGTTAAATTCTCACCTGTGTAATACTCGCTGGTGGGAGAGAGCAGGAAGAGATCGAGGTTAGCGTCCTGCTGCCACTTAAGAGTTGCTTCAAACTCCGTGGTTCCTGGAATCATCTCCAGGTAGTAATAATGCCATTCGCTTCCTTTAAGCGATCCTGTCTTGTTGCCCATACCATGCGAGATATTCAGGGGCATGGCTACATTCACGCTGATGGGAATCCTGAGAAGATTCTCATTTTCTTTTGTGATATCAATGGTGCCGTTATAAAGCCCGGGAAGGGTGTCCTGCGGCACAGTCATCGATGCCGCAAAGACCTTCTGATCGTTGGCCAGAACGGTCTTGGGCAAGAACTGTAGGCTTACCCAATCAGCCACCTCTCCCTGCAAGGACGTCTTGAGGTTTTTTATTTCCTGATCGCAAAAGAATACAAAGCGCAAATTCCAGTCTTCATCACCCGGTGCAAGAGCATATATCTTCTTTTGCGGCCTGTCCGCGCCCGTGTCCAGCCCCACGTATACTCCTTTTCCAGCCGGCAGGTATGCCCAGCGACCGGCAGTCCAGCGATCCGGAATCGCTCCACAGATATTACTACTATTCACCAGCAGCTCATAGGATGAAAGAGCATCCAGCATTCCAGCGCCCTGGTAGAACTCTTCGTAATTGTCTCCCTGCGAGCTATTCAGTTTTGCTGCCCCCCGGGTCATGGCCGCCTTGACGCCTGCCGCGCTGAGGTTGCCGTTTGCCTGCAAGAGCAATGCGGCCAGGCCTGCCGCCACTGGTGCGGATAGGCTGGTGCCTGACTCACGGGAATAATAAATATCGACCGATTTTGGCCTTTTTACTCCAAGAGGTACAATAGAGATGATATCAACGCCCGGAGCGACAACGTCAGGCTTGATGCGATCGTCTCTGGTGGGCCCCGAACCGGAAAATCCGGCAATGTGGCCGCTGCTATCCGCGGCACCCACAGTGATGACCTTTATACCATCACCAGGAGAGTCGATCAAGCCCGGTGGTAGGGCCAGGACGATTGGAACCAGGAGATAATATACATCTTTACTGGCCCCGTCGGTCTGGGATAATTGGACGGGAGCCTTGCCCCGGTCAACCTGGCTGCTGGATAATCCCGCTACCTGCCCTTCATTTTCACTACTGTTGCGGTTGCCTGCCGCTACGCAGACCACGACTCCGGCACTTGCGGCATTGTCCGCAGCCATGGTTATGGGCGGATTGGTCTCGCCCAGATTTATGCCACCCAGGCTGAGGCAGAGGACATTGGCCCCATTGTAAACGGCCCACTCAATTCCCGCTATTATATCCGATACTTTGCCGTCCCCTTTGCCATCGATTACTTTGACACTGATCAGCTTCGCTCCGGGAGCAATTCCCTTATATCTCTCATCGGAGGCCGCACCTGAACCGGCAATGATTCCGGCCACCATTGTTCCGTGTCCCAGCAGATCGTCTGCAGTGATCTCATCTGCCAGGAAATTCTTCTCAGCCACTACCTTGCCGATCAGATCGGGGTGATTTTTATCTATGCCTGAATCGATTACGGCCACGTTTATACCGTTACCGTCGATTCCCTTTTCCCAGAGCTTGTCTGCCTTTATAATTTGGGCAGGAGATTTATATTTTTCTTCTGAGATCGATTTTTCCAGAGTCGAGCTCTTTTCAGGTGAAGATTCGTCTGGTGAAGATATTTGTGTTCTGCCGTCAAAATAGATTCCCGATACACAGTCGCTTTCTGCAATCTTTTTTATGGCATTGGCAGTAGCCTCTCCTGCCAGACCGGGGATGAGACGATAAATGCGCCCAATGGTGAGGTCGTTAGAGATGAGGTCCTCCGGGACAAGGTGGTCTGGGTCGCAAGAGGCTATCGACCTGAGCATCACAATTACCGGGATCTTTTCTGCAGGGGTCTGTCCATCTTCTTTTGCAGCGAGCAGCACTGCAAGCTCGGGATCGATCTTTTGGTCGATGGCTGAAAGAAGATTTTCTGCCTGTGCAGAAGAGAAAGCCGTTAATATCAAGCATAACGCAGAAATGAGAACTAAAATATTTATATTCATATTCAACCAAACCCATCTAGCGGTCTCTCTACGGGCCCTACCCTAGAATCACAACAATTGGTTGTTGGTAGATAATGCTAAATAAACCTGTGGTACTTCTAGGATTGATGATGCTGGAATGGATGGTTTCCTATCTGCTCTGGATTAGCCTGGCTTTGCTCCTGGCATCAGCCCTGACCAGGATCAGTCGTATCGCAGTTCCTGGATGGGGGCTCTTTGCATTCTTCTGGCTTGGTCATATAGAGCATTACCTGGTTATAGAGGACTACTTCAATGTGGCTCTCTTTTTGGCAGCAGGTCTCTTAAGCTTCTACATGGCCTGGATTGTGATGAGCAGAAGCTTCTCATCAAATGCCTGCTATTGGGCAAGTTATGCGGCTGCCGTCTGTGGGATTGTCTATTTCCCATTTGCCGAAATACAGGCTCTTCAGGAGACATTGATTGGATTTACCACCCAGATAACCACAAAGATGCTGCAATTCCTCTCCGTACCCGTGATCATGGAGGGCTGGAACATAATGAGCCTCAATGGTCGATCAGTCCAGATCATCCTGGCCTGCACAGCCATTGAGAGCATTGCCCTATTCGCCGGAGTGATCTTATCGGTAGAAGCACCAGCAGGCCGCAAGCTTGCGGCGCTGGCGGCATCTACATTTTCCATCTATCTCTTGAACATTATGAGAAATGGATTTGTCCTCATGGCCTACGGATGGGGCTGGTTTGGAGAAGGCAGCTTTGATATCGCTCATAATGTCATTGCCAAGGTGGGATCGACAATAGCACTCCTGGCCATATCCTACCTGGTATTCATGCTCTTGCCGGAGCTTTTATCAATCATCGATGAGCTCGCAGCAGAGATTAAACCGAAAAGAGGAGATGCGGCATGAAGCTAGCTAGAGACTCAACCGTATGGGTATCGGTGCCTATTTTTCTTACCGCGGGGCTGGCTGCGGCAGGAATTTGGCTATTGTCAGCCGTGGCTTTGGCGGGCTTCGTTTTCATGATATTCTTTCACCGGGACCCGGATCGTTTGCCGCGTGGCGAAGGCATGCTCTCGCCCGCTGATGGAAAGGTCATCCAGGTCGTGCCGGACAGAATCACCATCTTTATGAGTCCTTCCAATGTCCATGTCAACCGGGCTCCACTGGATGGCTTTGTGCGCAATATCGAGTACAGGAAAGGCACTCATCTGCCTGCTTTTATGGGAAGGGCATGCAAGAATCAGCAGAACAGGATGCAAATAGATACCAATGACGGGGACATGGAACTGCGCCAGATAACGGGAACTCTGGTCAGAGAGATCGTCTGCTACGTCCATCCTGGAGATCAGGTATCGCGAGGAGAAAGGATAGGCATGATCCGTTTCGGCTCGAGAGTGGAAGTGAGCATTCCCATTGGATACAGTCTGCTCGTAAAAAAGGGTGATAAGGTTCGGGGGGGGGAGACGGTGATTGCCGTGAGGTGTTCATGAATGTCTTCCGGGTTATTCGGCTGCCGGACTTATTCACGCTTCTGAATGTTGTTTTCGGGTTTCTGGCACTTCTTGCCGCGGGCGGAGCCTGGGGCGGCATTTATCCTCAGTATGCCGTGGTGTTCATACTACTGGCAGCAATGGCCGACGGCTTGGACGGGTTTTTGGCCAGAAAGGTGGGCGGCAGTCCCCTGGGAGCCAACCTGGACTCTCTGGCAGACCTGATCTCCTTTGGCACAGCGCCTGTTTTTCTTGCGATCACCGCCTTTCATCTTCCGCCACACATCTGGCTGCTCGGCATCTTTTTCCTGGTCTGCGGGACACTGCGCCTGGCCAGATTCAATGTTGTCTCTGCGAAGAGCGATGCGTTCTTTGAGGGGCTGCCCATACCCGCGGCAGGCATCGCGCTATCCGCCAGCGTTCTATTGGGCAGGCCGGCACTGACCATAGTGCTCATGCTGTTTTTGGCGTTACTCATGGTGAGCAGCATCTCCTATCCCAAGATCAGAGATCTTCGCGTCATGATAATCCTGGGCAGCATTTTTCTTGTGGTGGGATTGTTCCTTTTCCGCCAGCACGATATTCTTTATGCTACTCTCGCAGTCATAGTGCTTATCGCTCTTTATCTAACAAGTCCGGTGGTGATCTCACGCCTACGAAAAGAGAAATAGCCGCATTTGAGGCAGGCATCAAGCTGGGAGCGCTCTACCATCAGTTCGTTGGAGCGCCGGTGAGCCTGAAGACGGCAGCCAGCCTGGAAGAGGCCATGGAAAAGAGCATCTCCCTCCAGCCTTATGTGAAGAAGGTAAGCGTTCGCATAGACCGAGAGATGCTGAAGGAGAACTTCTTTGGCTATGGCGAGCTGGAGGGGCGCATGATAATCGCACAGGTGCATATAGATTATGAGGGCGAGGTCGTCAATGCCAAATTGGAGTACGACGCAGAAAAGAAATATCCGCTCATGAGCTTGGTTTAGATGGTCGAAATAAGAAAGCATAGAGAGGCTTCCCTTGGTGGAGTTTCATAAAAAAGCCTGCCGCAAGCTGGATGGTGTGCTCAAAGCCGGTGCTATGGATTATCTCTTGCCTGGAAGGGAAGACTGCCATTGTCATTATGATTTAATCATCGTCGGAGCCGGGCCTTCCGGGCTTTTTTGCGGTATAAACGCCATGCAAAAGGGCAAAAGGATTCTGATTCTGGAAAAAAAGAGCTCCCCAGGGCATAAGCTCCTCATCTCAGGGTCCGGCCAATGCAATATAACTCACGGTGGCAATATTCAGGACTTTCTTGATCATTTTGGAGATCCCAGTCACGGCAGGTTCCTGCGCCCGGCTCTTTTCGGTTTCACAAATAGCGATCTCATCTCATTCTTTAAGGGTTTGGGGCTTCGCATGGCCCTGGAAAAAGGGGGAAAAGTGTTTCCAGAGACCATGCGTGCCAGGGATGTGCTGAATATCTTGACCGTGCAGTGCCGGGAATTGGGGATAGAAATTAAGTGCAACCAGGCGGTCAAGTCTATAACCAGAAATGAAGAAGGTTTTTTGGTGGGATGCATGGGATGCAGCTATCAGAGCAGGTTGCTGGTAATAGCCACAGGGGGCTGCTCCTATCCCGCCACCGGTTCGAGCGGAGACGGCTACAGGTTTGCCGAAAATCTCGGCCACCGCATAGCAGAGATTGGGCCGGCTCTAACCCCAATTCTCATAAAGAATTATCAGTTCTCTGATCTGGCCGGTCTCTCATTTCCGGATATGAAGATCTCGCTTTACCGTCATGCGAAAATAAGAGAGCATCGGGGCGATATCTTATTTACTCATGAGGGGCTCTCCGGACCGGGAATTCTTGACCTATCCAGATATATCTGGGCAGGGGACACAATAAAGCTCTCTTTTGTGCCGGACGGAAATAGAGAGGCTCTGGAGGAATGGCTCGTAAACAAGACTCGACAGGACGGAGTAAAGAGCTTACTATCGGTGCTGGCGGATCGGTCTCACTTTGAGATTCCTATTGTGCCACTTTATCCCAGGCTGACAAAGAGAATTCTGGAGATCTCAGGAATACCTTCCGGTCTGAAAATGGCTCAGTTGACCAGAGATATGCGTGGCTGCTTGATTGATAATCTCACGGGTATTTCTCTGGTCGTATCCGATCTTTGCGGCTATAACAGCGCCATGGTTACCAGAGGCGGAGTTGAAACTATGCAGGTAGATCCCAAAACCATGCAGTCCAGGCTGGTTAAAGGACTGTATCTGGTGGGCGAGGTTTTGGATGTGGACGGGGATACGGGAGGCTATAACCTGCAAGCGGCATTTTCTACAGGAATTCTGGCTGCCAGGAGCATCAAGAGCAGTGGATATGAATCAGGCAATTAGCGGGCAAAAGAGGAGGACTGTTATGCTCGACATTTTGAGAGAAAGACGCAGCATCAGAAAATACAAGGATCGAAAAATAGAAACAGAGAAGATAGAACAGCTTATGGAGGCCGCGCTGCGATCCCCCTCTTCTCGAGGCATCAATCCCTGGCGTTTTGTTTTTGTCACGGATAAAACAACGCTGGCAAAGCTATCCCAAGCTAAAGAGAGCGGCTCAAGCTTCCTGAAAGGAGCAGGCCTTTGTGTGGTTGTCTGCGCAGTTGAAGGTGAATCGGATGTCTGGGTGGAGGACTGCTCCATTGCCGCCATCATCCTGCAGCTTGCTGGCTGCAGCCTCGGTATGGGATCCTGCTGGATTCAGATCCGAAAGAGAATGCACAGCAGCAATTTATCCTCAGAGGATTACATCAAGCGAGTGCTCGATCTGCCTGAAAATTTCAATGTAGAGTCTATGATCGCTTTCGGCTATCCGGATGAAGATAAGGAGCCCGTTCCCAAAGAGCTGCTCGAATACGGTAAGATCATAAAGTTCTTCAAAAAAGAAGATAAAGGAACTAATAAGTTCTAGGGAACTCGTTCTCGTTTGGTCTCTTGAAGCAGGTTAAGTCGAAGACACCTCGATCACCCTTGGATGGGTTGTCATACGTAGTTGGCATGGTAAGGTAGCCACCGAATGTTGTCGGTATATACGTGTCATCAAATATGCCGCTCGCCTGGAGTGGCGTCTCCATAAAAGATATGTCCTCAGGAATGATCCGGGACCCTGCAATCAGTTTATTGTCGTTGATGATGTGTCCTAAAGGAGCTTCGCCCCAGTCCCATAGACCAGTCCCACTCCCGAGACCTATCAGAACATCCTTACCGGCCTGGCCGCCCAGCTCCATTGTGGCGGAGGTGAGTGAGACCAGCAAAATAGAAAAAATGCCAAGTGTGAGTAGCTTCGTATTCGTCCCTCCAAAATAGAATGTATTCTACTTCTTTATATTGTTATTGCTTCCAAATAGAAAGGACCCAGGCCCAGCCGCGCTTGTGCAGGATGCCTGCAAGTTGATCTGCGGCCTACCTGTGGTCTCTCAACCAGTATTTTCCGAAGGATAGGCTAACGAGTAACCGCAATCCTGTCCATCTGTCCGGGCGAGACCGGCGAGAATGCCTGGAAGTACTCAATAAAAGCATCCAGATCGTTAATCCCGCAGATTCGGTCAACTCCGGCTCTAAAGACGGTGAAGTTATCCCCTCCATCTGCCAGGAAGTTGTTGGCAGCAATGCGATAACTTCCCTCAGGATCTATGGTTTTTCCATTGATCTTGATGGATTCGATATCGACCTTCTGGCCGGAGGGTGCACTCTGGTTCCAGGTGTAGCTAAAGCCGCCAGAGACCTGGAGGATGCTATCCTCTCCAGGGTTTGGATTGTCAAACTGCCTCTCCAGCAGCTCATCGATCTGGCTGCCGGTCAGATTCATGATTAATATGCTATTACCAAAGGGCTGCACGCTGAAAGCCTCCCCGTAGGTCACATTGCCTGGACCCTCGTTCTCGCTCGCATTGAAAATTAGATCGGTGCGAATTCCCCAAATATTCATGAAAGCGACCGCTGCGCCCGCCTGCTCAGCGGAATAGAGCTGTGTGTCGGCGATGACATCGCCTAATGCCGATTCACCGGAATTGCTCTGCGTATTGGAAATATTTGCTGTTATCGATCCGATTACCTTTTGGGCCAGAGGCTTTGCCAATGTGGAGTACTTTTCTACGATTTCTGAGACATCTGCGTCTTCAGGTACGTCGCGGGTGACGGCCACGTTCTTGGCTCTGGCAGAGATAATGTCTCCTGTTTCTTTGCTGATAATTAGGTCGATATCGGTGAGTAACTTGCCTTGGCAGCCTGCCTGGGTTACGATGCGCCCGTCAACATAAGAGACATAAGACTGATGAGTATGCCCTGTGACGAATACATCCACCTCTTTATCGCAGCGTTTGACAACATCAATGATGGGGCCTGAGAAATTTTTGCTCTCGCTGGGCAGTCCATCCTGTTTGCCGCCGTCATGAATCAGGACGATTATCGTCTTTATTCCCTTTTGCTTCAGCTCCTTAACTACGGCATTGATCGAATCTGCCTCATCCAGGAACGTCAGGCCGTGGACAGCGGATGGCACAACAATGTGGGGAGTATCCTTCAAGGATATGCCAATGAAAGCCACCGGGATCCCCTCTATTTCCCGTATCTTGTAGGGCGGAAAGAGCGTGCTGTTAGTACTGTTATTAACCACATTCGCAGCGAGGTAATAATAGCCCGCCCCTACAAATCGATCTTTATCCTGACAGCCATCGACCTGGTGACAGCAGCCGTATTGCATGCGCTGCAGCTCCGATACGCCTTTGTCGAATTCATGGTTGCCCACAGCAGAATACTCCAGACCGATCTCGCTTAATGTCTCAATGGCAGGCTCGTCATGAAAAAGAGCCGAGACTAGCGGGCTTGCGCCAATGCAGTCCCCAGCCGATACAATAATTGTATTTGGATTGGTGGCTTTTAATGCCTTAATCTGAGTGGCCAAATAAGACGCTCCACCGACCTCTGCCTTAAAGGGATAATTGGTGGTGTTGTAGTACAGAATTTGGCTTCCGGATGGCGGATCATTCTGGCCGTGAAAATCATTCAGGGCCACTATCTGAAGCTCAACGGTATCTTCAGTCGAATTAGCAGGCGCACAGGTTGCTATGCATGTGCCAAGTACAATTAGTGTGACAACCAATACACTCCATTCAATAAGGGCAAGTTCTGAGCCGCCATGAATAGATTTAGATCGTAATATATTTAACAATTTTAGCCCTCCAGACCATTGCGGACTGTTCCATCCCTGCGAAGAGTATGTTCCGGGAAGTCAGCGTTGCAGTCTCGATTGCAGCTAGTGGCATAATCCCCGGCCTTTGCCTCATTTTCTCCGCTGCAAAAGCCCTTTTTGCAGGCCTATCTCCATCCAGGCCCAGGCCCAGATCACTGCCTCAAAAGCCCTGATGAGGTCGCACTTATCTAAGAAGTACTGGCAGTCGTGAATGTAGGCGGAGACATTATCCAGGAACTCATCATCCCCGGATACGTTCTCATAGAGATCCTGCGCTTTCCTTTGCCATTTCACCGTCTCGGCATGGAGATCTTCTTCCAGTCTTCCTTTGGCGCATCTCATGGGGCCACAGACGGGAGAGGGCTCCTGTGCCTTTTCAGTATTTCTTCCCGGGCACCCTTTTTCCCTGTTCATTTCAGTGCCTATTATGGTTGTGGTCATTATCGGACTTTTTGACGCTGGTAACACAGCTCTCGCCCACCTCGACATCGACCATGGTCTTGACAGCGTAGCCCTCCTTCCTCAGCCTTTCCACGCCCTCGCCCCGCTTTACCACCACTACCACATCTTTGACAATTGCACCGGCTACCTTCAGGGACTTGAGCACGGCAAGAAGCGTTCCGCCCGTGCTGATCACATCATCCACTACAATGACACGATCGCCCTTATTTATGCCGTTTAAAAAAAGCTGCGACCTGGAGTAACCCGTGACCTGACTGACCTCGATCTCGCCGGGAAGGCCGTATTTGCGTTTTCTTATTATCACCAGGGGTATGTCACAGATAATGGAAAGACCGATGCCAATGGGAATTCCCATGGCTTCCACCGTCACAATCTTGTCTACCTCCATATCGGCAATGCGTACGATATGGCCGGTAATCTCCCGGATCAGCTCCGGCCTGACCTCGGGCACGCCGTCGGTTATGGGATGTATGAAGTAGTTGTATTCGCCCCTCTTGAAGATAGGAGCCTCCAGTAATGATTTCGTGAGCCTTTCCAGCATGATCTAGCCTCAATTCTTATTATTATTAGTCAGGGAAATAAAGGTGTTGGATGAGGGAAGTATGCAGAAGTGCTATCAAAAGATAATTATAATTATGGCCAGCCAAAGTACGCATTGGACGGTGGGCCAGGTGGTGGATGTGACATTGCCCCATCTTGTAGAAGAGGTTATTACCGGCCTTTGATTGGCAAGGCGAATTACACCATCGCCGTCTTCTCGCCGCGTGGGCTTAGAAATTGTGTTTTTCTGAATTGGTAGTAGCAGTTATCGGCATCAATAATTTGCTCAAAAGGCATATTCCAGTAAGGAGCGTTGGGACGGCCCTCCTTTCTTCGTGCGATGTACTTCTCAAGCTTCGCTCTGTCCAGGTCCTGCATAGTGGCCCGAAGGACTGGTCCCTCATCAAATGTCGGCTGGGTGCGAGAGCTGATGAAGCTGTAGATCTCGTAGTTGCTCATCCGCCGGGTGGAGTTTCCCACACGGATGAAGGACCCTTCCTGGAGGTGGTGCGGGGCGGTGGTAGCAGGGCTTCTGATAATAGGCGACCTCTGAGACATCTACGGCCACCACAGTCCCTACCTCGATCTCCTCCACAGAGAAGCTGGGGCGAAGAGGTGGCTCCATCTGGGAGGCCAGGCCGCTGAGGTCTTCCTGCAACTTGCGAGGGTTGCCTACGCCCACGACCTCGAAGCTGGCGTCCTCGTCCAGGCCGAAGAGCAGTATGCCGCCTCCTGCGTGATTGGCGAAGGCAGAAATGGGCTTGAAGAGGTCGGCGGGGGTGCCTGTGTGGGCGGCCTTTGCTTCCACGCCCTCGAGCCCCCCGTGACGGCGGCGCAGTTCGGCGATGAGGCGGAGGATAGAATCGCGATCCATCTGATATGCTAAAGATTACTCCATATCTCGGAATTATGGTCTTGATAGTATCCATAGGAGGCATATTTTACCCCAAGCTTGGCTACTTCTTCTTGCTGGTCTTTGCCAGTTTGATGATCATTGCACCCTTTCGAGGACGCTGGTTTTGCGGAAATCTCTGCCCACGGGGAAGCTTTGTTGATTTCTGGCTGGCTCCCATAAGCCGAAAGCTGAAGATTCCGCCACGATTTCGCAGCATGTGGATTCGAGCCCCCATATTCATCGCTCTCATGGGGTTCATGGTCTTTCGCATCATACAGACCGAGGGCATAGTGGACAGAATCGGTATGGTTTTTGTAACACTATGCATTCTAACCACATCAATTGCCATCCTCTTTGGCATAATCATAGCTCCACGAACCTGGTGCTCCTTCTGTCCCATGGGCACGCTGCAAAGAGCACTGGGGGGCAAGAAGTACCAGCTAAAAGTGGACGGCGAAAAATGCATTGATTGCGGCAAGTGCCAGAAGGTTTGCCCTATGCAGCTTCCTGTAAACGAGATCCTGGATAAACCGGACTGCATTAAATGCGGCAGATGCGTAGAAGCTTGCCCGAAGCATGCACTGAGCTTCTGACCCTGACCGTCTCTGATATTGGCCGCCGGGATTCTTTTCAAGCCGATTTCCCGCCTATTTTAAATATGTCCGAATGCCATATAAAGGCAGGAGGTGAAGGAAAGATGTGCACTGTTGGAGGCGGGCCGGACATAGGGAATATCGAGACTCTGGCCGCAGGAGATTATGAATGTATGGAATGCAAGAATAAGTTTAAGGGAATGGGCAGAAGGCCCATGTGTCCTACCTGCAAATCCAGGAACGTCAAAGCAGTCTAAGAGCTATGCATATACTCATCCGAGAGGAGGATATCGCTTATCTCGTAGGCCAGAAGGGCACTTTAGCAATGGCCAAGACGAAAGGAAATTTTTTTTATTTGGAGACAGAGTCGGAGGAGATTGTGCTCTTCACAGATCCGGAGGATTTGCTGGTGGTTTCTTCTCATGGCGTGGGCGAAAAAGTAATGCGTGGTCTATGCTGCACTATTTTTCAGCTTCGAGAACTGGGCGCACCCCTGATCGTCCTCCCTAAAGGCCATCCGGCATCGCCCCGCTTGAAGACCGTGGTATCCATAGGCTCAAGCACTCGATTGAGCTGCAAGATCCAGCCGGGAACACATCCTGAGCAGCATGTTCTCTGCGGATCAGAAGAGTTTCACGGAGGCCAAGTGCTGGCCGAGCCTGGGGGGGCAGAGATATTAGGCATGGAAAACAAAGAGTGCGATATAATTATGCAGAAGTTGTAAATGATGCCAAGAGCATAATTTAGGTGAATATTATGGCGGAGATCAAAGAAGACAGCCTGGTCAGGTACAAGGGCACAGGCACCATTGGCACTGTCAAGGTGCTTAAGGCGGAAGACGACGGAGAGACGTGGGCCTATTTGGACAGCACCGGCCTTTACTACCGCCTGGATACCCTGGAGATTATCGAGAAGGCTCCGGAGAGAAAAGATCTGGAGGGCATGACCATAGATCAGATCCAGGAGAGGTTCAAGCAAACGCAAGAGATGATGGATGCGGTCAAGATGCAGGACGAAAACCTGGAGACGGGCGGCTAAAGAACAGAGATGATTTTTTCTCCTTCTCTCGATAAGAGAATCGGCATAGTGGTGCACGGCCCGGAGATCATAGATAGCGGCTGTGCTATGCGGCTGATCGATTACCTGAAAAGGCTGGGCAGCGTGGCTGCGGTTTTGGGCGGAACCATGGGCAGGGTGGCCGTCATCGATGCCTGTTTGGAGGACATTATCCTTATAAGTCCCAGGAGGAGGCCCAGCCAATCGGTTCAGGATCTGGAGGCTACGTCTGATATCATTTTTCTTCTTAACCAGGCCAAGAGCCGGGAGAGCGGCCTCGCCTTCGGCACAATGGTGGCGGCTGCTGCCGGGACCCGAAAGACTCTCATTCAAATCGACTGCGGCGGAAGATTCGTGGCCATTCTCTCTGGAAAAGACGGCGATCTGGCTGTACAGGTCGCCTCTGACCTGGGCCTCGATAGCCAGATCCATCCGCCACTGCCGGGCGCCTCTGTCTCTCTTGGGGAAACGACCACTAAGCGAGCCCTCTCTGGTGTTTGTCCCGGCGAGCTTATCTCGATCAACGGGATGGTGGTCGGCAGGGCTACAGAGAGCCGGGTAGAGGTCGAAGCCAAAGACGGCAGGATTGTGGCCATAAAAGGTGCAAAGCCAAAAGAACACGGCCTGGAAAAGCTCTCCTGTGTTGATCTGGAGAAGGCCATCATTCGCAGCGGCTCCATCCGGAGAAGCTATGTCAGGCCGAGACTCGGAGTCTCCGGGAGAGAAGGCCGGGGCGAAGACGTATGGGCAGTTCTCATCGATCACCGTGCGGAAGATGCATTTGATGCAGCGCTGGGAGCCGGTGTGGCCGTCACGGTGGGAGATGATACCACGGCTATTGCGGGGGATATCCTGGCCCGGCTGGGAATTCCTGTTATCGGCATCGTGGATGGAGACCTGGACCAGTTGGCCGGCCACACCACAATGCTGCCGGGAAGCGTAGTCTTTCGGGTAATGCCGGGGCACGATGATCTGGTGGGAAGGCAAGTGAAGGCCGGGATATTCCAGGGAGAGAGGCGGATTTGCATCAGCCTCGACGATCTGGCAGAGAGGGTGAAAAAGCTGGCAGGGGATAAACTACTTGAACCAAAAGAAAAATAAGAAATAAGAAAATTAAACCTGATCTTCTCTGATAGCTAGAAGCTCCTGAAAAAAGGCGGTTGCGGTGGCAGTATCGCCCAGTCCCACGGCGATCTTTGGCTTTTTAGTCACAAGGGACGGCATCAATGATATGATCTCTTCCTCAAAATGAAGGAATGCGCCCCTTCCAGATGCTGTGGCCCCATTGCGACAAAACTCCTCTTTAGCCTCAAGGCCTGCGGGATTGACCTCCTGGGGAGGCTCTCCGCTTACAAAGCCCGTGGCAGCCAGAGCGGCTGCGGCATCAGCTCCGCTTTGGAGAGCAGAGAGCTCTTCAAGGGCTGTGATCTTTCCCGGCAACATGATGCTCAAGATGTAGTCTCGTGTGTGAACTGCTACTCTGAAGAGTCCCAGGCTTCTACGCAGACTCTGCACTTCTCGCATAGTCTCCTGCCACCGACCGGGCATTGATCCAGGCAATAGTCCAGATGCTGTCGCCAGCTCGTCCTCGTTTAATCCCAGGCTGTCCACGGGAATTTGGGGGAGGCGTAGTAGAAGAGACTGCATGATCTCAGGACTCTGGAAGCTGCCCATCTCCACATGAATGAAGATCTGCGGATTTTTATCCTTCCAGGATTTAATCTGGGCGATCTTCTGGGAAAAGATTTCCCGGTACTCTTTTAAAGGCGCCAGATGAAAACCGGAGAGCAGAGCGCCATCGATTTCCCGGATATTTTCCAGACAATAGGAATCGAAATGCTGACTGGAGAGGAGCCTGGTATTCACCGGATCGTATGTAGCAATAAAACGATTGTCGCTGGGTGCAGTTATCCTGCTCTGCCCGGTGTCAATTGTTTCCCCCCTTCTGAACTGGAAGACGAAATGCAGCATTTCTGTCTTTGCGGGCTCAAAAGCAGGCACATGCACCCCGGCATGCAGCATGTCGGCCAGTCTCGGTCCCAGGACTGGTGCATTGAGGATTGGCCGGGCCCCAAGGGCAGCCAGGACATTGGCCATGATGCCGGCATTTCCGCCCAGGCGAAATTGCCAGGAGAAGGACTCTTCGATCAGGCGGGCCGTTTCCCGGCTATCGATTAAGACCTCTGCACCCGAACCCTGCTGCATGCAAAATAGCAGAGAGGATAAAAGATCTTCGCGGCTGTCTATCGACTCTTTCAGCTCAATTTTATTATGGGCCGGGATGAGGGCCGATGCCTTTTCGCTCCTAACATTGTAGACGGCATCGACGTTTACGGTATAGGCGCAAATGATATTCATAGTAGTCTCGCTTGGCAAGCCCGATATAGTGGATGCTTCATAGATTTACCTTCCGCTTTGATCTATTGCATCATTTCTTATACTTGTGTAACCATTCCACCGATCATGATTGCGTCAGTCGAGCGCTCTTCTCTCTCTGGTGAGGCCTATGCCCCGCCATCTAAAAGCTACACCCACCGCGCCATCCTCATAACTTCCCTGGGACAGGGCGGAACCGTAAAGCGGCCACTCCTTTCTGCAGACACCAGGGCCACAATTGCCGCCAGCGAGGCTTTTGGAGCCAGGATCTCACTTAACGACGAAGTGAAGATCGCGGGAGTCTCTGACCGGCCCCAGACCCCGGAGGATGTCATCAACGTTCTAAATTCGGGCACCACGCTACGCTTCTGCTCGGCAGTGGCGGCTCTTACCGACGGAGCTGTGCTCACGGGCGATGCATCCATCCGCACCCGGCCCAACGGTCCGCTTTTGAGCACGCTCTCCGAGCTGGGAGCCACCGCTTTTTCCATTCGCAATAACGGCAAGGCTCCTCTGGTGATCAAAGGAAAGATGCGGGGCGGCACAGCGCATCTCAACGGTGGTGTCAGTTCTCAGTTCCTCTCCGCTCTGCTCATTGCTGCGCCTCTGGCGGAAGCGGACACCAGAATCGTTATCGAGGGCGATCTGAAGAGCCGCCCCTACGCCGAGATAACTCTGGACATGCTGGCTGATGCAGGTGTGCGCATTGAGGCGCAGCCGCAGGAGTTCTTGGTGCCCGGTGGACAGAGCTATGGCCTGAAGAGCTACACCATTCCCGGTGACTTCTCCTCGGCCTCTTATCCGCTGGCTGCGGCTGCCGTCACCGGCAGCGAGCTGAACGTCAAAGGGATACTTCCCTCTCGGCAGGGTGACTCGGCAATTATCGACATCCTGAGCCGCATGGGCGCAAAGGTCTCCTGGGATAAGGAAAAGGGAGACCTTCACATCAAGGGCGGCGACCTGGTGGGCACGCAAGTGGACGCCAGCCGCACGCCGGATCTCGTTCCTACCATCGCCGTGCTGGGAGCAGTAGCAGGCGGCAAGACGACCGTTGTGAATGCGGAGCATGTGCGCCATAAGGAGACGGACCGGCTGCACGCCATGGCCGTGGAGCTCTCGAAAATGGGAGCCGACATCCGGGAGAGGCCGGACGGACTGGAGATCACGGGCGGCCCGCTTCGGCCAGCAAATGTGCACGGCTGGCACGACCACAGGATTGTGATGGCCCTGACGGTGGCGGGCTTGGTGGCCGGAGAAACGAAGATCGACACAGCAGAGGCGGTGGATGTGAGCTATCCGGGATTCTTCGGACAGATGGCAGGACTGGGGGCGAGGGTGAAAGTGGAGTGAGAAGGAAGTGCTTGCAGATTTGCAATTTGATGCACTCAAGATTCACGAAATTTTGTGGAGAAAGAGGTGGCAACTTAGGCATGAGCCACCACAGTCACTCTGCACTCGATGAGGTCGTCTTCCACGGGGACGGGTTCGCCGTCCTCAATGAGGCTCTCCACATAACCAGTGATTGCATCCCTGGACATATCGATGGCCTCTTCCACAGTCTTTCCGTAGGTGACGCATCCAGGCAATTCGCTCTGCAAGGCAGCCTTTCGATCTGGTCAAAGGTCGTGCCATATGGTAGGTGAATTTACTGTTTACCGAATGCTGAGAATCAAACTGCTTTTCGCACTTCCAAAACTCAAAAGCTCTATATATCTGTGCATGCATACACAGATACATGGCATCTAAAACCATTTCCATAAGAGATGATATATACAATCTACTCAAAGGCGCGAAACGAGAGGAAGAGAGCTTTAGCGATGTCATACAAAGACTGCTCAAAAAGGACAAAACAGACCTATCCGAGTACTTCGGAGCTCTCAAGGATAGTCCATTGCTCGATAAGATTGAAGCTGATTCTAAAAGGGTAAGAGAGATGGCGAGGTCGAGAATTTGATCATCTTAGATACCAGCGCTCTAATTGACCTGTTTCGTGGCGGAAATGAGATTCGAAAAATGGTAGATGGTGATGTGGCATCGACTGCCATAAGCTATCACGAAATCTATGTTGGCATCAAGCACAATAAAGCAAAGGCTGAAGAAAGATTCTTTACGAGATTTTTTTCCGATACTAAAATATTAGATCTGGATAGAGCTTCTGCGGAAAAATCAAGCGAAATCATGAGCAGGCTTCTTGCCCTGGGGATTTCTGTTAATGCATTCGATGTTCTGATTGCCGGAATTGCAGTGGCGAATGGAGCCGAGACCCTGATTACACGAGACCGAGATTTTGAGTCTATTGCCAAAGTGACAGAATTGAATATAAAGGTTTATTGACGGAAATTACCGACGATTTCATTCAGCAAATGATCTCCCGCACCAGGAATAACTGCATCGTAATTCTAAAGGCCGGGTCTAACTGGAACAAGCCCAAAGTGAGAAGATCATGCCACCATCAGACTATCAGGAAAAGGACCCTTCTTTCGACTGCCGAATTTGCAGGAGCATATCCCAGATAGATGCAAAGGCATAGAGGCAGGAAAACTTGAATTTCATTATTCATCCGTATGGGGCAGTCCTTTTATCAGGATTCTAAGACGCCAGCTTGAAGAATACATCACATCCGAGCTGGGACCGGAATACCTGGCAAAAGCCAGGGGCAAGATTGAGCTGCAGAAAATCAAGAAATAGATGGCAGAAATCGAGCAGGAGCTAATCGTGCATTCGACCAGGAAAGCAGAGCTTGTGACCAGGAAAGCCAAGCTTGAGGATATTATGTCAACATCGGCTGACGGCAAATCACCCAAGAAACTTAAGCTCAAAATGCCGAAAAAATAAGGTTTTGATTGGCTGGCTGAACAGTCACATTATTTTTTAGAAAGAAACAAGGGTTTCTTATATATCAATGGAGGTCCATTAATACTATCTATTGTCAAAAATTGACGCAGGAGAAAGATCGTACATGAGATACAGCATGCAAACTGGTTTGTTATTCCTATGCATCTTATGCCTGGGAATCTCTGTTGTTGCCGCCCAAAGTGATCAAACCTATGGGGCTTATCCCGGAATGCCAACTACCGCCACAGGACAGCCAGTTGGAGCTTATCCCGGAACGCCAACTCCGACAAGTCCCACCCAAGTGATACCGACAAGCACTGTTCCAGCGCCAACCGCTTATCCAACACCAACCGACACAGGCAGTCAGATTGTTGGTGCTTATCCAGGAACTGTGTCCAGTGCAGGCACTGTAACAGCACTCTATTATACTCAGGCACCACCGGTTTCACAGCAGAATGTTCTGATGACTTATAATATCCAGGCAGCTCCACCTGCTGCCGTCTACTACAGTGGCTCGTATCTGCCCTGGACATCATTCTATCAGGTGTTCTCGGCCAACTCTCCCGCGCTCTGGGTAGCATCATCTGCCGGATGGTCCTGGTATGCAACCTGTCCTGTGGGTAGCTGGGTTCAGGTGCTGATGTACGTTCCTGTTACGGGGACTATGAAGCTCTATGACCTCTATCCGGATGGAACCACTAAGTACAACAGCTATGGCTTTGCAACGCCCGGCTACAAATACAGATGGTTTAATGCCAACATGCCTGGCAGGTACATGACTATGCTCACGATATCCGATATTCCGAGCAACTATATAACGATCGATGTGGCATAGCTTTGTGGCATATATCAAATTTGATTAGGAGGTCTAAAAATGAAGTTTAACATGCCTAAGGCATTGTTGGTCTTGTTTATCTTATGCCTGGGAATTGCGTTGATTGGGATCGTATCAGCCGAAGACGATCAACCTGGAACGTACGGGGCCTATCCTGGGAAACCCACTACAGTAATTGGTCAGCCTACGACGGTTAGTGCATACCCCTCACAGCCGACCACTGTCTCGGGGACGCAGACTGCAATAACCCAGACAACGACTGCGCCGACGGGTATCGTCGCTGCTTATCCCGGTGCGCCGTCAAGCGCGGGTGCAATAACAGCAATTGTATCGCCTCAGGCTCCGCCTGCAACGCAGCAGAGCGTCTTGCTGCCTTATAGCGTTCAGACCGCTCCGCCAACTGCTGTATACTATAGCGGCACCTTCATGCCCTGGGCATCATTCAAACAGATATTCCCGGCCAGATTACCGGCACTCTGGGTGTCCTCATCGGCAGGATGGTCCTGGTATGCGAGCTGCCCAGTCGGTGGCTGGATTCAGAACCTGATGTATGTCCCCTATACCGGAACCATGAAGCTCTACGAGTTCTATCCTGACGGATCCATTAAGCTCTACAGCTATGGTTTCGCAACGCCAGGCTACAAATATATCTGGTTTTATGCAGACACGCCGGGCAGACACACCACTCTGTTCACTGTATTCGACAAGCCCAGCAACTACATAATGATTGATGTGTTTTAGAATCCAAACCATTTTTTTTTTGCAACCTAAATGATTGAATCGTAATGTTTTTCATGATGAACGTAAAGAACATTGAACACTTTAGAGTGAGCTGGAACCAGAATGACGAATTGCTCTATCTTCCTGCTGAGTGCTGCGGTTATCCTTTCTGGGTTAGCCCTGGCTGAAGATATACCTTATATTTTTGACGAGAAGTCCTCAGACGCAAGCGGCTATACCTCTGCTCAGCTGGAGAGCATGCGTGCTGCTTCTCCCTTCCTAGCAAATGTTCCCGCAGTATCCACGACCCGAGACGATGAGATATTGGAGTTTCCAGTAACTGGCGGAGGAAACGCTCCCGAAAGCAAAACAGAGAAGAGAGTTATCGATCTGAAAAAGATTTTCGACTCTCGAGTGGAACCTGACAATCCCCTCGTCCGTGATGAAGCGGTGGGGCTTGTTGCCAGGTATCCGGGTGATTATACTATCGATCAGATCAGCTCGATTTATACCTACCTGAAAAAGGATTGGCACTATGTCCGAGACCCAAGGGGTGTCGATTATTACATGTATGCCAATGAAACGCTAAAGGTGGGAGCTAAGGCCAACTGCATCGGGGCCGGTGACTGCGATGATTTCGCTATTCTCATGTCGGCGCTGGTAGAGTCCGTAGGTGGGACTACCAGAATCATACTGGCCAGCAACAATAGCACGGGAGGACACGCATTTGCAGAAGTCTACCTGGGCAGGCTGGACGCAAAAAACAGCCACGTGACCGGGGTCATCAACTGGCTGAAGCAGAATTATAACCTGGATAAGGTCTACTCACATGTTGATACAGAAAGCAAAGATGTCTGGCTGAATCTCGATTGGGGTCCGGACGAAAAAGGAAATGCTCATCCAGGAGGACCATTTTACTTGGGTGATAAATATATGGTACTTTGCATTCGAGACAATTACGAAAATACTCCGCTAAATGTTCCCGAGAATGCACCACCCTTCGCGAGTTCACAGCAAAGAAAAGCAACAGAGAGTGCAGTTCAACAATTTAGCCCCGCTGCAAATGCACTTGCTTTTAGTCCTGTCTCAGTGTACCCAGATGAGGCCATACCTCCAGGTGCAGGACCAATCGACTGGTATGTCAACAAGAACTGATAACTTCTTTTCGGATTGTGATCAGGTTAATATAGTCAGATAACCAAGATATCAATCGGGTTTATTTAGGAGGGATCATAATCAGGAACGCTTTGTTAATAGTAATTGTGTTTTCCTTTGTCGCAGTCATATCTTCCGCTCAAGGGCAAGCGTATGGTACCAGTACCGATGCAGGAGAAGCATCCTCTGGAAGTTATGGAGAGACATCGATCACCTACTCATCATCCGGTTACTCCAGTAATCAAGGATCTGGGTCCTCATTTAGCACTGTGCCACGCGAAACCAGAACCGTCGTCGCAGAGCCTCAGACGGTTTCGCCAGTTGCGACCAGTCCTGCTGCTCAGACCTTCCAGCCGCCCCAGTCATCTGCACAGCAAGAAGCGCTCACATACAACATTTTGGCCAACCAACCGGCTGCAGTCTTTTATGCTCAGGTCTTGCAGCCCTGGCAGACCTTCGTCTCTATATTCCCCAAGAATATGCCTATGTTTTGGGTGAATACACAGGCAGGATGGCAATGGTATGCAACCTGTCCGCTGGGTGGATGGGCGCAGGAGATCATGTTTATACCTCAGACGGGATCGCTCGGTGTGTACGAAGTTTACCCGGACAGAATTACAAAATATTACGATTATGGTTATGCAACGCCAGGATATCACTACATCTGGTTCAATGGAGACACGCCCGGACGACACACCCTATTCATCACAGTGGATAGGATACCGAGCAATTCAGTGGCCTTTGACGTCATATAAGCCATATGAAAATATATACCATTGCCTGCAATCTAAGTAATAGGTGGAAAAAATGAATGCCAAGTTGGTGATGACATCCGTGGTGTTTGCCGTTTTTATCTTCTTGACGGCAACCACTCTAGCCCAGCCCGATCCGTATGAAGAATATCCTTCCGGGCCTGATTATCTGGGACCGAGCTATCCATATGATCCCAATTATCAGGAACAGGGTTATCCTGACTATCCCTCAGATCCATACAGCCAGGGGCCTCAACAGGGTCCTGCGACCATTCCCGGATCAAGCAGCAGCGATAGCGGACACCCGTCTGATGGACCAGACAGCATGCAGCCTCTTTCTGCACCATCGGGTTCCAGTACCGAAGCCTTGAATTACGCTGAGGGGCAGTCTCTCAGCCAGCAAGAGGTGTCAAGCAGCGGAATGATGGCCTCTGGAAGCGAAATGATGGCTTCTGGAAGTGGAATGGCCACTGCCGACAGAGCGATGGCCTTTATGATGGTATCCGGGTCGCAGATCTGGACGCGGTACAATGGGATGTGGACAACCGGTCCTGCGTCGGTCTTCTTCTGGAGGAGCACCAGCATTCTGTCTAACAACGATCAGGCCCAAACGATATGGTTCTGGGAGGGCTACCCCAGCGGACAGCAAGTCTGGAAAAACATGGGTTACAGAATGCCCGGATACTTCCATGGCAGGTTTATCGGCGATTCCCGAGGCTGGCACCGGTTGGCCATGTGGGGCAGCAGATCCGGCTGGAGCAATGTGGTCTGGATCTACGTAAGGTGAAACAAAAATCGCGGAGGAGCTTTGGGAGGCTCAACTCTCTTGGCTCCCTTTTTTCCATATAGATAAAATCATTGACCATCACATCCCTCCGTACCTTTGCACATGCTCCCAGGATTTGTGCACCTCCGGGAACCGATCCTTTCGAGAGTAGATGGAAACATCACTCCGGCCGTAGAGTTTTCTGTCCTCGCCCACCGGACAGACCTTGATGCATATTCCGCAAGGCGAGATTCCCCTGCTATTGAGTTCGACGCTGTGGGCGGTGCAGCTCTTCTTATCCGTGAGCCCCTGAGGATAGTCCTTTTCATCCAGAGCCTTCGCCGGGCACATCTTGACGCAGCGCATGCAACGGGTGCATAGCTCCTCATCGAAGAGCGGATCGGGCGGTAGCTTTGCCGCTGTGAAAACAGAGCCGAAACGCACACGTGGGCCGAATTGAGGGGTGAGCAGCATATTGTTCGTCCCGAAATTGCCCAATCCCGCCAGGAGGGCAGCGTGCCGGTGGGAGAAGAATGCCACTGGATTTTTCTGCAGGGCCTTGATGCCGGAGTATCCGTCCCGGGGAATGAAGACGGATGGATAGCCCTCTTCGCTCAGAAAATTGGCCAGACGGTAAGTGTACTGGTCGAGCAGGCTGTTCACGGTGTTGTAAAGCTCCCGGTAAAAGATGGAGGGAGACGTCTCCAGCACGGGCAGGCTGACGGGAAGACCAATGACTATTACCGATTTAGCCTGGGAAAATATGGACTGAGGATAAAACTCCTCAGGCATCCAGGGCTGAAAAGGCGGATTTTTCCAGCGCTCTACGCTCGCCACCCCCATCAAGGGGATCTCCATCTTCAAGCACCTTTTCCGAACTCTTCTCAAGAGATCTTCACTCATATGAGATACTTCATTCGCATTATTGGATAAAAGGCTCTGCACAATAAGAATCTCATTTCGCTCGAAAGATCTATACCCAAACAGGCCCAAACACTGATTCATGGACTACTCATTCAAGCGAGGCTTCAAGCCCGATTTAGAGCGAATTTCAAAGGCCCTGGAAGAGGAGTTTCCCGCAGAGATAAAGCAGGAGGAAGGCAAGCTTTTGCTCAGCTACGGTGCTCTTAAAAGCATCTGTGTGTCGATCACGGGAAAGAAGCTCACCGTGACCACAGAATCGGTAATAGGTGCCGGCGACGCACAGGCCATGGATACCAACAAACGTTTTAGAAATTTCCTGGAAAAAGCTACAGGCTATACCGCCAAGCAGAGGCTGCAGATGGCCAAAAAAGATGCAAACAAAGGAGCTGATTGAAGCTTTCTTGTTTTTTAGTATAGAGTAAGCGAGCCCTTAACAAACTGCTCCACCAGGTCGTCGGTGCTCTCCAGCCAGAAGTCCAGGATGGCATCTACCTTCGATTCCATGGCCGCTGTCAACGGCGTTGTGTCTGAGATCTGCACGCTGCGCAGGAGCGGCTGATTGATGGGCGAGCCGATCTTGCTTACCAATGTGACGTAGGCTTCCTCCACTCCATCCAGCTCGGCGATCTCGGCGGCTGCTTTTTGCGCCAGCACATTGTAGATCTTGCCAACATGGCTGACCGGATTTTTTCCGGCTATGGCCTCCATGGTCATGGGCCGCATGGGCGTGATCAGGCCGTTGCCGCGATTGCCCCGGCCCGTGGCTCCGTCGTCGCCCATCTCAATAGAGGTGCCGGTCACTGTCAGGTAGATGTTCTCCCCAGCATCGGCGCAGTTCACAAAGACCTCTAAATCTCCGGCACGCTCCGCCTGCGCTTTTCTCAAGACTGCTTCCCTGACTCGGGACTTGGCCTCATCGTACTCTTCTCGCGAATTGATGAACCGGGAGACCATGGCCGCGGCCACTACCAGTGTCAGCTTATCTCCGATGCGTACCGCCATGAGCTTGGTGTCTTCGCCCACGCCCGGCACGCTTCTTGCAACCTCCTCTAAATCTAAGATGAGCTGTTCGGTGGTGCTCAGAGGCGCATATCCCACTCCAATGGAGGTGTCGTTAGCTCCCCGGCCGATGAGGCTTCGTAGCTGTGGTGCGCCCTCTTCCACGCGCGGCTCGACATTGAATTGCTGAAGATTTTTCACGGTATTATGAAAGTGTGAGGCTGCTGCCTCCTCGATGATCTCGCTGATCGGCTTTCCTGAGGGCTTGCTGGCCCGGCCGCCTACGACTACCGAAGGGGGCTTTAGAATCGTGCCACCGGCAAATTGCGGCACGCTCTTGCCGGCGATAATGAGGACCTTGTCTACATTGTGATGCAGGATTTGGCCGAACTCGTCCAGATAAAACCGGCACAGTGAGCGGGAGATGGCTTCGGAGATGCCGTCCGCCAGGGTATCCGGGTGGCCGAGGCCTTTTCTTTCTACCACCTCGAAGGGGAATGGATTGTGTTTATTCTGGATGATCATAAAACCACAGATATAATTCAGGTGGGTTATGATTAATACTTTTCCGGGACAAAAAAAATTTCCGGTTAACTGCCCCAGGCATGAATTTATAAGCTTGAAAAACTGAAAGCCTCCTTATATGAGTGAAACATCGGCCATTTCCGGTCAAGAGACCATTCAGGAGTCCTTCGTAAAAAGGATAAACGCGTTGCAGTCCGACAACAAGAGCCTCTCTGAAGAGCTGGAAACCACCAGGATGGAGAGGGAAGAGGTAAGAGCAAAACTCTTCGAGTCCCTCATTGCCAATAAAAAATATCTGAGAGAGGTTGAGCGGCTGAAGAAAGAGAATATCCTCCTCAAGAGGATGCCTCTTTTCCTGGCAACGGTTGTGGAGATGGGGTCGGACTATGTCCTGCTCAGGCAACACGGCAATAATCAGGAGTTTATCACCACTGCTCCGCCGGAGCTGCTGGGGATGATCCAGACCAACTCTCGTGTGGCCATAAACAACTCTCTGACCATTGTTCGCGTCCTGGACCGTTCTGTGGATGTGCGGGCCAAAGTAATGGAGCTGGTAGAGGCTCCCGACGTCTCCTATGATGAGGTGGGCGGTCTGGAAAGCCAGATTCAAGAGATAAGGGAGACGGTGGAGCTGCCGCTCACGAATCCTGCCATCTTCAAGGATATCGGCATAGAGCCGCCCAGAGGCGTCCTGCTCTACGGTCTGCCAGGGACGGGCAAAACCATGCTCGCCAAGGCCGTAGCTCATGAATCCAGGGCCACTTTCATTCACATGTCCGGATCGGAGCTGGTACACAAGTTCATAGGAGAGGGCGCGCAGCTGGTTCGCGATATCTTTCAGATGGCTCGCGAGAAGGCCCCCAGTATCATATTCATCGATGAGATCGATGCCGTAGGAAGCATCCGCACCCATGACGGCACCACGGGAAGCGCAGAAGTCAACCGCACCATGATGCAGCTCCTGGCAGAGATGGACGGATTTAGAACCAGGGGAGACATCAAGATCATTGCGGCCACTAACAGAATCGACATTCTGGATCCAGCGCTGCTGCGGCCAGGTCGCTTTGACAGGATTATTGAGATTCCCATGCCTTCCGTTGAAGGACGGCTCAAAATCCTGGAGATCCATTCCCAGAAGATGAAAAAGGATGAGGACGTGGATCTGGTGGAGATTGTCAAAGCTACTGAGGAAGCGAGCGGTGCCGACCTGAATGCCATTGTGGTTGAGGCGGGCATGAATGCCCTGCGAAGAGGCGCATCTTCGGTTAGCAGGAACGATTTCGAGGCGGCAATCGAAAAGGTTCTCGGGGACGAGATCGAAGGATCAGAAGAAGCTCTGCGCATGTTTTCTTAGGCGGCATTAAGCCGCTATTATTTTATTGTTCCTTTAAGTGCGGAAATGCTTAAGTATTTCATTTTCCTTTCCTAAGCTTCGCATGAATCTTACGACAATGGCAGGCATGACCGATCCGATTCTTCTGGCAAATTGGATTCAACAAGTTGTGGATTCAGCTACGGGCAGGCATGTTGACCTGATCTTTATCCAGATTCTGGCAAATACCATCAGCAGCATCGATCTGGCATCCATTATCGTGAATGTCTTTTTCGTGATATTAATTGCACTCCTAACTCGCACCGCTGCGCGCATTATTGATCGCATGCTGGCGAATCATATTCCCAAAGTCGTAAACAGGGTGCAGATGAAGATGGACGAGACCGTGCAGCTCATGATGCGCAGATTGGTTTCGGCCACCATCTACGTTATCGGTATGATGCTCATCATCTATCAGATACCGCAGCTACGAAGCCTTGTCACAGCCATACTCGCCGGCGCGAGTATCGCCGGTTTGGCCATCGGCTTTGCCGCCAAGGACTCGCTCTCCAACTTCACCTCCAGCATCTTCATAGCTATCTTTCAGCCCATCCGGGTGGGAGATCTGGTTGATTTCAGAGGAGAGTACGGCCAGGTGGAGGATTTGACACTGCGGCACACGGTGATAAGAACCACCGATAATAAGAGAATTATTGTTCCCAATAGCATCATAAGTAACGAGCCGATAATCAACTGGTCCATCAGGGACCCGGAGATCAGTTGGGTGGTGGACTTCGACCTGGAAAAGGCTTCCGACATTGATCGGGCCCGGGAGATCATTCTCAAGAATGCCAGGAATCACCCCATGGTCTTCAAAGACAAGCCCATGAGCGTGCAGCTAGTAACTTCCCGATACTCGGAGCTTACCCTGCGCCTCGAGGTGACTGTTCCCGGCAGAAACGTGGCTAAAGGCATAGGCTGCGATATAAGAGAGGCGGTCAAAAAGGAGTTCGAGGCGGATGGAATTCCTCCCGCACAAGCACAAAAGGCTTAATTTGATATTCTTTTCAAAATCAAAAATTAAGACATATCCCAAGTTTATGAGCTCTCTAACCCGAATGGCTGGACAGAGGGCTGAAGGGCCACATACCGCATAACTCTCATTAAGGGGAAACCACTGGGAGCAGATATTGCTGAAAAGTTATGACTCCGGAAGATGCCGTCTTTCAATTCCAGCGGAGCCGATCCACTCTGAAGTTGAATTGCATCTGGACGATCCTTCATACTTCTACATCTCTCACCGTGCCGAAAATATATCCTGAAACTTTAGGATCTCATCTCTTACATTCTCTTTGGCAACTACGCAGGATATGGCGCACAGGCCATCAGCTCCTGCTCTGACCACCTCGCCTGCATTGGAATGATTGATGCCGCCAATAGCTATCAGGGGAATCGTAACCTGCGCCCGGATCTCTTCGATCAGTCTGATGCCCGCCGGCTTTCCTGCATCAGGCTTTGTAGCCGTCTGGAAGATGGGCGAGACCCCCAGATAGTCGGCACCCATGCTTTTTGCCTGCAAGGCTTCAGAGACATTATGAACGGTCACGCCGATGATGCTCTCGCTTCCCAGCAGTTTGCGAGCTGCAAGGCACGGCATATCCAATTGACCCAGATGAACCCCATCGGCCTGTGTTGCTAGCGCAATATCGACCCGATCGTTTACGAGAAAGATGGAGCCAGAGTCCCGGCATATCTTTCTGAGCAAAACTGCTTCCTCGTACATCCGCCGGGTTTCTGCGTTCTTGTTTCTGTACTGGACAACTTCCACTCCGCATGAGACGGCAGAGCGCACATCGTTCTCATTTCCGGCCAGGCTCAATTCGGTGTCGGTTATGAAGTAATATCCTTTCACACTTCTATCCTCTGCATTCTCTTTACCGTTTCTGCGTCAAGATTGAATACGGCATCAAACATCATTTCCTTGAAGCTGCCCGGCCCCTCTGCTTTTGCGGCTGCCATCTGCGCGGCGACCTCGTAGCAGACCAGACCAGCTACGCAGGCGGCAACGTAGTCCTTTTCCACGGCGGCAAAAGTGCCTATTACCGATGTTGCCATACATCCCGTGCCCACTATATTTGCCATCATGGCGTGGCCGTTTCTCACCAACACCACTCTCTTTTCATCAGCCACAATATCTTCTTTTCCAGTGATTACCACAGTGCAATTCCTTTTTTCAGCCAGAGATTGCGCTATTTCTTGCAGATTCTTCTCGACGGCTGAGGCATCAACGCCCCTGGTAGAAACGCTCTCCCCGGCCATGCGAGCAATCTCAGATGAATTGCCTTTTATGATGCCGACCCTTACCCCATCCAGGATCTCAAAGCACTTATCATCGCGAAATTTTGTGGCTCCAGCCCCACAGACATCAAGGACCACTGGTATTCCTTTTTTATTGGCACTTTTTCCGGCAATTATCATGGCCTCGACGAAATCAGTCGTCAGAGTGCCGATATTCAAAACCAGAGCAGATGCCATGCCTGCCATCTCGGCGACCTCTTCTCTGGCATGAGCCATTACCGGAGAGGCCCCAAATACCTTTGTGATATTGGCACAATCGTAAATAGTAACCCAGTTCGTGAGGTGGTGGATGAGCGGCTTTTCCGTTCTCACCTTTTCCAGGCAATCTGATGCAATGTTTTTCACGGGCGGCCTCCAATCTAAAATCGAGTCTCTTACAGATCATCACATCACAATTAAAACGCTTTCTGTTCACAAACGAACCACGGCTTCGGAGCAACGCACCACCTCCTCCGGATTCACTGCACCTTGCCACTAAATCCCAGAAAGATGTAAATACCTGATACAGATGGATGAGATGAAGGAGAACATTGACATTCTATGGATTCTTCTCTAAAGGTTAAGGGCTGGATGGAGCGGGATGGAAGACGGCTGGAAGAGAGCGATGCCATGGCGGTTCTGCTGAAAAATCCTGCGGCAATCTGCGGGTTTGGCGGCGAATTCTTTTTAGAATGGAAAAACTGCAAGGCGCGCGACCATTTCGGGATAATGCCGGGAGACTGCCCTGCCGGGACTCTGGTCTGCAGCGGCAAAGTGATGGGAGACGTATATCCCAAATATCCGCTCATGGATCTGGATGAGGCCATAAGGATTGCCGTGCAGCTTCGCAGCGATCATGGCGTTGTGGCTCTCTCGGGGGGCGTGGACTCGGCACTGATCGCCCGGCTGGCTGGCAGGGAGTGCGTTGTGGTGGGAATTACCGGCTCACATGACCTCATGCATGCCGGCCAGGTGGCAGAGGAGTTTGGCCTGATACTTCATCAGCACTTAATAGATCCGTCGTCGATCGAAGAGGCCTTGACCCGGGTTCTGGCAGTAATTCCAAAGATCGATCCGGTTAATGCATCCATTGCCACAACGCTGTTTTTTGTCAGCCAATGGGCCGGACTGCATGGCGAGGCGCGCATCCTGGCCGGTCAGGGTGCAGATGAGCTTTTTGGGGGATACTCCCGCTATTTGCAGACCGAGACTCTCGCCCAGGACCTGGAGCGGGATTTCCTGGGGCTTGCCCGGCAACTGGCCAGAGATCAGGCCGTGGCCGGACTGCATGGCGCATGCTTTTCCTTGCCTTATATGGACTGCAGAGTAGTAGCGGCTGCCAGGGCTATTTCGCCGGAGATGCTGGTGCAGGCCGGCATACGTAAGATACCGCTGCGGACGGTTGCCGGGCGGTATATGCCGCCATCTATTGCCCAATATGAAAAGAAGGCCATGCAGTACGGCAGCGGTGTAATGAAGGAGATACAGAAGCTGGCGGCCCGGAAAGGTTACAGGAGATCGCTGCAGGATTATCTGCGGGAAATTTGCAGGAAGGAATGCATAGACTTGGAGTGAGCATCCTCGTAATTGCTTATGGGTTAATCAAATACCATCAAGCAGCTCTCCTAAAATGGAGTAAAATTTGCCCTTTGCTCTCTTCTCTATCCAGGGCCGATGCCCGCAATCTTCCAGCACAATGAATTGAAAGCTCTTCAGGACGGCCTGCAGAGGCTCGCTGACGCCTTTTGCCGGATGCGGGTCCCAATCTCCATGGATGGCTACAACCGGGCAGAGGATTTTCTTGCCAAGCTGCAAAAGCTCTCCTGTTTGCCTCAAGTGCGATGCCTCTTTCCAGACTGATTGGTAGATGTTTGCCTGGCACTGCGTAATTAAATCCAAATTGGGAGATTTATGTTTGATGGCACCAACGGGATTTATGGGATCGATAGGGTCAAAGGCATCCGTCTTTGAGAATAGCTCGCCCATGCGGGCCAGTGCCCTGTTCTTCTCGCAGTCACCGCTATTTTGGCCATCCAGGATGGCAAATATGCTTCTCAACCGATCTTTTTCACACTGACTGAGTCGAAAGAGCCTTGTCTGCATAATACTCGGGACATATTCCTCCCGGAAGGGGCCGCTTCCTATCAGCACCAGCCCCTTGACCATGCTTGGATAGCGGGCCGCCAGGATGAAAGAAAGCCACGCACCCCAGGAAAAGCCTATCAATGTGACGGGAAGATCTGCGCTCTCCCTCAAAAGCCCTTTCAGCTCCTCGACCTGGCCTTGCAGGGAATGGGCAGTCTGTAGCGGCTCCAGGATGCCCCGGTCGGTGCATAGCTCCTTTGCTACTTCTGCCATCTCGCCACCGGCCCCCGGACCCCCGTGGATGACGCCCGCAGAGAAGGGGGAGTTTCCGTATCTTCTTGGATTGGTCATCCTTATCAGCATCCTTATCAGCATCCTTAGTCAGGACTATGATCTTGACGAGAGAGATTACCCGGTTTATGAATTTACGTATCCTGGAGAGGTACCTCCTGTCATTCCCGGCAAGCTCTTTCCCAAGTATAGATATTTGTAGTACCATTTTCTTTCGGAAGGCCTGAACACCCCTATATCATTGTGCCACCCATCTCGGTCAAAGTCGCCAGCAATGGGCAGATCTCCCGGCCAACCCCAGCTAAAATCGTAATCAGTATTTCCATTGGCATTGAAATCAAAGAACCATTGTTTCACGGAAGGCCGGAATACCCCTATATCGTTATCATATCTGCCAAAACCTTCAAAATCGGCTGCGTTGGGAATTGGCAAATCACCTGACCAGCCCCAATGTGCTATTTCTCTATCAGTATTCCCGTTGGCATTAAAGTCAAAATACCATTTTGTGGCAGATGGTCTGAACACGCCGATATCGTCATAATATCCATCGTTATCGAAATCTCCTGCTAGAGGAAGGTCGCCAGCAATGCCCCATGGTTTTGTGACTCTATCGGTGTCTCCATTTGCATCGTAGTCAAAATACCAACCCCTGTCTGATGATCTGAATACGGCAATATCATCAGCAGAGCCATCGCGATCAAAGTCACCTGCGATTGGCAGATCCCCCCGGTTGCCCCACGGCCCAATCTTTCTATCGGTGTTTCCATTTCTGAAATAGTCAAAGTACCAATTACGTTCTGATGGTCTGAACACACCAACATCATCGCTTATTCCATCTCCATTGAAGTCACCAGCTATGGGAAGATCACCTCTAAGTGCCCAGGGACCTACAACGTCATCTGATTGGCCTGTAGATCCTCCTAGATAGAATAGGGAAAATACAACAAAACAAATAATTTGAACTATGCTCGTCCATCTCATTGCCAATTCCTCAGAACTGAATATAGGGGATTCATAGCATATTAATATGATAGTCAGTCTAAAGATGAAACGATTGAATATCTTTATTAGCTTGCAGATCGATTGTATTACAATAGGTGAGGTTAACATGAACAAGAAATTTGTGGCCTTATTGCTATTGCCGGCTATGTTGCTGGGCGCATCAATTTGCTTAGCACAATCGGATCGTGGTCATGAGCAGGTCTGGCTTCCTCCAAGTTGGGTTTTTGGCAGCGGATACTCCCCTTATGATTATCCTGGCAGCGTGGCAGGCTGGGGGTACGACCCATTTACCTATTATAGCTACCAAGGGAAAACCTATAATCCATACCGTTACACCTACTATTACAATTACCCCGGCAGTGCCTGGTATGTATACAATTATCCGTACACTTACCGCAATTATTGGTATCCGTACGGTTACCATAGCGATTACTGGTGGCCTCGATAAAAATATATTTGGTTTTTCTGCCCCAAAAATTACGATCCAGGATTTGATTCTCTCAAATCCTTGTTAATGTCGTCTCAGTCGGTCGTCAAATTTGGGTCAGATAGGAGCATAGCCTGCCAGTTCCACGTAGCCTATGCCAATCTGCTCACCACCCATATCCCCTTGACGAACTCGCATTATTCCTTCCCAATACTTGACATCACCTTTGGCGACATTCATTGTCTGCTCATCAAAGTAGGGCTGCAAAGCATACTTGCCAACAGGAGTATCAATGGTCCAATCCAAAGGATACCTGAAACCAAACAGGTCCGATTTCCACCATCTGGTCGAGGTCAAGTTCGCGGCATTCTTAATGCTGTCATTTAAGCTCATTTCTTAAAGTTCTTTGGCCCCGCCCGAGCGGCCACGTGCGCTCGCGTGCAAGGGCGCGCATGGGGCTGTTGGAAAGACGTCTTTCAGGTAGTGGAGATCAAGGGAAAGCTCGTTTGATGAGACTATTAAAAATAA
>CAZDLZ010000008.1:0-5921 GCA_964506745.1 uncultured Methanotrichaceae archaeon | reverse complement strand
CCTTCACTCACGTCCCGCAGCTCTCCCCCTCTTCGCCCTCGTGGCTCTCCTCCTTGATATCCTCCGGCTTGATCTTGCCGATCTTCACCCAGTAGTTATTGATGGCTGCATGCAGCGCGTCGGCGCCGAGGTTGGAGCAGTGCATCTTTTGGGGCGGCAAGCCTCCCAGCTCGTCCGCCACATCCTTTCTGGTGATCTTCATAGCCTCGTCCAGAGTCTTGCCCTTGGCCATCTCTGTGATCATGCTGGAAACGGCTATGGCCGAGCCGCAGCCGAAGGTCCTGAATTTGATGTCGTCTATCCTGTCTTCCTTGATGGTGATGAATATCTCCATGAGATCGCCGCAGACGGGATTTCCCACCTGTCCATATCCGTCCGGGTTCTCTATCACACCCACGTTCCTGGGGTTCATGAAGTGTTCCATAACTTTCTTGGTGTAACCAATCTGTGCCATTTTGCTTTCACCTTTTTTAGAGCGGAGAGAGGGCCCTCAGCCTTTCTACTGTCTTTTTTGTTGCATTGACGATTGCAGGTATCTGGTCGGGATTGTTCTGCCTTCCCATGGTCATGACCATGGAGCCATGCGCCTGCTCATGTTTTAAGCCTATGGCCAAAAGCACATGAGACGGCTCTAAAGTGCGTGAGGAGCAGGCCGATCCCGTGGAGACCTGAATGCTATACATGGCATCCATGGTGAGGAGAATGCTCTCTCCCTCAATGCGGCTGAAGCGGAAGCTGGCGTGATGCGGCAGCCGCCGTGTGGGATGGCCGGTCAGATACGATTCCTCTATCTTGAGAATCTCCTTGATCAGTCCATCCCGGATGGCCCGCAATCGTTCGCTCTCCTCTGCCTTCTCCAGTCTCGCCAGCCTTGCCGCCTCGCCAAATCCCGCCAGGGAATAGAGATTCTCGGTGCCCGGTCGCTGGCCTTTTTCCTGCCCGCCGCCAAAAATCACAGGCTGTATGCGAACGCCAGGACAGACATAAAGCGCGCCCGCCCCCTGCGGTCCGTAAAGATCGTTCGAGGAAAAGGTGAGCAGATCAATGCCGTCTTTTTGCACATCGATGGGGATCTTGCCCGCCGCAGCAGTTGCATCCACGTGAAGGAACTGCCCATTCTCATGGACTAGATCGCTCACCTCTTTTATGGGCTGAATGGTTCCAATCTCGTTGTTGGCATACATCACCGATGTGAGGACGGTCTCTTTGCTTAGCATTCTTTCCAGAGCGGCCAGATCGATAATGCCCGTGCCGTCCACCGGAACCCAATTGAGGTCAAAGCCGCCTTTCTTCAAATCCTTCATGGGGTTAAGCACCGAGATGTGCTCAATTTGGCTGGCCAAGAGCTTCTTGCCCTTAGCAGCGCTACGCTGTGCTGCTCCCCGGATGGCCAGATTATTGGCCTCAGTCGCGCCTGCTGTGAAGATGATGGTCTCCGGGCTTTCTGCATTTATCAGCTCCGCCACCGCCAAGCGCGCTTCCTCCAGAGCCGCTTTTGCCGCCAGGCCCCGGGAATGCAGAGCTGAAGGATTGCCAAAATCACTGCTTAAATAGCGCTCTGCAAATTTTGCAACTCTGGTGTCCACGGGAGACGCAGACTGGTAGTCAAGATATATTCCGCACATAATTTCCTCTTGCCTCCCAAAAATCCTTAGAAGCTGATGGTCGAGTCTGCATCCAGGGCCAGGTCGTTTAAGGTTCCCGCACCAGCAATCCTGGCCTCGGGAATGAAGTCGCCTCTGGAGATTCCCAGGAGCTGTGTGCTCTGCTCGCAGATGTACATCTTCACACCGCTGGCAAGGGCCTGGTCGATGACCTCCTTGAGGGAAGGAAAGCTTCCTATTTTGATATTTTCTGCCTCACCTTTCTTCATGGCGGTTATGCCCTTTATCATGAAGAAGATAGAGGCCTGTGCATCCATGGCCCGGGCCGTCATGCCCAGGATAAAGGGCGCGTAAAGTCTTTCCGGCGTATCCAGGCCGCTGGTCTGAACATAAAGGATTTTGCTCATGATACAATCACTACCTTTTTTATTATTTATTGCATCTGTGCACTTACTTCTTCCTTCTTATCCAGAAGGTGATGATATTTCCAGACTTCTCCAGCCTTAAGACCTCATGCCCGGCTCGTTTGGCCCAGCGGGAGATGTCTTCCTCGGCGGCAGGATCGTCCGCTTCTACTTTCAAGACCTGCCCCTTCTCTATGTTCTCAATCTCTTCCTTGGTCTTCGCGATGGGCATGGGGCAAAAGAGGCCCACACAATCCAGTTCAGCATCATGAGCCAAATTCCTATCCGTTCTCAAAACCTCCTCATCTCATATTGATCTCGTTTCGTTCGACTTATACATATTGTTGGATTTTATTCTATATCTATCTTCTTGCGAGATTTGTGAACTACCGCACCCTGTTGAGCACGGCTTCCCACTTCATCGAGGGCACTCGTCTCATGATAGGTTACAAAGTTTTTATATAGGATCGCAGTAATTATATACCCATATTCACGTTTGAAATCGTTATCTGGCGCAAACGGCGCAAATTCATGAAAAAAAGAATTTCCATTAAGGGGATGAAAGATGGATAATTTTTCTACACTTATCGGAGGAATAGCTGGTGACGGCATAAATGAGGCAGGCATCACGGTGGCTCGCCTTTTCAGCCATCTCGGCTATAACATTTACATGTACTATGATTACTCCTCTCTAATCAGAGGAGGACACAATTTCTCTTTAGTCAGAGCATCCCGACAAAAGATTGCCGCTCACACGGATCAGATCGATATCCTGATAGCTCTCAACCAGGAGACCATAGAGAAGCACATGAGCCGTCTTAAGGACAGCTCCTTTATTATTTACGATGCAGATAAGGTAAAACTTGACTGCATAAAGCAGGATGGATGCGGCCTTAACGTCACTCAGATCCTCAAGGATGCGAATGCTCCCGCCGTCATGAAGAATACCTGCATAATTGGCGGCTTTTGCAAGGTTGTAGGCATTGAGTGGTCCGTACTGGAAGAAGTTCTGAAAAAACATATGCCAGCGATGTTGGAGTTGAATTTGACTGTCGCCCGGCAGGGCTACGACCTGGCGACACAATTCTGTCAGATGGACAGTCATGCAGACAAGCAAACACACAGGCCGCTCGCAATCCTTAGTGGCAACCAGGCCATCAGCCTGGGCCTGATCAAGGCGGGCATGATGGCCTACGTTGCTTATCCCATGACGCCCTCCTCAAGCGTGCTCGATTTCATGGCAGGCCATTCCCAGGATTTCGGCCTCAAGGTGATTCATCCAGAGAGCGAGATCGCCGTAATTCTCATGGCACAGGGATTTGCCTATGCCGGGATCAAAACCGCAGTAGGGACTTCCGGAGGCGGACTTTGTCTCATGACGGAAGGCATAAGCTTAGCAGGCATGGCAGAGATGCCGGTGGTAGTGATCAATGCCCAGAGAACGGGACCGTCTACGGGTCTGCCTACCTACACGGCGCAAGGTGATCTGCACTTCGTTCTTAACGCTGGCCAGGGAGAGTTTCCCAGGTTTATAGTTGCACCAGGGGACGCAGAGGAGGCGTACTACTGGTCAGGCATGGCTCTGAATTTGGCCTGGAAGTTTCAGGTGCCTGCCTTCATTCTGACCGATAAGGTCGTCAGCGAAAGCCAGTACAGCTTCGACATCGATCTGGCCGCTGATCCGTCTGGTGAGCTGAAGGAAGAGATACTGCAAGCCCCCTTGCTCTGGGATGGACAGGGTGAGTACAAACGCTACCGCTACACGAAGACGGGCGTCTCGCCTCTGGCCTTCCCCCCGCAAAATGGACAGGTGATCAAGGCAGACAGCTACACTCACAATGAAGAGGGCATAACCACCGAGGACCCCCAAATAACCAGAGAGAACAGTGACAAACGCCGGCGAAAAGGCCGGTCCATGGCCAAGGATCTGGAGAGATACGAGACGGTTAAAGTCTTTGGTGACAGGAATCGCAAGATCGCCCTGCTATGCTGGGGTTCGAATAAAGGAGTATGCATGGAATCGGCCGGCAAATTGGGCTTAAAAGTGATTCAGGTGCTTGTTCTCTCTCCCTTCCCGGAAAAGAAGGTTAAGGATGCGCTGCAGGGTGTAGAGCGGCTCCTTGCAGTAGAATGCAACTCCACGGGTCAACTGGCAAGGCTGGCTGGCTTTTACGGCGTCAAAACAGATGAACTGATTTTGAAGTATGACGGCAGGCCGTTTTCTGTGGAAGATCTTATGGCAGAGCTGGGGAGGGCCCTGGCATGAATCCTAAAGATCTGGTAACCACAGCCAGGAACACCTGGTGCCCCGGCTGCGGCAATTTCTCCATCATGGGCGCCATGAGAATGGTGCTGGCAGAGCTGGACAGCGAAGGCTACCCAATAGAGAACATCGTCCTGGTCTCCGGTATCGGCTGCCACGCCAAGATCGTGGATTATATGAATGTGAACAGCTTTTATTCCATCCACGGCCGGACGCTGCCTGCGGCATCAGCCATAAAGATCGCCAATCCCGATTTGAAGGTGATCTGCTTTTCCGGAGACGGTGACAGCCTGGCCGAAGGGCTTGATCATCTCATCTTCGCCGCCAAGCGGAACATCGACCTTACACTGATACTGCATGACAACCGCGTCTACGGCCTGACCACCGGCCAGTACACGCCCACGTCGCCGCAGGGCTTCAAGGGCAGGTCCACACCTGCCGGGACAGTCGAGCATCCCATGAACCCGCTCGAGCTGATGCTGGTCAGCGGAGCGTCTTACATTGCCCGAGGCTACACGCACGGCATCGAGCAACTGCAGAAGCTCTTTAAGGAAGCGATACTGCACAAGGGCTTCTCCTTTGTGGATGTCTTGCAGGTCTGCGTATCTTACAATAATTTGTACGAGAGCTACAACAAATGGACCTACACGGTGCAGGAGAATGATCCTACAAGCTATGAGGAAGCGCAAAAGATCATTCGCTCCTGGAACTATGACCGCTCCGAGGCTCCTATTCCTCTGGGAAAGTTCTACCAGGTTGATGCGCCACGCTTTGATCAAACGTTTTCCCAGCACCGACCAAATCTAGAGGAAAGAGACCACAAAATGAAGGCGCTAATTGAAGATTATATTTAGAAGGTGACTTAAAAATGGATAAGTATGTCTGTAAGGTATGCGGATACATCTACGATCCGGAAAAGGGAGATTCCACATCCAGCATCGCTCCAGGAACGGCATTCGAGGATCTTCCCGATGATTGGGTCTGTCCGGAATGCGGAGTAGGCAAAGAGCAATTTGAGAAAGCAAGCTAGAATGGATAAAATCAAGGATTTGGGTGCATTGCTATGCTCAGCGAGAAGATGAATGAAGCTTTGAATGTTCAGGCAAACAGGGAATTGTACTCCTCCTATCTCTATCTCTCCATGTCCTATTATTTCGAGTCTATAAATATGAAAGGATTTGCCCATTGGATGAGATTGCAGGCTGGCGAAGAGCTGGTTCATACCATGAAGATGCTCGACTACGTGGCCGGTAAAGGCGGCAGGGCCAAGATGCTGGCCGTGGAGGCTCCAAAGCCCTCCTGGGATTCACCCTTGCAGGCCTTCCAGAATGTCTGGGATCACGAGCGCGTGGTGACCGACCTCATTAAAAAACTTGTTAAAGTTGCCGAGGATGAACCGGACGGGCCGACGAAAGAGTTTTTGCAGTGGTATATCAAGGAGCAGGAGGAAGAAGAGGAGTCCTCGGATAATGTGCTGAGCAAAGTCAAAGCTGCAGGAGATGACAGGGGTGCTTTGGAGGCGGCAGATAAGCTGCTGGGGCAAAGAAGCTTCAAGTTCCCCAGGGGATTTGAGATATTTCCCAGATAAAAGAAAAGGTTCCTCGCTGTTTCGCGTGGGTAATGGAATAATCGAGTCCTCTGTGAGTCCTC
>CAZDLZ010000007.1:45320-72187 GCA_964506745.1 uncultured Methanotrichaceae archaeon | reverse complement strand
TGCGGAGCTACAAACTTCCAATGCAGGCGACACACATGCTCGCCAATTCATTGGCGAGTAGTTGACTAAATATTACCTGCTAATTGGTCTGGCCAAATAAAATAAATTTTCAACAAAAGTTATTTATATAAGCATGCGCTAACATCCATCACTTAAGAGAAATATGGAGAATCATTATGTGTAAGGGGATGGAATTTAAAGTTCCATGGGCAATGCTGAAGATGACATTGCTTGTGGTGTTATTCTTGACTATCACGTCCTGTAGTCAAGAGCCATGTAGCGATGGAGACCAGAGCTGCAAACCCTTATGGAGTTTGCTGGCAAAAGACGCAGCTGCCTATGCACAGGTATCCGAAAGCTTTGAAAACGATTTCTTCAATCTAAATGCAATTGATACCTCTATGATCGCTTTTGATTTCCAGAATCAATCGGCTTTGCCAGAGATTCAAGATGTTATAACGGGCAACGATTCCGCCAAGATCATTGTATTTTCTGCAAGGGATATCAACAACGATCTACTGACCTACAAATTCATAAGCTTGCCTCTTCATGGAAATATCAGTGGAACCGCGCCAAATATTGTCTACAAGCCAAATAAAGGCTATACAGGCAATGATTCGTTTGTAGTCAATGCATCCAGCACAATGGGGACTGAAAAAAATATTACTGTCTTGATTTATGTGGTATCGCTCCCTCATCCACCTAATGTAAGAATTCGCAGCCCAAGAAATGGGGAAGTATTTACGGCTTATCCCGGTCCGCTTGGTGAAACTAGATACTCGGTAGAGATACCTATTCATGCTACGTCTTCGGGTGATGTTCAATCAATCGAATTCTATGATAATTTTGGTCCGGATCCAATCGGTTCAGGTGACTGTGAAGATAATGGTGGCAACTGTCCGGTTACGATATTTCACGAGTTCTTTGTAGGGACCCATACCCTGATTGCAAAAGCTGTCCCTGGTGATGGAAGAAATAGCTGTCCATCTCTCCCGGTTACCATAACCGTCAACCCATCGCAGCCGGTTGTACGGATTACAAGCCCTCTTGCGGGGCAAATATTCACCTCTCCGGAAGATATTACAATTACAGCAGAGGTAATCGACAGCAATCCAGTGAGCAGTGTTGAGTTCTATGCAAATTCACAAAAAATTTGGAGCACAACACAGAGCGATCCGACCTACACTTTTGTCTGGGAGGGCGTGAAGCCAGGAGTGTACAACATTGTGGCAAAAGCCATAGAGGATCCAGAAACCATTGCAGTATCCAGACCGGTGCTCATTGTCGTGGTAAAGGAAAAACCGTTGAGCAAATCCGACCTGGCTTTATCCATGAGTTCTACATCGAATCCGGCACCTTCGGGCGGATTCTTTAATTACGTGCTGACTGTGACCAACAGAGGACCCGACAGTGCAACCGATGTCACAGTACAGGATTTCCTGCCACCGGAATTGGAGTTTATTTCTTCAAAGACCAGCCAGGGAGATTATGACTCCGGAATTTGGAGGCTGGGGGTCTTGACCAAATATCACAGCGCAAGACTGATTCTTAATGTGCAAGCTCTACAGGACGCACCTCTGGGGCAGATAGCCAATACTGCTTATGTGTACGGTGCTGAGATGGACCCGGACAACTCAAATAACCATGTCACAATGTATACAAAAATAGAGGCAAGCCAAGCGTCGACAATGGAAGAAAATTCCACGGAGGTCAATTCCACGGAGGTTTAGGCCTTCCAGCAATTTTTTCAATTCTTTTGCGCCAATTTCTTACTTTTTTATGTGTTTTAATAGTAACGGGCTCGCCGGGACTCGAACCCAGGTCAGCGGGTATCTTCGACCATAGTCACCGAAGCCCGCTAGGATGTCCACTACCCTACGAGCCCAACATGTTAAGCCATGGAAGCTTCCTGGCTATTAACCTTTCCCGCAAACGCAAACCATAAATAAATCCAAACATATAATGATCATAATAATGACCCGTTTCCTGAACAACTGTCCCATATGCGGCTACATAGCAGAAGCTTGGAGCGAAGATGGTGTGACTGTGAAAGTACGATGCAAGATGTGTGGCTATGAAGGACGTCTGCCTCATCCTGATCTGAAGAACGGAGCCTGGCGCGTGGGATAGCAATAAACCCGTAAAACTTCGGAGCACAATTGAGAACCAGTCACGCCCTTCTCCTGCGTTTGCAGCATGATCCCATGTTTGATTTTTGCAAAGCGGTGGTGGAATTTGTCGATAGGGGCGCTCCGGGCAATCGGTCTACTGTCCGGGGGGACAAAATCATCCGCCTGGAGCAGGGCTGGATGGAGATAGAATGGGAGAATAGACCCAAGTTCATACCCTTTCATCGCATCCGGTGCATCATTTACGAAGGAACGGTTATGTGGGTGAAGAGCAGCGACCAAAAGCCTGAGATACAGGATTAGCTGGCAAGATCCACAATTGTCCCGCAAGGCATGTCTGGATCGTTCATCTTTTTTTCCATTTCTAGGGCTTGAGCCTCTTGATCTCCAGGTAGCGCACGGGCTCGCCCGTATCCCCGCTCAGATAAGCGAAGACCATAAGCTTTCGTACCGAATGGGCCAGGCGCACTGCGCGGGAGAGCACAGGGGGCAGGAAGACATGATCTTCTGATACGGTGTGCACCAGGTACTCGGAGTGGGGCACCTTACCAGGGCCCTGCACCTGTTTGTAGACCCGAAAGTGCGTTCCAAACTTGAAACCCGTCTTCACCACCAGACTCTTATCTCGCAGATCTTTGTAAACGGAAAATTTCAGATCGAAGTCGCTCTCGATCAGCTTTGCTTTGGCGGCGAAGCTGTGCAGGTCCATGGACTCACCGGAGCGATCGACCAGGGAAATCACCCCTCTATCCAGTAAATAGGCAGACTCGACCAGGGAGAGCTGAAGGCGTTCTCCTACAGGCTTGCCGTAAAATCCGTGCTCATGCAGCCTTCTGGAGGCAGTCGCGTCCCAGAGAACCACGCGATCCTCCAGGAGCGTAGCCATGCCGCCCAGTTCCCCCCCTGCCATCAGGCCGGACATGACCTTTTCCCTGGCCTCGTAAAAGGTGATGTCGCTCTCCTCATCGACAATGGCCAGCATCAGCTTCTTTCTCATCTGGCCGGCAACCCTTACCGGTTGCATGATCTCTTGCAGGGGAAGGGGCATTCTCTCTGAGATGACAAGAACATAAAACTCGGCCGGGCTCTTTCCCGGGTGGCCTCCTCTTGGATAGACCCGAAAATCAGGGCGGCCGGGCTGCACATAATAGCCGCGCTCTCTCAGATCCTTGTAGACCACATAGCGAAACTCAAAGCCCTTTTCCTTGGAAGATGCCGCCTGGAAAAAAGCCTGAAAGTCCTGCTCTTTCCCCTCAGAAAGCACCTTGATCCGGGAGCGATCCAGTAGGTAAGCTGCTTCCACCAGGGAAAGCTCCAGGCCCTTGCCCTTGGGCCGGCCGAAGTAGCCCTGCTCATAAAGATCAGGAAGGGCCTGTTGGCCCAGACTGACCTTATCGCCGATAAACCGGCCTATTATTTCTTCGGACATTAGCAGGTGAGTTTGTCCGGCCAGATGCCGTGCATGACTCCCAGGGATTTGTCCACCAGGCTATGAACATCTGCAGCCGGATAGCCTGCTGAGAGCAGGTAGGACTCAACGTGGTTGGGCACGGCAATGGACATCTGCTCTACCATGGAGACGGTCTGCAAAATGGTGTTGTCACCCAGCTTGAAGGGAATTATGGCATCGGATACAATCAACTCGAAGATCTCCGGGCTGATGGGCCGCTCCACTGCAGACAGGAATGCCTCAAGTATCTCGCTGGTCCAATCATGCTTCTTGCCTTCATCCTGGTAGGGCATGACCACGACCTCACGGGTCTTGGCCAACTGCTCGACGAGCTGAGCCGGTGTGACATCTCCCTTGAAGACCAGGTTTAAGAAGTTGGTGTGGGGCACAGTGGTGGGCACCTTGCTGGCGCGCACCGCAAACTTGACCTCTTCGAAGACCGTGCCTGCGTCCGTTCCCTGGTGCCCGGCGCCCTTACCGAACTGGATGGCGCTGGGAGAAGCCTTGACCACGGTATGCGGATCTCCATGGCGGCGGTCGATATTGCCGAGGACCGCAGTCAGGCCCAGGGGACGCGCTGCCAGAGCCAGGCGGGAGAGTCCAGTGGTGTTGCAGCTCGTGCACTGCACCAGCCGGGGCCTGGCCTTCTGGAACATCTCGTAGTTTTCGAGACCAAAGAAGAACTCACGGGCAAAGTCGGCCTTCAACTCATCCGAGATCTTGACCTTTCCACTCTCTGCCAATCCCTTGAGAAGCTCGGGCCGATCGGCTCCACCCATGAGTGAGACAAAGCAGCCATGTGAGAGACCTGCTTCAACGTAAGGAAGTTCCTCGTCGCCGGGAGTTCCCACCATCAAGAAATTTGATGCGGCAAAGAAATCATCATAGCCGCCTTCTATCTTGACTCCTGCCTTCTCCCACTTCTCTTTATTGGCATTGTCGCTGACAAAGGCTTTGACGCCGAACAGCCGATTGAACTTGGATACAATAGACAGGGCCCGGCCATGGGGTTTCCTGAGCAGGACATTCAGGTCTCCCTCGATGCCGGCAGCTTTTTTAACCTGCGCCAAAGCCAAAAGAGTTCGCTTATTCTCTGTTCCATCAAAACCAACAAAACCAGCATTGCACTTCAAGCATCTTCACTTCCGAAATGAGTGTCTGAGTGACTATATTTTAATCTTTCCGGGATTGTATCTATACGCATAGAGGTCCAGGATTTTGTCAGCGATATACCCGGCACTCTCTTCCAGGTCCATGCTCGTAGTATCAACCTCAATCTCGGGAGAGTGCGGCTCTTCGTAAGCTGCATTTACTCCTGGCACGGCGGCTTTCTCACCAGCAGCTTTCTTGTAGATGTCCTTGGGAGAGAATTTGGCCTTGCGCTTCGCTTCCCTTTCCATGCACACAGAGAGAGGCGCTCGGATGAAGACCTCCGCGAAATTGGGGATCAGACGGCGGGCAAAATCGCGATAACGACGCCTATTGGCGGTTGCATCTATGATGACGTTTATTCCCTCATCTGCCAGGAGCTTGCCCATGTAGGCTAAGCTGGCATAAACGATATCTCTTTCCTCTTCAGTATATTTGGGCTCTGGAGTTATCGCCCTTCTGATCTCATCCAGTTGCAGGATCCTGGCGCTAATTCCCTTTTCCGATAGAATCGTTAACACTTTAGCTGCGATGGTGGTCTTTCCGCAGGCCGGAAGGCCCGTGAACCACATAACCCATACCATAATTGGTAGAAATGATCTCCAGAATAAAAAGCCATTCCTTTGATATCTTCTGAAATCAAACAAAAGATTAATATAAGCGTATTTGATATATAGATATGCAGCAAACCTTATGACTCACTGCACACGGCTTTAGGTGAGGTTCAGAATATGATAGAAAAAAGAAATTTCGCATTGCGGGACAAGGATGGAAATGAGATTGGCGTCTTTTCTGGAAAACAGCCCCGACAAGCAGCCTTAAAAGCAGCAAACCGAGGATTCACCGATATCAAGCTACGGGAAAGAGGCACAAAAAAGGTGCACATGTTTACCGGCGAAAGGGTTCAAGTAACAAAGCCCAAAGGAGCGCCCGCCTGGATGCCGGACAAGATCTGGAAGCCAAAGGTAAAGAAGCTGGGCGTCGAGATGCTTGATGAACTTTAATATAATTTTTTAAAAATATAAAAAAAAGCTGAAGAGAGCTTCAGCCGAAAAGGGCGCCCAGGCCCTCTACTCCGCTCTCCTCTGCTGCTTCCTTATCTTCTTCTGGTTCTTCTGCCTTGGCTGCGCCCTTGGCGGCAGGTGCTGCGCCGACCGGAGCTGCGGCTGCGGCGGCTACTGGCACTGCGGCTGCCGAAGCGAGTACAGTTGCGATGTCCACGCCTTCCAAAGCGGCTACCAGGGCCTTGATTCTGATCTCGTCTGCGGCGGCGCCGGATGCCTCGACGACCTTCTTGATTCCATCCTCGTTAACGTCTTTGCCTGCGCTATGAAGCAGTAATGCAGCGTATACATATTCCATTTGAATCGACCTCGAATTTACCAATAATCTAATTTATCCGAAGAGAGCACCCATTCCTGCAGCGGTGTCTTCTTCATCCTTTTTCTCTTCTACTTCTTCCTCTGCCTTCGCGGGTGCAGTGGCTGCGGCTGCTGTCGGGGCTGCCTCTCCACTGGCCAGGCGGGCCAGGGCGTTGGCGTTAGCCGCTGCTTTGGCCAAAAGCATATCCATCATGCTGGGCACGGGCAACCCCGCTTCCAGTACCAGGGCTCTGGCCTTTGTCTGAGCCTTTTGCAGCATGGGTCCGACAGTTTTCGGCGTAGCATAGCCAATCTCAACTGCAAAGCCGAATGCTTTGGCAGAAGCCGCGAACAACTCTGAGATCTGTGCTTCCACATTGATGGAAAGATCCTTGACATTAAAGATCAAGCCACTCTCGTAGGCCGCTCGCAGTTCCAGGCCCACGTTTCTGGGGAAGATCTCCATGATCTTCAAAATGTCCGCCGTCTTGGCAGAAACGACCTCTCCCTCTTTGGCCAAAGTAATCTGCTGGTTGATGACCACCTTTCCGCTCTTGATGGCTGCTGGGATGCCGGCTGCCTGAAGCTTGCCGACCATGGGTCCCGGCGAGAACGAGGTCACTCCGGCCTCAATCACAATATCTTTGGGAGCACGTGCACCGGCCTTAATGGGCATGGGCTGTTTGCCCTTTTCCAAGAGGCCGCTTAGCTTGAAGGGATTTTCATTGCTAAAGAGCAAAGCAGTCTGATCTTCAATGAAATCGGCCAGCGGTCTGATCTCCGGGGCAGAAGCCTCCAGGGCGCGGCGAGCGATGGTGTTCCTAACCATTCTTATCTCGACATTGCCTCTGAGACTGCCTCGCATCTGCTGCAGATTATCGGCAGGTATCTCCCGCACGCCTACAACGCCGACAACACGGCTCTTTTTGATCATTTCGACAAGCTCTTCAACATCCTTAACCTTCCACTCTGGTATGTGAGCAGTGTGACGAGTCTCTGCTGCCATTTAAATCACCTTTATGGAAGGCCCCATGGTGGTCTTGACGTAAACGGACTTCAAGTTATGTCGACCATCCTTGAGGGTCTGCTCGAGCTTGACGACGACCGCATCAATGTTTTCGGCCAGCTCTTTGGTATTCATATTTCTGTTCCCAACAGTCAGGTGGAAGGTCGGCTTGTCCCGAGACCTGATCCTGATCATGTTCTTGAGCCTCTGTACCTGAGGGGTTACATCCTGTGTCGGCGGTAGAGGTGTAGGCATCTTGCCCCTCTTGCCGAGAATGGAACCCAAGCTCTTACCTATGACAGGCATGAACTGAGTCTCTGCTATGAAGAACCTATACTCGTCTGCCAGTTTGCGCACAGCTCTCTTATCTCCGGCGAGTTCTTTAATCTCGTCCGCAGAAATAACCCGGTCTGCGCCGGCGCTCTTGGCTCGCAGAGCAGTTTCTCCTGCAGCGAATACAGCGACCTTGGTCGGTTTTCCAAGTCCGTGGGGTAGGATAACCTCGACATCGACTCTGTTGCCCGGCTGGGCCAGATCGATGTTATGAAGGTTGATAGCCAGATCCACGCTCTCGCTGAACTTCCTGGCAGGTGCCTCAGTGATGGCCTGTTTAACTGCTTCTTCTATATCCATTTCAATCCTCCGTAGTCTACGACACTGTTGGTCTTCTACGGCTTCTCAAAAAAGAGAATTAGAATCCAGATAATAACTCTGTATTTTAAGCCTTTGCTTCTAATATCTCATCGTATTTGCCGTTGGCTACAGCCAGTTGAGCCTCTTTGCTTGGCATACCATCAATGGTTGCGCCTACAGACCCTGCTGTGCCGATAACCTCGCTGGCCGCGTTTTTCAGGGTTTTGGAGAGAAGGCCTTTTCTCTTGATGTTTGCTATCTTGAGGACCTGCTCCATAGTTATATTCCCTACGGCGTTATTGTCGCCTGTACCCTTCTCGAGGCCCATCTCTTTGATGATCAAAGCCGAGGTAGGGGGCGTTCCGACTTCTATTTCGAATTCGGTTCTGGACTTCACTATGACTTTGACGGGAACTTGCATTCCGTTGAGATCTTTGGTCTGTTCATTGATCTTGGCGACCACCTGGGCTACATTTACGCCCAGAGGTCCTAGGGCCGGGCCCAAAGGTGGCCCCGCGCTGGCCTTTCCACCGGGGACCAATGCTTCTACGACATTAGCCAATACTTGTCACCTCAAAATTTATTAGGTTCCATCTTTGCTGAGCACGCGCACGTGATCTCCCCGTACTGTGATGGGGATAGGCACCATGGCTTCAAAGAGTTCCAACGTTATCTCTTCCTTGGCAACGTCCACGCGCTTGACCCTCGCCTTCTCTCCCTTGAACGGTCCGGATATGAGCTCAATAATGGCTCCTTCATTAATTCCGATTACGGCCGGCTTGGGGGAGAGAAAGTGTTCAACTTCTCCGATGTTGGAGGCTCCTTTTATCACAGAGCGTGCGTGGGGTATTCCTTGAATCGCCTGATCTACGATCTCCGGAGCTGGTGATTCCACAAGAACGTAGCCTTTCAGCACATCTGGTACCAGCAGTGCCCTTATATCATACTTTTCCTTGCGTGCTATCTGGGCGATCATGTTGGCCACCGATCGTTCTTGATTCGCAGTGGTCTTCACAACATATATGCTGGTCTCGGACATTCCGCCTTCTTAGACGAATCTCGTATATAAAAAGGTTTGTAATACAATGGAAATCTCTTTATACTATAAACAAAGGAGTGGGCAGAGGGGTGAGTATCTCAAATGAGTGGCAGAACTGATCAGCTTCGGGATCTTGTTATGAAAATTGGCGCCACAACCAAGGTCGTGGAGAAGCAGGCCACCCGTCATGGTAGTCTCCGAGGGAGCGGCGAGATTGAGCGCGCTTTATTGGGTGTAGTGCAAGAGATGATAAAACAATACGGCATCCAGACAAAGCTGACTGCCGAGCAGTTATCATCAGTTGTCAGATTATTTTATAAGAGACTAAGTGATACCGAGATCGCAGAGCAACTGGGCGATCGAGCCCTTAACAAAACCGTCAGCCGGGCCAGAATCAAGCTCCACCTATTTCGGGAGACCGATTTGACGCCTCCTTTCGATAAGGATGAGTTTATCCGCCTATCGAATGCCAGCAAATCTGTAAAAGAGATGGCCGGAAGTTTGCGGGTAGCTCCTTCCACCATATCAGAGTACAGAAATATCTTCGACAGCCAGAAAGCATCGGAGAGGGATGGATACACAAAGCGTTTCTTGGAGATACTCTCCGACCAGGATGTCTCAGAGCGCATGGTTACAGCCCACACCGAAGATGGCCTTGCAGATACCATTGATACCGACTATGAGGCGGCAGAGGCCTGAGAAAACATCTTTTACATTATCTCTGGCAGAGGAATATTTGCCGCGTCAGACTCCCATGCACGCGGTCCGTATGCTTTTGGATTATTTGGAATCCCGCATTCGCGAGCAAATCATCAAGGGAGCTATCAGCTACGATTACCATGCGTCTGCCAGGCTTGATCACCCGGAAGAGTTCAGAGAGACTTTCTCGCAACAGGAATTCCTTCGACTTTGCCAGGATTTTAGCAGACCTACCATAGGGCGTATCCAGAACGGCAGCATCGATGGAAGAGCTTTGCAAAGGCAAGCGCTTGGCATCCCCCAATAAGAGGGAGCAGTCGAGCGACTGCAAATTGCATAATGCACCCTTCACCAGCCGGGTCTGAACCTCTATTCCCAGCCCCTGGATGCCGATCAAGCAGGCTTCGATCAGAATGCCGCAGGTTCCTGCAAAGGGATCGAGCAGCATCTCGCTCGCGCGAACCTGGGTGAGGTTGATCAGCGAGCGGGCCATGCGTGGCATAAGCACGCCGGGATGGAAAAATGGCTTGAGATGAGGCCGGCGCGCCTCAAAAGAGCTTCTATCGGACTGCGCCGCCTCGATCCCCAAGATGATTCTTTCTGTGGTGATGACGGCTCGCAGCACCATCTCCGGATTTTTCAGGTCAGCTTTGTAGCCTCTCTGAAAGAGGATGCGACCTACCTCGCGCTCTACAGCATCAGCCGCAGGCGATGCATTTTTGATACGTCGGGCCCTGACCAGATATTTATTAGGGGGCAGCGCCAGTTGGCTCACAGACTTTGCAAGTGCCTCCAGGTTAGCGTCAGAGATCGCCAGCACCTCAATGATGCGATGAGTCATGGCCAGACGGCTGGCCACCATCTGAACATCGAGGTCTTCAGCTTCCACTATCAGGCACTGGTCCAGAAAGGCGACCTGTGAAAAACGGGTGGAGTTGATCTCCACCAGGGCGAGAGCCTCGCTTCTTGGCAGTGTCTCATGCTCTCCGGACAGCTCAAAGGCGTAAGTCTTCATCCTTTCAGTCCAGGTAGCTGTTCACATCCCGGTAATTGAACTTCTTGGAGCCGAGGACGTTTTCCAGGAAGTTGAAGAGTGCTCTTCTCACATCATCGGATAGCAGCGGATACCAGGTGGGGCTGGCCACGACAACTGCCCGGAAGGCAAAGAATGGCGCGATTACCTCCAGCAGCTCTTCGTCACCAGTCTTTTCCAGATAGTTTTCGAAGAACAACTCAAATAGGTCTTTCAGGTCTCCGGTCAGGCGCAAGCTCTTTTGCACTGAGTAAAAGATGTAGTTCATGGCGAGAGCAGTGATGTCGTCAGCAGCTTCGCCCCACTCCCCCCTGCTTCTATCCAGAACAGAATAGTCCGTGCCCTCCCGAAACATTATATTCCAGGGATGGAAGTCGCCGTGCACCTGGCAGAGCCGCCCGGCATAACCCCGCAGCATCCAGCGCCACTCTACGCAGATCTTCTCTACCTCTTGCAGCTCATCCGGGTCCAGGAAGCTGGGTGCATCCGGATAGTCGTCCAAAATGCCGAAGATGCATTCGCCGTCTCCTATCGTCTCGCGGATCTTGCGTTGATAGAGGGGTGGGCAGTCGTTCTTGACGGCGTGAATCTCAGCCAGGTAATTGGAGAGAGCTATGACCCGGTCATGGTCCAGGTCTGTTGCGCCCTGCTCTTTTACTCTCTCCAGGTCAAAGAAGTACTCTTTTCCTTCAATCTTTTCCATGAGCAGGAAATATTCGCGAGCATCTCCTGCCGAGACCAGTGTCCCCTTTTCCGTGAAGTAGCCCACATCGAGAGATGGGACGTGTTTGGGTAGGCCGGCAAAGGTTGCATTCTGCCAGATCATAATCCTTGCCCGGTCGGAAAAATGGTCGTGGCCAAAGCCATGCTGCACACGCATGGAGGAGAGCACAGCCGAGCCCTTCTTCCCTTTTATCTCGTACTCCACCAGCAGAGGCGATCCGTATCCGAATCCTTTCACGTCCTCAGTGGTAGGTATGGTCTCACCCATCTTGCGAGTGCTCAGGAGCGATAAATCTCGTCCATAAAGGCTTTGCAGATATGCTTCCAGGTTACCTCTCTTTAGATCCAAGGCAGGACACTCCTTACATGTTCTACAATTTATTTTCCCCTTTAAGTTCCCATCTGCCAGCTATGCAGGTATTTGTCCTGCTCTGCGGTAAGCTTTTCCGTCTCCAGGCCCATGGAGGCCAGCTTCAGCTCCGCAACCCTGCGATCGATCTCCACTGGGACGGCATAGACCTTTTTCTCCAGGCTTCGCCCGTGCTCCACAATGTAGCGCACGGCCAGTGCCTGGTTGGCAAAGGACATATCCATGACCTCAGGAGGATGGCCATAGGCCGCAGCCAGATTGATCAGCCTGCCTTCCGCTAGCAGGTAGAGCCTGCGTCCGTCCGGAAGTCTGTACTCGTCGACATTATTTTGTACTGCCACCTTTGCCGCAGCGATCTTCTCCAGAGCAGGGATGTCTATCTCCACATTGAAGTGGCCGCTGTTGGCCAGGACTGCCTGGTCTTTCATCTGCAAAAAGTGCTCCTTTCGAATCACATTTATGTCGCCGGTAAGCGTGACAAACAGATCTCCCAGAGGCGCAGCCTTATGCATGGGCATGACTCTATAGCCGTCCATGGCCGCCTCCAGGGCTTTTCTCGGCTCGATCTCAACTACGATTACGTTTGCTCCCAGACCTTGGGCACGCATGGCAAATCCCCGGCCGCACCAGCCGTAGCCGGCCACGACCACGGTCTTGCCGGCGAAGAGGAAGTTGGTGGCCTGCATGATGCCATGCAGAGTGCTCTGGCCGGTGCCATAGCGGTTGTCGAACATCATCTTTGTCTCGGCGTCGTTGACGGCGATGACCGGATAGAGGAGAGCATTATCCTCGGCCATGGCCCGCAGGCGCACGACACCGGTGGTGGTCTCCTCGCAGCCCCCGAACATCTGCCCGGCCAGATCCGGGTACTCCTTATGGATGATGGCGATGGTATCGGCGCCGTCATCCAGGCTCACATTGGGCCGCAGGTCCAGGGCTTTTTTGATGCAGTCGTAGTACTCCTGATCGTTCTCTCCCCGGAAGGCATAGACATGCAGGCCCCGCGCCGCCAGAGCTGCTGCCACCTCATCCTGGGTGGACAGTGGATTCGATCCGGTGACAGCCACCTCGGCTCCTCCGGCCACGAGAGTGGTGATGAGGTTGGCCGTCTCCACAGTGACATGCAGACAGGCTACGATGCGAGCGCCCTGCAGCGGCTTTTCCTTCTCGAATTCCTGCTTGATCTTGTCCAGAACAGGCATGTGCCTTCGTGCCCATTCAATGCGCTTTTCTCCTTCCCCGGCGAGACTTGGATCTTTGACTACGCTTTTTTGCAAAACAAATCACCTTGAAATTAATTTAGTTAACCTGGCTGAAGAGACCTTTTTTCAGATACTTAAACCCAACCCCGCCATCATGAATGGTGCAGGACAGGTGTATTCTGGACCCCGCCGTTTCTCAATGGATTATCTCTGTCCTTCTATTTTATTTATTACCTGCCTGTGCCTGACCTCTGTGGCCTGGAAAAGCTGGTCGAACATGCCAGGTGCCTCTCGCTGGATGACCTTCACACCCGCCTCTGTGATTCCTCCCTTCGTGGCCACGCTCTCAATCAACCCGGCAAAGCTCTCTTCACCCAGGAGCAGGGCTGTGCCAAGCAGGGTCTGCTTGACCAGGCGCTCCGCCAGATCAGAGGGGATATCCCTTCTTTTTGCGGCCAGCACGAACTCACGCATGAGGGCCGCGAAGTAGCCTGGTGCGCTGCTGGTCAGATCGGCCAGAGTGCCAAAATCTCTCTCCTCGACCACCACCGCCTGGCCGATGGCACGAAAGAGGCCTGTAATGAGCCGTCGATCTTCCGCGGTAGTATTATCTCCGAAAGCAAGCAAAGTCGCGCCTTGCAGCTTTAGAGAGGCCATGCTGGGAAAAGCGCGAGCCAGGCGGGCCGGGCAGAGTGTGCGCATATTTTCTAAAGAGAAATCTGAAGCTATAGAGACGACCAGCTTCTGGGAAGTAAGCAGGTAGGCGACGCTGCTGAGTACATCCCTGACTTCCAGTGGCCGAACGCAGATAAAGATCACATCGGAAAGCTTTGCGACTAAACGATTGCCCGCCGGGCGAATTCCGGTAGACTCTGCCAGTTGCTCCAGCTTCTCAGGTGTCCGGTTGCTGGCCAGGATCTCCTCTGCCCCAATGGCCCCAGTCTCCACGAACTTCTTGACCAGCATGCACCCCATATGGCCGGTGCCTATGAATCCAAAAGTAGTCATTTGCTTTTTCTCCGTTTCCTGCGCAATACTGCCATGCCCTGATCTAATAATCCAGATGAAACTCCCTCGGCCATAGCCCCTTTTCTTTCGGGCTCTCATGGCAATCTGCAAAGCGATTTGCGATCATCTCATCAACCTCAGAGATCCGGATACCAAAGACCTCAGCCAGAATCTCCTTGGCCGTCTGCAGCTCTAAAGCCCTTCCGTCTTTCTGAAAAGTACCCTGCAAGATCGCCATATTTCGCGGCCTTAGTAGATCAAAGACTGCTGCCATGACAGGATAATACTACGTGTAAGTTTAAGAACTTTTTCGGTAAAAAGATATTCTTCAACCATTTTTACATAATATAAAGTATGAATAAGATACAAATAAGGAAATGAGAAGGAAGCTGTCGCAAGGAAGATGAGAGACATCCCCAAAGTGAAACCAGATAAAAAGATAATAGTCTACTGCTTTATTTCGATAGAATTATAGCGGGGAGTAGATTTGAACTACTGATCTACGGGTTATGAGCCCGTCGGGATATCCTGACTACCCTACCCCGCTGCACTTGGGATATACTCAATGACTTTACACTAGCTTATAAAGCTTGCGTACAAAAAGACACTGTTATGGTGAGACGGTAAAAAAGCGTTCTGCATTTATCCATCAAAATAAGCCCATCCCATGCCAAAATTCATTCAACTCACGCCATGATCCTGCCAGACGCACTGGTCTTCAGATGCGCCGTTTTTTGAAGATGGCTTTTGATAATCAGGTTTTTTTCGGGCGTATTCGTGGGCACGGCCACATACAGTCGCTTACTTAATGTACCTGAAAGTGCCAGTGTAATCCTGTGTTGCTCCTGGGCGCGGACGAAGCTGGAAAAGGCCCTGTGATCGGATCAATGTTCGTGGCCGGTCTGGTAATAGAGGAGGATCGGCTCTTTGATCTGGCGGGCCTGGGAGTAAAGGACTCCAAGCTTCTCACGCCGGCCAAAAGGGAGATTCTGGCCAGAAAGATCAATGGGATTGCCACCGATCAGTATATCCTGGAGGTGCAGGCCCGGGTCATCGATGAGCTGCGGCTCGTTATGACCATGAACGAGATCATGGTGAGGAGCTTCTCTACAGTGGTGGCAAAGCTGCATGCCGACCGGGCTATTCTTGATGCCGCTGATGTGAATGCGCAAAGGTTCGCAGATCGGGTGAAGGCCGCGAGCAAGACCACCATGGACCTTGTGGCCGAGCACAAAGCCGATCAGCGCCACCACATCGTCTCAGCGGCTTCAATCCTCGCCAAGGTGCGGCGGGATGCATCAATGCGAGAGCTGGAGGAAGCCATGCACTGCAAGATTGGCAGCGGCTATCCCCACGATCAGGATACCTTGAATTTCTTGAACGAATGGGTGAAGGAAAACCGACAGCTTCCGCCGTGCGCCAGACATAGCTGGGCGACGGCGCAGCGTATAAAAGCTAGTTTTATATAGGCCGCCTGAAACTAAGAGGCGCAAAGAAGAAGGGATCTCATGGATATAGAAGATACTTTGCTCATGATTCCAGGGCCGGTCAAGGTCACGCCTCGCGTTCTGCGCGCCCTTTCCAAGCCCATGATCAGCCACCGAAGCGGTGACTTTAGCACGATCTACAGTGACTGCTGCGGACTTCTCAAGCAGTTCTTCGAGACCAAGAACGATATCGTAGTAATGACCGGCAGCGGCACTGTGGGCATGGACGGCGCGGTTGCCAGCCTCATCGGTCATGAGGATAAGATCGTAACCATATCCAATGGAAAGTTCGGCGAGCGGTTCACAGAGATTGGCGAAAGATATGGCAAAGCCATTCCCGTGAAGTTCGAATGGGGCACTCCTTTCGACCTGGACAGGGTAGAGGCCGCGCTGGAAGAAGGCGCCAAGGCCGTGGCCATGGTTCACAATGAGACCTCTGTGGGCCTCACCAATCCCGCCAAGGAGGTAGGCAAGCTGGCCAAAAAGCACGATGCGGTTTTTATCGTTGACGGCATATCCTCTATCGGCGGCAATGAGTTTCTCACAGACGAGTGGGGCATAGACATTGCCATCACCGGCTCGCAAAAGGCTCTGGCCGTGCCGCCCGGCCTGGCCGTAGTTTCCACATCGCCCAGAGCGGAAGAGCGTTTTCTGCCCAAGAGCAGCAGCTACTACTCCGACCTGAAGGCACACCTGAAGAGCGTGCGAAAGAGCCAGCCCCAGACGCCCTTCACCCCGGCCGTATCGCTGTTCTTCGCCATGCAAGAGTCCCTGCACATGGCAGCCGAGGAGGGCTTCGCCGCCCGCCGGGCCAGGACGGCCAAACAGGCAGAGTCGGTTCGCTCCGCCGCCAAGGCGTTGGGAATCGAACTCTTCCCCCAGGTAAATGAGCACACCCATTACTCCAATACCGTCACTGCCATGAAGATGCCCGTGGGCGTCACGGACGACAAGCTGCGCGGCGGCATGAAAAAGCAGGGTGTCATCGTATCCGGCGGGCAGGACCTCATCAAAGGCAAGATATTTCGCATCGGCACTATGGGGATGTGCTCAACGGGTGACATCCTGCGAACCATCCAGACTCTGGAGCTGATCCTGGCCAAGGAGGGCAAGATCGCTTCCTGCGGCGCTGGAGTGGAAGCTGCGGCCAGGGTGCTGGAAAGTTGATAAGCCGTTAATTGTATTTTTTTTTTATTTATTTTGTTATTCTCCATAATACACAATATTGGGAGGGCAAAAAGGCTTTATAAGTAAGCAAGCGGTAGAATATATTCGAGTTTTCATGGGGGTCGAAGCTGTTGAGTGATTTAAGTGCAGAGATGTGCGCCAAAGTATCAAATTGGTGTGGTTCACTATGCAATAAAGTAGGGAATGATCGCCGTAATCTCACATTATTGCTATTAGTAGTAAGCATAATTTCTGCCTTTTCCTTTGCCGCACCGGGCGCGGCTCAGAGCGGCTATGAAATCAGAAACGCAGTGGTAACTCCGGAATATGGCTATGAGGATTTCACCTATTCCGCCCAGGTATGGATGAGCGAAGAGGCGGCAAGACAAGTAGGTTTGATTGCCGTAACAAAATTCAGCTTGAAACTTAATATCTACGACCAAAATCAGTTGGTTTACTCAGAATCCTCTCCCAGCCAGACGGGCATGAGCAAGACCTCTTTCGTCTTCGGACCCTACAGCTTCAAAGATAGATTCGGCATAGCGAAGACCGGCAATGCCTCCTTTGAATTCATCTTCTATGCAGGCGGGCAGCAGGTCGCAAAGACTGCCCGGATAAAAGGCCCTATCGTCCAGCCGCCTACATTAACAGGCATCCAGTTTGAGAAGAAACCTTATTTCTTCCAAGGGGTCTCCGTCTCTGCGGGATTCAAGGACCTGGACGGTCTAAGCCCCAAGCCCACATGCCATATGGTGGTCACAGGCCCCCTGGGCGCTGCGGATGCCAGGAGCTGGACTACAGCGGATGTCCCCTGCCAGGCATCGGGGAAGAGCACATACTCCTGCAGCGTCGCTGAGGATCTATCCAGCTACAGGACTGGGGGAGATTTCACTTTCAAGCTGATCTACAACAACCTCAAGCTTGATCCCCAGACCTATGGACCATACAACATCTCTCTTTTGCCCTATAATCCATCTCTGGAAAAGATAGCTGTTCCAAAGCTCCTGGATTATACCAATTTTTCGATTCAAGCTTACGTTAAGGACGCCGGGGCCAGGATGGTAGGAGGCACCCCAGACGGCAGCACAGCCAGCCTGATAATCAGCCATCCTCAGAAAGGCGAGATGACTTATACCTCATCCGAGGCAGCGGTGCAGGGCGGCATTCTGGTCTACGAGTGGACCAATGATAATATTCCGGCCCTATTTAGCAGGAGCGATGTACAGCTCTCCAAGAATGCGCCTTTCCTGGCCAAAGTGGTTTACAGGAACGAAAACTGGAATTATCAGGCCGAGAAATCCAATGTAAGCTTCAAGGTAGTAGAGGAGATTCCCAAATTAGATCTCCAATATCCATCAAACGTTTATGTGCGGACCGGCGAGAGCATCACTCAGGATATAATTGCTACTGTTACATTCTCTAAGGGTGCTGGAGATATGAATTTCCGGCTATCTGGCCCGGATTTGGACCTCAACTCGACGGAAAAGGCAGTGCCTCTGGGTGGAGGCAGGTACCAGTTCAAGAGACAGGTCACATTCGACGACCGCCATATCAATAACAACTACACACTGGCATTATCCTTTGTTCACCCAACACTGGAGGGAGGAAGATATGCCTTCGAGGACAAAATAATTAAAGTCTCACCGCTGAGCGTGCAGTTTTCCCTGGCCAGTGTCACGCCAAGCACAGGTCTTTGGAACGAAAGCTACACATATTCTCTGAAGCTCGACACCACCATCGTTCCTCTCGATGTACGACTCCAGACCTACGATCCTTGCAGCAGCGAATGGACCGATAAGGGGGCCCAGAAAGCTACGGTTGAATCGTCATTGTTAAATTGGACCCTATCGCCGTTTGGCTATGATTGCATCGAGATGCAGCAGCAGAAAGCCAAGTATCGTTTCAAGGCCAGCTTTGCCGGAGAGGATTATTACTCAAAGCCTTACTACGGCCCGGCCTTCAAAGGAGGCAATCCGGTTCTCATCTCACTGGAGAGCGATCCTGTGGTTTATGTCTCAGAAGGTAGCGATTCTTCGAGCAGCGTTACGGCTGTGGTGGAATACGGGGCTGGCCAGGGACAGGCCACTCTCCGGCTGGAGGGACCGGAAAAGAGTCTTGAGGAGACGAGCCGGGGAGTGATTCTGGGCGGCAATAGATATAGATACGATTGGAGCCTGCCCTTCGATGAGGCTGACATAGGCAGGAGTTTCAATTATACTATCAGCTACAAGCATCCGAGCATGGCCGCACAGCTGCCGTTGGCTGAAGAAACGATTGCGGTTAAAGCAATATCAATTAGCTTTGCCGGTGGAGCCGTATTGCCTGATAAAGGCAGATGGAATGATACCTATGCTTTCTCTGTGAACGCTAGCAGCAGCGTGGAGATGAGGGTGGCACTGGAGGTCTATAACCCCTGCCGCTGGGAGTGGGTAGAGCGAGCCTGTGGCACCGCTTTGCCAGGTGATAGCCTGATCAATCTCACGACCCAGCCCTTCCGGTATAAATGCGCCGAAGCGGAAGGAGATGAGGCTAGCTATCGTTTCGTTGCCAGCTTTGCCGGAGAGAGAATTGAGTCAAATATCTATTCCGGACCGCAAATCAGTGGAGGCAAACCGTCACTGGCATCGCTGGATTATGCACCGATTCTATATGTGACTGAGTATGCCCCGGCTAATCAGGTGGTAAAGGCAACAGTGGACAGTCCATTGGGGCCAGCCACCATGGCCTTGAGCATCAACGGCCCTCAGATGAACTTCACACAGATGAACAGTGGTACCTTCCTGGGCCAACAGAGATATGCGTACACCTGGTCTATCCCATTCGGCGTTGATAACGTTGGAAACCATAACTTATCACTGCGCTACCTGCATCCTGATGTCTCAGGCGGCGGGACATATTTCCCGGAGAAGAGCATGAAGGTTATGAAAGCGGAAGAAGAAGTTAAAGAAGAACAAATTAAATATTACCAGGCATCTGTTACGCCCGCTAACGGCTCGATCTTTACTGGATTTACTTATTGTGTGAATATGCAGTCCGATCTGAAAAATTATGACGTTGAGCTATTCACTCAGGAGCCCGGCTCAAGCAAATGGATCTCTCAGGGCACTATTCCCTACAACGGCTCGTCCCAATCCATCTGCTGGCCGGAGGTTGTGATTGATGGTTCAAATTACGGAAAAGCGAAGTACAGATTTAGCAGCGGACTATCATCTTCTGAGATCTTCGAAGGCCCGATCATTGAACCGGTGAGCTTCATAAACGCCACAATAAGCCCCAGCCATGGACCTCTTTACATAACCACCCCGCTTATGGGTGAGATATCCCGTGTATACATGTATACCATTGACGTGCAGTTCAGCAAGCCCCTGGCAGGCAATATGAAAGAGGTTCGACTGGAGGTCTACGATCCATCCTCGCTGTCATGGCTTTATGCAGGCAGCCAGACTTATAACGCCACCAAGACAAGGATCACATTCAAGGTCAATTTTGCAGGGCTGCCATTCCAGGAGCCGTTCCTGGGAGAGACAAAGTACAGACTTCTCTCTTCCGGCGAGGATCTGGGAGAATTTGTTGGACCGACCATTGATGTGAACCTGAGAAATGAGCAGGCAATCGCACAGGGCAAGAATTACACCTATCAGCTCGAGGTGAGGTCGAGTCTGCCCAAGGTCGATGTTGCTCTGGCTTATACCAAGAACAATGTCAATTGGCTGCAAGGAGACAAGAGGACCTATGAATCCTCAAACCAGGAATGGAAAGCCCTGAAGTGGGAGAAGTATCCCAAGCACTATGCTTACGAGTTTGAGGTGGTTTATGCTTAGGCTGGCAGCCGTCATCCTGGCATTGCTGCTCATCGCAGGCGTGTCTCAAGCCGGAGAGGTTCTGGGCGGAGGCGATTCGAGCGGCGGAGGCGACAGCGGGCCTTCCGTCTCTTCGAGCAGCGGCGGAGGCGGTAGCAGGCAGATCGACATCGACCGATTGCTTAAAACCATCCAGGACGGAAAGAAGAGCAAGCCCGCCAAGTTCGAGGAGCTTCGGACTATATTGTGGAAGGACCCCATCACAAGCGACGAATACCAGATGCCCACTGTGCTCATGTACTACCATGGAAACAATACCACAGTTGGCCGAAACCAGCCTCTGGAGATCATAACGATTGCCACCAATAACAATCCTCTGGAGATGCGCCGCATGCTCGATCTTTATCTGGAGGTAAAGGAGCCTGGATCGGATAAGTACGAGCGCATCAACTCCTGGCCTGAGAAGATTCAGACCAACGAGTATAACGAAGCAACCAACACCACATATAGAATCTGGGGCATGCTGCCCTCTTTTTCCTACCTTAAGAAGGTGGGACAAGCCAGGGTACGCGCAAATGTGAGCGACGGGGTCAACAAATGGAGCACGTCCGGCTACACCGGACTGAAAGCTCCCTATTACTCGGAGCTGGTCTTCAATGTGACGAACAGCCTGCCGGTCATGAGCGACTTTGATATAACACCATCAGGCCTTGTAAGGTACAACGATCCCATCGAGTACAGGGCAGATATTGCCGATGCCGATGGTGATCTGCTCAATGTGACGCTGCACATCCTTGATGAGAATGGCGTTGAGCTGAAGAACGAAACAATGAATATGAAGCCGGGTCCAGTAAGCTTCAAGGCTAATGAATATGGGTTCTTTAAGGAATCTGATGCAGGCAAGAACTTTACCTACTACTACAGCTATGATGATGGGATTGATTTCATCAGCGAAGATCCTGCAGATCCATTGAAGGGACCCTATATCCGAAAAGGTCCAAAGCTCTCCGTAGATAAGCTGGGATTTTACTCTACCAGCGAGAATTACTACTGGTGGGAGAAGTATGGATTCAATCTGAGGGCAAAGAATCTTAACCCTGAAAAGTACGAAGTAACCTTTATCCTTAGCACCAGGACCGGCAACAGTGAATGGAATACAGTGGATACGAAGAAGGTCACAATTGGACCGGATCCTGTCGAAGTGAACTTCAATGGCACCTCACCCTTCCAGGTTACCGATGCCGGGCAGACTTTCTACTACAGAGTAAAATACTCGGAGTATGATCAGAGCGGCAAAGATGCCATGGAGCAGACGGGAGTTCGTATCAATGGCAAGATCGTGCCTTACAGCATCTACAACCCGGTAATGGTCCTGAATTTAGTCCCGATGCTGATACTGATCATGATGGGCGGCTTTTTCATCGAGAGAAAGCTTAAGAAAGGAGTTGAGGCTCACGAACGCGCATCGGGCAACATGGGCGGTTCAAATAAAAGCAACAACATTGCCGATGCAATCGTCAAGCTGCTGAGGAGGAACTAAGAGATGTCGATAGATACTGCATTTGCTGCAGACAGCTTATTTGCCACAGGCACGATTGTGCTGGCATTAGGCCTCATATTAGCAGGAGTCTTGCATCTAAATAACTTAAACAAGGTGCATAAATTGGTGGGGACCCTGCAAAAAAAATTTGTAGCAAAGTCTCATCTCTATAAGGAGATGACTGTCTCGCAGGGCTCCAACTTCACCGCTCTCGCTTTTGCATCGTGGATAATGCTCTTTGTAGCCATTGCCTATCTCTACCTACTGGTTCCGACCTTCTTTCCCTTTAGCTATTTGGATATAGCAGAACTGGCCTCAAACTCCATGGGATTTTTCATCTTTGGCATCATTGTAGCCATGCTGGTAGCAATCGTCATTCTCTTTCTGGATAAGCTTCCAGAAGATCATAGGGAGTTCAGGGTTACTGAGTTATATAGTTTCTATGCGATCTCAAAAGCCACGAAAAAGATGATTGGACTGACGGTAATTGCATTATGCATCTCTGTCGTTCTGTCTGCTTATATCGGCACAATTTATCCGGAAAAATCGATCGCCATCCAACTTATTAGCCTTATTTTAGTGATTATATCTACAGCCATCCTGACGATGCCGATTTATAAAGAAGCCGGGGAGGCAAGAAGATGAAACTATGCATCGTAGGAATAGGCGGGGCTGGTGGGAAAGTCACCCAGGAGTTTTTGGGAAATGAAGATCTGGATGTCCCGCTCCTCTCCCGCATTACCGAAGCTGAATATATCTCACCCGGCACGATTCGGGGCATCTGGCTGGAAGCCGACAAGAACGATGCCAAGAACATTCAGCACTTCTTCGGAGATATGAACGAAGGCTGCTACCCATGCTTTTACATTCCACACGATGCTGTAGCCGATGGCTGTGAAATTCACAGAATGGTCAGAGAGAAATACGGCTACGACGTAAAGAAGCAGGGCTTTGTCAGAGACGCTCAGTACCTCAAGGCCATTTTTGAGATCTTTGATACCGATGAGGAGATACAGGAGACTGTTGCCCGGACCATGAATAAAGAGATGGTGCAAGCAAAAGGAGGCAGTCCTGGCGAAAACGGTCCTTCTACGATCCAGGCACCCAATCCCATATTCGATAGTGCGTGGAATGCCATAAGAGACTTTACGACTCTCGGCAAAGGAGAATGTGACGGCATCCTGTTCATCGTCTCCTTTGGTGGAGGAACTGGAACCGGTTTTATAAATCCAATTATCAACCACATCAGGAATGAAGGCAAAGCGGACTATCCTGTATTTGCCCTGGGCATATTGACTGAGCTGGGTGATTTTGCCGATAAGGCTCAATTCTCAAAAGGGGGAAGAAGAAACCTGGCGGCAATAAGTGCTCTTTACGATCTTCTCACTAAAGGCAGCGGTGCCAACGGAGTAATCATCGTCGATAACGAGATCTTGTTAAAAAGATTTGGAAATGATTACGCTTCTGCCAACCGTTTTATTCATAAAGTCATGCAGCCGATAGTGGCAGCGCGAGACTATCCCGATGAGATTCCGCCCAGCCAGGCCATAGCGCAGCATTCTTCCCAGGGTCTATCCAGGCCGCCCATATTTGTGCCGCTCTATGCATCTTTGCCAAGAAGCAAAGACCCGGAGGAAGCTCTCGTCAGAGAAGCTTTGAGCGAGAAAGGAAGGCTCTTTGCTTGCACACCGGAAAAAGCCGACTTTGCCATGGTCTTTTGCCGGGGCTTCATAGATGACGAGAGAATCAGAGCCGCACTCTCCAAGGAGACGGGCATCCCATTCGAGAACATTTGGCCGATGAGAAAGATGGGGGTGGGAGAAAACGAGATTTTGATACTGCTTCGAAATCCCTATGGCGGCGATTCCAAAGCCTACCTGAAAGATAACACTCTGGAAAGTAGATTTTGCAAGGTAATCTCGCTTGCCCTACAGTACATCAGCCAAAGGCCGGAGGATCTGTTTTACGAAGGCAAAGAAACAGAAAAAAGCGGAAAAGATGGAAAAACGGATCAGGTCAGGCTGACTGAAATCTCCAAACGGTCTTTGAAGATATTCTTCTTTGGCCCGGATGGCTCAGGCAAAGAAAGCGGTTTTGTCTTCGAGCTGAAAGAGGCTAGAAAAAGGCTGAGGGATGGAAAGGTGCCTTTCTTCCTCAATCCTTTAAGAATATTTTATAAAAATGTTGGGGCAGAGACGGAGAATAAAAAAAACGGCCATGAACTTGACAAGGATGATATCGCCAGGGCTGTTGACAAGAGAATCAAAGAACTGATCGAACAGGGACTTATAAAGGGACCATGAGGGCAGGGGACTGTTGGCAAGGCCTGGATCTAAATGCGTCGTTTTTTTTCAATGGCAAGGGCGCAGCGAGAATCTGCTGAAGCCTTATTTATCTTTGAGGAAGATTAAGCGATACCATTGCTCATTGTCTGAGGCCGCACTCGATCCGAAAGAGGCCGCTTTCCTCTTTGATCTCAATTTTCCGATCCAAGAAATGCCCGGCTGTCCAGATGTTGGTCATGGCGTGTTTGGATACCTCCCGCACCGTATAGCTTCCCCCTGCCAGGGCCAGATAGGGTATGAGCTGGTCGGCCAGATGCACGTCCACTACCGCAGGGGATGTAAGCTCAATGATAAGCTCCTCTGCCGCTCTTCTGCCCACTTCTTCTGCAGGAAGGCCCCTCTCGCCAAGACAGCTCGCACCTTTGCAGCCGGACCAGAGAGTGATGCCGCTTCCCAGGGATGGAAGACGCGAGACCTCCCTGGCAATCTGAGCCTGAAAGCCTGCCTCTTGCAGCACTTTTGAAGAAGAGTCTGCCTGCCTGGCAGCCACGTGCTCCGGCAGGTTTGAGCAGTGTGAAACCCCTTGCACCTTACTGTGCAAATTCTGCATGCTTTGACAATTTTGCGCAGACTGATTTCCCAGTTGAGAGGCCTTCAGCTTTGCGGGCTCGACCTCCAAGAGCACCTCACCCTGCCCCCGTGGATAGTATCCCCTCTGCAAAACCTCCAGGCTCACCCTGGCGCCAAATGATGATAGAGCAGGCAAGAAGACATTCTTAAAATAGTCAACAGCAGGAGACCAATTTACATCCGTGCCTCCCTGAATATGCAAAGAAGAAGGAGCATCGGCGCAAAGCAGAGCGGGCAGAAGGCACTGCATGAGCAATGTCACGCTGCCGGCGGTTCCAATCTCTACCCTGTGCCTGCCGCCCCGAATCGTTCCCGGTGTGAAAATGACCTCTGAAGATCCAGGTGCAGCTCCCGAGACCCTGGCACCACAAATATCAGCTAATGCCGTTATGGCCCGGGCATGCTGCGCCGCCAGGCCGGGTTTGGAGCGTCCCTGCCGGATCCTGGTAATGCGAACAGGCTTTCCTGTCACGGCAGAAAGGGCCACGGCTGTACGCACGATCTGGCCGCCGCCTTCTCCAAATGAACCGTCTATCTCGATCATCAATGGAATCCTTCATCTGTACTACCAATTAATAAGCTTTTTATCTCCACCGGCGGATCATTCAGTTCATGTCATCCCTTTTCACCCATGTCGGAGGCTTGCAGCTTAATAATCCGATCCTGCTGGCGGCCGGCATTCTGGGCACCACCGGTGCATCACTCTGTCGCGCCGCAAGAGCAGGAGCTGGCGGCGTGGTCACCAAATCCGTAGGATCCTTGCCGCGGGAGGGCCATCCCGGTCCCACCATTGTTCACGTGGATGGTGGCCTTCTCAATGCCATGGGCCTGCCCAATCCCTCTTACAAAGACTTTCAGGATGAGATCGATACAGCCCGCGCATGCGGGGTGCCTGTCGTTGCCAGCATCTTCGGATCTTTTGCTGCAGAGTTTGCCCAGATCGCTCGCAGCCTTAAGGCCGATGCCTTCGAGCTGAACCTCTCCTGCCCTCATGCCGAGAAGTATGGCAGCGAACTTGGTCGCTATCCCGATCTGGTGGAAGCGGTTACCGGAGCTGTGAAAGCCGCTTCAAACGTGCCTGTCTGGGTCAAGCTGACTCCCAACACGGCCGATATCATCGAGCTGGGCCTGGCGGCGCAGCGGGGCGGAGCTGACTGCGTAGTAGCCATAAATACTCTCAAGGCGATGGCCATTGATATCGAGACAGGTTACCCGATATTGGGCAACCGTTTTGGCGGCCTGTCCGGTCCGGCCGTAAAACCAGTGGCCGTGCGCTGCGTCTATGAGCTGGCCAGCCGCCTGGAGATTCCGGTAATAGGCGTGGGTGGAATATCCACCTGGGAGGACGCCGTGGAGATGATCATGGCCGGAGCCTCGGCCGTACAGGTGGGAACGGCTCTTCTCAGAGGCTATGGCGTCTTTGAAGAGATCACAACCGGCCTGTCCCGATACCTGGAGAGGAAATCGCTGACACTTGATGAGCTATGCGGACTGGCCGGGAGGAGACTCTAATGAGACCCTTAAACTCAATCATAGAAGAAGTGCGCTCGGAAGGCCCCTTGATCCGGACCTTCCGGCTGGATAAAAACCTTGACCCGGCGCCAGGGCAGTACGTCATGGTCTGGATCAGAGGTGTGGATGAGATTCCCATGAGCTTCTCTGGCCCTGACACCATAACGGTGCAGTCGGTGGGCGAGGCTTCTGCCGCACTTTTTAAACTGGGAGCAGGAAGCTGTGTCGGCCTGCGAGGGCCCCTGGGAAACGGTTTTGTCCTGCGGGGCAGTAGAATTCTGCTCATCGGCGGCGGCGTAGGAACAGCCCCGCTAGCCTTTTTAGGCGAGCAGGCCAAAGGGGCGGGCCTCCAGGTAGATTCTCTGCTCGGATTTCGATCGATTGATGATCTCATCTTCCAGGATAGATTTGAGGCTCTGGGAGATACTATTATCACTACTGACGACGGCTCCCTGGGCATACACGGATATGCTGCCGCCGGGCTAAAAGAGCTGAACCTGTTTGATTACGATCAGATCTATCTTTGCGGCCCGGAGATGATGATGTGGGACATAATCTCCAGAACACGCGAGCATGCTAATAAGACCCAGGCCTGCATCAATCGTTACTTCTTCATGGGATCAGCTTGCTTCAAGAACGGGATC